>DATMRF010000130.1:0-94106 GCA_035566435.1 Candidatus Acidiferrum sp.
ATCCCCTCCCTTCGGGGTCCGACTTTCCTGGCCCGTGTCCGGCGCCCCGCTCCCCGCCTCTCGTTCCTGTAACACGTTTTGTGGCCCTATATAGGGTGACAACACTACTCTCAATATGAAAAACCCAACCCGCATGAAAACCTCCGCCATCGCCTCGCGCCCTCCCTTGGCTCTCTTTGCTTCTGTGGGCTCTCCCCCTGTGTTGGCCTTAGCCGTTGGAAATCCGGCGGACGCCTGGAAGAGTGGCCAGAACCCACCCGTCACTGGACCGCGCCCCGGGCCGGATCAGACTGGATCAAACCGCTTCAAACCGGATAAAGCTATAAGTGGGGGGGTGTCTCAAGTCTTGGCCAATCCTCCACGTCCGTTCTGGCCCAACGATGGCTGCGCGGACCCTTGCGCTGCGATCAGAAGAAGGTACCGGTACCCTCGCCGCCCTCGGCGCGGTCAACCATCGCTTGGACCAGCGGTTGAATCTAACCGGTTCGCACCGGTTCGCGCCGGTTCGCACCGGTTGGAACCCAAAGTGCCCCCCCGACCCGCAAGCGCGGGCCATCGGGACTGCAACAGCCGAAATGGTTCACACGCTGCAATCAAATGTGAAACGCACTGGAGGCGAGTGGTTTCCAGCTTCCACGGTCGGTTACGGCGTTCTTCCCCCTTTCCATTGGGCCTGTAGTAGCCTATTTTAAGCAGCTAAACTCATCGAAAATGCCGAGCGTCTATATCAAGACTTACGGTTGCCAGATGAACGAACGGGATAGCGAAGCCGTGGCCGCCCAGCTCGTTGCCAAGGGCTATACCTTGGCCCCGTCAGAGACGGGAGCCGACGTGATTCTGCTCAATACGTGCAGCGTGCGCGACATGGCCGAACAAAAGGCGCTGCACAAGATGGAGGTGCTGATGTACGAATCGCGCAAGCGCCGGCCGGAGGTTGTGCTCGGTTTCCTGGGCTGCATGGCCCAAAGCCGCGGCCAGGAGCTGATCGACCGCCTGCCGGATGTTGACCTGGTGGTCGGTACTCAGAAGTTCCATCGCACCGCGGATTTCCTGGACGAGATCTTCTCAGGCCGGCGGGAGAAAGTGGTCGAAGTGGCGACGGAGCCGCGCAGCGAGGGGGCCATACGCGAGCATTTGCTCAACGGTAACGGCAGGAAGTCCGTGAGCGCGTTCGTGAGCATCATGCAGGGGTGCAATCAGTATTGCACGTTTTGCATTGTGCCTTACACGCGCGGGGAGGAGCGCAGCCGGACCATTCCCGATATTGTCGCCGAGTGCCGGGAGCTGGTGGCGGCCGGGGTGAAGGAGATCACCTTGCTCGGGCAAATCGTTACCAGCTACGGCAAGCGCGAGATCGGACTACGAGATGGAAAGTCGGCTTTCGTGCGATTACTTGAGGCGGTGCATGAGCTGGAGGGCTTGGAACGCATCCGGTTTACGTCGCCGCATCCCAAGGGATACGGCGATGATTTAGCTGCCGCTTACGGGCGGTTGCCCAAGCTGGTCGAGAGCGCCCACATCCCTGTCCAGAGCGGCAGCGACCGGGTGCTCAAGCTTATGCATCGCGGCTACACGCGCGCTCGGTACCTGGAACTCATCCGCAAGTTGCGAGCCGTTAAGCCCAACATCGGGATCACCACCGATTTCATAGTCGGCTTTCCCGGCGAGACGGAGGCGGACTTCGAGGAATCGTTGTCGCTGGTCCGCGAGGTGGAGTTCGACCAGGCGTATCTCTTCAAGTACTCGCAGCGCCGGGACACGCCGGCGGCCTCGATGCCTCATCAGGTGCCACACGAGGTGCGCGAGGAGCGGCTCCAGCGGCTGCTGGCACTGGTAAACGAAATCGCCGGCGGCCGCTACGAAGCGCTCGTGGGCCAACCGATGGAAATCCTCGTGGAAGGCCCAAGCAAAAGGAACCCGGAGCGGCTCACCGGCCGCACGCGCTGCAACAAGATCGTGGTATTTGAGGGCGCCGAACGGCATGTGGGGCAGGTGATGCCCGTGAACATTACGCGGGCGGGTTCGTTTACCTTGTATGGGGACCCAGAGGTGCTCAGGTAATGGACTGTCCTGCGCGAACCGACACGCGAACCGATGCAGCTTGCATCCCGTCCTTGGGTTCGCCATCTTCCACCCCCGTTCGTTGAACCGCTAAAATGACCTTAAGCCTTTCTTTACTCGCCATCGTCCTCGGGCTTGGCATGGCGTTGCCACAAATCTACGGCTTGGTGAACCCGGGGGCGTTTGGCACCGCGGTCCGCAAGTTCCCGCGTTCCCTGCCGTGGGGCTACGCGCTCATGCTGCTGGGGACTGGTTGGTTTTTGTTGAACCTTAGCCAGGAATCCATCGCGGATTTTGCGGCCTGGAAGAACGTGTTATTCCTCGGATTCACCGCTGTCGGCGTTGGAAGCTGTTTTTATGTTCAGGATTTCCTTGCAGTGCGCGGACTAGCGGTCGTGTTGCTGCTGCTCGCCAAACTCATCGTGGATACAGGGCGTCCGCACTTGGCGCAATCGGCTCTTGTGGTGCTGGTCCAGGGGTGGGCTTACGTTCTGGTTGTCGCCGGGATTTGGCTGACGATTTCGCCCTGGCGCCTGCGGGATCTCTTGAACTGGACTACCGCGAGTGAAAAACGGATCAAAATCGGCTGCAGCATTCGCCTGGCGTTCGGATTGCTGATCGCGGCTCTGGGTTTTACAGTGTTCTGAACCGGAAACACGTTTTCGCGAGGAGCACGTGCGCCGCGAATGGCTGGAGCCCGCGCGGGGCCGGGTTTTTATGGGAGTGACGCCGGCAAGGCCTGCTAGTTGAGGAAAGATGAGCTTCCGAGGCAAGATTCTGGTTATTCGTGGTGGGGCCATTGGCGATTTTATCCTGACACTGCCGGCGATTGCAGCGCTCCGGCGCCAGTTCCCTGAGTCTCGTCTCGAAGTTCTCGGTTATCCGCATATCGTTCAGTTGGCCGTCGCCGGCGGACTCGTGGATGATGTCCGGTCCATCGATGCGCGTCCTTTGGCTGGTTTTTTCGCGAGGAATGGAGTTCTGGCAGAGGACTTGCGCGACTACTTTTCGGAATTCGACCTGATCGTGTCTTATTTGTACGACCCGGACCAGATTTTCAGGACAAATGTCGGTCGTTGCTCGCCGGCCCAGTTTATTGTCGGGCCCCATCGCCCGGACGAAACCGGCTGCGTGCCCGCGGCGCGAGTTTACCTCCAGCCGCTGGAGCGGCTTGCGATTTTCGAGGCCGACCCCGTGCCGCAGCTCGTCCCGAAAGGGCTGGACTCTTCAAGCTCCACCCTCGAACAACTCGTGCTCCACCCGGGCAGCGGGAGCGAGCATAAGAATTGGCCGGAACTCCGCTGGGCCGATTTGCTGAGACACCTGCTGGATTCGACCGGCTTCACTCTGCTGCTGGTGGGCGGGGAAGCCGAAGGCGAGCGACTGCAACGCCTGGCCCGCCCGCTGCCGCCGGCGCGCACCCGGCTCGCGCAGAATCTCCCTTTGGCGGAACTGGCCGCGGTGCTGGCACGCAGCCGGTGCTTCATTGGCCATGATTCGGGCATTTCGCACTTGGCGGCTGCGGTCGGGTTGCCGGGCGTCGTCCTGTGGGGCGATACCTCCGAGGCGGTCTGGCGTCCGCCAAGTGAGAAAGTCATCGTGCTAAAACATCCGGCTGCGTTGGCCCGCTTGCCCGTAGGCGACGTGCTGGCGCACTTGCAGGCGATTTGCGCCCCGGCGTGAACCTGCCCTTTGCCAAGGCCGTCTGCCGGGCGTCCCCGGCTAACCCTTGCAAGCTCCGGCAGGCAAAGGAATTGCTTATGACGGGTATGTGCTCCGGAAGGCGTGCCGGCCCGCGCCCGATGTTTATGGACAAACGGCTGGCCAGTGTCTTAACCTTGTGTTGATTCAGGACACTGGGCTGGACAGCGGGAGCTTTCGCTTGCTTCCCGGCGGTTGCCGAGGGGAGCGAATAGCAGCATTTCTTAATGAAAAAGATCCTGGTCATAGATGACGAAACCTGGCTGCGCGAGATGGTCCACATGGCCCTGGCGCAAAAGGGTTACGACGTGGTCGAAGCGGAGAACGGCGCGGTGGGGATCGAATCGGCCCGCAAGGTTCTGCCCGATCTGATCCTCTGCGACGTAAACATGGAGAAGGTGGACGGGTACCTCACCCTTTCGTCGCTCCGGAACGAGCCGGCCACCGCGGCGATCCCGTTCATTCTGATGACAGGCCTCGCCGACCACGCGGGGATGCGTCACGGCATGGAGCTTGGAGCCGATGATTATCTGCCCAAACCCTTCACAATCGACGGCCTTTACGCCGCAGTGGACGCGCGGCTCAAAAAGGCGCAGACCGTGCGCCAGGAAGCGGAAAAGAAGCTGGCGGACTTGCGCGATAACCTCACGCTGATGCTGCCGCATGAATTGCGCACGCCGCTGAACGGCATCCTCGCCTATGGCGAGATCCTCAGCAGTGAAGCCGCGACGCTTACGCACGGCGAGGTCGCTGAAATGGGCCAGGTAATCCATGAATCCGGCAAGCGCCTCGAGCGGCTGATTGAGAACTTCCTTATCTACGCACAACTTGAACTGCTCGGGAGCGACCCGCAAAAAGTGAGCGCCTTGCGCAAGAAACAGACTCTCTCACCTGCCGGGCTAATCGAGCAACGCGCGCGAGCCCAGGCCGAGCTGGCGCGTCGGCCCCAGGATTTGGCACTCGAACTGAAGGACTGCCCCGTGCGTATCTCCGAGGAATACCTGGCCAAAATCGTGGACGAGCTCGTGCAAAACGGATTCAAGTTTTCCCAAGGCGGAACGCCGGTCAGCGTCAGCCTTTCGGGTTCCGAGGGCGCCGTCACGTTCGCTGTGATCGACCACGGGCGCGGATTCTCAACCGAGCATATCACGAAGGTGGGTGCTTACATGCAGTTTGATCGGAAGCTCCAGGAGCAGCAGGGTCTGGGCCTGGGCCTGAGCATCGCCAAACGTTTGACAGAACTGCACGGCGGGACTTTGCGGGTTGAGAGCCAGCGCGGTGGCAGCACCAACGTCACCGTTCGACTCCCAAAGGACGTAGCGAGCGCGGCCCGGTAATTCCAGAGGCCAGAGGTTTCAGGTATCGTGCGTCCCAGGGACTCCTCGACATGATCTTGCCACCCGGCTGGTTCTGCTGGCTATTGCGGCCAAAGCGTCAGATTCCTTTCGAGCAGCCAACGGAGAACCAGGTTTGGCAGCCAGTGTAACAATACCAGCGTGAGGAGAACGCCGGCCACCGGCGCCAAGTCCAATTTGCCGTAACGCAAGGCTTTGATTGGCCGCAGCAGGTTGTGTGAGGTGGTGGAAACGAAATCCCACAGCGGGTTGGTGCCCACATAGACGTAACTGACGAGCAAGTGGAGCAGAAGAAATACGGGGAGCAGGAACTTGAGTGTAAAAAAAAGCCCCACGCCTACAAGGAGACCTTGTTCTGCCAAATGCGCCGGCGAGCGGGTGGGAGTGAGCACGTCCATGGAGACCAACAGCGGATGAAGCGCAACCCACAGAATTGCCGTCAGCAGGATTGGCAGCAAAAGCTGCAACGGCCAGGGCCAGCGCGCGATTCGGCCAAGGTGCAGCCGAACGACTTTTTGAATCGGATCGGGTTCGGCGGTTCCGCGGTTGATCAAACCCACGATTAGCAGCCAGAAGTAAAACACCAACAGCAAACGTCCGAAGCTGAGCACGGAGTAGAGCGCTGTGGTGCGCAAAGAAATACCGGCCGGAAATGAATCGCTGCGAAAAGCGAGGGCGACGACCCCGAGATCCAGCCTGGGGGTCCAGCCGGCGGCCGAGCCGACACCTCGATACAGCACAGGGCGCAGAGCCAGCAACAGGACCAGGCCGGCCAGGAGTTGCCAGCCTTTCCAGCGCCGGGGTTCGGCTCGTCTAAGCGTGCCGACAAGGGTGGCAGGAGTGCTCTGTGCCAGTGGATCGAAATGCAGGGAGCGCCAGCTCAGCCAAAGCAGCAACGCGGCGAGGTTCAGGATGAAATCGACTACGCCCATGATTGGGAACGTGTTGCGTCAAACGTGAAACGTGTTGCGTGGCGCGTGAGGTCGAAATAGTGGCGCTATCCACCGGCGCGGCACGGCACGGTTACATCATTTTCAGCAAGGTCTCGGCCATCTCCGAAGGCGTAGGCGCGACACCGATGCCCGCCGCCTTGAACGCGGCAATCTTTGCCGCCGCGGTGCCTTTGCCGCCGCTGACAATGGCGCCGGCATGGCCCATGCGTCGGCCGGGGGGAGCGGTGGCGCCCGCGATAAAACCAGCGACAGGTTTCTTGCAGTTTTGCCTGATCCAATCCGCCGCCTCTTCCTCGGTTGCGCCGCCAATTTCGCCGATCATGATGATGCCGTGCGTTTCAGGATCGGCGGCGAACATTTTGATGACGTCCAGGTGCGAGGTGCCATTGACCGGATCGCCGCCGATGCCGACGCAGGTGGACTGGCCGACGCCGCGGCAAGTGAGCTGCCAAACGGCTTCGTAGGTCAAGGTGCCGCTGCGTGAGACAACCCCGACGTGGCCCTGCCTGTGAATGTAACCGGGAGAGATCCCAATCCGGCAGCCGCCGTTGGAACTTTTGCCGGCGCCGGGCGTGACTATGCCGGGGCAATTCGGCCCGATAAGCCTGGTCGCCTTGCCTTCCATGGCGCGTTTGACCTTGACCATGTCATTGACGGGGATGCCTTCGGTGATGCAAACCACTAACTCCAGCCCGGCATCGACGCCTTCGAGGATCGCGTCCGCAGCAAAGGCGGGCGGCACAAAAATCGCGGAGGCCGTTGCACCGGTCTGCTTCTTAGCTTCGGCGACGGTGTCGAAAATGGGCACTTTGTTGTCGAAGAGCTGGCCGCCTTTGCCGGGCGTGACACCAGCGACAACCTGGGTGCGGTAGGCGAGGCTGAGCTGGGTGTGCCGGGCGCCGAAGCTGCCGGTGATGCCCTGCACAAGGACGCGGGTTTGGGGGGTGACGAGGATGGACATGGGGTGGGGGGCGGTGGAGGGGGCAAGTTAAGCCGGGGCGACGGCTTGCACCACTTTTTTTGCGGCGTCGGCCATTGAGTCACCACTGATAATGGTGAGGCCGGATTGGGTGAGGCTCTTTTTGCCAGCCTCGACGTTGTTGCCTTCGAGCCGGACGACGAGCGGGAGTTTCAAGCCGGTTTCCTTTACGGCAGCGACGATGCCGGTGGCGATGACGTTGCAGTCCATAATGCCGCCGAAGATGTTGACGAGGATTCCCTTTACGCCGGGGTCCTGGAGGATGATTTTGAACGCTGCGGCAACTTGTTCCTGGCTGGCGCCGCCGCCGACGTCCAGAAAATTGGCAGGCTGGCCGCCGAAGTGCTGGATGATGTCCATCGTTGCCATGGCGAGGCCGGCGCCGTTGACGAGGCAGGCGATGTTGCCGTCGAGTTTGATATAATTGAGGTTGAATTTGCTCGCTTCGGTTTCCAGGGGGGCTTCCTCGGCGAGGTCGCGCATGGCCTGGAGGTCGGGATGGCGGAAGAGGGCGTTGTCGTCGAGCGACAGTTTCGCGTCAACCGCCAGCAAGGCGCGTTTGGCGTCGGTGGTGAGGATGACGCAGAGGGGATTGATTTCGAGGAGGGAGGCGTCACATTCCCACCAGGTCTTATAGACGCCGAGCAGGAGTTTGGCTCCCTGGCCAATGAGGTCTCCGTCCAGCGCCAGGCCGGCGGCGATTTTGCGGGCCTGGTAGGGCATCATGCCGACGGCTGGATCGATGGACTCTTTGAGGATTTTTTCCGGGGTTTTGGCGGCGACCTCCTCGATATCCACGCCGCCTTCGGTGCTGGCCATTACGACCGGGCGCGAAGTGGCGCGGTCCAGGAGGACGGCGAGGTAGAGCTCCTTTTGGATGTTCGGGGCCATGGTGATAAGGAGCTTGGTGACGCGGCGTCCCTCCGGCCCGGTCTGTTTAGTGACGAGGACCTGTCCCAGCATCGCTTTGGCCATTTCGTGAACTTCGTCGGCGGTCTTGCAGATTTTGACGCCGCCTTTAAAGCCGCTCTTGAAGGTGCCTTTGCCGCGACCCCCGGCGTGAATCTGGGATTTGACAGCAACGATTTTGGCGCCATCGGCGAAGAGTTTTTCGGCGATGCGTTTCGCGTCCGCCGCGGTCTGGCAGACCTCGCCGGGAGGAATGGCGACGCCATATTGGGCGAGGAGCTGTTTCGCGTGGTATTCGTGCAGGTTCATGGGGCCAGTTCAGGAAATGGGCCGGGGGCGACTAGGGGACAGAGGCCGCGCGGCTTGCGCGGAATCAGGGTCCGGTGATGCCGGAATCATTTCCGCTCTTTGATGGGGGTGTAGTGGCTCAGGACAGGGCCGACATAGACCTGGCGTGGCCGGTAGATGCGGGTCGGCGCGTTCATGACCTCTTTGTAATTGGCGATCCAGCCCGGCATGCGGCCGATGGCGAAAATGACGGTGAACATTTCGATGGGGATGCCGATGGCGCGCATGATGATACCGCTGTAGAAATCGACATTGGGATAGAGTTTGCGCTCGACGAAGTACGGGTCTTTAAGGGCGGCCTCTTCGAGGTGTTTGGCAATATCGAGCAAGGGGTCCGAGATGTGTAGCTTGGAGAGCATTTCGTCACAGGCCTTCTTGATGATTTTGGCGCGCGGGTCGTAGTTTTTATAGACGCGGTGGCCGAAGCCCATGAGGCGCTTGCCGCTGTTTTTGTCTTTGGCAGCGGCAATGAATTTGGAGCCGTTGTCGCCCGAGTCGTGGATGGCCTGGAGCATTTCGAGCACGGCCTGGTTGGCCCCGCCGTGGAGGGGACCCCAGAGAGCGCAGACGCCGGCGGCGGCGCTAGCGAACAGGTTGGCGCGGCTGGAGGCGACCATGCGGACGGTGGCCGTGGAACAGTTTTGCTCGTGGTCGGCGTGGAGCAGGAAGATGAGGTCCAGGGCCTTGGCGGCCTCGGGTTTGAGATCGTAATCCTGGTGCGGCAGGGAGAACATCATGTGCAGGAAATTCGCCGTGTATTTCAGGTCGGGCTTGGGGTAGATGATGGGCAAGCCGCGGGATTTCCGATAAGCGAAGGCGGCGATGGTACGGACCTGGGAAAGCAGGCGGGCGGCGGCGACTTCGAAGTGGGGTTGTTTTTCCTCGGCGAGGAGTTCGGGATAGAAGCAACTGGCGGCATTGATCATCGAGGAGAGGATAGCCATCGGGTGGGCATTTGCCGGGAAACCCTCGAAATGGTGTTTCATCGCCTCGTTTAA
This sequence comes from Candidatus Acidiferrum sp., assembly GCA_035566435.1. Taxonomy (GTDB): domain Bacteria; phylum Verrucomicrobiota; class Verrucomicrobiia; order Limisphaerales; family UBA8199; genus DATMRF01. The sequence goes on from DATMRF010000130.1 coordinate 9,305, forward strand.
GAGCTCGTTGTCGGTAAGCAGGTCCGAAAAGCGACGGAGCTCGGCACTGGTGGGGAGCTGGCCCATGATGATCAGGTGGGCGACTTCGATGAAGGTGGACTTTTCCGCCAGCTCTTCGATGGGAATGCCGCGGTAGCGGAGAATGCCCAGTTCGCCGTCGATGAAGGTGATTTTACTCTGGCAGGAGCCAGTGTTGGCGTACCCGTCGTCCAGAGTGATGTAACCGGTGTCGTTGCGCAACGCGGCAATATCAATCGCACGCTCCTTTTCCGTTCCTTCGACAATCGGGAGCCTGGCAGTCTTCCCGTCCAATATCAGTTCAACCATTTTTTCCATAAGCAATTTTCCTTACGCACGCATGGCGGCGGAGGTTAGAGAACTGAAGGGCGGAACGCAACCGGAAATCAAGTGCCGGGCGAAAATTTTTCGAGTCCCGCGAGGAACTCTGCAAGCCCTGGCCGCAAGCAGTGACGTCTCCATCGCTCCCTCGGTAGCTGGAATTGGGTTGAAGGATTCGCGGCTGGCTCGCCGCCGGCGCTGGTCCGAGCTTGAAAAGGGCAGGTGGGGCAGGCAGAGTGCACGGACATGAAGCTGGTGCTCACGCCGTTTTTGCTGGCCGTGGTTGTGCTCTGCTCGATACCGGTTTGGGGAAAAAGCGCGCCCCGGCAGGTCGAGCATATTCGGCTCAGCGGGCAGGTGTATCTTCGGCTCGCTGACTGGGCGGCTGGCCGAGAGTTGGACGTGCGCTGGGTCAAGCGGGATGAAACGGTGCAATTGAACGGGCGTTCCGCAAGACTGATGCTGGAGGTCGATTCGCGGGAAGCGCAGTTCAATGGGGTGGAGGTGTGGCTGTCGTTCCCGGTGGTGCAGCGTGGCGGGGCTTGCTATGTATCCCGGTTGGATGCCGAAACGACGCTGTACCCGCTGCTATCGCCGCCGGGTAACCGGGCCGGGGTGAGGATCAAGAATGTTTGCCTGGACCCGGGCCACGGCGGCAAAGACCCGGGTTATTGCGTTGGGCCGAATCAGGAGAAGCAGTACGCGTTGCTGTTGGCGCAGGAGCTGCGGCAATGCCTGGCGCGGGCCGGATTCAAGGTGAGCCTGACGCGGACTTCGGATAAATTCGTCGATCTGCCTGACCGGCCGGAAGTGGCACGGCAGCAGGCGGCGGACTTGTTCGTGAGCGTGCACTTCAACGCGGCGGAGGCGTCGCGTTCGACAGTCCGAGGCGCGCAGGTGTTTTGCCTGACGCCGGCCGGGGCGAGTTCGACCAACGCACGCGGAGAAGGTGGCGGGGCCGGGTGGTGCCCCGGCAACCGGAACAACGAGCGGAATCTTTTCCTGGCTTATGAGGTGCAGAGCGCGCTCACGCGGAAGCTGGGGGTGGAAGACCACGGTGTGAGGCGCGCCCGGTTCGCGGTGTTGCAGGATGCGGTGATGCCGGCGATCCTGATCGAGGCGGGGTTCATGTCGCATCCTGTCGAAGGACGGAAGATTTTCACGGCGGCTTATCGGCATGAGTTAGCGCAAGCGATCGCCGAGGGAATATTGGCGTATCAACGCAGGATCGAGCCGCGGCAATCGAAACAAAATCTTTAACGCAAAGGCCCAGCGCGCAAAAGCGCAGAGGGAAAGAATTGCCACAAAGAAGCACAAAAGGGCGCAAAGAAGTGAACCAACGAAGGGGCTTGCCATGAGCATCGTCACGAGGACCGGGGACCAGGGGACGACGGCATTGATGTACGGGCGGCGGGTGCCGAAATGTCACCCGCGCGTTGAGGCGTATGGGGCCGTCGACGAACTGAACGCAGCGTTGGGCGTGGCGCGCGTGACAGGTGAAGAGCAGATGGTCAAGGACCACCTGGCGGCGATTCAAAAGGATTTGGTGGTCGTGATGGGAGAGTTGGCGACGGCGCTGGAGGACCTGCCACGCTACATCAAAGACGGGTATTCGGTGGTGGGGTCGGGGTTGACGGCGCGGTTGGACCAGGTTGTCAACGAGGTCGAGGCGCACCAGGTTCCGGTGCACACCTGGGCAACGCCAGGAGCCAGTGTGCCGGCGGCGGCGCTGGACATGGCGCGGACGATTTGCCGCCGGGCGGAACGGCGCGCGTGCGCTTTGCAGGAGGCGGGGCAGCTCCAAAACCCGGAGGTGATCGTTTATCTCAACCGCTTGTCGGATTTGCTGTGGCTGTTCGCGCGGCGGGCGGAGTGAGGTGATGGACGCGGGTAGGGCGCAACTGTCCTTAGGCCGGCGTAACTCGACCAAACCCCAGGCCGAGACCGTTGCAGGTTGAAGGTTGAAAGTTGCAGGTTGGCCGTTTTGGATTGCAGGCGAGGCGGAGGGTTCGGAATGCGGAGTCTCGCGAGGGATGGGGATTTCGCTTAGCTCAACTGACTTAAGGGTTGGTTGCGGAGTGGCGGAAATTCCAAACAAGACGTCGGGAGGCGAAGCGCTTGAGGCCTTCTTGTGTTCAGGTGAGGAGTCGCCGGGTTGTATGGAGGGCGACGCCGGCGGGGGTGCCGACCCTGCCGGTGCGGTGGCTCACCATTCCAATTCCACCTATTTCTGGCTCCCACTGCTGCCGATGTGGGATTTGTTAGTGAAACTCCTCCGTTCGTCCCGCGTTGATGATGATCGTTGCCGCGCGTGCGCCAGCATCTCCTACGGCGCGCCGGTGAGGGCGCTAGAACACAGGTTGGAGCGATGAGCCACAAAGTGCCGAACCCGCAGGGTGGAGCGAACGGGAGGCAGCCGTTCTACGCAGACACAAATCGAACGTCAGCGGCGGCTGCCTTCCGTCGCTCACCGCGAATGCTTGGCGTAGCATGAATGCGCATCCCAGACTCCCGACTATCGCGCTGGTCGCGGTGGTTTTGATGACTTCGTGCTCGCGGTCTCCGTCCTACCTGAATCTCATTGGCCGAGACGAGGCGTTTTATAGCAGGGTCGCCAGCGCCTGCGAGGACGCCCGCACGAACACGCCCGCTACTATCGCCGACAATCGCAAGATTTCGCCCGAAGGGCTGGCGCTGCCGGCAGTGCTCCGGGACCTGCATCCGGATTATCTCCGCATCACGACGAACCGAGTATTCTTGAGTTTCGGTGTGGGCCGTGGCGCTTATAACGTGGTTTGGGAACAAGCCGGTGGCTCTTCGTGGAAGCTTACGACCTACGCCGAGGACCTCGAGCGCATATTGTTTACGAGAAAGAGACTATGAGAATTTGCCGAACGAACCGCCCGCACCCAACCGCCGCCCGCGCTTTCCGTTCGCGGCCTTGCCCGGATTCGATTACCGTTTGTGCGCCCCACATGCCTCCCCGCGGCGGTAGGTGAGGCGCAGCGTTCGGTAACATGAGCCACTCTCAAGAAGATCTGTGTCGGACAGCGCGGCGTCTCGCGGGGGCCGTTTGCCTCGTTACGGGTGTTGTGGCCCTGTTTGACCTTGGACGGTATGGCGGCGAGCTCCGGCAGAATGGGTTGCTTGGATTCCTCAGTTTGCCTTCGGTCGTCGTTTTCCAGATCGCATACCTTGTTTCCGCCGCCGTGCTACTCGGAATGGCCCGACCCATTGGCAGTGGCGCCGTGTTACGAATCGTCCCACGCTTGTTCTGGGTCGCCGTGGCGGTTTATGGGTTTAGCCTATTCGTCGTGTATGAGGCTTCGCGCCGTGGTGAGTTTGGTATTGGAGCAGTGGCGACTGCAGTGCTCATTTTCTTTCTTCCCAGCGCGGCGTTTCTGTTGCTTGGGGTGCCGCTCGTAATTATTTATGCGATCCGAAAACCTTTTGCCGAACCCGACGGTTCAGCCGGTGGGAGCCAGCCGTTTAGCTGAGTTCGCGACATGGGCACCGGTGGCGGCTGGCTCCCACCGCTGAGCTGTGCGTTCAGCGAATTGATATTCATGCGGCTATTGTCATATAACGATGCCGTTGCTCATCCGCATTAATTATTTGAGTTTCGGACGCTGGTCTGAAGGCAACAGCGCGAGTGCCGCGAAGGCCGTGGCGGCGTCGGACATAAACATGCGGGGCCAGGAGTCCCCCTCGCCGCCGCCGTGTTCACGATCGTGATTAAGCGAAAACGTGCGCCAACAGTCCCAGCGATGCTGGTCGATGTCCCACGGGCGATGGTTTGATTGCAGCCACGCGCGCGCTTGCTGGACGGCGGTCGAAACGTCGGGCACGCCCGCTTCGCGCATTACATATGTCACCAATCCCGTGGCGTAGGCGTCCGATTGACACAGCAGCGCCACGTCCGGCTTTCCCGGCGGGCCGTAAGGGGCCGACTCTTTGGACCATGTCCAGGGACCAAGTTTGTAGAGCGACCAACCGCCATCTGCATTTTGCTGGCGCCGCAACTCCGCAGCGAGCGCGGACGCCTGTTCGTGATTCAACAAGTCCACCAGCCGCGCGGAGGCCAGCAGCAGCCATGTTTTGTTGTGCAGGTTTTGGCTCACGTAGTTGGCCCGCAGATAGGCTTTCAGTTTCGCGATGCCGATCGAGTCACTTTCGTTAATGCTATGGTAACCGTCTCCCGAGCCGACCGCGATGGCGGCCAGCGCCGCGCCGTAATAAACGCTATCCGTCGATTCGTATGGCTCATTTCCAAAGTCGAGCCAATCCCACGCGCCATCCGCGCGTTGTGCCGCCCATAGCTCCTCAAAGGCTTTGCGCAAGGGTTCGGCTAGAGAGGTTTGGGTGTCCGGCGTGAGCTCGCCGACCAGCACCAGGAGGTTCAAGACGGCTTCTGAGCCTCGCGATTCGTCCTCTTTACTCTTGTAGAGCGGCTCATGGCTATCGTAGGTGGCGACGCGAAGGAGAGTTTCCCGCAGCAATCGTTCTTCTTGCGGTGCCGGCGCCTTCACTCCCGCCGCCCTGCGCAACGCGGGCCGAGCGAGCGCATAAGGAGCAACCGTGTGACAAGAAACGCAGGATGTCTGGATGTCGCCGGTGCGGAGTTTTTTCGCTTTGACAAACCAGATGTCGATCCGGTCATCGAGGTATCGTGTTGCGTTCGCCTGCCACGGCGTCGGCTGCTCAGGTGCCGGGCCCGCGAATGCCGTCCAGCAGGTCAGGATGAGCGGGAGCGCTGATATTCTCATTTTTTCACCATACCAGCCCAAACCGCCGCGTCAACCAACTCGGCGATGACATTTTTCTTGTGCGTCGCGGCTGCCGGGAACGTTGGAACCTTAACGCCGCAGTACGCCTATTCAGCTCCGATTTCATCGCCGCTTCCTTCGAGAGAAGGCTGCCGCCCAATTGCAACTTCCTGCTCCGGGTGGACCGGAACCGTTGTGGCATCTCCCGCAGAAGCGCAAGCTGGTGAACACTTTTTTCCTTGCTGCTTGATTATTGCCTGGAGGCTGAGCCGCGTGCTGGGTCGATACGCGACTCGCAAATGCGCAACCGTCGATTGACGGTTTTAACGAAGCTGATACAATTCATGCAAATCCCTGAGGATGAGGGGCTGCGTTTTCGACTGCCCGCGAGCGGGCGGGCACTCCGGCCGGCAGCTCTTAAGCCACCCCTCCTAAGGGAAATAGAAACGCTCGAACCGGCTAAAGCACTATGCTCGAAAACCCAGGCCCTTCTTTTTTTTGGCAGTCTCAACCTCCCAGGAGCGCTTGCTGCGGGCGCAAACCGTGGCGCCATTGGATTTGGGTGCTGGCAGCTGCCCTCGGATGCGGCCCGCTGGCTGGATTCGGGCAGACAGTGTTTTTGGATTTCAACACCGTAGGCGAATACACGAGCAACTTTAATCCGTGGAACGACAACGGCGGGGCCAATGGCGGCAATTATTCGTTCATGGAGAGCACCTCCGCCGGAGTCAACGGCGGCGGCGGGGTGAGCGTTTTTCAGAGCAGTGATACAACGGCGACTTACAACCAGGGCAGCTGGGACTTCTCGACCAGCGGCGCCGCGATCACCATTTCCGTGATGGTCAAGGCCAATGGCCAGATCAGCGGCAATAAAGCGCAGCTCGGAATATTGAACTCCGATACCAACGGACTGAACGGGAATGCAGGCGTCACCTTTGAGACGTTTCGAGTGATCCCTACTGCAGCAGGGATCTGGTCGTTGCGGGAGCAGTACCGGACGGCGGGCGCCAACGTGGAAACCGTCATTAACAACGTCAATGTGGTTGCCGGACGCTGGTACAAGTTCGCGGTGAGTTTGACCAATACGTCGGGAGCTTCTGGATCCTATAGCGCCGGCTGCGCGATCTACGATTACGGCACGGACGGGCTCACACCAGGAACAAACATTGTCACCATCAATACTGCTACCAACCATACAGGCCAAACCGATGTGACGGTCCCGACCATGTGGCCGGCCTTGCGCGCATTTCAGAACGGCGGAATTGATGCCTGGGATAACTTCCTGGTTTATACACCTGCCAGTCCGCCGGTGATCACGCAGGCGTTGACCAATACCGGCGTGGCCACGGGCCAAACGGCGACCTTCGGTGTCCTTGCCGACGGGCCGGGAACGATTTCCTTTGCCTGGTATACTAATGGCACGCTGGTGGCCGGGGCGTCGGGTGCGAATTATATGACGCCACCCGTCGATGCGAGTTACGCCAATATTATGGTTGTGGCCAGTAACGGGAATGGCTCTGCTACCAATTCAGCCACGATTAGTACTTTCGTACCGTCCTTCGCCTCGGTGACGAACCAACCCGCCTCCAATATCCAGACCACCTCCGCTACGCTCAATGGACAGGTCCTGGACACCGGCGGCGCAACGCCGACGATTACTTTGTTCTACGGAACTACCGATGGAGGGACCAATCCTGCCGCTTGGTCAAGCAGTGCCGCCTTGGGACCCCAGACAGGCGCGTTTTCGCAAAACGTAACCGGCCTTATGCCAAACACCGGTTATCAATTCACTGCGCGAGCCGTCAACTCCATGGGTACCTCGTGGGCGGTTCCTTCGGCTGGATTCAGCACTTTGGCCATCACCCCGGCATCGGTGACGAACCTGCCGGCCACCAGCGTGCAAACCGATACGGCAACGCTCAACGAGCAAGTGCTGGCCACCGGAAACGAGGCGCCGAGCGTCACCTTGTATTACGGAGCGACGGACGGCGGGACCGCTCCCGGCGCTTGGGCGCAAAGCGTATCTGTTGGAATACAATCCGGGCTTTTCTCACAAACGGTCACAGGCCTCTCAACCAACACGACCTATTTCTTTACCGCGGAGGCCGTCAACTCCGCCGGCCCTTCCTGGGCGGTCCCTTCAGCCACTTTCACCACGCTCACCACCAATACCCCGTTGCCGCCATCGGCCGCAGTGCTAACTCAGCACAACGACAACGACCGCAGTGGCGAGAACCTGCAGGAAACGTTGCTGAGCACCAACAATGTCAACACCAACCAGTTTGGGTTGCTGGTGGCGCGGCCGGTGGACGATCAAGTCTACGCCCAACCGTTGATCATCACGAACGTCAGCATTGCGGGGCTGGGTGCTCACAATCTCCTGATTGTCGCGACGGTCAACGACAGCATTTACGCTTACGACGCGGACGATGCGACGCGGATTGCGCCGTACTGGACGAACAGTTTTATCAATCCGCCTAACATTGTCGCGCCGAACAACGCCGACGAGAGCGCCATTGGCGCTTGCGGGGGCGGCTACCAGGATTTCAGCGGGAAGTTCGGCATTGTCGGGACTCCGGTCATCGATCCGGTAAGCGGAACCCTCTATGTGCTGGTGCGCACCAAGGAATTCGGCACCAGTTTTGTGCAGCGGCTGCACGCGTTGAGCGTAGCGACAGGCCTGGACCGCAGCAACAGCCCGGTCGTTATTACCGCGACCTTTCCCGGCACAGGGGCCGGCAGTTCGGGAGGAATGGTGAGCTTTGATCCGCTGCGAAACAACCAACGGCCGGCGCTGACCCTGGTCAATGGCGTCGCGTATATCAGTTGGTCGTCGCACTGCGACAACGGGCCCTATCACGGTTGGGTCATCGGCTACAACGCGAGCACATTGCAGCAAGTGGCCGTGTACAACGCCACACCCAACGGTTCCGAAGCCGGCATTTGGATGAGCGGGCAAGGGCCTTGCGCGGACGCCAGCGGGAATATTTACGTCACGACCGGCAACGGCTCAGTGGACTCAACGGATTACGGCGAAAGCTTTTTGAAATTGGCGCCGACCAACAGCGGCACCATGATGAACACGGCGAGTTTCTTCATTCCAACAAACTGGTCCAACCTCAACGGCGGCGATGTCGATCTCGGCTCCGGCGGCCTGCTGCTGATCCCGGGCACGTCACTGGCCATCTCCGGCGGCAAACAAAGCATTCTCTACCTGGTGAACCGCGATAGTATGGGCGGCATCAACAGCGGCCTGCAGCAGTTGTCGCTCAACGCCGGCCAAATTCACGGCGGTCCGGTTTGGTGGGTCGGCCCGAACGGCTCTTTCATGTACGTGTGGGCGGACTCCGGAGCTCACCTGGTCCAATATCGATTCACGGGCGGCACCTTTAACACGACGCCTTTCGCCCAAGGCGCGACCGTCGGCGGCTCGGGTTCGCCTGGTGGTATTCTTTCTGTTTCCGCCAATGGCACCAACGCCAGCAGCGGAATCCTTTGGGCGGTGGTCAATACAAGTGCGGACGCCAACCAGGCTGTCGTGCCCGGCACGCTGCACGCCTACAACGCCCAGAATGTCAGCTCCGAACTCTGGAACTCCGATTTGGTGGCGCGCGATTCACTGGGCAACCTGGCCAAGTTCGTCCCGCCGACGGTGGCCAACGGCAAAGTCTACATGGCAACCTTTTCCGGGAAGGTGAACGTTTACGGCCTTAAAGCTTCGACCGGCCCGGCTCAGCTTTCCCTCAGCCCCAGCAGCTTGAGTTTTGGCGCCGTGATCACGGGCCAAACAAACACGCAGAGTTTTCAGGTCGTGAATACGGGCGGCCTCACCTTGACCGGCACGGTCGGGACGACGGCGCCTTTCCGGATTAGCGGCGGCAGCCCATTTAGTCTCACCACGAGCCAAACGGGGCTGGTGCAAGTTGCGTTCAGCCCCGGGAGCGCCGGGAATTTCAGTAATGTCGTTACCTTCACGAGCAACGGTAGCAACAGTACCAACGCCGTGACTGGGACGGGCGTGGCGCCAGCACAATTGCGCGTCTCGCCTTCGAGCCTGAGCTTCGGGGCGCTGCTGGTGGGCGCTAACTCGCAGCTTAGCTTTACGTTGACCAATTCGGGCGGCGTGACGTTGAGCAACGGCGTGGCCACGGTTTCAAGCGGGCCTTTCACAGTTCTATCCGGAACGCCCTTTACGCTGCCGGCGTTCGGTGCGACCAACCTGACGATTCGGTTTGCGCCACCCAATTCTGGAAGTTTCAGCAACGCGGTGGTGATCACCAGCAGCGGCGGAAACAGCACCAATGCCGTGACCGGCTCGGCGGTGACGCCGGCGCAACTGGCTGTCTCGCCTCCGAGCCTGGGCTTCGGTACGCTGCTGGTTGGCGCGAATGCACAGCTCAGCTTCACGGTGACGAATTCGGGGGGTGTAACTTTAAGCAACGGCGTGGCCACAGTTTCCGCAGGGCCCTTCAGTATTCTGTCGGGGACGCCTTTTACGCTGCCGGCGTTTGGAACGACCAATCTGACGATTCGGTTTGCGCCGATCAGTTCTGGAAGTTTCAGCAACGCGGTGGTGGTCACTAGTAGCGGCGGAAACAGCACCAATGCCGTAACCGGCTCGGCGGTGACGCCGGCGCAACTGACTGTCTCGCCTCCGAGCCTGAGCTTCGGAGCGCTCGTGGTTGGCGCTAACTCGCAGCTTGGCTTTACGTTGACCAATTCGGGCGGCGTGACGTTGAGCAACGGCGTGGCTACGGTTTCCGCAGGGCCCTTCAGTATTCTGTCGGGGACGCCTTTTACGCTGCCGGCGTTTGGAACGACGAACCTGACGATTCGGTTTGCGCCCACCAATTCTGGAAGTTTCAGCAATCTGGTTGTGATCACCAGCGACGGAGGGAACAGCACCAATGCGCTGATCGGCACCGGTGCGGCGGTGCCGGTGGCCGATTTCACCGGCAGCCCGACCATCGGCACGTGGCCTTTGGCGGTTTTGTTTACCGATAGTTCCACCGGAACGATCACCAATCGCTCCTGGGACTTTGGGGATAACACCTCCACCAACACAACCTTGACTTCTTTCACTCACTCCTATGCGGGGGTCGGAACCAATACCGTGAGCCTGACCGTCATTGGCCCGGTCGGCACAAACACCTTGACCCGGGCCGGCTATATTGTCGTAACGAATCTCGGACCGGTAACCCTGGTTATTCAGCCCTCAGGAAATCAACTGCAGCTAACCTGGCCGGCAGGAACTCTCCAATCGGCCCTTGTGGTGACCGGCCCTTATACGAACGTGACGAACGCGAGTTCGCCGTTCATGATTTCGCCCTCCAACTCTACTCAGTTCTTCCGAATTAGAGTACGATAGCATGCGGAAGCACAGTTCTGCGTTCATGGTTTGGAAAGCGATTGGAGCAGGGTCCGGTCCTGGCGAACCTTGGGTAACATTCAGTGTTGAACCGCATGGTGTTCACCACCGGCTGAGCTTAGAGAGTAAGAATCGCACTAATATAACAACCCTTGCTCGGAGCCAAGGCTTGCCCGGCTCATGCAGCGGGCCATTGCTTCAGCCCGGGACCGCACGCGCAGCTTTTCATAAAATGTGGCGAATGTGAGTGTTGACGGTCCCGACTCCCATTGAGCGCGGTCGTTCGGCCAAGTGGCGATCGGCAATAGTGTGAACTTTTCGAAACTCGGCGGTCGGGCGAGTATGAACTCAAAGTCACGGCGTATCGTGGTGAAGCGAAGTATGCGAACTTTGTCAGTTATCGTGTCAGTCTGTGCCGCCTTGGCAGTTTACGGCGCTGACGGACCGAAGCCCCTGCCCGCGGCACGCGTATGGGATTTCTCACCGAACGGGCCGATCGCATTTTCGCCGGATGGCACGGATTTGCTCACGGTGGGCGGGGAGAATGTGCTCCAACTCCGCAAGGTCCCATCGGGTGAACTGGACAGGACGATTGGGGATGCAGGAACGGTCATTCGATCCGTGGCGATATCTCCGAACCAAAGGCTGATAGCCAGCGGGGGTTCGGATGCGATGGTGCGCTTATGGGACTTCCAGGGCGGACGGGAGAGCAGGATTCAGAAAGGCCATACGGCCGTGATCCAGTGCATTGCTTTTTCGCCTGACGGCAAGGAGTTGGCCAGCGGGAGCTCCGACGAGACGGCCCGCATTTGGGACGTGAAAAGCGGCCGCACCGAGCTGACGTTTTATCAACCGGGCAAGATAGCGGGCGCACGGCCAAGCGAGGGAATTCCGGGAATGGTGTTCGCGGTCGCCTTTTCTCCGGATGGCACCCTGCTCGCCAGCGGCGGGGGAGACGGAGCAGGCGAATATGGAGAGTTGGTCCTGTGGGACCTGAAGCGTAATCGTCTGCGCCAAAGTCTGCTGGGAGCCAGCGAGCAACAAGTGTGGGCCGTAGCCTTCACGCCGGACGGAAAGCGGCTTGTGAGCGGTCAGGTTAACGGGAAAGTGAAGGTGTTCGACGTGGCGAGCGGAGCCAGTGCGGGTGAGATGGACGCCGGGGAGAGTTTAAGAGCGATTGCCATTTCTCCAGACGGCCGCATCCTGGCTACCGGCATACGTCAATCCATCAAACTTTGGGACCTCGCGAAGAAAGCGCTAATACGGAGCTTGGAGTCGCCCAACGACTTCATGGTCGGCTCGCTCGCTTTCTCACCGGACGGGAAATGGCTTGCAAGCGAAGACCGCCGAGTGAGGCTGTGGGAGATTCCTGATAGGAAGTGAAAACAACAAACAGCACGCGGGTCAGACTGGAGCCGAACAAAACATTGAGCCAAGGGGAGGCAGCCGGTTCTGTCGGTGTGCATTCGTTAGTCGGTGGCGGCTGCCTCCCATGGCTCATGCTCGCCGTTAGCCCCTTGAACCCATGAGCGATTCCGAGCCCAAAACGACTCACCAAGGCCAACCGTCAAGGAGTGGGAGTCCTCCGGGTCCGCCTCAGAAGGCCTCTCCGAGCTCTGGCGATAATCCGTCGGACGACAGATCGAAGATTCGCGCAGTTGTTCCCGAGGCCGTCCAGAACGACGTCATGTCCTATTTGAATCTGTTGTCGGGCGTCATTACAAACATTGAGCTGGGGGAGCATTCGTGGACGATCATAAGCGCAATTCTGCCAACCGGGTATTTACCGCGATTCAAGCAGTGGCTGCATGAGTTCAGCAAAGGCCAGGCCCAAATCGTTGAGGAACCGTCATGAGGGAAGGGACTAACGCAGTGGAGTGCATGCCGGGCGTCCGCTTCTATTTGCATTCGGACATCATCGGCCCGGCACCACTCACTGCGGTTGTCGGGTGAGTACACCATGAATACTCAAGTCGAATTCCGGTCTGCCAAGTTCCCGCCGTACGAGGGCGAGGAAGAACAGATCAATCCAGGTCTCTGGGGCAAACGCCTTGCCGAGTATTTGGTCCAGAAACTATCCGAGAAGGGAATCAAGACACAGGAGATCATAGCGGAGGACTGGGGTTGGTACATCCCCACGCAAAACGAAGGATTCAGGCTCGCCATTTGCTGCGGACACCAGAACGGCGACGACGATGAGTTCTTGTGCTTCACCGATCCCAGCACTCCCGTCGTGAGGAAATTCTTCAGGAAGATTGATGCCACCGCACAGCTCACGCGGCTTACGGAAGCAATGCAGCAGATTCTCGCTTCGGATCCGGAAATCAGAGAGGTGATTTGGAAAGAGGCGGGATGAAGGGCGTCACGCCGCCAGCGGCGCGTTTGCCCTCAGCTTCTCGATGATCGGCGGCAAATGCTTCAGCGTGTGGTCCACGTCGGCCTCTGTATTATAAATCCCCAGGCTGAGGCGCACGCTGGCGCGCGCCCGCGCCGCGCTGCAGCTCATCGCCAGCAAGACCGGCGACGGGTCCAGCGAACCGGTTGTGCAGGCTGACCCGCTTGAGGCGCAGATCCCGGCCTGGTCGAGCAACATCAGAATTCCCTCCGCCTCCACCCCTTCAAATGCAATGTTGGTCGTGTTGGGCAGGCGCGGTTCCGCGGCGCCGTTGCGAACGCTATGGGGAATGCTCGACAGAAGCCCGCGCTCCAGCTTGTCCCGCAAAGCGCGCACCCGGGTGTTTTCTTCCTCCAGCCGGGCGGCGGCCAACTCGGCCGCGCGGCCAAACGCGACGATCTGCGCCACGTTTTCCGTGCCGCCACGCCGCCCGCGCTCCTGGCCGCCCCCGATGATATACGGCTGAAATTTCGTCTGGCGCTTCACGTACAGCAGTCCGATTCCTTTCGGCGCGTGCAGCTTGTGGCCGGAGAGCGACAGGAAATCGACGCCCAACTGCTTCACGTCCATCTTGAGTTTGCCGGGGACCTGCACCGCGTCCGTATGACACAACACGCTTTTGCGCCGGCAAATCGCTGCGACTTCCTCAATGGGAAACAACATACCGGTCTCGTTGTTGGCCCACATCACCGAAACGATCGCGGTGTCCGGCCGGATCGCTTTTTCCAGTTCGTTCAGGTCGAGCGCGCCTTCGGGAGTGACCGGCAGGAACGTGACTTCGTAGCCCCGCTTTTGGAGGAAGTTGCAGAATTTAATCGTTGCGGAATGCTCGACCGCGGTGGTCAGGACGTGGCGTTTCTCCGGACGCGTCATGAGCGCGCTGTGGATGGCGGCGTTGTTGCTTTCGGTGCCGCAGCTGGTGAACACCAGCTCGCGTGGGTCGGCATTGACCAGCGCGGCGATTTTGGTTCTGGCCGCGTCGAGCGGCTCGGTGAGCTGGTGTCCGAAGAGATAAGCGCTGGAAGGGTTCCCCCAGTTCTCTGTCAAAAACGGCAGCATCGCCTCGACCACCTCGGGCGCAACCCGGGTGGTGGCATTGTTGTCAAGATACACAAACGCTGGCTGGCTCATCGCACCCATACAGAGCCTTTAATCTGCCAGCGTTGCGCGAAATTGCGAGCCTTGAGAGTTGATGGTCCGGAGGGAGGGCGGAACGGGGACCAGTAATCAGTAAGCAGTAAGCAGTAAGCAGTAAGCAGTAAGCAGTGGTCAGTGAGCAGTGGCCAGCGTTCAGTTAGCTGCAAGCGGTCGTCCAGCATGGCGGTCCGAGAGGTGGTTTTTCTGGCGATTTTCTGTGAGATTAATCTTGTCAAGGTGGGGGTGGACAGAGCAGTCTCAAGCGTCCGGTCAACCCGGCGATAAGAACGGATTCGGTATACTGGCGAGCAGGCTGGCACCATGGCCTTCGGCACGTGAGGACTGCGCTGGCCAGAGAAACGGAGTCTGATGGAATCGCGGCCGGCGTTTAGTGTGCCTTAGAACATCGCTATTTAAACTCAAATGAACGTTCCGCAAAATCCCTCTCTCAAACGGCCTGGCGTCACATTGGCGCGCGGAGTCGCCATCGCTTTTTTGTTGAGCTCGCTGGCCACGACCCTGTGCACTGCCGCCGGCACTGTGGTCGGCTGGGGGGCCAACGACACGTTCCAGAGCACGGTCCCGCCAGGCACCACGAATGTCATCGCCCTCGCCGGCGGGGCCTCCCACAGCGTCGCGCTCAAGGGCGACGGCACTGTTGTCGCCTGGGGATTTAATGTCTCCGGCCAGACTAACGTGCCGGCCGGTCTGGCGAACGTCGCCGCCATCACCGCAGGTGCCGCTTACAGCCTGGCGCTGCAAAGCAACGGCACGCTCGTGACCTGGGGCGCGCTGGTCGCGCCGCCGGCAGCCGCCAGCAACGTCGTCGCCATCGCCGGTGGCTGGTACAACGCGCTCGCGCTCAGGAGCGACGCCACTGTTGTTTCCTGGGGCTCAACAAACCCTGTGCCCCCCTGGCTCACGAACGTGACCGCCATCGCCGCCGGAAACGGCCAGAGCCTCGCCCTTCTCAACGACAGCACTGTTGTCGCCTGGGGCGACAATACCTACGGCAAGACCAATGTGCCCTCCAGCCTGAGCAATGTGGTGGCGATCGCGGCCGGCGCGGACCATTGCCTGGCGTTGCGGCGCGACGGAACGGTTGTCGCCTGGGGCCGCAACAATGCGGGCCAGGCAACGGTGCCGCCAAACCTGGCCAATATCGTCGCCGTCAAGGGAGGAGCCCTGCACACGCTGGTGCTGAAGTCCGACGGCACCATGCTCGCCTGGGGCGACAATACTTACGGCCAAACCAATACCACGGCCGGCGATGCCGGCTTTATAGGCATCGCTGCGGGTGGTTATCACAACCTCGCTATCAAGGGCGACGGCACCCCGTTCATCCTCCTGCAGCCGGCAAGCCAGAGCGTACTCATCAGCAAGAGCACCACCTTGCAGGTAGTGGCCAACGGCGCCCAGCCCCTCACTTATCAATGGCTGCATTACAGCACCAATCTCCCAAGTGCGACGAACACCACCCTCGCTTTGAACAACGTCCAGGCTAAAGATGGCGGTCCCTACGTCGTGCTCGTTGCCAATACGTTCGGCCAGGCGATCAGCGCCACCGCCATCGTCAACGCGGTCGGTGGCATTCCGGTGGTCGTTACCCCGCCGCAGGACGAAACCACGATTTGTGGGGATGGCGCCTCTTTCACTGCCTCGGTCGGTGGTACAACCCCGTTGAGTTATCAATGGTCATTTCAAGGTACGAACCTGGCCGGCGCAACCCGTACCACCCTCACATTGACCAACGTCAACCTCACTCAAGCCGGCCCGTACACGCTGACTATTACCAACGCCTTCGGGTCCGTCAGCACCTCCGCTAACCTGACCGTCACCGTTCAGCCTCCCTCTATCACCAGCCCGCTGAACGCTTCGGGCGCGCAAGGCGCGGCTTTCACCTACACCATCCGGGGGCTTCACTCCCCGTCTTCCTTCGGCGCAATGTTCTTGCCGTCCGGACTCACCCTCAATCCTGCCACCGGCCTCATTTCCGGCATCCCTGCCGAAAACGGCATGTTCGCCGTCGTCCTCATTGCGGCCAATGCTTGCAGCTCCGATTATGAGACCTTGACGTTGACCATTGCCCCGGCTTTGCCGGTCATCACCAGCCCGGCGACGGCCACTGGTACTGGCGGCCAGCCGTTTAGTTACCAGATTACCGCTACTGGTTCACCGTACGTCTTTGGCGCCGTGAATCTCCCCGTGGGTCTGGTGGTTAATTCGGCCTCGGGCCTGATTTCCGGCGCCCCTACTTATGCGGGCACCTTCACCTCAACCATCTGGGCCAGTAATGTCTGGGGCATGGGCTCCGCGACCCTCACAATTACCGTCGCGAACGCCATTCTCAACAACCTGAATATCGGCACTGTGACCTACAATTACTCCGCGCCCTACCTCCTGGACTTTCAGTTTTCGCTCTTCACCCTCACAGACCCGAACAGTCCTGGTTCCGGCAACGGCGTCGTGATCGATCCCAGGCTGCTCTCAGCGACCTGCTTCGAAGACGGCGTTCCGATCAGCGACGAGACCGACTCCCTGCTCGTCCAGGGCAACACGAGGCTGCTCAAAGTGTACCTCGTGCTTGATTTCAGCGAGAGTATTGCCTCGCTTGCCAACGGGGACTCGAACAGCAATGGGATCTCTGACGCGGTGGATTTCATGGTTGCGGGCGCGCAGGATTTCGTAAACCAGCAAAGCGTCGATACCCAAATCGGCGTTTACGAGTTCCACCGCGACGATATGGACCCGTCGAACGTGGTTTCGCTGACCACAGACAAAGTCGCGCTGGATAGCGCCATCGGCGGCATTTGGACGAATATCGTCCAGGGCTTCAGCTCCGGCTCCCGCTGCTGGGATGCCGCCTACGCCGCCGTCACCAATCTGGGCAAGGCCAATCCCGACGAGCAACATTTCGTCGTGATGATCTCCGACGGCAACGATCAGTCCAGCGTGATAACGCTCTCGAACGTCGTCGCCGCTGCGACCAATGCCAATATCAAAGTGTACTCCGTTGGCTTCGGCAAGGATTTGAACGCTGCGAATCTGCGGTTCCTGTCCAGCCAGACCCTGGGCCAGTACTACACGGCCACCAATCCTGCCGACCTCGCGACCCAGTTCGCCCAGATCGCCAAAGACACCAAGGGCCAATACATCCTGCGTTGGGCCACCCTCAAACGCTCCGCCACTCCGTTCCAGCCCTCGTTCCAGATCAGTTACCAGGGTTTGACGGCGTTTTCGCCAACCAACACTGTGTTCCAGGACACGAACAATCCGATCATCAATACCAACACCACACCGCCCACCACTAATTACAACAACATCAGCAATATTATCATCGCGCCTTACTCGCCGATCCCCAACGCCGGACCCGTGACGCTGGGCGCGCTGCGGTTGGCCGCCAACGCCGATGTCCGCCCCACGGGCATTGACCTGCGCGCGACCTACATCCCTAGGTATATCCGCCAGCTCAACCTCCATTACCGCCCGAACTGGCCTTGCACCGTGACCGTTGACAACACGGACGTGGGCGAAATCCTCAGCGGCTGGACGATGAGCCAGACGAATGACGGCACCGGAGGTTTCTGGCTGTTGCTCAGCAGCCCCAACCCGGGAGACACCGCCACCAGCATTCCTTTCGCAGCCTTCGGCCGGCTGCTCACATTTACTTTCCAGGATATCATCGGCACCAACAACGCGTTCTCTGTGTTCGATATCGACAACTCGATCTACTCCAACATCTTCGCCGGCGGACAAAGCTTCACCAACCAGAACAGCACCGACTTCATTACCAGCTACCCGGCGTTGCCGCACGGAACACCCGTTCCGTGGCTGATCTCCTACGGCTACGGTGCCAACTTCGCCAACGCCGAGCTGGCCGATCCCGATGGCGACGGCATGGCCAATTGGCGGGAGTACTGGGCCAATACCAATCCGAGAGACGCCACCTCAAAGTTCGTCGTGCGCGCAGCGACGCGCCTTCCAGACGGCCGGTTCCAAGTGACCTTCAGCACCTCCACCAACCGATTCTACCGGGTGATGTCCTCCCTCGACCTCTCGACCTGGCAGACCGTCCAGGATAACATCCCGGGCGTCAACCAGGATGTCACCGTCATCGACACCACCTTCCGGCCGAACCTAACCACCATCTACTACCGGGTGCTGGTCTTTTAAGCGCGGCAACAGGCGAGGCACGTCCTCGAAAGAACACAGCTCAATATCCAGCGCGGCGAGACTCTCCCGCACGGCGGGCGCGCACAAAACCTGGACTTCGCGGGCGCGCTCCAGCCGGTAGGGGCTGGCTAGGCCGTTTCCGTATCCCGGATGACACCCCAGTTCAGTGATTCCCGCAGATACGCTCGACAGGATCTCCATCAGGTTCGCGACGGTAAGGGCGTCCGGCAAACTCTCGCCTTCACCGGTCTGCCCATAAAAATCGCCGCAATAGCGGATGGCGAGGTGGCACTCGCGAACCGGGACGCCGAGTTGCCGCGCCAGCTTCGTCACGAGCGAGCGCGCCGGTTCCTCCCGGTGAGCGTGCTGATGGGAATCGATGTGCGTGGGATTCCTGCCAACCAGCCGTTGAAATTCGCTAAGCTGCCACTCCGTTTCCCGCGCGACTGCTTCCACGTCGCGCGTAGATACCACCGAATAAAGCGGCACCCATTCGTGCTCGCGAAACACCCATTCCCCGAGGTCGAGATGCAGTCCCACGCTCAGCCGGCGCTCCTGGCGGGCGAGTTTGGCTGCGGCTTCCGCAGCCTCCTGTCGCACCATCAGGCTGGTGCTGGTCACGATGCCGCGCTCCGCCGCCTCGAGGATACCCTGGTTGACCCCGTCGCTCAGCCCAAAATCATCGGCATTAACAATTAAGTATTTTCGCATGGCCAACGTGTCCGCGCTCTCGAGTTAACTCCTCTGGCTTACAACCTCGCTCGTTCCAAAAGGCTGCCGACCACTTTCTCGGCGGCGAAATATTCCTCGGCAATTCCCCGCGCCGCGCGGCAATTCCCCGCGTAATCGCGCTCAATCTCGTCCACTGCCGTCAGGATGTCTTCCAGCGTCTGGAAGGCGAACAACCCCTTTCCAGTAGGCAAATAACTGCCGAACCCCGTGTCCTGGTTGATCACCGGCCGGCCCGCAGCCAGGTAGCACGCGCTCCGGTCGCTGAACCAGCCGCTCCGCAGCCGGATGTTCTGGTCCTTGGCGACGGTGAACTCTCCGCGCGACTCCACGATGAACTTCCGGTATCGTGCCGGGTCACTGGACACCTGCACAGAATCAACAATCCGCCATCGATTCCGTTCGAGCCTGCCCCGGTCCCTCCCGCTCACGCCCACCGCGAGTTCGAACGGCACGTCTCGACGGAGCGGCAGCTCGACGATCTTCAAAAACTCTCTGTCTTTCGACCAGTAATACCTCTCCCCCTGATAGACCAGGTCTTTCCCCTTGTTTTTCCACGTGGCAATCGTGTTGTACGCCGCGCCGTTAGCGCTGGCCGCCGGGCTGTTCTCCCACAAATCCAGCACCACCGGCTGGCGCGTCGGCAGCCACTCGAACCGCTCCAGCGGCACCTTGCAGTCCGGCGCGCCGAAATTACCGCCGAAACTGAACAACGTGTCGTGCGCCGTCAGCACCCCAATCGTTTGCTCTTCGCCCTGGGCTACTTTGATCTGCGCCGCGACCGGGTCGGTTTCGACGTAGATGCGGCGCCGGCAGGCGAGGTGTTCTTCCCGCAGTTCCTGCGCTCCGGTCACGTTCAGAAATCCTTCGGCTTCCCGGTACAATTGCGCGAGCTGCGTCTCGGTCAGCCCGTAACAGCGGCCGCCAGGGTAATTGCCCCGGAAGGCCCAGCGATCGCCGAAGCCGTGCGCTTCGAGCATGGGCACCACTGCGTTTAAATTGCCCGTTGCATCGGGCGACAAATCGTTCAGCGCCGGGTCGTAAATCCAGCGCCCGGAGTCTTCGATGTACCACGGGTCGTAGCCCAGCCGCCGGAGCGCGATTAAGTAGTGCAGGAATTGATAGGTTACTCCGGCCAGCGGGTACCAGAACAGGATGCCAAAGACGATGATGCGGCCCTTAGATTGCTTCTGGGATTTCATCGTTTGCAATCGCGCGAATTCGCCGCGCGGGATTCCCCGCCACCAGTGTGTAAGCCGGCACGTCCTCCGCCACCACCGACCGGGCGCCCACCACCGAACCCTCGCCAATCGTCACCCCGGGCAGGACGCAGCAATCAAACCCGATCCACACGTTGCGTCCGATTCGAATCGGGCGGGCTGCCGCCGCCGCTTCGAGGCGCCGGCGTGGACTCCCGGGCACTGCCTCCAATTGGCGCCGCCGCGCCGCCGGCTTCCTTGCCGCCCGGTAACTGTCCATCAGCACGACGTTCCAGGAAATCAGGGCGTAATCGCCGATTTCCACTGCGGCGTCGCAAATGATCCAGGCGCCGTGCACGAGCGCATACTGGCCGATCCTGACCTGGCCGCGGGGTCCAATATCAAACATCGTGCCGAGGTAAACAGTCGAGCCATTCCCCAGCCGCACCCCCGGGGTCTCCTCGCTCCGATAGTGCAGAAAGCTGTAAGTGGTCTCCAGGTGCGTCTCCCCTTCGAGTTCCACGTTCGCAGGGATGCTCCCCTGGTACCAATCCCAGGGCAGCCGGCGGTTTAAAGCAGCCAGGCTCATACGGTACCCACCACTTGAGCCGGGTTCCCCAGCACGCGGGCTCGTGGCGGCACCGCCCGCGTCACGAGCGCGCCTGGTTCAATAAACGCGCCTGCTCCGATGTGAACGCCCTTTAGAATCGTGACGTTGGGGCCGATCCATACATCGTCGTCGATCACCACCGGTTGCGCCGCGATCGGGGGCCGCCGCCGCCCTTTGCCCAGTGGCGAACACGCGATCGCGTCCTGAATGCGGGCCGCCGGTGAGAGCGGGTGAAAATCGGTGTCCGCAATCGTGGCGTTCCAGCCAATGACCACATACTTGCCGATGCGCAGTTCTTGTTCGCACAGCAGGATGGCATTGGAAAAAAAGCAATAGTCGCCAATTTCCACCCGGGCCTCAGTGCCCAGGGCGAAATGCACTCCATCCATCGTGCTATGCTCGCCGATAATCACCGCTGGTTCCCGCTTGCTTTGAAACCGGTGGAAGGCCTGGTCACCTTTGATCACCGTGTCATGGCCCAGTTGGACGTTCGCTGGCAGGCTGCCATCGAGCCATTGTCCGGGCTCAGTTGCCGCCGGGTCTTTGAACTGTTCGGTTTTCATGGCATCCGGTTGCTCGGTCTTATGGCCGCGGGCCGGCGGGTTGCAGTTCGTCCGCTGGTTTCCCCGTTTCGGCAAACTGTAGTTCGTGCAGGCGCGCGTAGCTCCCGCCCCGGGCCAGCAGTTCTTCGTGTGTGCCGCTCTCCCGGATGCCGCCATCTTCTAGCACGATGATACGGTCAGCGGCGCGCACCGTCGAAAGCCGGTGTGCGATAATCAGCGTGGTGCGTCCCTTCATCAGGCGTTCGAGCGCGCGCAGCAAAGCGTCCTCTGTTTCCGCATCGAGTGCGCTGGTCGGTTCGTCGAGAATCAACACCGGCGCATCCTTCAGAAACGCTCGCGCGATGGCCAGCCGCTGCCGCTGGCCGCTCGAGAGCGTTCCTCCCCGTTCCGCCAGGCGCGTTTCGTAACGCTCCGGCAGCTCCTGGATGAACTCATGCGCCTCCGCCGCTCGCGCCGCCGCTTCGATCTGTTCCTGCGTCGCATCCGGCAGGCCATACGCGATGTTTTCCCGCACGCAGGCCGCGAACAAAATGGGTTCCTGGGTGACCAGGGCAATGTTCGCTCGCAACGATTTGAGCGCCAGCGCGCGCAGTTCGTGGCCGTCGAGCGTAATCCTGCCCTTCGCCGGGTCGTAGAATCGCAACAGCAGGCTGGCCAGGGTGGTTTTGCCCGCGCCGGAGAGGCCCACGATGGCGACGCTCGAATGGGCGGTGATTTCCAGGTCAATATCCCGCAAGACCGGCGTCCCTGGCCGGTATCCGAACGAAACTCCCTCGAACGAAATCGCTCCCCTGGCTCGTCCCGGCAAGGCGACCGCGTCCGGGCGTTCGGCGACTTCCGGCGCGCAGTCCAGCACGGTGAGAACGCGCCGGGCGCCCGCCGCGGCGCTTTGGACGGCGCCCGCGGTGTAGGCCAGCGTTTCCAACGGCTTGAAGATCATCGCCACGTAAAACACCAGCAGCACCAGGTCGCCGGCCGTAATCCGGCCCTGCAACACCCCTTGCGCCCCCAGCCAAATGACCGCCGCCGTGCCCCCGGCCAGCACCAGGCCCACCAGCGCCTGCGAAGCCGTCTGCACGACCGTCAGCCGCAGGTTCGCCTGCAGGCTGGCGCCCGCCTGGCGGCGAAAGCGTTCGCTCTCGAACTGCTCGCGGCCATAGGCCTGCACCGCGCGAATCCCCACCAGCGTCTCCTGGACCCTCGTGCTGACCTCGCTCTCGTACTCGTGCACCCGTGTGCTCTGCTCGGTCATCGGCTTATCCAGCCGCCGAATCAGCAATATTAAAGGTACGGCGACCGCCAATGCCGCCGCCGCCAGCCGCCAGTCGCGACTCGCCAGGACCGCTCCAATGCCCAGAAGGAGCGTTCCGGCCGTCAACCCCGGTACGAGGCCTTCGCTGAAAATCGCCTGCACACAGTAGCTGTCCCACGTGATTCGGTACAACGAATCACCTACGGCCTGTCTCTCGTGAAAGGAGAGCGACAGGCGCTGAACATGATCGAAAAGCGCGCACCGCAGCTTGAACACCAGGCGTAAAGCCACCGAGTTGAGCAGGTAAGCGCTCAGGACGTTCAGACCACCAAGCGCCAGCTCGATCAACAGCAACCCGATGCACAGCAACATTAGCAACGCGCTCTTGGGGTGGGCGGCGCCAAATCCTCCGAATCCCGGCAGCCGCAGCAACGAGCCGAGCCACCCCGGGGTCGGCTTCGTGCCCACGACGTAGTCCAACACCAGCGCCAGCGGCCACGGCTGCAGCAATGCGGTCCCGGACGCGCCCAGCACGAGCCCCAGGCCGAGCAGCACCCGACGCGTGTCGCCCGGCAAGAAGCGCCGCAGCAATCTGGCGGTGACCTGCAACGTCCCGCTTTTGTCAGGCTGAGAATCGGGTGCGTTCATGACCACTTAGTTTGCCGGAGGTGGAGCCGGCTTAAGTTCGGGTTGCCACGATACTGCCGATTCCGGCGCGTTGAGGGCGGGCGGCTCTGCCCGGGCAGGTTTCGGGGGCAAAGTCTGCAGCGGTGCGCTGTGGATGGCGATGGCGTGCCGGATCACCGCCATGGCGCCGGCGCACTCGTACAACGTCCGTCCGACGAGCAGGATCGCCGGAACGTTCAGCAACGCCCACGCCGTCCAGTCCAGGCCCGTCGCTGCCAGGCCGCCAAGCACCGCGAACACGGACGCCACGATAAAGGTGGCGGGGCTGGCCATCGGCCAAAGCCGCATCCGCACGTACTGACGCCCCTGGCCGTGTTCCTCGATTACCATCAACAATTGTGCCGTCCCCAACAGTCCGCCCCGGACCTGCAGGTCCCAGCGATCATAATCACCGCCACGTATGACCGCGGCGCCCACCGCGCTCAAATTGTTTTCAAAATCCTTCAACCGTTGCTCGGAGCTTTGCCAAGGGCCTTCGCTCCAAATATTCAGCGCCTGCGGCCAGGGCACCGCCAGTTGGCCGGTTCCACGCCGGCGCCAGGGAGTTAACCCGTAGCCTAATCGGCCCCACAGCCGCGCCGCCGGCTGTAGAAAGTGCAAGCCCGCGGTCCCGGCCGCCAGCCTCAGACCAGCCAGGCGCGAACGTGGCGGGATTCGGAAGGACGCGCGCGCGCCGTTCAGGCCAGCGTGCAGCAGTGGCGGAACGAATGCCAGGGCCAACGGGACCAGGGCGAAACGCAGAGGGGCGTAGGCGAGGCCGCAAGCGGAAATGAGCGCGAGAAGCGCAATCACCAGGTACCACTCCGGCAGCGTCAGGACCGAGGCGAACGTTCCCGGCTCAGTGCTGTAAATGGATTGAAAAAGGGCGCTCCCCCATGTTCCATGGTAGATGCGGCGCTGGCTCAGGTTGAGCCATGAGCCGAAGCCCTTGGCGTAGAGCCGGCCGCTCCAGGTGGCATGGCCGACGGCGTTGTACCTCTCCGGCCATTTCCGTTCCAGCATCGCCTCCGCCTTCCCGTAGTTGACCTGCTGCTTCCAATAGCCGCGAAGACTTCCGCGCCGGTGGTGCCACACCATCGCTCCCGGGTGGAAGCCGAGCTTCCGCCCGCGCTCCTGCAGCCGCCAGCATAAGTCCACATCGTCGCCGGCGATGCGGAACTGCGCGTCAAAGCCTCCCACCTCAGCCAGGCAGTCTCGTCGAAAGGCCATGTTGCACCCCGGCAAGTGCTCCGCAATCTGGTCCGTCAATAGCACGTGGGTGGGGTTTCCGGGCGCATGGTCCACGCATTTCGCCACCCAGCCGTCCTCCGGGCACGCCACGTTTGGACCGCCGACGCCCGCGTACTCTCCCCCTCGGAACCCCGCGGCCAGGTACTGCAGCCAATGCGCATCTGGCGAGGCATCGTCATCCAGGAAGGCGACGATCTCTCCCTGGCCCGCCTGCCAGCCAACATTGCGCGCGTTGCTCAGCCCGCCGTTCGGAATCCGAATGACGCGCATGCCGAATGCCCCCGCCAATTCGCCTGCGCCGTCGGTCGAACCGTCATCGACCACAATGACTTCAAAATTCGAGTACTCCAGCCGCTTCAGGCCATCCAGGCAATCGCGCAACGTACGCCTGCCGTTGTGGGTGCACACGACCACGGAGATCAACGGGCTCTGTCGTTCTGGCGCGAAGGGAATCTGTTGAAAACACTTGTGGACCGCCTCAAGCGCTGGCTTGGGCTGGCGGGTGGCCGACGTCAGGCCGAATTTCCAATCCTCGATGTCCTGTCCGCCGCGGTGCCATTCATCGGTCCAGGAAAAGATAAAGGCTCCCGCGCAACCGGCCTCGAAGACCACCGCCCCTTGCCACGCGAGTGCTTGCGCTTGCGCCACCTCTCCGGGCCGCAGGCTGTCCAGGCCGATTTCACCCATCACCAAGGGCCGGTCGCCCGTGATGTTCTGCAGCCGGGCCAGGTAGCCGCGGAGCTTCTCCGGAGTTTCGAGATAAACGTTGAAGGCGGCAAAGTCCAGGAACGGCAGCTCCAGGTACTCGGTCGAGGGATAATTGACATAAGTGACGAGAGCGTCCGGAGCTTCAGTCTTGGCCTCCCAATAAAGTCGCTCCAGGAATGCCTCCACCCTCTGATGCCCGTACCAGCGCACCAGCGGTGAGGGGACCTCATTACCAACTGCAAAACCCAGCAGGGCAGGGTGACCGGCGCACGAACGCGCTCCCGCCCGGATGCGCCGCGCAATGTCGCGCGACTGCCGGCGGTTCCCCAGAAAAGTCACATGCTGTTCCCAGGGCAGCCCCACCAGCACGCGCAGCCCATGCCTGGACGCCTGGTCCAACAGCCAGCGCGGCGGGAGCGTGTACGTGCGGACGGCATTGACCCCTTGCCGCTTCATTTCGGCGAAATCCCGCTCAACGATTTCCGGCGTGTGATACTCGCAACCATCAGGTTCCGGCCGGAACGGGCCATACGTCACGCCGCGCACGTAGAATTTGCGGTCGCTTTCGAAGAGAAATTTGCCGCTGGCACGCATTGCAGAATTCATGGCAGCAGCAGCGCCCGGTAGTACCGCGAGCCGCCGTTGGTGGCCTGGGCGTCCACTACCACTTGGGAGTTGCTACTTTAACGCAGGTTCTTGTCGTCATTTCTTCGGGTGTGATTCAGGAGTATCGCGCCCGCTGATTTGGGCCTCGCCGGCCCTAATGCCTGCCGCCTGTTCACGTTCCAACCCATAGCCGCTCGGTATTTTAACCTTTTAGCGTCGTTAACGCTTCCACGCTTTAACGCTTCCACGCCTTCGCATTCCCCCCGGCTCACTGAGCCAGTCCCGTCGTATGGCTCTGCAGCCACGCGACATCCGGGTTATTCGGGCAGTACTGCTGTACGATTTTGGCCCCGCTCACCACCGGTGGGTAGGTGCGCGGATCGATCCATTTCCGGATCTGGCCATGACCGTCAGCAAAAGCCAGTGTCCCCGATCGATTATGATAGCTGGCTGGAAGGTCCACCCATTGCGCCTGGCCACCTTGATTCACCATATCTACCGCAAACCAGCCGTCGTTGATGCTGTCCTGCCGCTCATCGATAAATACCCAGGTGTCCACCGGCCCCGGGTTTTGCATGTCAGCCATTTTGTAATTGAGCTTGTAATACGGCGGCGATGCCGGTTGCGTCCAGTCGCGCGTGTCAAATCCCACCCAGCCGTTCATCGAGTAGCTGCGCACCCGCGCGTACGTCGCGCCGTTGATGGACACCGCGCTCTTGTCCCCGGGACAGTGGTAAATTCCCGGGTTGCGGGTGTAAGGTCCGATGGACCCGAACTGCGCGTAGTACGGCCCGACCAGCATGTCGGTGTTCGTGTTTTCGGACAGCGAAACCGGGTCGGTCAGGAAGTTCATGGTGCCGGCGACCCAGCCTGGGTCTTCCGCGTCCTTGCCTTGGTTATTGTTCGAGTCGCTGTTGGGCGCCAGGTAATCGTTGTAATCGTGGCTGTACATCTCCCAGCCGAGCGCCATTTGCTTCAGGTTGCCCAGGCAATAGGTGCCTTGCGCCTTCATTTTGCTCATGACCAGCGCCGGCAATAACAAGCTGGCCAGGATGGCGATAATCGCTATCACCACCAGCAGTTCGATCAATGTGAAGCCGTTCAGGGGTGGTTTGAAGCGGAGGGTTCCCGCCGGGCGACGGAATTGCTTTAATTTTTTCATACGAATTCAGCAATGCATGCGACATCCGCGCAACCGGGTTCTCGGTTCAAAA
Source organism: Candidatus Acidiferrum sp. (assembly GCA_035566435.1). GTDB lineage: Bacteria > Verrucomicrobiota > Verrucomicrobiia > Limisphaerales > UBA8199 > DATMRF01. Next base: position 36,281 of record DATMRF010000130.1, read on the forward strand.
CTGACCGAATCCGAAAGCATTTATTATGCCCGCGCCGGGACGGACCACATAACGCCTGACTTGGTCGTTGCCCGACGGGTTGGGGCCTGGGAGGCTAATTTGTGATGTCCTCCTGCCGCTGTCTCGGAAGTGGAATGATGCCCTGAGGGCCGCGGTGGTAAGAGAGTTCCCACCATGTGGTAACCCTGCGTACTACACACGCCATCCTGCGTCTTCATGTCAAATCCGCAATGTCCGTTAACGCCCGCAGATATGCCGCATTATAATCCATCCGATGCAAATCGCAACCGACGAGGCCGTGTCGCCGGCGAAAACGCACCCAAATGCCAGGCGCAGCAGCGCCCGTAGCGCAGGCTTCCAAGCCTGCTGTATCGCCGACTTCCAAGTCGGCAGAGCGCAGAACGCCGCGAAGCGTCAGCAGGTTTGAAAACCTGCGATAACGCGGACCTTTAAGCCTTCGCTACTTTCAGTGGCGTGAAATATTCGGGCTAGGGCACAACCGTAATGCGGTAGAAGATCGTCGTGTTTGGCTTGAAATCGAAGGCGCTGGCAGTCGCGCCCGTCGCGAAAACATCGGCCGACAGGTTGCTCCAGGCGCTGTCAGCCAGGTTGGTCTTGAATTGAACCCGGTAGGTCGTTCCGCTGATGGCGTTCCAATTCAACGTCGCGCCGTTGGTCGAAACATTGACCAATGCCAGCGTTGGCCATGGCTCCACCGTGACGCTGAAGGTCTTCGCATCGCTCAGATTGGGGAGGCCGTTGTCGGTCACCCGCACCGTAATGCTGTTGGTGCCGGCCTGAGAAGCCGCAGCGGTCCAGGTGAAGACCCCGTTAGTGGCCCCAATGGTGGCGCCTGTCGGCGCACCGGCGTCCAGGCTGAAGGTCAGGACTTGCCCCGTATCGGGATCTGTTGCCGAGTTCGTTAGCACGAGGGTGGTCAGCTCATAAATGATTTGATTGGCTATGGCGGCCAACACGGGCGGATGATTGCTTTGGACGACGATCACGTTGAAACTCTGGGTTGCGCTCAACGGCGGAGGCCCGTTGTCCGTGACCATGACCGTAAACGAGTTCGTGCCGACGTCTGCCCCGGTCGGACTCCAACTAAACACGCCATTCGTTGCATTAATCGTCGCGTTGGTCACAGCGCCGGCCTCGAGGCTGAAGGTCAGTTTGTCGCCATCCGGATCGTTGGCGACATTCGTCAGCACCAGGGTCATCCCGACCGCGATGGTCTGATTGGTAATCGGTGCAAGGGTTGGTGGGCTGTTGCTCTGGATTACCGTCACTGTAAAATGTTGAGTCGCGCTCAGGGGAGGCACGCCGTTGTCAGTCACAATCACACTGAACGCGTTGGAACCAATTTGCGCCTGCGTGGGCGACCAGTTGAACACGCCTGAGGCCCCGTTGATGCTCGCGTTGGCCGCGGCGCCGGCGCCAAGGCTGAAGGTCAACTGGTCGCCATCCGCATCACTCGCAGTGTTGGAGATAACCAGGGTCATCCCGACGGCAATCTTTTGATTCGCGATAGCCGCCAGGACCGGTGGGCTATTGCTTTGGACAACCGTTACGTTGAAACTCTGGGTTGCGCTCAACGAGGGCAGCCCGCTGTCAGTGACGATGACGCTGAAGGTGTTGGTCCCTATTTGTGCCTGAGTGGGCGACCAGCGGAAGATGCCGGAAGTCGCGTTGATGCTCGCATTGGCCGCGGCGCCTGCTCCGAAGCTGAACGTCAACAGGTCCCCATCGGAATCGCTGGCGACGTTGGTGAGCACCAGCGTAATACCGACAGCCACGGTCTGGTCTGAAATCGGCGCCAGGGTAGGTGCGGCATTGGGGCCGGACCCGATGATTGTCAGCAACGCGGAACCGCTCGTCGCGGACTGGCCGTCCGGGTTGACGACCGAGATCGTTCGGGCGCCCGGCGCCGCATTCGCGGCGACCGTCAGAACCGCCGTGAGGTTGCTCGGGTTATTGTACGTCACACTGGTCGCGTTGACACCGTTGCCGTTGACCACCACCGCGAGATGGTTCGAGAAACCCGGCCCGGGGTCGAAAAAACCGGCGGCCCCCGCCGTCGAACCGCTGATCGTGACGGTGACGCTGGCGACCCCTTGAGTGAGTGTCGACGGTACGCAACTCGTTGGCGTCGCGGGCGGCGGGGCGAGCAGTTGCGCCGCCTGCACGGCATAACCGTTGCCCGGTGATTGGCACCACTCCTGGATCGTCCACATCGTCATATCGTCCGATGGGTCCAGGCTGGTGTAGGAAAAGTCGCCCCAGCGGTGCGGGCTGACGTTGTCCGACGGATTATACGCGATGCTGCTCGAGGTGTACAGCACCGGCGTTTCCATCGTTCCGGCGGCGTCCCCGGCCAGCCTGCCAACCGTTGCGGCATTGATGGCATTGGTGGGTCCCGCGGCGCTGAAACCCATCGCGGCGTGACCCTGGCCCGACACCATAATCGTCCCCATCCAATAGCTCTGGCTGCCGGCCGATCCCGGCTGGTACATCGTTCCGGACTGCACGATGGACGGCGTCTGGCCTGAAGGAATCCCGGTGATTTGGTACCAGCGCACACCGTCGCGATTCGGCCTTCGCGTTCCACCGGTGTTGTTCACGCCGACATTGTGCGAGGTCCACAGGGAGCCGTTGCGGTAGTGAGCGGCGAGCAAGCGCGCGTCCCCGCCATCCACCGTGCCCGAAGTGCCGAACGCCGCCACATTGATGGGGGCATGCCACGCAGTGACGGTGATCGGCATGCTGGCCGAAAGGGAGGGGCTGAGGCTGCCGGGATTGGAAACCCGCAGCAAGTCGAGTTGGCTGCTGCCCGAATTGTCCACCCCAATGAAATAACCTTCCGTCGCGGCGGCGTCGTAATTATCCACGCCTTGCGGTGTAAACGGCCCCGTGGTCCCGGAGATGAGTCCGCGGAAGGCGGTCACCTGGATTGGCCCGCTGCCGATCAAGGAACTCTTTTGCACCACAAACGCCGTCGTATTAGCGAAGCTGCCCGAGCTGGTGAAAAGATTCACCCCGATATACAGCGCGTTGGCATCGATCCCGAGCGTCGGAAAATCCGCGAAATCCCCCGTGTCGGAGTTCGGCGTCGTGCCGACCAGGTCTTGCTCGAACTGAAAAAAACTCCAAACGGTGCCGCCGCTGATCGTTCCCGAGTCGCTCATCGCGATCATGATCCGGTTGGGTTGCGTCGCCTGCCGGCCCGGCACATCGATCATGGTAACGAACCATCTGCCCGAAAGCCGATCGTAACGAATGTGCGGGTCGCTGGAAACGTTCGAGCCCGGAGTCATCACCGAGCTGAAAAAGGTGTCTGTGTCCTCATTGATCGCCCCATCGGCCGCCCCCGTGGTTTTGTCGAACGACCGCACCCGGCCGTTAAGCGCGATGATGAACTGGCTCGGCCCGGCCGCCCCCATCGTGTCCGGCGGCCAGCCCAGGCAGTCGTTGAAGGTTGCCGCGGTGAAGTTCAGGATTGAGCTAACAAATTGAGGCGACAGCGGTTTCGGGCTGAAGGGTGAGGCGGGTGCCTGCGAGCCAGTCGTGGTATCGCGCGATTCCGGCTTCCGCAGCCGAGGCCGCGCCTGCGGTGCCCGTGGCAAGGTCGCGAGGGTTCGCTCCCGAGCCATCAATTCTGCTGTCGTTACCCGGATCGCAGGCTCGCCTGCCCAAGCCTGTCCGCTCGTTGTGAATGGAACCCGTTGTTGCGCCCCGGCTAAGAAGGCCACGCCCAAGGTCGTGAACAGCAACAAGTTGACGCGGTGTCCGGCACCCTTGTTCCGGCATTGCATATGAGTGGTCTTGATTCTAACAGATAACCCTAAGCGCACCCTGTGGCAAATAACATTGGTTTGGATTAGCTTGAATCGGTGTCGGGCGCTTGACACCCCTCCTTGGCCCTGCCAGCGTACCGTCAAAATCAGCGGGACCTGCCCCTGACTCCACGTCGCCGCGCAGCCTCAGGCTGCTTGTGCGAGCCCTCGGCAGCGTCCCCACGCGCCAAAGCTAATGAACGGCCAACTGACGCACCGGCCCACCGCCGGTTCTCCCCGGGCATTCCGCTCCGTTCGCTGGCCATTGTTCCTCGCGCTCCTCGCGTTCCCTCAACTCGGCTTTGCACTGTCGCCGGACGAGACCCTGCTGTTCGAGCGCGCCCGCGCCATCGCCGCCGCGCCCGTGGACGACTTCAGCGGGTTGGGCGCGAGCGCCGGTGCGCGCGACGGCTACTATCGTTACCAACTGGCGTTTCTAGCCTACGGAGTGTGCTCGGTGGTCGAGGGCGAGCCCGGCTTGCGGGCTCAGGCCGCCGCGCTCTTCGCGCGGCTGGTTGAAAAAATGGAACAGCCGGAAACACTCGCCTACTGGAAGGCGCTCGGCTACCCGGGCGATGGTCTCACGAACAACAACGTGATGTACCGCGGGCATCTCAACCTGATGTACGCGCTCGCTCACGACCGTTTTGGCGAGACGCGCTTCGATCGTCGTTTCCATGCCCTCTCTCGCGCGCTCTTCGACGAGCTTGGCCGCCGGCAGCCGATTTGTTGCGAGCCCGATCAACTCTTCGTCCAGTGCAACGCCGTCACCGCCCTCTCGCTCGCGCTGCACGACCGCGCGTTTGCCACGGGCTATGCCCCGGCCGGAAAACGGCTCCTCGTCTGGGCGCGCCAGCACATGCCGCTCGAAGGCACGACACTCGTGCGCGAGGATTATCGTCCCTCGACCGGCCAGAGCAGCGCCGCTCGGGCGGGTTTCGCGAACGCGTGGACGATCGCATTCCTCGCGCCCGTGCCGGGTCTCGAGGACGATGCGCGCGCGATGTATGCCGATTGGCGCCGGACTTTTGTCCTGCCTGTGCCGTTTTACGGCGTCGTGCGGGGCGCGCCCGCGGGCGAAACGCTCACGACGGAGGAAATGCTCACCTCAAGCCTGCTCGCGACAACTTTCGGCCTGCTCGCCGCGCGCGAAGCCGGCGACGAGGGCCTCCACCGGCGGCTCGAGCGCACCGTTACCATGGTGGACAGCCTTGTGAAAACGCTCGAGCCAGTGCTCCCGTCGGCGCGGCGTGCCCAGGCGCGGACCTTTCGCACGATTGCTCTCTTCGCGCGGACGTTCCGGGGCTGGAGCGAAGTGATCAAGGCAGGGCACGCATTCGAGCCGCGTCGAGCCTTGAGTCCGAGGCCCGCCAACCTTGGGGTGGGAGCGAATTAGTTGCAAGGTATTGAGTTGGTAAAATCGCACCCAGTCTCAGGGCAGCCCGGGCGTCAGGTTTTCCCGGTGGGGCAGGTGGTCCCGATTCCAGCGCTGAAGGACCTGGTCGGAATGGTAACCGTATAACTCGCGGGTCTTGAACGCTCCCACATGGCCGTCGCAAAACGCCATGTTCCAGCGTCCTCCGTGGCGGCGCCGGATAAAGCCTGCTCCTTCCACGGGCGCGTAGGGATCGGCCTGCGCGGGCAGGCCCATATCGTACAGCACGCTGCCGCAGAGCATCGATATCTGCGAGAAGGTCACCGGGATTGTTCCAATCGGCTGATTGGTGTATGCGCTAAGCACGGTGTCCCCTATGGCCAGCATGTCGGCCGGAGCCACGATTTCGCTTTCGCGAATCGCGCGGATTTCGCCAGGGCGATGAGCATAGTCGGGCGGCGCTACGTAGTGAGTCGCGACTCCTCCCAGGCCGAGTTCCTTTGTGGCGGTGAAGGAGAATCCGGAGTGGTTGTAGCCATACCCGCTGACGAAAACGTTGTTGGAACCAAACCATCCGACCGACATATAAGCGTTGAACCGGGCGAACGCCGGGCACCTTCGAATGCTTCGGTTCGGCAGCGTCGGGCCGCTATCGCTCCCACTATAAGGCTGCAAACGGGTCGGCCAGTCGACCACCTGTCCCGATGCGCTGTCGCTCATTATGAAAGGCGGGTAAGCGCCGGTCGCATCGACGTACATCTGCAAGGCCAGGCTCCATTGGTGGAGATTGCCTTTGCACGAAGTTGATTCCGCCGCGGTTTTTCCGCGGTTCAACACCGGCAAAAGGAGGCTGGCCAGTATCGCGATGACTGCGATGACCATGAGGAGTTCGATCAGGGTGAAGGCGGTCCGGTCGGTCACGCGCCCCCGGGGGCATTTGACCACGCTTAATTCGCGACGGACCCCCCTCGGGAGGTCCTGACGGCCACCTCCCTGTCGCCAACCCGGCCACTTCATTTTCGGCATCGCAGACGCCTCGGAATTTTTCCCAGACTCCCGGCCTCCGATTCATGCACTTAAGCCCCTGCAAGGTCGGCACTGCTCCTCGGGAATAACTGCCTAACCGTCCTCTTCCTCCCGAGGTCTGTCAAGACCAATTCTAAAGAGTGAGCAACTTGCCCGAGCCACGGTGTGCCGTTGGATGTAAACCGAGGAGATTCCACCATGAGAGCTCGTTCGAAAAAACTACCTCGCCGCCCGGCGGGGTTTGCCGCACAGTGGCCGGCATGTTTATTGACTTGAGCCATGTGATCGAGCACGGGATGATCACCTACAAAGGGTTACCGGCACCGTTGATTTGCGATTTCCTCAGTCGCGAGGCCTCGCGTGCACGCTATGCGCCGGGGACCGAGTTTCACATCGGTCGCATTGATATGGTGGCTAACACGGGCACGTACCTGGACAGCCCATTTCACCGGTTCGCCGAGGGAAAGGACTTGGCGGAGTTGCCGTTGGGTTCGCTGGCGGGGCTCGAGGGTATCGTGGTGCGGATGGCCGGCGGCGAACGAGCGATTTCGCGCGCCGCCTTTGCCGGACTGGAGTTGAAGGGCAAAGCGGTGCTGGTGCAGACGGGTTGGGACCGGCACTGGCGCACGGATGCTTACTTCGAGGGGCACCCGTTTCTCACGGAGGAAGCCGCGCAGTATCTGGCGGGCGCCGGGGTGAAGTTGGTGGGGATTGATTCCTACAACATCGATGACACCGGCGATTTGCGGCGGCCGGTGCATACGACGCTCCTGGGCCACGAGATCCCGATTGTCGAGCACATGACCGGGCTGGAGCACTTGCCGTCGGGTCGGTTCGATTTCTACGCGGTGCCACCCAAAGTGCGTGCTTTCGGTACATTTCCGGTCCGGGCGTTTGCGGTGCACAGAGTCGAGAAAGCGGGCAAGCTACCAGCTTGACCGCTCCGTTTGTGCGATTTGCCTCGTTTCACATCGAAGGCCGGTTTCTTTTTTTAGTGACCCTTTTCTTGCTACAATAAAACGCCCCATACGACGAGCAGTACTGTTTTCTAGTCCACTTTTGGTGCGATCCTGGTGCTCGCGAGTGCCGCGCTCAAACCGTAGGCCGGCGCTTCGTCACGCGTTGTCATGGCAACCCGCGCTAATCCTGCTCCGGCAGCAGTTGATCGACCCCATTCCGGCCACCGGTCTGGAATCTCGCATCCGCAAACTTTGAGCGGGCGTGCAGGTGCTCCAAAGCAGCCTCCCCAATCAGGCAGGCCGCTTGCTCGTAAGGTACCGAGTCGGTGTTAACCACCAAATGATACGACAACGGATCCTCGATATCTTTGCCGAAGTATTTTTTCAGGTACCGCTGGCGGCCCCGGTCCTCCTGTCGAATCAGCGCCCAGGCCTCCTTTTTGCCGATCCCTCGAATCTCCCGGATGTGCTCGATCCGCTTTTCCAGTGAGCCGACTAGCCGCACATTGAATACGTTTTCCAGTTCGCTCGTGGATGGTCCGTCAGGCAGGTCCTGGCCTCGTGCGAGCTGTGTAAGGCCTCTTGCCAGGGAGCTCTTGGACGCCAGTTCACGATCCTGCACACACGCAATAATCACGTCTCGTCCAGCCAGCCGCTCTCTCTGCGCGCCCTGGAGCATGGCCCGGGTTTTCCCCACTCCAGGCGTCATTCCCCCAAAAAGATCTTCAATTTCCCGCGGCGTTGGCGGGAATTGCGCCCCACTGTTGGGGGCTGGGCGACCCCAAATGCAACCCTTCGGTCATGGCTCTATCTTACCCCGAGCAACGACAGATTCATCTGTTTTCCTCGTCGATCGCGTGTTCTTTCGCGGCAACTTCTTCTGCGGTTGAATCGAATCGCTTCCGTCATAGGTTCCGTCCTGCTGCCGTCGACCCTCCCTCTCTGCATTCTTCATTCTTGCTTCGTCACACCAACAGAGTGGAACAGCTTATGCTTCATTCTCAACCATGCAGGGCGCTGACGCCGCACATAAGGCTTTCCCTGGAACAATGTCTTCCAGGCAGCGCTCCTCTACGCCCAAAAACGAGTCACTACCTTTTACTTAATCGAGAGATGATGCTCTCTCCGGCTCGGCGCCCGCGCCCGGAAAGGCGCTTAGCCGCTAACATAACCGGGCAGCCGGAAACGCCTAACGCGCTTCCAACGCAAGGCTTTTTAAACCTTTCTAAGGGAATATTGTTTCACTGCCAAAGTTTTCTTCGACCCAAAGTGAAACTCCAACCCCATTCCCGCGCTTGGAAGCTCGCCGCCCGGCAGCATAAGACTCCCACCGGCGACCAACGGCACCTAACGGCACTTCCTGACGGCACCCACCGGCAGTTAACGGCGGTTAACGGCGGTTAACGGCGGTTAACGGCACTTAAACACACAGACTCTTTTCCCCCATGACTCCATCACTCCTTGACTCCACCTCCGTTCCGCACTCAGCACTCAGCTGGGACGGTTGGGACGGTCTGGGACGGCTGTGGGACGGCTGCAAAAGTGAGAATCGCCCGTGTACACCGGGCTTGGGACGGTGGGACGGCTGTACACCCCCAAAGCACCCCCCCACCCCATGCCGCGCGGTGTTGTTCGCCAAAGCCCCAACCGACGACGCTCCGTTATCCAGCCGCCAACTCGCCGACCCGCTCGCACCGAACCACACTTCGTCGGCGCTATCCGGCGCTATCCGGCACTAATCGGCGCTACTAAAGGTATTATTCTCTGATCACCTGGCTATCAACTATCAACTTTCGACTATCAACTCTTTCGGTGCCCACTCGGGCAACTGCTCTTTGACATCTTAATCGGGAAACGACGCCGCGTTCCGTCCGGAGCGCGGAGCTCCGGTTCTGGCCAGATCCCCGCGGAGCCGCCCTCCGCGCTTCGGCGTCGCATGAATTCGCATGAGTTCTCACCATTTCTCACCAATTCTCACGGTTTCTCAGTTTTTCTCACGAGTTCTCGCGAGTTCTCACGTTTTCTGGCTAATTCTCATTAGTTCTCGTTACGGACATTCCGCTTCCTCTGCCCTGTCGCAGGTGGCCGCACGCGGTACGGAAAAATCGAGCAACAGCCAAAAAGGTTGTTGACAGAATCGCCGACAGAAAGCATAATCATTACCAATATAAGCAACTAACTTATGATTGCAGTCCCGGAACAGGTTAAGCTGGCGCGGAATGAAGGTTTAAAGGAGGGTAACCCGCTCCTCTCAGGCACTATCGCTCAAACACTTGCAGATGCCACGGCAGAGCGCTTTTCGGAGGATGACTACGAGTTTCTCAAGTTCCACGGGATTTATCAGCAGGATGACCGGGACAAGCGCAAGATAGCCAAGCATTACATGCTGATGGTGCGGACGAAGTTTCCCGGGGGAGTCCTGAGCGCTCCGCAATACCTCACTTGCGACCGGCTGTCCGACCAGTTTGGAAACGGCACGATGCGCATCACGACCCGCCAGGATTTTCAGTTCCACGGCATTCTCAAGGCCAACATTCGCCAGGCGATGAAGACGATGAACGAGGCGTTGATTTCGACAATCGCGGCGTGCGGCGACGTCGAGCGCAACGTGATGGCCCCGCCGACGCCGGCGACGAGCCCATTGGTGGACGAAGTGCTCGCGCAAGCGCGCAAGTTGTCGGATAACCTCGCCCCGAAAACCCCAGCATATCACACCATCTGGATTGACGGCCAGCAACTGGATTTGAAAAGCGAAGCCAACGCCAACTTCGTGGACCCGTTCTATGGCAAACGCTACCTGCCGCGGAAGTTCAAGACGGCTTTCGTGATCCCTCCGCTCAACGACATCGATGTTTTCACCAACGACCAGGGCTTCATCGTCATTGCAGAGAATGGCCGGTTGGCCGGTTACAACCTGGTGGCCGGAGGCGGCATGGGAATGTCCCATGGCAACGCCCAAACGTTCCCGCGCCTGGCGGATATGATCGGGTTCGTGGCGCCGGAGCACCTGGAAGCCGTCGCCAAAGCGGTCGTGACCATTCATCGCGATTTCGGTGATCGCACAAATCGCAAGCATGCCCGACTGAAGTACGTGCTTGAAGAACGCGGCGTGGATTGGTTCCGGTTGGAATTAGAGCAGCGGGTCGGGATTAAGCTGGGTCCGGCGCGGCCATTTGAATTCACCAAACAAGGCGACCTGCTTGGCTGGCATCAGCAGACCAACGGCAATTACTTCCTTGGGCTTTTCGTCGAGAACGGTCGCGTTCACGATGTGGACGGGTATCAACTCAAGACCGGCTTGCGGCGCGTCGTCGACCGGTTTCAGCCGGAAGTTCGGCTGACTGCTTCGCAGAATTTGTTACTCGTCAACATCAAACCCGACCAACGTGCCGCGCTGGAGCAGCTCCTGGGCGAGCACGGGGTTTCCGTGAGCAACCCTTTCAGCAGAACGCGGCTGGCCTCAATGGCGTGTCCGGCGTTGCCAACGTGTGGCCTGGCCCTGGCGGAGTCCGAGCGTGTCCTGCCGGAAATGCTGACGCGGGTCGAAAAGCTGCTGTCGGAACTTGGCCTGCAGGAGGAGGAGCTGATCATCCGCATGACCGGGTGCCCGAACGGCTGTGCGAGGCCTTTCATGGCCGAGATCGCATTCGTCGGTAAGTCCCCAAACAAATATCAGCTTTACCTCGGCGGCAACGAACCGAGCACACGCCTGAACCGCCTGTACAAGGACTCGGTCAAGGGCGAAGACCTGCTCGGCGAACTTCGCGCCGTGCTGGTTCGCTACCGCGAGGAGCGTCAAAACGGCGAGCGCTTCGGCGATTTTTGCGCGCGGGTGCTTTGGCCGGCGGCGGGTGGCGCTACTTCTTGACCCGTCGATGAACTCCCGTCCCGTAGCGCAGGCTTCCAAGCCTGCTGTATCGCCGACTTCCCAGCCGGCAGCCCCCCGCCAGCTCGGCGGGTCCGCCGCCTACAATCCTGCGATACCGCAGATTTCAAGTCTGCGTCACAACTGACCCGACCGTGCAAACGCCAACCGACATGCTTACTCCCGCAGAAGTCCGGGCGCTGGACGAGCGGTTTAACCGGCAGCGGACCGAGGAAATCCTGGCCTGGGCCTGGGAGCGGTTCGGCGCGCGCGCGGCGATTGGCACGAGCTTTCAAGGCGCGGGGCTGGTCATGATCCACCTCGCCACGCAGAATCATTTGCCTTTCCCCGTGTTCACTCTTGATACCGGCCTTCTTTTTCCGGAAACGGTCGCGCTCAAAAAACGGCTCGAGGATTTTTTCGGACTGACGATCGAATCCCTGGAGCCGGACCTCACGGTGGAGGAGCAGGCGGACATCAACGGCCCGGAGCTCTGGTCGCGCAATCCGGACCTGTGTTGCACGATCCGCAAAGTCCTTCCCCTGCGCGATAAACTTTGCGACCTCGATTGCTGGATTACTGGGTTGCGCCGGCAGCAATCCGAGACCCGCTCGGCGATCGGCATCATCGAGCTTTATGCGTTCGACGAAACCTCGGGACGCGACATCGTCAAGCTCAACCCCATGGCTAACTGGACCCGCGACGCGGTTTGGAATTACTTGCGCGAGCACAAGGTCCCGTATAACCCCTTGCACGATCGGGGCTACGGCTCGATCGGCTGTCAACCCTGTACCAAACGGACCGCCAACGGCGAGAACGAGCGGGCCGGCCGGTGGATTGGCTTCAACAAAGTCGAATGCGGCATTCACACGTTCATGCCGAAGAAAGTGGATTTTCAGATTTAATTCGTCATGGACTACTTATCGAAACTGGAGAACCAGAGCATCTACATCCTGCGCGAGGCCTTCAACAAGTTCGAGAACCTCGCGATGTTGTGGAGCATTGGGAAGGATTCCACCGTCCTGCTTTGGCTGGCGCGCAAGGCCTTTTTCGGCCATGTGCCCTTTCCGTTAGTGCACGTCGATACGACCTACAAGATCCAGTCGATGATCGAGTACCGCGACCAATTGGTGAAGGATTGGAAGCTGCAGCTCATCGTCGGCAAGAACGAAGAGGTCCTCAAGAGCGGCGTCACCTATCCCAATGGCAAAGCCACCCGCGTCGAATGTTGCGGCACCTTGAAGAAAGACGCCCTCAAGCAGGTCCTCGACAAACATCATTTCACCGGCGTGATCGTCGGCGTGCGCCGTGACGAGGAGCCGACCCGCGCCAAAGAACGCTATTTCAGCCCGCGCGATAAAAACATGGAATGGAATGTCGAGGATCAGCCTCCCGAACTCTGGGACCAGTTCAAAACTGACTTTGAAAAGGGTGCGCATATCCGGATTCATCCGCTCCTCCACTGGACCGAGCTGAATGTTTGGGAATACATCGAACGGGAGCATATCCCGGTCATTCCGCTCTATTTCGCGAACAGCAAGGGTGAACGTTACCGCAGCCTGGGCTGCGCGCCGTGCACCTTTCCGATCAAGTCCAGGGCAAAGAACGTCGGCGAGATCATCGAGGAGCTGCGGCTCACCCGAACGCCGGAACGCGCCGGCCGCGCGCAGGACAAAGAGAGCGAGGACGCGTTCGAGAAGCTGAGGCGGGATGGGTATATGTAGGGCATGAAAACACGAAACATCAAATGTAAAAAGCTTGGAAGGGTGAAAACGCAAAGCCAGACATGAGTTCAGGAAACGGACATTCAGGCACGCCGACGGAACAGTTGAAAATCGTGATCGTCGGTCATGTGGATCATGGCAAATCGACGTTTGTCGGACGCCTGTTTCACGACACCGGGTCGCTGCCGGAAGGCAAGCTCGAGCAGCTCCAGAAAGTCGCCGAGCGCCGCGGCGTCCCTTTCGAATGGGCCAATTTGATGGATGCCCTCCAGTCCGAGCGTGACCAGAATATCACCATCGATACCGCGCAGATCTGGTTCCAGACGAAGAAGCGCCAGTACGTCATCATCGACGCTCCGGGCCACAAAGAATTCCTTAAGAACATGATCACCGGCGCCGCCAACGCCGAGGCCGCGTTGCTGCTCATCGACGCCCATGAAGGCGTGCAGGAAAACTCGCGCCGGCACGGATACTTGCTCAACCTGCTGGGCATCCGCCAGATCGCTGTCCTGGTGAACAAGATGGACCTCGAAGATTACAGCGAAGCGAGGTTTAAGCAGATCGAGGCCGAGTACCGCTCCTGGCTCAAGACCATCGGCGTCGAGCCCAAAACGTTCATCCCTATGGCCGCGAAGCACGGCGATAACATCGCGTCGCTCAGCGCCAATATGCCTTGGTGGCGCGGCGCCACTGTCCTGCAAACGCTCGATGAGTTCAAGGTGTCCGAGTTGCCTGATGGCCAGCCGCTGCGCCTGCCAATCCAGGACGTTTACCGGTTTGACGACCGCCGCATCCTCGCCGGCCGCGTCGAGTCCGGCTCGATCAAGGTCGGTGACCGGGTCGTGTTCTCTCCCACCAACAAGACCAGCACGGTGAAAACCATCGAGCGCTGGAACGCGCCGCCCACCAATTCTGCATCCGCCGGCGAGTCGATCGGCATCACGCTGACCGAGCAAATCTTCGTCGCGCGCGGCGCCGTCGCCGCGCTGGAATCCGACCCGCCCTTCGAGCTGTCGAGCTTCAAGGCGCGTTTGTTCTGGCTGGGCCGCCAGCCGTTCGCCAAAGGCAAAATGTACAAACTCAAGCTGGCGACTCAGGAGGTCGAATGCCAAATCGAGTCCATCGAAAAAGTCATCGATGCCTCGACGCTCGAAACCGTATCGCGCCGGCCCGAAGATTCTTTCGTCGGCCGGCACGAGGTAGGGGAATTAACGCTCCACACCCGCAAACCGATCGCCTTCGATGTCCACACCGAGATTGTGCCCACTGGCCGATTTGTCATTGTGGATGGCTTTGACGTTTCGGGAGGCGGCATCATCGCAGCGCACAACTACCCGCGTCGCACCCATGACGCGACGACCAAAAGCAACAATATTTACTGGAGCCGCGGCAAAGTGACTTCCCGGCAGCGCGAACTGCGCAACGGGCATGCGGGCTCCGTTCTGTGGCTGACCGGACTCTCGAGCGCCGGCAAATCCACTATTGCTACCGAACTCGAACGAGAGCTTTTCAACCAGGGCCGCCACGCTTATGTGCTCGACGGCGACAACATCAGGCACGGTCTGGGCGCCAACCTCGGGTTCTCGCCCAAGGACCGTACCGAGAACATCCGACGCGTGGGCGAGGTCGCCAAACTGTTCGCGGACGCCGGCATCATCTGCATCACAGCGTTCATCTCGCCGTACCGCGAGGACCGCGACCTGGTCCGCAAGCTCCTGCCGGCCGGCCGCTTCATCGAGGTTTATGTGAACGCTCCGCTCGAAATTTGCGAGCAGCGCGACCCGAAAGGTCTCTATGCCAAAGCGCGCGCGAAGGAAATCAAAGAGTTCACCGGCATCTCTGCTCCGTACGAACCGCCACTAAAGCCCGAGCTCGAACTGCGCACCGACCAATTGACCGCAGCCGAATGCGTTACCCGCATACTGGAGTACCTGCAGGTGCACGACACGGAAACCGCGATCTCGATTTGACGGCGGGCGGTTTGGCAACGCCCCTGCGCTCCTGGCCGATTGAGCATGGCGCTGGGAACGGTCTTTTGTTGCGAGGTAGGAAAGCGGCAGAGGACTGCCGCACGCCACAAGCTTGCGGACGCACGAACGGCAGACGACGCTCGCTTGCGTTTTGCACTGCGGCAGTCCCCTGCCGCTTTGGCACTCTAGCCCCATCCCTCCTCAGCTCTTTCGAACGCACGCGCACCTGGAGCGGGAGCTTGCCGTGCAGCGCGAAACCGCTATTGTGGTCTGGTGAACAGGTTTTTATTGACGCTTCTACTGTTCTGGCTGGCGTCGCCCTTGGCATCGGGTGGCCAAACAACGGAAGGAGAACGGAGGCAGTTCGAGGAAGTCAAGGCCAGGGCAGACGGCGGGGAGGCCCAGGCGCAACTTGACCTGGGGATGCTGTATGCTTCTGGCACCTGGGTGGGAAAAGACTTGAAGCGAGCGGCCAAATGGCATCGCAAAGCCGCCGAGCAGGGCCTGCCGCGAGCGCAGTATCAATTGGGCCTGGACTATGCCGCGGGCGAGGGCGTCAAGACGGACACGGCGACAGCAGTCGCATGGTTCCGTCGCGCTGCCGAGCAGGACCTTGCGGAGGCACAATTCAGCCTGGGCCTTTGTTATGCGAACGGCCGCGGGGTCAACCCGAACGCCGTCGAAGCCGTGAGTTGGTTCCGGAAAGCGGCCGCGCGAGGCTATGCGGATGCCGAAGCTGAGCTGGGTAACTCTTATTTGCAGGGGACCGGCGTGACGAAGGATGCGCTCGAAGGTGCGAGGTGGATTCGACGAGCGGCGGAACGAGGGTCCGCGTCGGCCCAGAATAGTCTGGCGCTCTGCTACGAAAAGGGCACGGGGATGGCAAAGGATTACGTGCAGGCCTACAAATGGTATGCGTTGGCGGCGGCGCAGGACGATGAGCATGCGGCAGACATCCGCGTGAGCATGGCAAAACTGGAGAGCTCGCTGACCCCGGATCAGATCACCGAGGCCCAGCGCCTGGCGCGCGAGTTCAAACCGGGAACCGCGGGAGCATCCCGGCCGCCTGGCGGCAGCGATGGAAAAACCGGCAAGACGCCAGGCGCATCTGAAACAGCGAAAACAGGCTCAGTGAACGTAACGAGCGAGGATGACCATTGCGACGTGTTTATCGACGGGGCGTTTGTAGGGAATTCGCCTGCAAAATTGAATTTGGCGGAGGGCCGGCATCTGGTTGAGGTCAGGAAGCCGGGGTTCAAGGTTTATCGCAAAGAACTGCAGGTCGGCGCGGGTTCGGAGTTGAGCCTGCGAGCGGTGTTGGACCGGGAGTGAACATTAATTACACTTGCTATTCCTGCGGAACAGGCCAGAGTCGATCGCTAGAAGATGGTTTTGCGCTTTCGTGGCATGGAAATCTTCAGGTGAACGCAGTTCGGTGATGATTTGAGACCCGATCCTCGGGAACAGTCTGCAGAAAGCGAAGCCGTCCGAGACGATAGCAAGACTAGATGAGCACAAAACTGTTCGTAGGGAATCTTTCCTTCGACACCACCGAGAACGACCTACAGGACGCGTTCGCGGCCCACGGCACGGTGGTGGAAGCCAACCTGATGATGGATCGGTCCACGGGCCGCCCTCGTGGTTTCGGGTTTATCACGATGAGCACGCCTGAGGAGGCGCAAAAGGCCATCGACGCGCTCAACGGGAAGGAATTGGGCGGGCGCGCCTTAACGGTGAACCTGGCGCGACCGCGCGAGGAGCGCTCGGGCGGCGGCGGTGGCGGCCGCGGTGGTTACGGTGGTGGCGGTCGTGGCGGCGGTGGCGGTGGCGGTGGCCGTGGCCGGGATCGTTACTGAGCCGAAAGACTGTCCGGCTTTTCGAAGCCCGCTTGGCGCGGGCCTCGTCCTTTTTTTGGCTGGCTCGCTTCCTGCTGGCATGTGTGGTATTGTCGGTTAGGCCGACTGGCCACGGCCAACGCCGCCATAAACAAAAAAATCAACCATGAGCACGAGCCGTCCCATAACCGAGCCCGGTGCCTCTCTCCAACCAGACTCATCAATCGCTCCGGATTGGAAGCTGGTGGTTGCGCATTACCAACGTCCGGCGGTGTGGCGCGCGGTGTGGCAAATAGTCAACTCGCTGGTGCCTTACGTCGTTCTTTGGTTTCTGATGTATCGGAGCGTGGCGATTTCCTATTGGCTGACCGTACCATTAGTGCTGCTGGCCGGGGGTTTTTTGGTGCGGTTGTTTATTATCTTTCATGACTGCGGGCACGGTTCATTCTTTAAATCCCGCATCGCGAACGACATCCTGGGAAGCATCACTGGCCTTCTGTGCTTCACGCCTTACTATGAATGGCGTTGGGAACATGCCGTTCATCATGCCAGCGCCGGGGATCTGGACCGACGTGGAACCGGCGACGTCTGGACGCTTACGGTGCAGGAGTACCTGGCGGCGTCGCGCTGGAAGCGGTTTGCCTATCGGTTGGCGCGCAACCCCTTCATCCTGTTCCTGGTCGCGCCGCTGTTCCTCTTCTTGGTGCTCCAACGCTTTCCAGCTAGGAAGGCGGGCAGACGCGAGCGGCTTTCAGTCTATGGGACCAACCTGGCGTTACTGGCGCTCGTCGCGGGGATGGGCTGGAGCATGGGGCTGGGAACCTACCTGCTCTTGCAATTAGGCGTGGTGGCGGTGGGAAGTTCAGTGGGAGTCTGGTTGTTTTACGTCCAACACCAATTCGAAGACGTTTACTGGGAACGGGGCGATCAGTGGGATTACCTCAAGGCCGCGCTGCAGGGCAGTTCCTATTACAAATTGCCGAAAGTTCTGCAATGGTTTTCGGGCAACATCGGGTTTCATCATATTCATCATCTCAGCCCGCGCATTCCCAATTATCACCTCCAAAAATGCCATCAGGCGGAGCCGCTTTTCCAGACCGTTAAGCCCGTCACCCTGCTTTCGAGTTTGAAATCCCTAGGCTTTAGGCTTTGGGACGAGCGACGCCGGAAGATGGTGGGGTATCGGGTCCTGCGCCGGTTGCGCCGGCAGGTGCCTGAAAATGGATAAGAGCCGGCCGCGGGCAAACCGGAGCCTGCCGTATTACGCGAACACCCGTGAGCGCCGGGCGGAGAGTCGCAGCTTCAGCAGCTTAACGCACATTTCAAAGGCTGTACAGCGAGATTGCCGTGCGAGCGCCTCGACTTGGGCCAACGTTTCGGGATCGAGCTCAAACTCCAGATAAACCTTGTCCGCCGACGCGGCGGTGGCCTGCGGACGCGGGATATTCAATTGATTGTTCATCAGGTGTTCCTGGTTCCAAATTGGTTGATTGGAGGTGCGGGTCGCGTGCGCGCCGGACGTGGCAAGAGGAGCATCTATCGCCGGGGGCAGAATCGCGCAAAAGCGGCCCCTTTGACAAGTAAATTCAAGAAAACTGTCAAAGCGAGTTGATCCACCTTGGGAAAGCGTGCATGGTTAGTCCATGCCCAATCAGCGCTCTCCAAATAAGGTTCGACTTGGCGGATTTGTTGAGCAGGAGCTTTATCAGACCGTCGTGGCGATGGCGAAGCGGGAAGGGTTTGAGAACGACAAGTTCGGGTTTACGCAGCAGTTGCTGCGTGAAGCGCTTGCTCAGCGGGAGAAGCGCCCTCGCAAGCGCTCCCAACGGCCTTCCACCCGCCGCCTTTCGGCGGCCGCCTGAAAGCACGCACCTGCCTCCCGGTCCGTCCCGGGGGCCGCTATGCCAAACCAAAGGGCTAAGAACAAACAGTACCTTGGCGGGTTTGTGGAAAGGAGTCTCCACGTAAAGATCACGCGGCTGGCAAAGCGAGCAGGCATGGAGACCAATAAGTTCGGGTTCGTAGCCCAATTGGTGCGCGAGTCCATAAAGCGCAGAAATCGCGCGCGGCGCCGGAGTGCCGATAGGTGATCGGTTCGGGGTAGCAGCCGGGATGTTACGGGTGAGATGCAGTTGCGCATCAGGATTGTGCGTTTTTCGGTTTGAACTTTTCCGGCATGGCTTACTTTGTGGGCGATGACGGTGCCCGAGCAAATGACCCAACTGGCGCGGCAGGCTAAGACTGCCGCCAGAGCGTTGGCCAGACTAACCACGGCTGACAAGAACACCTGCCTGCTGGCGATGGCTGATGCGCTCGAGCGAGACGGCGACGCCATCAAACAGGCCAACGCGCTGGACATGGAGGTCGGCCTCGGTCTGTCTTCGGCGATGCTCGACCGCTTGAAACTGGACGACAAACGGGTCGCTGCGATGGCGCGGGGTTTGCGAGAGGTGGCGACGCTGCCCGATCCGGTGGGGCGTGTCCTGGGTGAGCGGGTCCGGCCCAACGGACTGAAACTGCGAAAGGTCAGCACGCCCATCGGTGTGGTGGTCATCATCTACGAATCCCGCCCGAACGTGACTGCGGATGCGGCGAGTTTGTGCTTTAAGTCGGGCAATGCCACCATCCTGCGGGGTGGCAAGGAGGCGCTGAACTCGAACCAAACCATCGCGCGAATCATGGTGGAAGCCGGCCGGCAGGCGCTGCCGAGGTTTCCTGAATTCGCGGTGCAGGTCGTGCCGACGACCGACCGGGAAGCCATCAAAGAGCTGCTCTCCCTTACCCAATACGTGGATCTGTGCATGCCGCGCGGCGGCGAGGGACTCATCCGGGCGGTTGCCGAGTGCTCGAAGGTGCCGGTCATCAAACACTACAAGGGCGTTTGCCACGTCTATGTGGATGCGGACGCCGATTTGCAGATGGCGGAAAGCATTGCTCTGAACGCCAAAGTCCAGCGCCCCGCGGTGTGCAATGCCATGGAAACTCTCCTCGTCGACAAAGCCGTCGCCTCGCAGTTCCTCCCGCTAATCGCTCGGAAGCTGGCTGACAACAACGTTGAACTCCGGGCCGACGAAACGACGCTCGGGATCTTGAACTCGGCCGTCCGCCCTCCGCTCCCGACCCTCAGGAAGGTTTCCGAACAGGACTTCTTCACCGAGTACAACGATTACATCCTGAATGTCCGCGTGGTCGACGGCGTGGAACAGGCGATTGAACATATCAACCATTATGGCTCGGCGCACTCCGACAGCATCGTCACCCGCGATGAGCGGCGCGCCCAACAGTTCCTGAACGAGGTCGATTCTGCCACCGTGTACTGGAACGCCTCGACTCGATTCACCGATGGCGGCGAATTTGGGATGGGGGCCGAAATAGGGATCAGCACCGACAAGATCGGCGCGCGCGGGCCGATGGGTCTCGAAGAGTTGACCAGTTACAAATGGATGGGCCTGGGCAACGGACAGATACGCACCTGAACGTGGGCCTCGTGACTCCAACCACTCTCAAACCTCCTCTCCTCTCCGACGAGGACCGCGCTCGTTTCGTGCGCGACCATCTGCCGGCCGAAGGCCTCTTTGCCGGGCACGAGTGGCGGGCGTCGCCGGCCCCGTTCGCTCTCACTGCCGCCCTCGCGAAAGAGATCGAGACTCTCGGCCGTGTGCTGTTGCAGTTCTATCGTGCGGTCAATCTCCTGTACCGGAAAAGTGTGGAGGGGAAGCAACCGGATTGGGTGCATCGCTGGTTGGATCAGGGGAAACCAACCGACCTCATCGCTCTCCAACGCTCGCCCGCTTTCAAGAACGAAGTGCCGCGAGTGATTCGACCCGACCTGCTGATCACGGAGCACGGACTGAGCGTGACGGAGCTGGATTCCGTTCCTGGCGGCATCGGGCTGACCGCCTGGCTCAACCAGGTGTACTCCCAATTGGGCGCCCGGGTGCTTGGAGGCGAGCAGGGAATGTTGGACGGCTTCTCCGGGATCTTTGGTGACGCGCCGAAGGTCCACATCGTGGTGTCGGAAGAGGCGGCCACTTACCGGCCCGAAATGCTCTGGGTGGCCAGCCAGGCGGGTGATTCGAGATTCAAAATTGAGGATTCACAACTCGAGGCAGTGGCGGAGGGCGACGCTGTTTATCGTTTTTTTGAATTGTTCGATTTGCCCAATGTGCCGGGCTCAAAAAAGATTTTCGAGCTGGCCGCGGCGCGGCGCATTCGCCTCACACCGCCGCCCAAGCCGATGTTCGAGGAGAAAATGCTGTTCGCGCTGCTCTGGAACCGCCATCTGCAAGGCTTTTGGCGGCAGGAGCTCGGCGAGAGTTTCCTTCAGCGTCTGCTCCGCATGGCGCCGTACACGTGGGTGGTTGATCCCGCGCCGTTGCCGCCGCATGGCGCGATTCCAGAACTGAACCTGACGGACTGGCGCCAGCTTCAAACGCTTTCCCATAAAGACCGGGAGTTGATCTTGAAGGTGTCCGGGTTCTCACCCCACGCCTGGGGCGCTCGTGGCGTTTTTCTGGGCAGCGACTTGCCTCATGCCGATTGGGCGGCGGCCGTCGAACAAGCCATTGCCAGCTTCGGCCATTCCCCCTACGTCTTGCAGCGCTACCACAAGCCTGCTCTGGTTGACGCGCAATGGTTCGATTTCGACCGCCGTCAGATTGTGCCGATGAAGGGGCGTGTACGGCTTTGCCCCTATTATTTCGTTCAAGGCGAATCCGACACGGCCCGCGCGCAACTGGGTGGCGTCCTCGCGACGATTTGCCCGGCGGACAAGAAAATCATCCACGGTATGACCGAAGCCATTTTTGCCCCTTGTTCGGTCGCTGCTTGACCTTCACGCTCGGCGAAGCCGCGCGCAGCGTGCAAAAACGCTGGCATTCGCACCCTCCGCTTTGCGATTTACGATGCGCTAGGTTTGGACAACAATTACGTAACTCGCAAACCCCGTGACACTGTCCGAGTATATCCTGCTGGCGACGAGCTCGCTGTTCGTCATCATCGACCCGCTTGCCACCGTGCCCGCGTTCCTGGCTATGACGCCCACCGACACGCCGGAGCAGCGTATTAAGATGGCGCGACTGGCCTGCTGGGTCGCCGCCAGCGTGCTGTTGACCTTTGCGGTGGCCGGCAAATACATCTTCAAATTTCTGGGCATCACCATGCCGGCGTTTCAGATCGCGGCGAGCATCGTGCTACTACTGGTCGCGCTCGACATGTTGCGGGCGCAGCGTTCGCGGGTGCAGGAAACCTCTGAAGAAACCGCCGCCGGCGTCGAAAAAACTGATATCGCCGTGGCGCCGCTGGCGATCCCGATGCTGGCCGGCCCAGGCGCCATTTCAACCGCCATTCTGCTCCACAACCAGGCGATCGACCTGGTTCAGCGGGTAGCGCTTTATGGGTGCATCCTCCTGGTTTGCTTCGTCTGCTATCTGATTTTCCGGCTGTCCGCCCGCGGTGCCCGCTGGCTGAGCCCCATTGCGATGAACATCACGGTCCGCATCATGGGCCTGCTGCTGGCTGCGGTTGCGATCCAGTTCATGCTTAATGCAGTGAAGGACCTCAAACCGAGTTGGTTTCAGGCATAGGGGATTGGTTGCGGGGCTGGATTTGAACCAGCTACCTTGAGGTCACGAGCCTGACGAGCTACCGGGTTGTTCCAGGGGCAGCCCAAGCAGGCAGCCTTTTTCGCGCGGCGAGGAAAACCGCGATTGAATCGGAGCGATTGAGCGGCAACAGGTGCTGCGATTTACGGTTCTGCACGCTTGTCGCACCAGACCACAGAGCTCGGGGGCTTCACATCCAACAACACGCCGAGAATCTCCGGCAGCATCTCGCTTCCGGCCAGGAATCGTTCGCAGTCCCGCTTAAAGTGAACTCGTCCAGCTTGCCGCCATCCTTCGTCCGACAAGGGTTGAACCAGTTCTTCGAACCGCTTCGGAGACATATCCAGCGGTGCGCAGAACACGTGGACCTTGGCCTCGAGCGGTTCCAGGCTGTTGGGCGCCACCTTCCACGAGATATCCGCCGGCCTCATGCGCCCGCGACTGGAGAGACGAGAGAAGCGTCTTCCTCTTCGGTGATCGGCGCGAATTGCGGCGCGGTGAAGCTCTTTTCAGAAACGACCTGTCCGTAATCGAGTTTTATAATCCGGTCGGCGCACGAGAAGTAATTATCATCGTGCGTAATGACGAGCACGGTCTTGCCTCGTGCTTTCAGCTCGGGAAGCAATTGATGATAGAAAATGCTCTTGAACTGCGGGTCCTGATCGGAAGCCCATTCGTCGAAGAGATAAAACGGACGATCTTCCAGATACGCCGTCAGCAGCGCCAGGCGCTTCCGCTGGCCCTGGGAGAGAAAGATTGTCGAGAGTTTTTGATCCTGAATTTTGACTTTGCGGTCAAGGTGCAACTGCCGGAGATAAAGCTGTGCCCGCTCGTCGAGATTCGCGGCGCTCAGCCCGATAAAACTGTCGAACAGGTAAAAATCCGAGAACACGGCCGAGAAAAGCTGGCGATAGTCGTCGCGGGTCGCATCCGTCACCGGCTTGCCATCCACCCGGATCTCGCCGCGTTCCGGCGGATAAAGTCCGGCGATAATCTTCGCGAGCGTGGATTTGCCGCAGCCGTTGCCGCCGACGAGAAACACGATTTCGCCGGGACGGAACTCCAGATTCACGGGACCAATCATGAAATGGCTGTCGTCGTTCTCGGGATGATACGAGTGTGTGACACCCGCAAGTTCCAACTGATGAAAACACAATTCCAGATCCTGCGGCATGACGCCGTTCGTTTCTGGAGTGCGCGTTGCCAGGGAAATTCCAAGACCCTCAACTTTCTCCAGTGCTACGTTCGCGCGCCCGAACAGCGAGAAGCTGCCGAGGACGCCGGCAAGCGGGCCCATTAAATAAAGTGCCGTAATCACGTAACCCGTCAGCGCATGAGGCTGCACCGTCGCGAGGCCCGGCAGCAGAAACAGCACCGAACCAATCAACACGTAGAACAGCAAATGGCTCCAATGTTGGGCTAGCGTAAAACGATGTTCCGCCATTAGGTTGTGTCGCTGATAGGCTTCGGTCGTTTCATGGATATCGCGCGAAAAGAAAACGCCCCGACGATGGCGGTGCAGTTTTAATTCCTTGATGCCTTCCGTGAGAGCGCGAAAATGGGCGAAGAGCTTGTCCTCATCTTCACGCGCCGAATTCAAGGAGCGAAAGGCGCCGCGCACGAGCAGGCGATGTCCCGCCGCCCCCACAACAATGAACCCCAAAAGCCCGCACAGCATGGGCCACGACAGCCATGCGAGATACGCCGCGCCGCCCAGGAGCAGCGCACAATTCACCGCGAGAATCGGAATCCCCAACAGCGCTTGTGTTACGTTATAAACATCGTCAGTCAATGCAACCAGAAGCCGCGGCGCGCCTAATTCCTCAAGGTGCCGCAAGGGAGCCCGCAAAATCGCCTGCACGAGATCGCGGCGCAGAATGGCAATCGTTTCCTGGCTGAAGCGCACCGAAATCATTTGCGAAAAGTAACTGGTCGCGAGCCTGCCGAACCCAAGCGCAACGAACGCGGCAATGATCCATCCGCCAACCCGGCCGGAATGAGAAAGGGTCGTGTTGACCACCGCCAGCAGGCCGGCGTTGCACGCGCCGCTTGCAATGGCTGCCACCACAATCAGGACACTCATACCTCGACAGGACCGCAGGATAAATCTGAGTAGTTTCATGCTAGGCTTGGTTCGGGAGTTTCGTGAGGGGATTCATGGTATGACGTGCGGAGTGATTGCTCCAGTTGCCTGCGTTCTCAACGGCAAAAGGAACTGGGGAGCTCTCGCCTGCTAATCGAAGTTCAGCTTCCTCCACGCAGAGCACCTTCAAATTAGGAATTCCAAATTGCAGGTTGCCACGCAGCGAGGTTTGGGTCAGGAGCACCGGAACTCGCGCACTCTCGAGCATGAGTTTGAGCCGCTCTATCGGATACGCGGGATCAAGGGGCACGTAAGGGCTGCCTGCTTTCACAATGGCCAGCACGCCGATCACCATTTCGAAGGCGCGTTCCACGCAGATTCCCACCGGCACGTCCGGGCCCATCCCTAATGCTCGCAGATGTTCCGCGACTTTGTCAGCGCGCCGATTCAGTTCGGCATAAGTCATCTGTTCGTTTCCGACGACGACCGCCACAGCGCCGGGCGTTCGCGCGGCCTGGTCTTCGAACATCTGATGGACGTATTTTGATTGGCGGACGTTTGTATTCGCGCGGGCCATGGCTTCGTCGTCCGGCGGTGCGACCGGTTCCAGGGATTTTGGCACCACGCTGCGAACTTCCGTCGGCATTTTGTTTGCACCGGTTACGGCGGTTTCAGTTTCGCGCGTAACCCGCAAGCGTTCTCCCAGCTGGTGAAACGCGAGAAGAGCGTTGGCTGGCTCAGCCGCAGCGTTCGACTCGTCCAAACACTTTCGAAGTTCCTCCGCCAGCGAACGTACGTGGGGCTCATCCATGATTGTTTCGTGCGCGCCGGAAACGGTTCGTACCGCGACACCGCCCGCCGCGAAATCGCACCAGCCGAAGGTTTCGTCGAAAGAGCAGAGCAGAGAATGGCCGCGCGTGCGAAACAGCGTGATGTGTCCCGCGTAGGGCTTGGGTTGGTGCTTGACGAGCGCGTGAACGTGCGTCTCCCATAAACTGCGCCGGCCTTCGGGCTGCGAGGCAAGGTCCACGAAGTCCGCAATATCAAAATCCAAAGGCGCCGCGCCGGCCAGCCGCCTCATGTGCAGCAGTTTCGTCCTCAGCGCCCGCAGCTTCCAGCCAAGGAACTCCCCCCGACGACCGCGTTTGAGATGCAGGACATAATTGCTCCAGTAAATCAGGTTCTTCAGAAACCTCACGCAAAACAGCGGGGTGAAATGAATGCGATCATAGCTGGAATTTGGCGGCATGCAGTTGATCAATGCGAGTAGCGAAACCTTCTCGCCCTGGGCGCTAATTTCCCGCGCCATTTCGTAGGCGACGTTGCCGCCGAAACAGTAGCCACCGAGGCAATACGGTCCGTGCGGCTGAAACGCGCGTAAATCGGCGACGTAATGCCGGGCGATTTCCTCAATGCTGGCAAGCTCATCGCAACCGTCCACGCCGCGCGATTTGAAGGCATAGACAGGTTGGTCGGTGCCGAGATGATGCGCTAGTGCCGTGTAACCCCAAAACATCCCGCCGCCAGCGCCGTGCACGAGCAGGAGTGGCGGACGACTGCCCTTGGGCTGGATTTCCACGATGCTCGTCGCGCGCGGCGGCTGGCCATCTTCGCGAAGCAGATTCGCCATCTGCGCGACGGTTCGAGCCCGAAACACCGACGCGACCGGGAGTTTTTTTCCAAAAATGGTTTCCACGCGGGCAATCAGGCGCAAGGCAAGCAACGAATGTCCGCCGAGGTCA
Organism: Candidatus Acidiferrum sp.; assembly: GCA_035566435.1. Lineage (GTDB taxonomy): Bacteria > Verrucomicrobiota > Verrucomicrobiia > Limisphaerales > UBA8199 > DATMRF01. The sequence goes on from DATMRF010000130.1 coordinate 62,296, forward strand.
AAGAAATCATCACTCGCCCCGACGCGGCTGCGGCCCAAAACGTCCTGCCAGATTTCGGCCAACTGTCTTTCGAAACCGTCGTTAACCGTGACAAAATGTTGGCGAGAGGTGATATCTTTTTCGCCTGGGTCGGGCAGTGCTTTTCGGTCCACTTTGCCGCTGGAAGTGAGCGGCAGCGATTGAAGCCGGACAAACCCGGAGGGGACCATGTAATCGGGAAGCGCGCGCCGGAGGTGTCCGCGCAATTCTTCAGCAGACGGCGGCGCGGGGTCCGTACTCACAAAATACGCTGTGAGCTGTTTGTCCCCCGAATGGTCTTTACGGGCGACCACCACACATTCGCGCACCGCAGGATGACTGCAAAAGACAGTCTCGATTTCGAGCAACTCGACACGATTGCCGCGAATCTTTACTTGCGAATCCACGCGGCCAAGGAACTCGATGCCTCCGTCCGGGAGCCAGCGAGCGAGATCACCGGTTTTGTAAAGCCGCGCGCGCCGATCGTTGCTGAATGGATTCGGGATAAATTTTACCGCCGTCAGCTCAGGCTGATTTAGATAACCGCGCGACAGGCCATCGCCGCCTGCGTAAAGTTCGCCCGTCACGCCAATGGGGACCAATTGCAGGTTTTCGTTCAGCACATAGACCTGCGTGTTCGCAATGGGGCGGCCAATGGGAATGGAACGCCCTTCAACGCTCGCGTTCGTGATTTGGTGACAACAGGTAAAGGTCGTGTTCTCTGTGGGACCGTACCCATTAATCAGCCGGCAATCGGGCAAATCTTCCAGCGCGCGTTTCACGTGCGGCACAGACAGCACGTCGCCGCCTGCCAGCAGCTGGCGAACGCCGCGCAGCGAGTCGCTCTGCTCCTCGATCATCTGGTGAAATAGGCCCGTCGTGAGCCAGAGCGTGGTGACGCCGCGCTTTTGAATGAATTCGCCAAGTTCCGCCAGCGATGGGGCGCGTGCCGGGAATAAGACGAGTCGTGCCCCGTTCAATAGCGGGCCCCAGATTTCAAACGTCGAGGCATCGAACGCGAGCGGTGCGAGTTGCAGGAAAACTTCATTCGCCGTAATCGACGCATAGTTCGTGTTCTTCACCAGCCGCACCACCGCGCGATGAGGGATGCACACACCCTTGGGTTTGCCGGTCGAGCCGGAGGTGAAGCTGACGTAGGCCAGGCTCTCGGCGGTAGTCTGGCTCACTGGATTTGTCAGCGACTCCCGCGCGATTGCTTGTGTTCTCGAATCCAGACAGATGATCGTCGGGTTTGAAATGTGTGATTTGAGATCTGAAATGAGGGCGTGGCCCGTCTCTGGCAGAAGAGCGCGGAGTTTATCCTGCGTCAACACCATCGGCGCGTGGGCCTCTTCCAGCATCAGCGCAAGGCGTTGCTTCGGATGCGATGAATCGAGAGGCAGGTAAGCGCCGCCGGCTTTCAAAATGCCGAGCAGCGCGACGATCATTTCCAATGACCGATCTAAACACACCGCCACGATTGTCTCCGGGCCAACCCCCAACCTCTGCAAGTAATGTCCGAGACGATTCGCCCGCTCGTTCAGCTCGCCATAGGTCAACCGCGTTCCCTCAGCCTCTACCGCCGTGGCGTGCGGCGTTTTGGCGGCCTCTTCTTCGAAGATGCGATGAACCCGATGGTCGCGCGGGTAATCGGCGCGCGTTTGGTTCCACTCGATGAGAATTCTTCTCGACTCAGCTTCGGTCAGCAAAGGCAGATCACAGACGCGGCGTTGCGGATCGGCAGCTATTCCTTCCAGCAAGGTTTGGAAATGCGCGAGCCAGCGCTGAATCGTCTGGGCGCAGAACAAACTCGCGTTATACCGGCAGTTGAGTTGCAAGCCCTCCTGTGCATCGGTCACGTCAAAGTTAATGTCGAAGCTGGCCGCGCTGTGGGCATTGCCGTTCAGTTCCGTTTCGACGCCGGCAAATGTTGGCTCCTCCGCCACACGTTCCAGGTTGAACGTCGCCGAGACGAGCGGCATGCGGCTCGACTCGCGAGACACTTTCAGCTTCTGAAGCAGGCTGCCAAAGGCGTAACGCCCGTGCTCGTCGGCATTCAGGAAAATTTTCTGCATCGCCGCAAGATGCGCGGTGAACGTGTCGTTGTCTTCAATGCTCGCGCGCAGCGGCAGGAAATTCACGCAGTGGCCGACGAGCGTTTCGCCGTCCGCAAGCGCGCGATCGGCCAGCGGCACGCCGACGACGACGTCTTTCTGCCCGGACAATCGCCGGAGCAACAGCGTGTAAGCCGCGAAGAGCGTTGTGAAGAGCGTGCAACCCCTCTCCGCGCTCAGGCGCTTCAACTGTTCGCCGAGCGCTTGCGGGAAAGCTCGCCATTCCCGCGCGCCGTCGAATCGCCAGACCGACGCGCGGGGTTGATCGGTGGGAAGCTCCAGCACGGGCGCCTCGGCGGAAAATTGATCAACCCAATATTTTTCATCCGCAGTATGCGCCGGGCTTTGTTCGCGCTCCGTCTGGATTTTGACGTAATTGCTGAATTGCAGCGGGGATCGCAATGAGCTGGAGCGGCCGTGACACTCAGCGGAATACAGTTCGCCCAAGTCATGCAGCAGAATTCCAAACGAATAACCGTCGCAAGCCAGATGATGAACGGTCACGACAAAGACATGATGATCTGCGGCCAGACGAATCAGCCGGGCGCGAATGACCGGCCCGCGGACGAGATCAAACGGTTGCCGCGCCTCTTCGGTTTGCGCGGCGTCCAGACGCAGCGCGCGCGCCGCTGTTTCGAGCGGCGACCAATCGGCGATGGGAAGCGCCACATTCACCGTGGGATGAATTTCTTGAATATCGCCGCTGGCCGCGAACGTGGTTCGTAACGCTTGATGACGAGCGATCAGTTTTTGCAGGGCAGTGCCCAGAACGTCGGCTCGTATGGGCCCGCGGAAATGGAGCAACCGGCACTCGTTGTAAACACACGAAGCGGGTTCGCTCATCTGGGATGCTAACCAGATTTCGCGCTGCGACTCCGTAAGCGGTGCGAGCGAGATTGTATCCAGGTCGGCCGTGTCGAAATGGAAGTGGCCATTTCCGTTCCCCGTCACCCGCGGCGGGGTTTGCGCTGGAAGGTTGCGATCGATGTGCACTGCAAGCGATTCCAGCGTTGGAAATTCTTCGAGCAATTGGCGGAAGGCGACGCACACTCCGAAGTCGCGCTCCACGGCGACGCTTGCCTGCGTGAGGAATAGCGAGTCGAACCCCAGTTGGGTGAATGGGGTTGCGCTATCCAGCGTCACAGCGTCCAGCCCGGATAACTTTCCCACCAACGATCGGAGCCGCGAGCGAGTCTGGTTTTCCGCCAGCGCAGGGCGGCGGTTCTGTGCTGCCGCAACGGCATCTGCGGCGGCGGCGTCAACTCGTTCGGGTGAACGTTCCTTCCAGGCGCCGTTTGGTTTGGCGGGAACCACGCTCGTGCTGAGTTCAACAGGTTGTGCCGATTTCGCAGGCACAGGTTCCGCCCAATAACGCTTTCGCTCGAACGGATAGGTCGGCAGCCACACGCGGCGACGTTTTTCTCCCAAATAAAACTTGTCCCAAGGCGGCGATACGCCGCTGATCCAAAGCTGGCCGAGGCCGTTTAGCATGACCTCGAGTTCCGGCGATTCATCTTTTGCGCTCGCGAGCGAAGCGATGATCGGCGTCGTCACTTTGCGTGCGGGATGTTGGCGCGCGAGTCCACTAAGAGTTTGTCCTGGTCCAACCTCGAGAAAGACTCGGTGCGTCTTGAATAGCTCGGTCAACCCGTCAGCGAACCGAACTGTCCGGCGCAAATGAGTTGCCCAATACGCCGGGTCAACGGCTTGAGCCTCGGTGATCCATGTGCCGGTGACGTTGGAGATGAATGGAATCGCAGGTGGGTGACGCTCCATTCTCTGAACCAGTTCGGCAAACGGCCCGAGAATGGGCTCCATCATCGCCGAATGAAACGCGTGAGAAGTCTGAAGCGCGACGTAACCCGTGTTGCTTTCGGCGAGTTGGTCTTGAAAAGGTTCGATTGCGTCGCTTGGGCCGGAGACGACGCAAGCCGTCGCAGCGTTCACCGCGGCGAGGGAAATGCCTTCCCGCAAAAGGGGTTTAACTTCTGACTCTGGCAGACGCACGGCGAGCATCACTCCCGCCGGCATCGCTTGCATCATGCGTCCGCGCGCGGCAATGAGTGTGAGCGTGTCGTCGAGAGAAAAGACTCCGGCAACACACGCCGCCACGTATTCGCCAAGGCTATGGCCGATCATCGCTGCCGGCTGAATTCCCCACTTCATCCACAATTTCGCCAGCGCATACTCGACGACGAACATCGCGGGCTGGGTGATCGCGGTTTGGCTTAATCTCGCAGCAGCCGACGTGAAGAGGCTCTGATCCCGGTCGCTGGAACCGGGGTGAGCCTGCTCGCGTCCGCCCCTGAAAACGGCGGGATAAAGCGCGGTTCGCAAATCCAAACCAAGATGCGGCTCAAGCAGCTTGCAGCAATGGTCCACAGTTCTCCGAAACAGCGGTTCGGTTTCGTACAGTTGCCGCCCCATATTGGTGTGCTGGGCGCCTTGGCCAGGAAACATGAAAACGATGGGAGGAGTTTCGTCTTGTGGAGAGCCGGTGAACACTCGCTTTGGATCGAACGAAGCCAAGGCTTCCGCCGCCTCGGCCGCGTCGCGACACGCGAGCATCGCGCGATGTTCGAAAGCGTGCCGCCCTGTCTGCAAGGTATAGGCCACGTCGGCGAGGTTGGCGGACGGATGTTTCGTGAGATGAGTCGCAAGGTTGTTTGCCTCCGCCTGCAGGGCGGTCTTCGTCCGAGCTGAGAGGAGCAACAATTGCACGGGCCGGGAAGCAGCGGAGGGTTCGCACACCGGTGCCTCTTCGAGAACGACATGCGCGTTTGTGCCGCCGATGCCGAACGAACTGACGCCCGCTCGTCGCGGCGTGCTGCCGCTTTTCCATTCGGTCGGCACATAGTTTACGCGGAACGGGCTGTCTGCGAAATTGATTTTCGGATTCGGCGATACGAAATGAAGGCTCGGCGGAATGTGTTTGTGGCGCAGCGCCAGCACAGTTTTGATGAGGCCAGCAATGCCTGCGGCAGTGTCGAGATGGCCGATGTTGCCTTTGACCGAACCGATAGCGCAGAAATTCTTTGCGCTGGTGCCGAGGCGAAACGCGCGGGTCAGGCCCTCAATTTCTATCGGATCACCCAGCGGCGTGCCAGTGCCATGTGCTTCAACGTAGCCGATCGATTCGGGTTCAACGCCCGCCATCGCCTGGGCCATCGCGACAACATCGGCTTGGCCCTCGACGCTTGGAGCGGTATAACCGATTTTAAGCGAACCGTCATTGTTCGTGGCAAATCCTTTGATGACGGCGTAGATTGCATCGCCGTCTTTCAAAGCATCCTCAAACCGCTTCAGCGCTACCACTCCGACGCCTTCGCCGGCGACTGTGCCCGCGCTGTTCGCATCGAACGGCCGGCAACGTCCGTCCGGCGACGTAATGCCGCCTTCCAGATAGATATAACCTCGCTTTTGCGGAAACGAGACGGATACCGCTCCGGCCAGCGCCATGTCGCACTGGTACGTCAGCAAATGCTGGCACGCCACGCAAACCGCGACGAGCGAAGTGGAGCACGCGGTTTGGATATTCAGACTTGGGCCTCTTAGGTTCAACTTGTAAGAAACGCGGGTCGGCAAATAATCGCGCTCATTGCCGAGCATCGTCTGAAATGCGTCGTTGCTGCCGATGGTTAGCTGAGGCGAGACGTCGAGGTTGTGCGCGAGATAGGTGTTGGTGCTCATGCCGGCGAACACGCCGATTGCGCCGCCAAACTTGTATGGATCGCAGTTCGCGTTTTCCAGCGCTTCCCACGCGCATTCGAGAAAGAGACGATGCTGCGGGTCGGTCAGTTCGGCTTCCTTTGGATTCATCGCGAAAAACGCGGCGTCGAAAAGGTCGGCACCTTCGAGCACGGCGCGGGCCTTGACATAATTGGGATTTCCGCGGGGAACGGCGACGACGGCGGCAGCGAGTTCGTCGTCGCTGAAAAAGGAAATGGCTTCAACGCCCTCACGCAGGTTTCGCCAATACTCGTCCAGGTTTCGCGCCTTGGGAAAGCGTCCAGCCATGCCGACGATGGCAATGCCGGTTGTGTTGTTGGCAGCGTTGCTCATACTGTCGCTGCTTGGAATTGCCGGCGCGCGAAGGCTTCGCGCTGGCGCGTGGCGCGTTCGTGAATGTTGCTCAGCGAGGCCTTTTTGTGGGAGGCCAGAAATTCCGTGAGAGCGGCGACGGTCGGGTGTTCGAAGAACCGCACGACGGGAAGATCAACGCTCAGCGCGATGCAGAGCTTTGCGTGAGTTTCCATGAGCAAGAGCGAATTGCCGCCGAGATCGAAGAAATTGTCATGCACACCCACCTTTTCAACGCGTAGAACCTGCCGCCAGATGCAAGCGATGGCTTCTTCGATTTGCGTCTGCGGAGGCACGTAAGCCGGATCGGTGGCCGGACGAACTTCATTTGGCTTGGGCAGCGCATTGCGATCAATTTTTCCATTCGGCGTGAGCGGCAGCGCTTCCAGCGACACGAACGCCGCCGGGATCATGAAGCTGGGAAGAGTAGATTCCAGAAACCGGCGCAATTCAATGGCGAGCGCCGATGCCGCGCCCAATGGAACGATGTATGCGACGAGCCGTTTGTCGTCCGGCCCGGCTTCCCAGACATGAACGACGCATTCCCGCACCCTCGTGTGCTGGCGCAGGACCGATTCAATCTCGCCCAGTTCGATGCGATGGCCCTGCAGCTTCACTTGGTGATCTGCACGTCCAAGAAATTCGATTGTTCCGTCAGCCCCATACCGTCCGATGTCGCCGGTTCGATAGAGTCGCGCCGATGCGTCCAGGCTGAATGGGTCGACGATGAACTTTTCCGCCGTCAGTTCAGGGCGGTTCAGGTAGCCGCGCGCGACGCCTTCGCCGCCGATCAAAAGTTCTCCTGGCTCACCGGCGGCAATTGGCTGAAGCTGATCATTCAGAAGGTGAATCTCCGTGTTAGCGATCGGGCGTCCGATAGGGACGATGCCGTTTGCCTGGCGCACGAGATGGGTGGCAGACCAGACGGTGGTTTCTGTGGGGCCATACATGTTGAGCAATTCACCGCGTAATATTTGCAGTAATTGAGTCGCCAAGGCCGCCGGCAACGCTTCGCCGCCGACGAGGAACTTGCGAAGCTGCCGCAGACCTTCCGACGATTCGGGTGTGCGAATGAGATTTCCAGCAAGCGAAGGGGTACATTGGAAGTGAGTAACCCCATGCTCGAGAATCTGATCGGAAATGGATCGCTGATTGCGACTGGAATGGATCTCTTGCTCTGCCGCCGGCGAGACGCGTACTTCCTCGCCCCTCAACGGCGAAAGGGAAGCGAGGTCAGCGGTCTGCCCGATGACCTTCGGCTGAGGCTTGGTGCGCGAGGCCTCAGAATAAAGCACAACAGTAAATCCACGCGCGAGCGTCCAGAAAAGCTCCAGCACCGAAATATCGAACGAAATGCTCGTGACGGCCAGCCACACGCCGGGATCCACGCCCAGCACGCGATCCATGCCGGCAAAGAAATTGGCAATATTGCGATGGGTAACCATGACGCCTTTGGGTTTGCCGGTGGAGCCGGAGGTGTAAATGACATAGGCGAGACGGCTGGAGTCGTGACTCGCGGCCGGTATTCCCGGCTCCGTGTTCGCTGATATGCGGCTCGTGATGCGCGGTGCGTGATCGAGTTCATCCACGCAGAGCAATTTCAGCTCGGGAATTTCAAAGTTCAGATCGTTCCGCAACGACTTTTGAGTCAGCAATACGGGCGGCTGCGCGTCGGCCAGCACAAACATGAGGCAGTCTCTCGGATAGGCAGGATCGAGCGGGACGTAACAACCGCCGGCTTTGAGAATGGCAAGCAGCCCCACCATCATATCCACCGACCGCTCAAGGCAAATCCCCACGGGAACGTCGGGGCCGATACCAAGTAGTTGAAGCGCACAGGCCAGGTCATCGACGCGGTCCTGAAGTTCACGATAGGTCAGCCGTTGATTCTCACAAATGACCGCCGTCGAGTTCGGAGTGCGCTGGACCTGTTCCTCGATGAGCTGGTGAATGCATTTGTCGGCGGGAAACTCAACCCGAGGGTTATTCAGCCCAACGAACCGGCATGCGGGTTCGTTGCTGGCCGCGCCCGCCCGGCCTATAACCCCGGTCTCTGGCGCGAGCCTTGCGTTTTCAATCGTGGTCATGAGATTTGTGCGGACTGCCAATAGCCGGCCGCGTACAAAAGCCGGCCTAACTCCAGGTTTCCTTCGCGGACCGCGAAACGGCGGTTAACCCGCCGGCAGTTCGTGCAAATGTTCTTTCGAGTCTTTTGTCATCAATATTTCGAGCTGCGGGAAAACTAAGCGGCAAAGCGTTTTCGGAGTAGTAGGTGAAAACCGCACCCAGCGGCGGCAAAGACCCCAGCCGCTATTGAAGGGATGTCATTGCGGTCAGAGTCGCGATTCGGTGCAGCACGCCGTCGCTTTCGGTATCGGTCACGAACCCCACCAACGTCTGCGCGCCCGGTGACGGGTCGGAGTCAAAGGTTTTGGGAATGTTCCGACGAAGGAGCGGAGTGATTAAGGCGGAGCAGCCGGTACCCTGGATTCGAATTCCGTGAAGGTGATCTTTGCGCTGAGGCAGTCGCCCAATTTTTGGGAAATGCGACGCCAGCGCGAGGCGCTGGTACCAAACCGCTCGAAGCTGGCCGCATCAATTATGTTGCTTTTCGAACCTCAAGGCGTTCGTAGCGATATGAGCGGGTGGCGGCTTCTCTGCGGCGGCGTTGCCATCGGGGAGAAGAACTTCCGGAGCACTTTTCGGACGACGCGCAAAGCGGCAAACGATTCCGGAAACCATCTCCACGAAGACTTTTCGGAGTTGATGCCGGCGACTGCGTAAACCGCAAGAGACCGATGCGGCCGTCTCTTGAAAACCCTCCGGAGTAAATCCCGGTACGAACGCATCCGCCGGCACCTTGGCGGCCATAAGGTCCGCATGGCGGAGGCCAATTTCAATGATGCAGGCAATCGCTCCAAGCGTTGGGGTCTCAAGGAACGATTGGAAAGGGACCTCGACCTTAAAGGCATTGTTTATGCGAACCGCGATTTTGAAAACCAGGAGCGAGTGCGCCCCCAGGTCAAAAAGGTTGTCATGCAGGTCGATTTTCTCGATCCCAAGCACTTCGGACCAGATGCGGGCTAATCGCTGTACAACTTCGCTCCGTGGCGCCGGGCGGACATCCAAGCACCCGGTGGAGTAAGGCACAGCGGAAGAACCGCGCGGCGGCTCCAACGGGTGCCCGAACGAACTGGCGGGTTCGGTCGATCGTCGAATCGCAAGCAGGCTTCCCCGAGACGCCGTCGCTCCTCTCCCCTGCCCAGGGTCCGACGGTTCAGGCGGCTCGCTATCGCCATTCCTCCTGGCGCGCGACGGGTAGCGCGGCTCGGTCGGGAATTGCGAAAGCCGGTCGTTCGGTTGCGCCAATGCATTTTCCAGCAGGGCTTGAAAATCTGCCATGAGTCTGGCGATGGTAAGCGGCTCGAACAGATCCGTGGCGTACTCGACCCAGCCGCTGCAACCCCGTGGTGTCTCCTCCAAATGTAGAGTCAAATCCAGCTTGGAAATACCCGCGTCGTTGTCTATTGAGGTGATGGTCAAATCTCCAGCATGGACAGATCGCGCGGCGAGGTTTTGGAATACGAGCATGACCTGGAAGAGAGGACTGAAGCCAAGGTCCCGGACGGGGTGTAGTTCAGAGACGAGTTTTTCAAACGGGAGGTCCTGATGAGCGTAGGCGTCCAAGGCCATCTGGCGGGTGCGACGCAGTAACTCGACGAAGGTGGGATCGCCCGACAAGTCGCCGCGCAACACCAGGGGATTCAGGAAAAAGCCGATCAGGCCTTCGGTTTCCGCATGGTTGCGGCCGGCAACCGGCGAGCCGACCACGATGTCGTCGCCGCCGGTGTAACGCGCCAGCAATGCCTGGAAAGCGGCCAGCAACACCATGAAGACGGTGCATCCCTCCTGTCGCCCGAGGGCGGAGATCTGGCGCAAGGTTGCTTCGTTCACGCGCAGAGGCAAGCGCGCACCCCGGTAACTTTGGATCTCCGGCCGTGGCAAGTCGGAGGGCAGTTCCAGCAGGGGCGGCGCGCCGCGAAGTTGCTTAAGCCAGTACGCTAAATGGTCCCGCATCGCCTCGTCCCGCAACCCCTGCCGCTGCCAGGCCGCGAAGTCCGCGTATTGGATGGGCAATTCCGGCAACAGGGACGGCTCACGTCGGCGAAATGCCGGATAGAGCGCGGCCAGTTCGTTCAGCAACACACCGCGCGACCAGCCGTCGATGATGATATGGTGGAGGGTCAAGGCGAGAATGTGCTCGCGGTCCGAAAGGCGCAACAGCCGCGCGCGGAATAAAGGCCCCTGGTCCAGTTGAAAAGTCCCCTGGCTCTGTTCGACCGCCAAGCGGATAGCTTCGGCTTCGGCCGCTGGCCGGTTGGAAAGATTCAGCACGGGCATTGTTATCGTCAAGGCAGGTTTAATGCGCTGGAACGGGGTGCCATCAATTTGCTCGAAGGTGGAGCGCAGCGTTTCATGACGTCGGATGATTTCGTTGAATGCCTGTTCCAGCGCGGGCACGTCGAGCGGCCCTGTGAGCCGCAAATCGAAGTGTTCGTTGTAGTGCGGCCCCGGTTCGATCCAGGCAAGAAACCAGAGGCGCTGTTGGGAGAAAGAAAGCGGCGCTTCCGCGGTGTTTTTTCGACGCGCGATCACCTGAGGATTGAGCGACGATGTCCCGTTTCCTGGTCCGACTTCGGCGGAAACAGCATGGCTCAACTCCTGAATGGTTGGGCAGTCGAACCCCAGGCGCAACGGCAGATCGCACCCGAATTCACGACGCAGTCGGGACATCAGTCGGGTGGCGAGCAACGAGTTACCACCGAATTCGAAAAAGTTGTCCTCCTGTGCGGCCTCTTCCAAACCGAGTACCTCGCGCCAAATTCGGCTTACGCGCGCTTCAATCGTAGTCGCCGGGGCAGATTGGGACTTCGCTGAGAGTGCCTCGAGGCTTCGGGCGGGCACAGAAACCCTCTCCAGCGCCGCAGATTCTGGAACCTGGCCCGGCACCCGGGGCTCCGGTCCAGGACGCATCGAGTTGCGTTGAGGTTTCTCTGGAGCTTGGTCGTGCGCAGGTTTCTGTGGCCCCGAGTGCAGGGCCGCGTTACGATCCATTGGCCTGTTCCTTCCAAACGGACTGGAAGTGCCGGAGCATTCTACTGAATGCGTCTTATATTCCGGCGCGGGCAACGCTTTGCGATCCAGTTTCCCATTTGGTGTCAACGGCAATGCGGCCATTTCCACGAAAGCGGCTGGCACCATGTAATCGGGCAGTCTTCGGGCCAGAAAATCGCGCAAGATACGGTGCCCGGTAGCGGTCGCTGATCTGGCGACGAGATAAGCCACCAATCGTTTGTCTCCCGGCTGATCTTCGCGAATGACTGCGACACAATCCTTGACCTCAGGATGCAGGCGAAGCGTGGCTTCAATCTCACCCAACTCGATGCGGAAGCCCCGGAGCTTGACCTGCTGGTCCATGCGCCCGAGATACTCCAGATTGCCGTCGGGATGGCAGCGCACCAAGTCGCCGGTCCGGTAGAGGCGCGCCGCCGAATGCGGCTGGAACAGATGCGGGATGAACTTCTCCATCGTCAATTCGGGGCGGTACAGATATCCCCGCGCGACTCCGGACCCACCCAGCAGTAGTTCGCCAGGCTCGCCGCTGGCGACCGCCTTCAGATTTTCGTCCACGATGTAAATTTCCGTATTGGCAATCGGGCGGCCGATCGGGATCGTTTTTTGGCCGTTCATCACCGTGTAGGTCGTGGACCAAACGGTCGTTTCGGTCGGCCCGTACATGTTTAGGATGCGCGCCGGTCCGGTCAACCGCTGCACCAAGTCAGGCGGCAAAGCCTCGCCACCGAGCATCAGCGTGTGCAGCGATTGCAGGGCCTGGAGTGAGCGCGGGTCTTCGGCCATGAGGCCCGCCAGGGATGGCGTGCATTGGAGATGCGTGACGCGATGCCGCACAACCTGGGCGGCCAGCGAGGAGTCGGATCGTTTCGGGCTTTCATTGGCTTTTTGGCGAACCCGGTTGAGGCCATCGAGACCGGCGAGGACTGATTCCGTGTCGAGACCGAAATCGATCAAGCAGGCAATTTCATCCACGCCCAAACGCCGCAGCCGTTCCACCGTTTCCACGCAACGCTGCGGCGGGCCGAAGAGCCCGCTCGTTTCAAAGTAGCGTTCGAAAGCGTGGCGGGCCATCACATCAATTTCCTCCTCGGTAAAACCGTTTGGCTCTGCCTGGCCGTTTTCCGACCCGGCTCCGACCGGGCGTTTGAAAGCCGAGAAGGATGATGGGGCGTTCTTAATCAGGTCAATGGAACTGCGGAGGTAGGCAGTAAAGGGGCTGCGGACTTTTTCCCTCACCGTCTGGAGATCGTCACCCACGAAGGTGTGAAGCATCAGCGTCACCTGGCCTTCGCCAGCATGGCCGTGCTGATGCCAGGCAGCACGGTAGGCTTCGATCTTTTTCGCCAGTTCCGCGGTGCTCTGGCCCAACAAGTGAGTCAAGACATTGCAGCCCATTTCGCCGGCCAGCACAAAGGTGTCCGGGTTGCCGGAGGCCGTAAGCCAGAGGGGCAATTCAGCCTGGATGGGCCGAGGCGACAGCCGCACCGGCACGTCCTGGCCGTTCGAGCCGCGAAAACCTACCGTTTCACCGCGCCACAGTTTGCGCAGAGTGTCGAGGTGGCGAAGCATGATTTGCTTGCGGTCGGCGTAGTGCTCCGGCGCGAGCACAAAATCGTTTACCTGCCAACCCGAGGCGATCGAGAGCGCAACCCGCCCGTTGGAAAGGTTGTCCACCACCGCCCATTCCTCGGCGACCCGGATTGGGTGGTGCAGCGGCAGCACGACGCTGCCCGCGCGGATTTGGACGCGCCGGGTGATAGCTGCCAGGGCCGCACTGGTGACCGAGGGATTGGGGTAGAGTCCTCCGAAGGCGTGCAGGTGGCGCTCGGGTGTCCACACCGCAGTAAATCCGTGTTCATCGGCGTAGCGCGCGCCCTCCAGCAGCAGGCGGTACTTGTTAGCGTCAGTCGCCGGCTCATCGCTGGCAAAGTAGAAGAGGCTGAAGTCCATCGCCCGGGACGGGCTGGCCGCCAGGCGGGCGGTGCGCCGACTCGCCCGCGGCTGGGTCCGGTGCAGGACTACTTTGAACCCGCGGGCCAGGGTCCAAAACAATTCCAGCACCGAAATATCGAACGAAATGCTGGTCAACGCCAGCCAGACGCCAGGCGGGTCGGCTCCGATACGCTCGTCCATGCCAGTAAAGAAATTGGCCACGTTGTCATGCGTGACCATGACTCCTTTGGGCTTACCGGTGGAACCCGAAGTATAGATCACGTACGCGAGGTTTTCCGAGGTCACTCCACTGACCGGGACGTGGCTGCCTTCTTGCGCGAGAGCCTTCCCTTGGGCATCCAAACACACGACCTCCAGCTTGGAATTTGAGATGGCGGCGGCGTGGGCAGGCAACAAACCCAGCAGCCGTTCTTGGGTAAGTAACACCTGCATCCGGCTGTCGTCAATCATGAAGGCCAGCCGGTCCTGAGGATAATCCGGATCAAGAGGCACGTAGGCGCCGCCGGCCTTGAGCACGCCCAGCAGGCCGATCAGCATTTCCAGTGAGACCTCCAGGCAGATTCCTACCAACGTCTCCGGCCCGACCCCCTTTCGCTGCAAATAACGGGCCAGCTGATTGGCTCGAGCGTCTAGTTCCGCGAAGGTCAATTGCTGATCTTCAAACACCGCCGCCACAGCCTCCGGCGTTTTGGCCGCCTGGGCTGACACGAATTCGTGGATGCATTTGCTGATGAGTTCCTGGCACCGACTCTGTTCTATGCGCTCCGGGTAAAGTTTGGGGCACGCTATCTGGCCGCACCCCGCCGCCAACGGCGCGCTCGCATCGGTTCCGCCACGCTTATCGAATAGGGGAGGCCTCCCTCCGGCCGAATCATCGAGCTCCGCCGGGTCGGGGACGCGAGTGATCAGCATGTTCCCCATCACCAACAAATCCAAATGCGCGAAAAGAAATGTCTCCACTGCCTCTTGAGGCGTGCGCACAATCGGCTGGCCGCGCACGTTAAACGACGTGTTTAACAGGACCGGGATCCCCGCTTTGACCTCAAAGGCATTAAGTAATTGCCAGAGCCGTGGATTCTGCCCTCGCGCGACCGTCTGGATGCGGGCCGAGCCATCCACATGCGTCACTGCGGGCAACCGATCCCGAAATTCCGGGCGCACCGGCGTGACCAGCAGCATGCTCGCATAGGTGTCCTCGTCACCTGCCGCCAAGTCAAAAAAGCGGGTTGCCGCCTCCACAGCTACTACGGGGGCAAAGGGACGAAATGCCTCACGTTTCTTGACGAGGCTGTTGATCCGGTCGCGCATGCCAGGGCCGCGCGGATCGGCCAAAATGCTCCGGTTGCCCAGCGCACGTGGACCAAATTCCATCCGGCCCTGAAACCAGGCGACGATTTGGCCCTTCTCAATCCGCGCCGCCACTTCCTGGCAAACCGCCTCCATCGAGTCCAACTCCTCCATCCGGCAGTCCGACCGTCCAGCGACCGCCCGGTGTAGTTCCGCGTCGCTGAATTCAGGTCCCCACAACGGGACCGTCATTTTGTGCGGTTTGAATCCGGGATCGTACAGCTTTTGCGCGTACAGGGCGGCGCCCACCGCGGTGCCGTCGTCGCCTGCCGCCGGCTGCACGAACACCCGGTTGAAGAGCCCGCTCCTCTGGATCGCTCCATTCGCAGAGCAGTTTAGGGCAACGCCACCGGCCAAGCATAAATTTCGTTGTCCGGTACTCACCTGGAAGTGTTTGAGGACGTGCAGTTGGCAGGTTTGAAGCACGGCTTGCAGCGCGGCCGCAATGTCCTGATGGAACTGAATGACCTCTGCTTCCGGCTCGCGCGCCGGGCCGAGTTGCTCGGCGAGGTAACGCAGAACTCCGGCGTGTGTCTCCCGTTCCCGAAGCGTTGAATTTCGGGCGAAGAGCGGGATCGCGTAGGTCCCGTCATCCTTGAGTTTGACCCATTGCATCATTCGATCGTAAAACCGCCCTGGGTTTCCGTAAGGCGCCAGGCCCATGACCTTGTATTCGTCGGAGTTCATGCAAAATCCGAGATACAAGGTGAACACCCCGTAAAACGTCCCGATGGAATGGAAAGCCGGGATTTGGGCCAACACCCTTATGTCTGTTCCTTTCCCGACCGCCACAGTCGCGCTGTGCGCCTCGCCCATGCCGTCGGTTACAAGAATGAGCGCTTCCTCGAACCCACTCGGATAAAACGCACTCGCCGCGTGGGCCAGGTGGTGCGGTACGCAAACCAGTTTTTCGCTCCAGTCCGTCTCGCCAAAATGCCGCCGAAGCAGCTCCCGTTGCGCTTCGGGAGAAAATACCTCGCGGTACTGGCTTTCCAAGTACTCCTCACCATCGAACAGACCCTTGAACGGTTCGTAGGAAAAGCCATGCGCGATCAGGTCAATCTCGCGATGGATTAGGCGGGCCGTCTCCAGACAATAGCCGATGGCGTTGACCGGGAAGGCCCCCGTCGCCTTTTCGCCCGTGAATCGCTCTTCGGCGGCGGCCGCGATGATGCCCGTGCTTCCCACCAACGCTGCCGCGGCGTCAAAGCCCTGGGCGATCTGGTATTCCCGCTTTGACAAACCAGGCATTTTGCGTTGCTTGAAGGCCACACTGTTCGATAAGCCGCTAATTCCGATTACGTTCATGCGACGAGTGCGTTCAACTAATCCTTCGTCCCTATGCTCTCAGGCGCCGGTCGCCAAACACCGTGGGGCTGTTTCTCCATCATCAGCATTCGGCTGGTGATCGCGATCGCCGGGAAGCCGGTTGGCGCTTTTGCAAAGTCCTCGCAGGCGCCACGTCGGCGAGTTGTTTTTTCCAGCATGAGGGAGCCTCCACTGCCGTGCTCCGCGCTTCGAATGCATCGTCCGGCGCTTCCTGAAGACAGCGCTTGAGTTGTCCGGCCAGCGCGCGCACGTGAGGTTCATTGAGAACACTCCCATGGGCGCCAGAGACAATTCGTACGCTAACTTTTCCGGCAAAATCCCCCCAGCCGCACGCAGCGTCGAATGAACAGAGCAGGGGGTGTCCGTGCGTTCGAAACAGCGTCACCTTCCCGACGTAGGGGCCGGGGTGATGCCGGAACAGCGCGTGAATATGGGCCTCCCACCGACGGCGCTGCCCTTCCGGCTGCGCGGAAAGATCCACAAAATCCTCGATGTTGAAACTCACCGCGGTTGTCCGGGAAGTGACGGTGTGGGGTAATTTCCTTTTGATCGCGCGCAATTTCCAGCTTAAGAAGTCCCAGCGCTGGTCGCTCTTGAGTTGGAGCAGATAATGGCTCCAATACCCCACGTTCTTTAGAAAACGCGCGCAGAACTCCGGGCCAAAACGGATGCGCTCGTAACTGGAATTGGGCGGGACGGAGTTGATCAGTGCTAGCAGCGCGATCTCGTGCCCTTGGGCGTGAAGCTGCCGCCCCATCTCGTAAGCCACATTGCCGCCAAAACAATAGCCCCCTAGAAAATACGGCCCCTGTGGCTGAAACAAGCGGAGCTTGACCACGTAACGCGCGGCCATTTCCTCAATGCTCGCGAAGCCGTCCCGCCTGTTCTCATCGGGCGCGAGGAACGCAAGCACTGGCTGATCCGTGCCGAGGTGGTGCGACAACGCCTTGTAACCCCACAACATTCCGCCGCCCGCGCCATGGACGAGAAAGAGAGGCGGGCGCGTGCCTTTGGGTTGTATCTCCATAATGCCCGTGCTGCCCTGGTCATGGGGAAACCCAACGCGGGCACCGCGGTGCGACACTAGCCGCGGCCCTGCCGGGCCGTCCGCTGAAAGGCAGGACTGCAGTTGTTCAATCGCCGGCGATTGATGCGCCGTGGCTCTCAGGTCAGTTATCATTACGCCGTTTCCGTAAAGCTGGAGGAAACCTACACGAAGGCAGAAGCGCAGTGCAGTAGGTGAACATCGTATACCGGGGTGGTAAAGACCCCAACGAAATGAGCAGGATTGGGTTCGCGGCGCGGTGCGTAAGGCTCACACCCCATTTCGCCGCCGCGCAAAGGGGCTTAATTAGGTGCATGTATGCAGATGGGCTCACAGACACTTCATCGGCGCACCTGACCGCGGCGGCCCACGACGCAGTGGAACAAAGTTTTGTTGCACAGCGCTCGCGCGTGGCGAGCCAGCCCATTGCGCTGCTGGGCGTCGCGTTTGACAACCTGACGCTTCGCGAGACTGTGGGCCGCATTGAGGAAATGATTGCTTCCCGGCGTTCGCACTATGTGGTCACAGCGAATGTTGATTTTCTTATGCAAGCCCGGCGCGACTTGGAGTTGCGGCGTATCCTGCTCAATGCGCCCCTGGTTTTATGCGATGGCATGCCGCTGGTCTGGGCATCGCGACTGTTTGGAAATCCTTTGCCGGAGCGTGTCGCGGGCGCGGACGTCGTGCCGGAGCTGATTCGTGTGGCGGCAAAGAAACACTATCGGTTGTTCTTCCTCGGAACAACTGAGGAAGCGAACACGCAGGCCATCGCCAGACTGCGGGCGCAGTTTCCCGATTTGGAGATCAGCCATTACTCACCACCATTCCGGCCATTGCTCGAAATGGATGACGCGGAAATCATTCGCCGGATTCGCGACGCAAAACCGGATTTGTTGTTCGTGGCGTTTGGCTGTCCGAAAGCCGAGAAGTGGTTGGCGATGCACTACCCAGGACTTGGCGTGCCGGTCGCCATGGGGGTCGGCGCGACCCTTGACTTTCTGGCCGGCCGCATGAAACGCGCGCCGCTCTGGATGCAGCGCGGGGGCGTGGAGTGGATTTATCGGTTCTGGCAGGAGCCGCGGCGGCTGTTCAAGCGCTATGCTACCGATCTTTGGTTTTTCGGCGGAGCGATTGTTCGTCAGTGGTGGGCGATGAAATTGCCAGCCGGCGCAAGCCGGAGCCAGACTCGGACTTCGGCCATCCAGTCTGAAACCACGTGGCAACGCGTTGGGGCGGCGGACCGGCTGAATAAGGCTTCCGTCGAACGCGACGCGGCTCGGTGGAAAACAATCGCGGGCGCGGATCGTCATTGTCTGCTGGAGCTTGCAGGGGTGAAATTTGTGGATAGCACCGGCATGGCCGTGCTGGTTCATTTGAAGAAACAACTGCGCCTTTCTGGACGGCAGTTGATTTTACTGTCACCCTCGCCGGTCGTGAGGCGTACGTTAAAGGCGATGCGTTTGGAGGGATTTTTCGAAGTCGCGACCGGTGCGTTCGAAGCGCGAGCATTGATCGAAGCGCGATTGCGCGAACGAGGCGCGATGATGGGTAGTGACTCCACCAGCCTCCTGGTATGGTTGGGCGAAATTCCCGCGACCAGCGCCGAACAAATCTGGCAATGCACCCGGGCCGCGATCCAGCGCGCCAATTCAACGGCTCAGTCATGGAGCATTGACTTGGCGGCAGTGCGATTCATGGACAGCGGCGGAGTCAAACTGCTGTTGCGCTCCGTGGAAATCGCACGGTCCCACGGCATTCGTCTGCGTTTCAGCTATCCGTCCGCGCCGGTGCGAAACGTTTTTCGGGTCTCGAAGCTCGAATACCTTCTGGATCAATTCGCATGAACGTCGGCCTGTCCACATCCGTGATTCAACGCGGGCAGAGCGGCATTGCGCAATACGTGTTCGCGCTGGTGAAAGCCCTTTCGCAGCATACTGCACAACCTGATCTGAAGCTTTTTGTGTTGGAAGAGGATTTGCCGCTGTTCGATTTTGCCAAGGAGGGAGCAAGCATAATCCCCGTTTCCGAAAGCTTTCGTTCGCCGGCGAAAGACATCCTTTGGCATCAAACCGTTCTGCCGCAACTCGCGCGCGCTCATCGTCTCGACGTGCTGCATGTGCCCAGCTATCGGCGGATGTTGTGGGCGCGGCCGTGCGCTTTGGTAACGACGATTCATGACCTCGCTCCGTTTCACGTCGCTCGAAAATATGATTGGAAGCGGATGTTTTATGGCCGCGTTGTGGCGCGGTGGCTGGCGCAACGTCAGGACAAAATTATCGCCGTCAGCCAGAACACGGGCACCGACATTCTTGAATCCTTCAGATTGGCTGCTAAGAAAGTCTCGGTAATTCATAATGGGCTCGATCATACCCGCTTCTTCCCCGACTCAATCGAAGCTGCGAAGCGGCTTGTCATGCGGCGCTACGATTTGCGCGGGCCTTTCTTTCTCTACGTCTCCCGGCTGGAACATCCAGGCAAGAACCACGTGCGCCTGATTGAGGCGTTTAACCGCTTCAAAACCCAGACCCGATCGGAGTGGCAACTCGTGTTTGGCGGCAGCGACTGGCACGGCGCGCAAACTATTCGCGCGGCCGTCGGACAATCGCAATTCAGCAGCGAGATCCGCTGCCTGGGCTTTGTGGCGAACGACGTCCTGCCGCAGCTGTATCGCGCGGCGTCAGTGTTCGTTTACCCTTCGCTGTTTGAAGGCTTTGGTTTCCCGCCGCTGGAGGCAATGGCGTGCGGATGTCCAGTCTTGTGTTCGACTCGCGGATCGTTGGGAGAGGTCGTGGGGGAGGCGGCGGCGACGGTGGATCCCGAAGACGTGACGGCGTTGAAAATGCAGCTTGGCGCCCTCGCAGGCGACCCGGTTTTGCGCGCAAAACTCCGCGCGGCCGGCCTGACGCGAGCGCGACGTTTCGATTGGCAGCGGACGGCGTCGAAGACTCTGGATGTTTACGCGGCCGCGCTCGAGGCTGAAACTGCGGCGAACCACATGACGGTTCTGCGGCATGCGGGTGAAAACTCAACACAGGAGCGCACGCAATGCCTCAGGGCATTGGCGCCTGGTTCGGGTGATGAGTCACTTTGAGCGATAAACTGGCGGGATACGATGAACAGATGATTTTCCACCACACGCGCGAGTGAAAAAACAAATCCGCATCGTTTACGTTGAAGACATGCCGGCCGACGCGGTCTTAGTGAACCATGAATTACGAAAGGCGGGGCTGCGGTTTCGCACTAAGCGCGTGGATTCCGAGGATGTCTTCAAGCGGGAGCTGGATCACAACCCGCCGGACCTGATTCTCTCCGATCACGGCCTGCCGAGCTTCGACGGTTTCGCGGCCCTCACAATCGCAAAAGACAAGTGCCCCGAAGTACCGTTTATTTTCGTCACGAACTCGCACGGTGAAGAAACCGCGGTTGAGATGTTTGAGAGGGGCGCGACAGACTACGTGCTCAAAACCAATCTTTCGAAGCTTGTCCCGGCGGTGCAACGCGCACTGCGCGAAACGGAGGAGCGCAGCAAGTTGAAGCAGCGGGAGCAAGCGCTGCAGGACACCGAGGAGCGTTTCCGGATAGTGGTGGATGGCGTGAAGGATTGCGCGATTTACATGATCGATGTGGAAGGCAGGGTCGCCACGTGGAATCAAGGCGCGGAACGCGTGGAAGGGTACACCGCAAAAGAGATCATCGGAAAACCGCTTGCGACTTTCTTCCCGCCGGAAGACGTCGCGCGCAAAGTGCCGGAAACCGCGCTCAAGAAGGCGCAGAAGGAGGGACGCGCTCTCAACGAAGGTTGGCGAGTGCGCAAGGACGGCTCACGGTTCTGGTCGCGGGGAATCCTCACCGCGCTGCGTGACGCAGGCGGCCAGCTGCGCGGATTCGCCAAAGTGGCGCATGACCTGACGCGAGAGAGGCGGGCAGAAGAGGAGATTCAACGGTTGAGGTCGCGATTGGAATCGCGCGTGATCGAGCGCACGGCGCAGTTGGAAGCAGCAAACCAGGAACTCGAGGGGTTCAGCTATTCAGTGTCCCACGATTTGCGAGCACCACTGCGGCACATTCTCGGTTATGTGGATATTCTGCAAACCGGAGCCAAACAAACTCTGGACGTAGGCAGCCGCCAGCATCTCCAGTCCATCGCGCGGTCGGTTACTGAGATGGGACAGATGATTGATGCGCTTTTGCAGTTTTCCCGGCTGAGCCGCGCGAAAATGCACTTCAAGCGGGTGAGTCTCGCTGCGCTCGCGCAGGATGTGCGACGGGAATTGCGCAATGAAATCAAAGGCCGCCACATCAAGTGGCAAATCGGCCACTTGCCGGAAATGCAGGGCGATCTTTTGATGCTGCGCCAGGCCATCGTCCACCTGCTTTCGAACGCGATTAAATTCACTCGCACGCGCCGAAACGTTAAGATCGAGATCGGGGCCAAGAAGGGAGCACGCGAAACGATCTTCTTCGTTCGCGACAATGGGGTCGGCTTCGACATGAGCTACGCTGACAAACTCTTCGGCGTGTTCCAACGATTCCACCGGTCGACCGAGTTTGAAGGCACCGGTGTCGGCCTGGCCATTGTTCGGCGCATCATTCATAAGCACGGCGGACGCACGTGGGCTGAGGGAAAAGCGGATGGCGGCGCGACGTTTTATTTTTCACTTCCGGAGCTGACGGAGGAGGCAACGTGATCCGGGACCAATGCATTCTGCCGGCCGCGGGCCATGTCCCAGGCGCCGAGCTCGCCAGGTGGACGCCGGCGGTCAGGGAATGCCGCGGCGCAGCGGTCGTGGCTCATAACGACGCGGAGACTTTGGATTGCCAATATTGTGCGTGTGAAAGCTGAGATTGATATCTTACTCCTTGAAGACAGTCCTGCGGACGCCGAGCTTGTTACGCACGCTTTGTTGCGCGGGGGGCTAGGCTTTAAGGTCGAGCACGTGGACAGCAAGCGCGCTTTTATTCACCGCATCGAGCAACACGTTCCCGATTTGATCCTCTCGGACTTTTCTCTGCCAACCATTGATGGTTACACGGCCCTGGCCATTGCTCAGAAGAAATGTCCTGATGTTCCATTCATTTTTGTGTCGGGAACGCTCGGCGAGGAAACGGCGATTGAAACGTTGAAAAAAGGCGCTACCGATTACGTGCTGAAGCATCGCTTGGCGCGGCTCGTGCCATCCGTGCAACGGGCGTTGCGTGAAGCCAAGGAACGGACTGGGCGGCGGCGCGCGCAGGAACAACTCCGACGGTCGAATAACCAACTGCGCACGCTTTCGGTTTATTTGCAGCATGTTCGTGAAGAAGAGCAGATTCGCATCGCGCGGGAAGTTCACGATGAACTGGGTCAGTCGTTGACCGGCTTGAAGCTGCAACTGACCTGGCTGGCGAGACGGCTGCCGAAGCGATCGAAGCTGCTTCACGGCAAAGCGCGGTCAATGACGGCCCACATTGACGAAACCATTCAGGCCGTTCGCCGCATCGCCACCGAGCTTCGCCCCGGCGTCCTTGACACCGCCGGATTGCTGGCCGCGCTGGAATGGCAGGCGAACCAATTCCAAATGCAGACGGGAATTGGCTGCGAGGTGACGGCGGAGATGATAGAAACGCGTTGGGACCAGGAACTCAACACCGCGTTCTTCCGCATTTTTCAGGAGGCGCTCACCAACGTCATCCGCCACGCAAACGCGACAAAAGTGGAAGTGCGTCTGGCTGAAACCGACGGCCAAGTCGTGCTCGAAGTGAAGGACAACGGCCGCGGCATTTCCGAGGCCGAAATTCATAACACGAAATCGATTGGACTGCTCGGCATTCGCGAGCGCGCGGCCTTGCTGGGCGGGACCTTGCGCATCGAAGGCGGGCGCGGCAAGGGCACAACCTTGACGGCCCGCATTCCCGAGACATTCGTAGTGCGGACCCGATTGCATTCACATGAGAATTCTTATCACAGAAGACCACGCCGTCGTGCGAGAAGGTTTGAAACTCATTCTCGCCGATCACTTCAAGAAAGCCGTATTCGGCGAAGCGCGTAACGCCACTGAGGCGTTGGCTCGCGTCTGGAAGGAGAAATGGGACGTGGTGTTGCTCGACATCACGATGCCTGGCCGCAGCGGCCTGGAGGTGCTGAAGGAAATCAAGCGCTCGCGCCCGCGGTTGCCGGTGCTGATCTTGAGCATGCATCCCGAAGACCAATTCGCCGTGCGCCTGTTCAAGGCGGGCGCGGCGGGCTATCTTACTAAAGAAAGCGCGGGCGACGAATTGGTCGGCGCCATCAAGAAACTTGTCGGAGGCGGGCGCTACATCAGCCCATCGCTCGCGGAACGAATGGCATCGTACCTGACCATTGACGTTCAGAAAGCGCCGCACGAGCGATTGTCAGACCGGGAATTTTTGATTTTGCGAATGATCGCCTCCGGCAAGCAAGTCAGCCAAGTCGCCAAAGAGCTGTCCCTCAGCGTTTCCACCGTCAGCACTTACCGCGCGCGCATCCTTGAAAAAATGGACATGAAGAACAACGCCGAGCTGACGCATTACGCGCTGCAGAAGGATTTAGTGGAATGATAGCATGGTGGGTGCTTTCCCCGTTTGGCTCTCAGGTCTTCACCCACTAACGGTCGACGTGTTCCAGGCGGAGAATGCACAGGTAGAAACGGTAAAACACGCATGAGCAACGAATCCAACGGGAATCGCGGGTCCTCATTTCCTTTCGGCAACGGTCACTCACCCGGGCGGGCGCGTTCACAATCGCAAGGGCGAGATCCGGCCGTGGGGAAGGGCGACGTGCCAGCGTCCGCGCGGCAAGAAGCGCCGCAGTTCGGCGCGGCGGATCTGTTGCCCTTCGTGGACGCGCTGGGGCGGCGTTGGCAGTGGCTGTTGGTCGGCGGAGTGGCGATGGCAACGGTCGGTTTGTTTTCCGGTTTGTTTCTTTGGAAAAACAGCTACACCGCGTCGGCGCAATTGATCCGTCAGGCTTCGGCGCATGTGATGGAAGTTCTCGGTGATCGCGAGCTTGAACCGAACACATACGCCAGTCTGCTGCGCGCACCGGAATTAATGCGGCGAGTCGCAGCCCAAGCCAGACCGCCGCTTCCGGCCGAGTCGTTAGCCACGAAGCTCAACATCACTCCGGAAAGGAACAGTGATGTCCTCCTCATCGCCGTCTCGACCGCCGATGGGCAGAGCGCGGTGGACCTTGCGAATCTTTACGCGCGGGAAGCCGTAAGCTTTACGCAGGAATTACAAACCAATGCCGCCGCACGAGTCAGCCTCTTCCTCTCACAACAACTTGCCCCGCTTGAGGATGAACTTACCGCGTTGAACAAGACGCCGCAACAAGTAGTGGCGTTGCGCCGTGCGGTTGCGGCGCCCTTGCCATTACTCGACAAGCTCCAAGCCGCGCGGCTTGAACTGGCGGATCTGCTGGCGCGTTACACCGATCGACATCCGCTCGTGCGGGAACAGCGGGCAAAAATTGCCGCGATCGAAGGTCAATTGTCGCAACTGCCCAAAACGGCCGAAATGTCACCGGGAGTTTCGGACGATGCGAGCGCTGAGCCGCTCATGCAGGGACGCGATCCCGTTTTCATGCAGACGAAACTTCAATCGCTGGAAAACGCGCGGCTGACGTTGCTCGGGCAGAAACAAGCAGCGCTGTCCTTGGAAACACATCCGCCCGGGACGTGCCAGTTAATCGCGCCGGCTACGCTCAAAGAAGTGCTTGCGCACAAGCGAACCGCGAAGGTGACGGTGCTCACGGGATTCGGAGGCGTGCTCGGCTTGCTGATAGCCGGCGTCTTGATTTTGCTAGGTGAGGCGGTGGACCCTCGGCTCAAGACGGCGGCTGATGTGCAACGCGTTACGCGTCTGCCGGTGGTTGCGTCGGCTGCCGACCTGGCGCGCCTGACCGAAGCGGAACAGAAGAATTGGGCGTTTCGCGCGTGGACAAGCTTGCAGCACTTGCTCAGCCCGTCGCCCAACCAGGGGTTCGTTTGCGGCATCACCTCCTCGGAAAATGGCGAAGGGCGCTCGACATGGGTCAGGTTGCTGGCCGACGCGGCGAGCCAACGCGGTTTTCGGGTGCTGACCATTGTGGCGCGCCCGCCGGAGCACAACGGCAAAGCGATTGCCGAAACAGGATTGGCTGCGAACGATACGTTTGATTTGGAGACGGTGCCGCCCGCGAATGGCAACGAAGCGCTGGTGGTGAGCAATGTTCTCACCACACCTGAAGAGGTGACGCAGAAATTGATTGGCCCCAACCCGGAACCAGTGGTTCAGGTTCCGCTGCCTGGCTGGGTGTGGAATCTCGAACGTCGCAAGCAATGGCACGCCGCGCTGCGGCACTGGAGCCAGATTGACAACATCGCGCTGCTGGTCGAATTGCCGCCCGCGTCCATGCCCGAGACGGTGCTGCTGGCGGAGAATCTTCCTAACTTAATCTGGCTGGCGGACGGCGAAAAGGCGACTGCCGGGAAGACCCGCGAACAATTGGAAACGCTGCGCAACGCGCGTTGCCATCTGGCCGGGGCGGTGTTGAATCGCGCGCGAGTTTCGTTTTTCACAAATCGTTTTGCGCGCTGGTTGGGCTGCGCTGCATTGCTCTTCGGACTGCACGGCTTGTCGGCGTATAGCCAGGAGAGTGAAGTTCAATCCGCGAACGCAGCAACTGGCGTGGCGAATACGAATCTTTCGTTCTCAGTCGTCACGCCCGCGCAACGCGCCGCGTGGCAGCAGCGATTGACGCTGGGCCCCGGTGATGTGATGACACTTGCGCTATGGGGCGAACCGACCTTGACCCAAACGGAAGTCGCGATCGGTCCCGACGGCCGAATCAGCTTTGCCGAGGCGCAGGACGTTCTGGCCACCGGGCTGACCGTGGACGAGTTGCGCGCCAAGATGAACGAGGAACTCGGCAAGTATCGCCGCGCGCCGCAAACGATGATCACGCCCGTCGCGTTCAGGAGCAAAAAATATTACATGCTCGGTCGCGTGATGACCAAGGGCGTTTACATCCTTGACCGACCCATCACCGTGCTTGAAGCCGTGGCGCGCGCGCATGGATTTGAAACCGGCCTGGTGGAGCGGAACATCATTGGTGTGGCAGACTTCTCGCGAAGTTTTCTGATGCGTCGCGGAAAGCGCATTGCGCTCAACTTCGAAAACCTGTTCCAGAATGGCGATCTTTCGCAGAACCTCAGCATCGAGCCGGGCGATTACATTTATTTCCCGGGCACGAACGTGAAGGAGGTTTACATCCTCGGCGAAGTGCGTTTGCCCGGACCGACTACCTACACGCCGAACTTGACGCTGATGGCTGCGATTTCCACAAGGGCCGGTTTCACAGAACGCGCTTACAAGGGAAGGGTCCTCGTCGTCCGTGGGTCGTTGAACAAGCCGGAAACCTTTGCCATTGAGACCAAGGACATTCTCGCCGGGAAAACGCCTGATTTTCAATTACAGCCCAAGGACATCATTTTTGTGAACTCCCGCCCGTTCATCTACGCCGAAGAATTGGCGGACCTGGCCGTCACGGCGTTTCTGCAATCCATTGTAACAGCGACGGTCGGCAATCAGGTGATCTTGCCGTTCCACAACTGAACACGATGAAAAACACCATTATCTTAAACCGGGTGTGTTGCGGAGGTTCCGGAGAAGAATCCCTTCGGGATTGGAGAATTGAAAGCCTGCCCCGCACGTTTCACGCGAGCATTCGCTGGGTGTTCACCACCAGCCTGCTCTTTGGGTTCGTGGTCTTTGCCGGTTGCCGCAACGGGACGCCGCAGTTCTCCAACGCCAACTTCGGCGCACCTGGGTCACGTGCCGCCGTCAGCCAAATCGAGACAACGACGCTGACCAACGACCTGGACCGGGGTTTGCTTGAGGTCCCGACGCGGATGTTCACGCTGGGGCCGGGAGATCGGCTCGAATTGGAATTGATGGGCGATCCGGCGTCGCGGACGATGACAGTGGTTGCGCCGGACGGAAAACTTTATTTTAACCTGGTGCCAGGCGTTGATGTGTGGGGGCTCACTTTGACGGAAGCCAAGACGCGGCTGGAAAACACGTTCACGAATTATGTCCGCGAGCAGCCGCGCATCGCGATGACCCTTCGTGGCGTGGAGAGCAAACGCCTGTGGGTCCTCGGATGCGTGCAGGCGCCTGGCGTTTATGCCATGGCGACGCCGATAACACTGCTGGATTCGATTTCGATGGCCGGCGGCACGTTGAGCATGACTTCGTTTCGAGACCAGGCCGCGGCGGGCATCGGGGAGGAACTGGCCGATTTGAAGCGCAGTTTCGTTCTTCGGCAAGGCAAATTCCTGCCCGTGGATTTCAACCGGTTGCTGATTGACGGCGATCTCAGCCAAAATATTTATCTGGAGCCGGATGATTTCGTTTACCTGCCTGCGGCCACGGCGCGTGAGGTTTACGTTCTCGGCGCAGTGACCCAACCGCGGCCGGTGCCGTACACGGAAGGCATGACCGTGGCCGGTGCGGTGGCGGGGGCATACGGAACTTTACGTGACGCTTACCTGCCGCACGTTGCGGTCGTGCGCGGCACGCTCGCGGCACCGCAGCTCACCATTGTGAATTATCGGAAGATCCTTCGTGGGGAAGCATCCGATATGCTATTGCAGGCCCATGACATCGTGTATGTGCCGCTTTCGCCGTACCGGTATGTGCGTCGCTATGTTGAAGTCATCCTGAACACTTTCGTCTCCGCCACGGCGATCAATGCAGGTTCGTATGCCGTCACAAAACAGGCGGCCTTTACAGGCGGCGTGTTCATTCCGGTGGGCAGCGGCATTCAGATCATTCCGCCGGTCTCGCCAACGCCTCCGCGGTGAGCACAGCCCGGCCGAGGTTAACAGGACGTTGCAAATGTTTCCATTTCCTGGGGAAAACGCTTATCACGGTCGCTTGTTCCGATTGAATTCAATCAGAACACTGAGCAGTTTGGCTCCGTTTCGCGCGCTCATAATTCTGGCCGTGTGCGACTGGTTCAGTTTCATCGCGGCGCCGATTTCAAAAGCGGATACCACGTGGAATTACGCGGTCCAGATCAGCGCCACCGTGCAGAGCGCGCCGCCGCAAATCACGCTCACCTGGCCACAGGACGATTACGGGGCGATTCGCTACACGGTTTATCGCAAAGCCAAGGGAGACACTTCATGGGGAACCGGTACCGTATTGTCCGGGGCGACGACCAACTACACTGACACCAGCGTGGTCGAGGGCGCGACCTACGAGTATCAAATCGTCAAAGATGCGACGATGGGTTACCGGGGTTTCGGCTATATCTTCAGCGGCATTCAAGCGCCGTTGACTGAGGACCGCGGCAAGCTGATTTTGATCGTGGAAAACCGTTACGCCACGGCGCTAACGAACGAATTGGCCCGCCTCCAGAGTGATTTAACCGGCGATGGCTGGACGGTCATCCGCCATGAGGTTTCGACCAATGATACTCCGGCGAGTGTTCGCAACCTCATCATCGCTGATTACAACCAAGACCCGGCGAACGTGAACACAGTCTTTTTGTTTGGTCACGTGCCGATTCTGCACTCGGGAAATCTAAACTACGACGGCCACCTCGCTCGTCCCATGCCGGCGGACGCCTATTACGGCGACGTTAATGGTAGTTGGAGCGCCAGTCCCGGGTATTTGCCGTCAGACGTCAAGTTGATGGTAGGGCGCGCGGACATGTTCGACATGCCGGGAAATTTCGCGCCGATTCCGTGGCCGAGCGAAGCGGAGTTGCTGCGGAATTATTTGAACAAGGACCACAACTCTCGCCAGAAACTCGTCACCGTGCCGCATCTCGCGCTGATGGGGGATCGTCGAGGAGCCGAAGGCGGACTCGCAACGGCGGCCAGCGGGTATCGAAATTTTCAGCCACTGCTCGGGCCGAACACAACCATTCAAGCCAACATTGACGACGTGGCCGCGCCGGAAGCGCGGTGGGGTCCCATCCTCGACGCGGCGAGTTACCTCTGGGCGTACGGCTGCGGGGCCGGAAGCCCGACGAGCGTCGGTTACCTGGGAACCTACGGGGCATACGACGATCTCTACAGTTTTGATGTGGTCGGCCAGGATGCGAAAGCGGTGTTCGTTATGCTGTTCGGAAGCTGGTTTGGCAACTGGGACGGAACGGACAACTTAATGCGTTCATTTCTGGCGACGCCGTCGCTCGGTCTCACCTGTTGTCTGGCCGGGGTGCCGCATTGGTTCGTTCATCATATGGGCCTTGGTGAAACCATTGGATACAGCACGCGGTTGAGCATGAACAACAGCACGCTTTACCAGAGCCAAAGCAACACCTTCACGCGAGCAGTTTACATTTCGCTCATGGGGGATCCGACTCTGCGAATGGATCCCGTTGCGCCGCCGAGCGCATTGAGCGCAGTGGCGGCCGGCGGCGGCGTGACGCTGAACTGGCAGGCTTCGGCGGATGCCATCCTGGGTTATCACGTTTATCGCAGCGCATCGCCGAGCGGGCCGTTTGGGCGACTTACAGGTTCACTCGTGGCTGGAAACACGTTCACGGACACAGCCGTTTCGTCGAACACTTACACCTATTTGGTGCGCGCGGTGACGTTGCAAACGACGCCAAGCGGAAGCTATTACAACGCGAGTCAGGGCGCCTTTGCGACGATTGACGTGGTCAACGCCGCATTGCGGATTCAACTGTCCGCGTCTCCAGACGTGAACGGGCTGGCGCTCAGTTGGAATAGCCAGATTGGCGCTGGGTACCGGGTGCTGGCTGAAACGAATCTAAACCAGACCGGCTGGGTTGCCGTGAGCGGCAGGATGACGGCCACGGGAACGAATACTTCCTGGACAGACGCGAATTTCAATTCCCAGCCCCAGCGGTTTTATCGGATCTCAAGCCCGTAGGCCGTTTCGCCGGTGAAGCTAGCAGGAGTGCAAGGCACTCCCCCGTCCTTCCCAGACCGACGACGGCGTCTCCCGCGTCCGGCTTTGCGGCCGGGGGCCGCCGCCAGGCTGGCTCAAGTAAAGATGGAGTTGCAGTTCGGGCCTGAAATTTTTTCCCGTAATTGGGCGTCCGCAGGTGAAATTAAGCGTAATCGAGTGCAGGCGGGTGGGGCAGACTTCTCTATGCAGATGGCTGCAGATGGCTGCAGATGGCTGCAGATAGGGGAGTGATGCGTGATGCGTGATGGGGACACGCGAATTCCGGGAATTAGAGCGGGAGGGCTGGCGCTTTATGTTTAATTTAGCTTAATTTAGCTTAACTGAGTACAGGGGCGTTAGCGGGGGGCGGGGGAAATTAAAGCCGAAGCAAGTCGAAGTTAGCCGAAGTTAGTCGCAGCCGCCGGGCGGCGGCGGTCCTCGGCGTGGGAACACGGTGGACCACGGATGGCACGGATGGCACGGATGAGGACGGAGTGGCCACAAAAGAGGAACGAAAAGGCACAAGAAGGTGACATTTTGGGGAAATTTCGATTTTGGTCCCGATAGGTCCCGATAGGTCCCGATAGGTCCAGTGGGGCTGCCTCGAATTGACGGACAGTGGAATCGGGGAACAGTGAACTGTCCGAACCTATGAAAGAAATACCTGTGCAAGCGCGGCGAAAGTATGATGCAACCTTCAAGGGTGCAGCGGTCCAGAACTGGGTGAGCAGCGGCAAGTCGGCGGCAGTCATCGGCCATGAGCTGGGGATCGCTGCCAACCGGCTGTATGCCTGGCGCAGTGAGTTTGGCCCCTGCGCCGCTGGGGGGAGAGCGGCGGAGGGGCCAAAGCCCGGGTCCACCGCCGATCTGCAATCGCAGTTGAATGCCACCCGGCGTGAGCTGGCCCGGGTGTGCGAGCAGCGCGACATTTTAAAAAAAACGCTGGGCATTCTCTCCGAACCCCCAGCCAACGCTTTGAACGGATCGACGCGATGAGGCACCAACATTCGACCCGTTCGCTTTGTGAGGCGCTGGCGGTTTCACCCAGCGGCTATTACGACTGGCAGGAGCGCCGCCTTTGCCCAGGCCCACGGGCTTTGGCGAACCAGGCGCTGACCAAAGAGATCACGCAGCTGCACAAGGATAGTCGTAAGACGTACGGCAGTCCGCGGATCCTGGCCGAACTGCGCAAGAAAGGAGCACGCCACGGACGTGCTCGGGTGTGCCGCATTATGCAGCAGGAGGGCCTTTACGGGCGCCAGAGGGGCCGCTACCACGTCCAAACCACCGACAGCAACCACGGACCAGCCCATGGCCCCCAACTTCTTGGCCCAGGTGCCCAAAGCCACCGCGCCCAACCAGATCTGGGTGGCCGATGTCACTTACCTCAAAACTCCGGAAGGCTGGCTGTTCCTGGCCGCCATCCTGGACCTCTACAGCCGGCGCATCGTCGGTTGGGCCATGAGCCAACGCAACGACACCACGCTGGTGCTCGGGGCTCTGGCCATGGCGCTGCTGCATCGCTGCCCTCCGGCCAAGCTGCTGTTCCATACCGACCGCGGCGTCCAATACGCCTCCGGCGATTACCGGCGAGCTTTGGCTCAGGCCGGCCTGGTCGCCTCCATGAGCCGCAAGGGCAACTGCTACGACAACGCCGCCATGGAAAGTTTCTGGAGCACCCTCAAACTCGAACTGATCTACCGCCGTGACTTCACCAGCCACAGCCAAGCCCGTAACGAAATCTTCGACTTCATAGAAGCTTTCTACAATCGCCAGCGCTCTCACAGCTCCCTGGGCTTCCTTTCCCCCGTTGACTTCGAACTCCAAAACAACTAACCAAATGACCTCGTTTTACTCTACGTTTTTTCGAGGCAAGCCCA
>DATMRF010000131.1:0-122786 GCA_035566435.1 Candidatus Acidiferrum sp.
ACAATGAGTTGATCAAATCGTCCGGTATGTACGGCGAGAGCCTCTCCAGCAGGCCTGAGGTACCGGTGGTGGGCAGTCGATTCATGAGCCAATCTGCTACCCCATACGAACCTAACTGTCTGCAAAAAACAAAAACTCACGCTTTTCCTGCCAATCCCATTGGAGCGCAAACGTTTGCGCCTAATTTCGTAACACCCTCCTTTGGGATTCGTGCGCCTTTGGGGTCTTGAATTTGGGCTTAGCCACCCTTGATCAGGGCCCACACACCCATGGCGATGATCAACACGCCCGAGAGGCGGCCACCCTGGGCGCCGAGGGGTGCCAGTTTTTCGAGTAAGACGAAGAGCGTCAGCGCGCCAATCCACCAGAGATTCATGACGCCGCCGACAAACAGCAACAGCATCAGCGCCCAGCAGCAACCGAGGCAATACAGCCCCTGGGCCATGCCGAGGCGGAATCCGCCGGCGACGCCGCGTCTCATGTGCTGCGTAATGAAGGCAGCGGGGGAACGGCATGATTCCAGGCAGGTGCGCTTGAACGGTGTGAACTGGTAAAGACCGGCGGCGATGAGCAACGCGCCGCCAAAGACGCGATTTTGCGCTTCCATCATGCGTGAGAGGAGCAACCAGTGAGCGAGCAGCAGTTGGAGCACGGTGGCGGCGAGGCTGAAGCCGATCCAAACCAGCAAGTATCCGCCCGCAAAGGCATACACGTGCGCCCGGGCGCGGTCGCTGTCGGGACTCTTCCGGATCACACCCGCGTAGAGCAGCAGGGTCGGGGTGGCAGAGGGCAGCATCATGCCGATCATCATGACGACCCACATCGCGAAGAGCAGCGCCTGATGGGTAAAGTCCCAGGTCCGCGTCATCATCCAGGCGGAGGAGCCGGTCATCTCGCCGTACATGTCGCGGGCCATCGGCACAATCCAGGCCCAGCAAAGCGCGGCCGCCGCGAGGAGAGTGCCGCCGAGAAGCCAGCGGTCGCGAAGGAGGAGGGATTCGAAAGCGGTGCGCTCGGGCATCCGAAAATGCGGCTATCGCACGACGCCGTGTGTGCTCCAATGGATTCGCGCCAAATGCGCGTGCGAGCCGTCCAGGTTCAGCTCAATCGGTCCGCTGGACTTTGACTTGCCGCTGACGACTTCGCTCTCGTTGAATTCGAACCCCGTCGGCATCGTCACCCGCACCTGGTGCGCCGCGCCGGTGACCGGGTTTCGGATGCTCTCGGCTTTGCCGTCGAGCAAACCCGGCACCTTGACCTCGGCAGTGCGCGCCGAGTAATCAATTTTGAGATCGATGGGCCTGTATAAGGTCGGAAGGAACTCAGTAACCGTGGTCGAAAATACCTGCCAAATCAGCGAGCCCGGGTCGGTCTCACCGCCATGCGAGACCGTCTCGATGGCCTGCCGTTGTTTGGGGTTCGCCCGCTCGTCGATGATGGTTTGGAATCTACCGTTCCCGAGGTGAATGGCGGCGGGCCAGGCGCCCAGGATGCCCCACCGCAAGCCGTTCAGCGGCACGTCGCCGAAGCGCCCTTTATCGATTTGCATGAAGCAGAACGCTCCACAGTTGCCATGCGTCGGGACCCCGTTGAACTGGCAGGGACAACCCCAGCTACAATTGCAGTTGGCGAATTCCAAGCCCTCCATCGACCATTCGACGTATTTGCTCATAAATTGTTCCGCCTCAGAGCAGCTCTTGAATCAACGCCTGCACCTGTTCCTGACTGATGCCGAGCTTCCGGAACGCCAGGGGGCCATTGCCATCGTGCAGCACCGGTTCGAGGTCTTCAAGCGAGGGCAGCTCGCTTCGTTTCCAGACCAGCCCGATGGGGATTTCGTCGCCCCACTGGTAGGCTTTGTCGAGAGCCTTGTGAAAATCCGTCGGGTCGTGTCCTTGCTCTTCGAGCACTTTGACGCGGGGATTGAACCACTGGTAAGTATTGTCTTTGTTGTAGGTCACACACGGGCTGAAGACATCCACCAGCGAGAAGCCTTTGTGGAGGATGGCGCCTTTCATAAGCTCGACGAGATGCTTTTGTTTGCCGCTGAACCCGCGCGCGACATAGGTTGCGCCGCCCACCATCGCCATGGGGAGGGGATTGATGGGGTTTTCAATGTTGCCGTGCGGGGTACTCTTGGTCTTCATGCCCTTGACACTCGTGGGAGAGGTTTGGCCGGTCGTCAGGCCGTAAATCTGGTTGTCCATGACGATATAGGTCAGGTCCAGATTGCGGCGCATGGTGTGGACGAAATGGTTGCCGCCGATGCCGTAACCGTCGCCATCGCCGCCGACACAGATCACCTTCAGGTCATGGTTGCCCAACTTGACGCCGGTGCCCACAGCCAGGGAACGCCCATGCAATGTGTGCATACCATAGGTGTTGATGAAACCCGGCAGATTGGACGAACAACCAATGCCGCTG
This sequence comes from Candidatus Acidiferrum sp., assembly GCA_035566435.1. Classification (GTDB taxonomy): domain Bacteria; phylum Verrucomicrobiota; class Verrucomicrobiia; order Limisphaerales; family UBA8199; genus DATMRF01. The sequence continues at coordinate 2,425 of DATMRF010000131.1, forward strand.
ATGACTACCACCTGCTGCGGCGGCAGGTTCAGTTCGAACAAGGCGGTCTGCAACGCCGAGAGCACAGAGAAGTCCCCGCAGCCGGGACACCAGTCGGGGTGGACTTTGCCCTTGTAACTGTCTTTGACGAGCTGAGCAGCGGATTTGACAGGCTCGAGCGAGGGGACGGATGCGGGCACAGGTTCAATAAGGGAGCTCATGGGTTTAGGGTCTGACGGAGTAATGGAGAGTTGGAGTGTTGGGTGTTTGCCCAACCTGAGCGGCGGGGACGCCGGCACTCCCGGTGCGAGGCCGGGCTAATTTAGACCAGAATCTCATGGCTGGGGACGGAGAGGTTGGTTTGGCCGGCGAGTTGTTCTTTGACCGCTTCCACGATGTGATGGGGTCGGAAGGGTTCGCCGTCATATTTGCGGATGTGCCCGTGCGCAACGAAGCCGGTTTCGGAGCGCAGGTAGCGCGCGAACTGGCCGGAATAGTTATTTTCGACGATAATGACGCGCTTGCTGGCTGACAGCACGCGGGTGATCTCCGCAGTGTGCAGCGGAACCAGCCATTTGATCGCAAGCTGGTTCGCGACGATGCCATGGTCGGCGGCGAGTTTCTCGACCGCCTCTCGAATCACGCCCTGAGTCGAGCCCCATCCAACGAGCGTCACCGCGGCCTTCTCGGGCCCACAGAGCTCCGGCGGCGCAATCTGCGCCAGCACGCTTTCCATTTTCCGGCCGCGCTTTTCGACCATCATACGGCGTTTGGAGGGGTTGGTGAACTCATCGCTGATCAGGGTGCCATCTTCGTCATGCTCGTCGGTCGCGGCGACGAAGAGATGGCCGGGCAGGCCCGGGACGGCCCGGGGGGAAATCCCGCTGGGGGTGTTGCGATAGCGCAGATAGGTGTTGTCGCCATAGCCGCCGAACGGGTTGGCCGCGTGGCCGTTGCCGTTGCCATTGCCGTTCGGGAGAATGAGGTCTCCACGATCGATCCTGGGATTGAAGTCGAGGTCGGCGGGATCGACACTGCACGTGCCCTCGGAAATCAACAGGTCGGCCAGCACCAGCCCAGGGCACTGGTATTTATCAACCAGGTTGAACAGCTCAGGAATCGTGTGGAACAGATCGAGCTGGGTAGCCGGGGCGACGATGATGCGAGGGTAATCACCCTGGCCGGCTCCCAGCACCTGCCAGAGGTCGCCTTGCTCGGTCTTGGTCGGCACACCGGTTGCCGGCCCGGCCCGCTGGACGTCCACGCACACCACGGGGGTTTCAATCATTCCGGCCATGCCGACGGCTTCACTCATTAAAGCGAACCCGCCGCCGGAGGTGGCGCACATCGCGCGGCAGCCCGCATGCGCGGCGCCAATGACCATGTTCATCACGCCGATTTCGTCTTCCACCTGCCGGACCATGATTCCCAATTGCCGCGCGTGGGAGGCCATCCACATCAGAACACCGGTCGAGGGGCTCATCGGGTAGGCGGCGTAAAACTTCACTCCCGCAGCCACTCCGCCCATCGCGGTGGTTTGGTTGCCGGTAACAATGGCCTTTGGCTTTTCCAACCGCGGCGCCTGGAATGGCAACCGCTCAAAATGCTGCGCTGCGTACTCGTAGCCGCCGCGCGCAATTCCGACGTTCTCAGCAACGACAGCCTCGCCTTTCTTCTTGAACTGGCGGGCGATGACCGCTTCCAGCGCCTCCGATTCGATGCCCAGCATCTGGAGCACGGCGCCGAGGGCGGCGGTATTGGCTGCGAGCTTGTTCGCGCCGCAGATTTGTTTCATGGGCATCGGACAAAGTTGCACCCCCGCGGCCGCGGCGCCGGGTTTGAGGCGGTCGCCGTCGTACACCACACGCGAACCGGCGGCCATCAGCCGCAGATGGCGGTCGAGTGAATCCTGGTTCAGCGGCACGAGCACGTCATGCCGGTCGCCCATGTTCCGCACCGGGCCGTTGCTGGCGCGGATGGTCAGAAAGGTGTGGCCGCCGCGGATAATCGACTGGTAGGCGTTGTAGGCGTTTACGTTCAGGCCGCGGCGGGCGAAAATTCGGGCGAGAATGTCCCCGGTGCTGGCGATGCCCTGGCCATTTTCACCGCCGATGCCAACTGCAAAATCGACTATTGCCATGTCCGATCCTTTTTCCAAATGATAGCCTCTAAATCCTACGATAAGGTGTCTTTAACACTAGAGCAGACGGAGCGGCAGCCCGCAAGGGATTTTTGTTTGTTTTTCAAACTTTTACGACTGGCATTCCGGCGGGGGCGAGTACACGGTAAGTTTGCTGTGGCAGAGCCGGAACAATGAAAACAGATTTTAACGCAAAGACGCAAAGGTGCAAAGGCGCAAAGCCGGGAACCGGGTGCAACCTGGAACCGGGGGCTCACCTGCCGGTGGCTTCGGCGGACCTGGTCATTGGCCTCGGATTTCTCAGATTCTTTGCCTGTTCGCGGCGTTGCGTTAAGGATTTCGACTGAATAGATACGGCAGAGCATGGTGATGCAAACGCAATTGGCGCTGAACGACGCGGCCGAATGGCTGGGCGATTGGCATCCCCTGGCCGAGCAGCTCGGCTCGACGGACGGCCTGGCGGCGCTCGGCGCGGTCTCGAGTCTGCTGCAGTTGCCTCCGGTGCACAACCGGGTTTCGTTGAAGCGTTTCCTGCGTAGTTACCAAGCGGAGATTTTGTTGCCGGTGGAACTGCCGGGAATTCAAACAGCCCGGGGGCATACCGCCCGCAACGAACTGCGCGAGTTGATCGCGCTGGACCAGCAACTCGCCGCGGAGCCCATCCTGCGGCCATTCGCCGACGCCAGCCGGCGGGTCGGCCAGGCGCAGCTCCAAAAGCTGCGGCCGCTGCGCGACCAACGCATGGTGCAACGGTACCTGAACGCGGTGGATAACGGACTTGCCAATGGCTGGCACACGCTCGTCTATGGCCTGACGCTGGAGATTTATTCCCTGCCCTCGCGCCAGGGCTTGCTCGGCTACGCGCATCAGACGACGCGCGGCTTCATTTACTCGAGCGCGCGCAAGCTGCGGCTTTCCGAACGTGACTGCCGTGACCTATTCGATGAACTGGCGGGCGCCTTGCCTCGAGCCATCGACGACCTGCTACAGCAACCGGCGGCGGCTTGATTCAGCCGGGGCGGGGACAGCCACGTCCCCGCGCGACCGCCTCGAAAGGACGAAATACGGGCACGTGGCCGTCCCCGCCCCAATGGCTCGCGTTCGCTTGCCCGACTGGCAATCGGTTCTTGATTTTGATTTCTGACGTAAAGGACCAACTCCGGAGACGTGGCCGCCTCCGCTCGAATGGCGCGCGTTCACTCGCCTGACTGGCGATCGGTTCTTGATTCTGACTTCTGACGACAGGGACGAACCACGGGGACGTGGCCGTCCCCGCCCCGGCCTGATTCAGCCCTGCCTGGGACAGGGGCGTGGCGCGGGAAAATCAGGCTGGTTATTTCTTTACGGCTCGGCCAGTAATGGGGGGCTGCATGAACGGCTACTTCAGCCCGGGCGACTGGGCCATCATCCTGCTTTATCTGCTTGGCATTATCGGGTTGGGATTGTGGTTCGGCAAAGACCAGCACAACACCCGCGACTATTTTCTGGGGAGCAGAAATGTGCCCTGGTGGGGGATTGGGCTGTCGATTGTGGCGGCGGAAACCAGCGCGCTGACGATCATCGGCGTGCCGGCGATGGCTTATGGCGGCAACATCGCCTTTCTGCAAATGATTCTGGGTTATGTGATCGCGCGCATCCTTCTGGCGATTATCCTCGTGCCGCATTATTTCAAAGGGGAGATTTATTCGCCGTACCAACTTTTCGCGAACACGTTCGGGCCGGCGGCGCGCCAGACGGCGGGCGGTTTTTTCCTGCTCAGCGAAACCCTGGCCGCCGGTGTGCGTGTTTATGTTGCCAGCATCCCGGTCAAACTCATGCTGGGCGATAAATTGCTCGGCTTCGGCACTGGCGACCCCATTCTGGGCGCGATTCTGCTCTTCGTTCTATTGTCGCTGCTCTACACCTATGTCGGGGGCGTCAAAGCCGTGATCTGGACCGATGCGGTACAATTCGGTTTGTTCCTGCTGGGTGGACTGTTCGCGCTGTGCTATATCCCGACGCTCGTGGACGGCGGGCCAGGCGCGGTGTTGTCGAGGGCGACGGACGCGGGGAAGCTGCACTGGCTCAATCTCACTCCGCCGCCCGGTACGCCGTGGGTGAAGTTCCTGCTGGGCGCGCCGTTCAACCTGTGGATGGGGATCATTGGCGGCACGGTGCTGGTCCTCTCGTCGCACGGCGCGGAGCAGTTGATCGTGCAGCGCGTGCTGGCGTGCAAATCGGTCGCCGAAGGCCGGAAAGCGCTGGTGCTGAGCGCAGTCGTGATTTTCCCCCTGTTCCTGATCTTCCTGCTCGTCGGGGCGATGCTGTGGGTCTTTTACCAGGGGCATCCTTTTCAAATCGCGCTGCCTGAGCCTCGTCCCGGCTCCGGCATCAAGGCCAACGATTTCATCTTCCCGATCTTCATGATGACGGAAGTGCCCCACCTGGTCAGGGGCTTCCTGATTGTCGCGATTCTGTCGGCCGCGATGTCTTCGGTGAGCTCCGCGCTCACCTCGCTGGCCTCCGTTTCGACCATGGACTTCGTGAAGCATTTGCTGCCGCGCAAGAACGAAGCCTTTTTTCTGAGGTTCAGTAAAACATCGACGGTGGTGTGGGCCGGCATTTTGATTCTGATCGCCTATTTGAGCCGGCAGGTGGAGTTCGTGCTGAACGCAGCATTCTCGCTGCGCGGGCTGACGAGCGGCGCGCTGGTGGGCGGGCTGACGCTGGCTGTGCTTTGGCGCAAGGGCCGCGCGCTGCCGATCGTGGCCGGGATGCTGGTGTCCCTCGGAACCATGACGGCCGTCCAGGTCCTGCCCCAATGGTCCCTGACAAAGGGCTTTTGGATGGCGTGGGTCGGCACCGAAATCTTCTGGCCCTGGTACACTTTGATTGGCGCGGTGGTTACGCTAGGCACGGCCTACCTCGTCAGGCGGTTGTCAGGTCAAAGATAGAAAAACGAAGGGCGGCAGCCAGTCCCGGTCACGCGGGAGTCGGGCCCTGAATTGGGGCGGGGACCGCCACGTCGCTGTGTTTGATTGCCCGTGCGCCAAACAGTTCACGGGGACGTGGCCGTCCCCGCCCCGATTCAGGGGAACGGGGGGAGCACGATTTACGGGGCGGAAGAAACACTGCGCCGATGCAGACTCAGCCGTTTTAAGGGCCTTTCGTCCACACCAGCGCAGTTGAAAACCGGCGCTGCTTTACTTCGGCAAGTTATCGGCGTCGAGCGATGCGACGAGGTCTTTCTCAGCCATCACCCAGTCTTCGAGCGTCAGCGAGCGCTCCGGCAGTTTGTCGCGGAACAGTTCATAGGCATGCTGGCGCACCATTCCCTTGCTGATGCCGGGAGTGAACGGCGTCGGTTGCTCGACTGCTGTGTCCATCTTTTTTTTCATACAGACTCCCTTGCTGTTTGCAACATAAGCCCGAGGGCACGCGGTGCAACTGGGAAATTCCCTAGGGTCGGCGAGGCGGAGGGTTGATGGATTAGTGGATTAGTGGATTGATGGCCTAGTGGATCGGCGGGGCGATGGAGTGATGGAGTGGCGCGTGGTGCGCGATGCGCAGCCGGGGAGCGGTAATTCGCCTCTGACAATTCATCTGCCCAGCGGAGGAGCGCCAACTGGCTGCTCGAATGCGGCGGACCTGGACAAATTTCTGCTCAGTGGCTTTTCGTTGCGATCATTGACCACTGGCTATTTTTTGCCACCTGCACCACCTCGAGCCTGTGAACAAGGCTTTCCGCAGGAACAGCCACTTGGAAAACTTTTGTCAATGTGCCTTTGGGAGAATGTGCGCATGAAAGAAGGTGTTGAGGATTGGTGACGGGTGATTAGGGATTTGAGGCAGGGTTTGACCAGATGCCTGCTCGAAAGAGAGATTGAATTCAGCTGGGCATTCTGCAAGTAAGTGCGACGTGCAACCGCGAACCGTGAAATCGCCTCACAGGCTGTGGGTTTGCGTCGCGCTCGCCTTGCTCACACTGGGGCTCTATTCGCCCTCGCTAAGTCATGACTTTCTCACTTACGACGACCAGCAATATGTGACCGAGAATCCGCACGTTCGGGCCGGGTTGACGGGGCCGGGAGTCGGTTGGGCCTTCACCCGTTTTTATGCCAGCAATTGGCATCCGTTGACCTGGCTTTCGCATATGCTGGATTGCCAGTTGTATGGGTTACGCCCTGCCGGTCACCACCTGACGAACGTGTTGTTGCACATCGCCAATACGCTTCTGCTGTTCCAGGTGTTGCTTCTGATGACCGGGGCCGTGTGGCGCAGCGCTTTCGTGGCCGCGCTCTTCGCCTGGCACCCGCTGCATGTCGAGTCCGTCGCCTGGGTGGCGGAACGAAAAGATGTACTGAGCGCCTTGTTCTGGCTGGCGACACTCTGGGCTTATGCGGCGTATGCCGCGAAGCGAGGATCGGCGGACATCGGAGAACAGCGGGGAGAGGGCAGAAGGCGGAGGGTCTGCAGCGGATCACCGCTCACGAATGGACAATCAGACAAAAGGGCAGGCGCCTCAAGATACTATCTTCTCGCGCTTTTCTTCTTCGGCCTGGGGCTGATGAGCAAGCCGATGGTGGTTACGCTGCCGTTTGTGCTTTTGCTTGTGGATTTCTGGCCATTAAAGAGGACAAAGCTGCTTCCGGGTGGGCCCGACGGAGAGCCGGCGGCCGGGGGACCGGCGCCGATATCTCTTGGGCGTCTCTGCATGGAGAAAGTGCCGTTTTTTGCGCTTTCGGCGGTCGGTTGCGTTCTGACCCTACTGGCCCAGCAGCGAGGCTCATCCATTGTTCCGACAGCCCAGCTTTCCTTAGGCTCACGCGTCACCAACGGCCTCGTTGCTTACCTCCATTACATCGGGGCGACGCTTTTTCCACGGGATTTGTCGATCTTCTATCCCTACCCAGCGGTCCGGCCGGTGACTCAAACCGCCGCAGCGCTGTTGTTATTGGGATTGATCTCAATCCTCGCTTTCTGGTCGGCGCAGCGCCGGCCTTACGTGCTGGTGGGCTGGCTTTGGTACGTGGGAACGCTTGTACCGGCGATTGGATTGATCCAGGTAGGACAGCAGGCTTGGGCTGACCGTTACACTTACCTGCCGTTAATTGGCCTTTTCGTCATCATCGCGTGGGGCCTCGGCGAATTCGCGAGTCTGCTGAAAGCTCGGAAACTTGCCGAAACTACGCCCGTTGAGCCGTTAACGCCACGGCCACCTCGAACAACGCCTGGCACAGTGATTCTCGCTTCGGCCGCCATATGTCTGACCGGCGCACTGCTGACGGCAACTCTTCTGCAGCAGCGTTTTTGGAAGGACACGCAAAGGCTGTTCGAGCACGCGGCGCGAGTGACCCCGAATAACTTTTTAGCTGCCAGCATCCTCGCCAGCTTGCGAGTGGAGAAAGAACAGCCGGATGAAGCGATAATTCTATGCCGCCAAGCCTTGGGTTATAAGCCCACATGCGCTCCGGCCCATTTCTTTCTGGGCCGGGCGCTGGAACAGAAGGGCGAATTGAACGAAGCCGTTAGCGAATATCAGGAAGCGCTGCGCCTCGAGCCGCGATTCAGCCAGGCCCATATCTTCATCGGCCTCGCGCTCGCTCGCCAAAACCAGTTCGACTCAGCGGCCGTGCATTACCGGTCGGCCTTGAAGATTGACCCGGATTCTGCTACGGCTGAGAACAATCTGGCCCGGCTGCTCCACTCTCAAGGCAAGCTGGAGGATGCCATCGCCCACTACACCAAGGCGCTGAAACTGGACCCAGACCTGGTCCAAGCCCAGAACAATCTCGGAGTTCTGCTGGTGCAAAAGGGCGAACTGGCCGAAGGCGTGGGCCACCTCCGAGCGGCCGTGCGGCTGAAGCCTAGTGACTCTGAATCCCGGTATAACCTCGCACTTGCTCTCAACCAGCACTGTCAATGGCGCGAAGCAGCCGAGTTGCTCGGAAAGCTTGCGTCAGGCCGAACCCAAGACGCCGCGTTCCACTTCCAATTCGGCGAAGCGCTTGCCCACCTGGGCGACTCTCGCGAAGCGATGAGTCACTACGCGCAATCGATCTTGCTCAAACCGGATTTCCCCGAAGCGCTCGACAGCCTCTCGTGGCTCCTGGCGACCAGCTCGAAGCCGGAGTTTCGGAATGGACCGGAGGCGGTCCGAATGGCCGAGCGCGCCTGTGAGCTCACCGGGCGAAAACAGCCGTCCATGCTGGCCACACTGGCGGCGGCATGTGCTGAAGATGGACGATTTGAGGAGGCGGTCGTTGCGGCCAAACAAGCCCAGGCACTTGCGGCTCGGGCTGGACGGGCGGCGGTGGCGCAAAAATGCCAGGCTGTGCTGGAGGCGGTCCAATCAAGGAAGCCCTTTCGTGAGGAATACTGAAAGGGTGTTCGAAGGGACGCGGCTACCTATACACATCCCAAATCACGTCCGGATTTAGCTTTTCCGCACGATGCGGACCGCTGTCGTCAGGCATGCCGTTAGTAATATAGCTGCGCTTGAAATAAGCGGAGTGTCCGTCGATGAAGACCAGGTTACCCCCCGCAGCGTTATGGCGCATGCTGAACCGATAGCTGCGCGCACAAGGAAAAATCCCGTTCCGGCTGGGGTCACTTACGTAGGTCTCACGGCTGGGACTGAAGGCAGCCTCAGTCAGCAGGACTGTAGCCGAGGCCTGGGGGATGCTGGAGAGTTTCGGCATCGTGGGATAGGGGAGTTTTCCGTAGCCGGTGCCGATGGGAGTTGTAGCCTTCAAGTCAATATTCATGACGTAGCTGAAGAACCCGAACGCTCCCCCTTGCAGAAACGTATCATTCTTGTCGGCGACCGCGGAGGGGCAATGCCACACCTTTCCATTGCCACCGGGGAACGGCAGCTTGTTGGCCGGAATGCCGCCGGGAAGCGCGTAGTAATTCGAAAGGGGTTTGTCGGCCATCACGCTGGCGAGCACATTAAACCAGGCGTTATCGTCGAAGGGGCTGCCGGGCCCCGTCGTCGCGCCGGTATCGACTCCATAAGTTCCACTATTATCAGTGCCGTCACGAGGCATTTGATCGATGTTATCCGTCGCGAATATCTGCAACGCGATGCCCCACTGGCGCAGGTTGGACAAACAATTAATTGATTGGGCCTTCGCCTTGGCTCGATTGAGCGCCGGGAGCAGCATGGCGGCGAGAATGGCGATGATGGCAATCACCACCAGCAGTTCGATCAAGGTGAAGGCAATCTGCCTCCTGGAATTCCGGTTCATATCGACAATCAAAGTTATAATGCTGACCCACCGACTGTATCAAAACTTAGCAGAGCGTAAGGCGGCTAAGCAAGAACAGCTTGACGAGGGCGGCCCCGGGCCAGTGGAGCTCGGGGCGGCCGTCTCATGCAAAAACGGTCCGTGAATCAAGGACTTACGATTTTGAAGAATTGGGCCGAGCCGGCCGTGGGCGTGCTAAAAGATCCGGACACGTTCGTAAAGGCGAGGCCAACGGCCACCGGCAAATATGGACCGTTGACGTTGCCCGAGCCGAGAACACTGTACGAATAACTGTAAGGCACTGCTTGCCAGGCTAGAACGACATTGCTTCCCGAGAGAGTAGCCCTGGCAGTCACCGCAGGAGGCGGGTTCGTGATAATGTCCTCCATACTGGTCAGGTTGAGCTCGTAACCGGCAGAGGAATAGGTGCCAGATTTGAACTGGGATAGCGCGCCGAGGACACTGTAAGCGAAGGTGGGCATCGGGGCACCGACGACGTTGGTAACTACGGAACCAATGAAAATGATGAAAGGCACGCCACTCTGGTTGGTGACGACTACATTGCCCGCCGGGAAAAGTGTGGCGCCCGAACTGGGGAAGTAAACGTTGGTCATCATCACGAATCTGCCCTCCAGGTTGGTCTCCATGAGGCCCGCATTGTTGGTTAGGTTCGGCGAGAAAACCGTTGGCGCAGGCAGCGGATTGTTATGGGAAACGACGGAATACGTTTGATACGGGTTGCCGAAGACGCATTGCAGTTCCAGGCTGTTGTTGAAGCTGTTCAGGGTGCCGGTGGCGGTAACTTCGTCGGCGAGTGCGGGCCGGAAGGAGGAGTCACCCGTAATAAAGAGGTTGATGCCGGCCGTGCTGTCCTGAAGGTAATAGGATGACGTATTGCCAGTAGTGAGGTTGGTCGTCGTGGTCACCACCCCGGTAATATTGAAGGTGGAGCTCGTGTCGCTGGGCTGCCAGGTTGTGGTGTTCAAGAGGCTGCGCAGGAAAGCAATGCTCACCGCGCGCGGAGGGTTGACGGTGACGAGGGCATTTGTGCTGGTGGTGCTGGTGCTGGGTCCGGTCACAGTGATGCTATAATTGCCTGTCTCATTCGTGCTGATACCGGCGATCGTGAGCGTCGGTGTCTGGGAGCCGGAAATGACGCAATTATCGTTCGGGAAGCCGAATGGGTTGCTGCCGTCCGAAATGGTGTTCCCGTTGAACTTCCATAGATAGGATAACGGACCTGTGCCAAAGGCGGAGGCGGTCAACGTCAAAGTGCTACCAACCGAACTGCCGGTGCTCTTAGGCTGTACCGTGAACCCAGGCGGGGTCAGGGTGGTATTGACGGAGACAAAGTTTGTCCTGCTCCAGGCGCCGAACACGCTGTTGGAGACTGCGCAGAAATACGTTCCCTGGTCCGAGCCGCTCAAGTTGGGAATGAAATACGTCTGGCCGTTTGCGCCAGGAACCGGATTCGTGACCCCGCCCGAAATCTGATACCACTGGTAGGTTAAAGGGCCACCCCCAAAGCTGGTGGCGAAGACCTCGATGAGAGCCGGGTTACCGGTGTAGTTAGTCAAGTTAAAGATGTTGGTGGCTATCAGGACCGGGCCAGGGGCACTATTGGTCACGACGTCGGCGAATGTATCGCCCAAGACGACGTCCCGAACGTCCACTGTGCCGCCGCCGGTTCGCTGGCGGAAGAGCAGGCCGGCGAGACTGGTTGCGGCGGCGAGGTCGGTGGTCACGGGGGCCATGTTGGCCGTGTCGGTTTCGGACGCAGGATTGACCCACAGGTAAGCCACTCCGTTGTCGATGTCGTATTTCAAAACCACCTGGTAATCCACGTTCCTAATGAGATCAATCGGGACGTAATGGATACTCGGACTGCCGCCTTGAGCAGGGTCGCCCGCCGCATTGGCCACGCCGAAACGGTAGGTCCCGGCAACCGTATTGGTGAAGGGATAGGTATTGGTATTTCCGATCTCAAACACCCGGCCTCGGAAGTTAAAGCCGTTCGTAGCGGACGGCGGGGTGCCAAGGTCGTTGAAACTGGCGAAATAGGTCCCCGCTCCGGCACCGGGGACAAAGTTGGCGCTGGCGATAAAGCTGGCATAGACCACTCCGCTAATGACGGGGTTCGTATTGATGGGGTCGAATAACCGCATCACGTACTCCGTGTTCAGACCGTTAATCCTTAAGCGCTTGCCATTAACGGCTGCGCCCGAAGTGTAGGTATTGGTGACGACCAGCGCATCGTTAGCGGTCAGACTCCCAGGCAAGTGAGGGTACCAGGCGCCGCCCGAATTGGTTGAGATGCACCCGCCGGGATAATTGGTGATGGTGTCATACCAAAACTGCGTGGCCTGCAGGTGAACCGCCGCCAAAGCGGTCAACAGAAGGGTGAGTAGGGTTTTCTTCATAGCTTCATTTCAGTTGTGTGTGGCTCGAGAAAGTTCCGGATGAAAAGGAGCCGATGGGGTTCTCGGTCGGCGCATCCGGACCAATATCAAGCGTCGATTTCCTGAGGGCGATAATAGAATTTGCTTGTCAGTTTGCAAGAATTTATTGGTAACGACTTATTCACAATCTGGTCACAGGTTGATGACAAAAGCGCGTTCACTGAAAGGTAGGGCTGGTTGTCCTCAACCAGCCGCGATGCTCTGCGGCTCGACCGAAGGGTCTTTCGTTGGCTGAGGCTCCACTGGGTTCGCGGCGCGTTGGGGACAACGCGCCCTACCTTGGTGCGGCCGGCGCGGAACCCAGTCCGGCGACCGTGAAATAAAAGACCGCGCCCTTGTCCACCGCGGCTTCGGCCCAAACGCAGCCGCCGTGCCGGCGCACGATGCGGTCCACGACCGCCAGGCCGACGCCGGCGCCGTCGAAGTCTTCAGCGGGGTGGAGCCGCTGGAAGACGCCGAACAGTTTGTCGGCGTACTTCATATTGAAGCCCACGCCATTATCGCGGACGTAGATGGCGGGTCCGTTGTCGAGGGCAAGGACGCCGACCTCGATGACGGCCGGAGAGCGAGGGCGGGTGTACTTGACGGCGTTGGAGAGGAGGTTGGCGAAGACCTGTTTGAGCAGGCCGGGGTCGCCTTCGACGGTGGGCAACGGCTGCAAGCGCCACTCGATGCCGCGACCGGAGGTCTCGGCCTTAAGGTCCGCAACGACTTCGTTGACGAGTGCGCCGAAAGCGGTGGGTTGGAGCCGCAGTTCCTGCCGGCCGAGGCGGGCGAGTTTCAGCAAATCGTCCACGAGGCGGCTCATGCGCCGGGTGCCGGCGCGGATGTTGTCGAGGAACCGCCGGGCCTGCTCGGGCAGGGCGGCAGCGTAGTCATCCACCAGGAGAGCGCCGAAGGCATCGATGTGCCGCAGAGGAGCGCGCAGGTCATGCGCGACCGAGTAAGTGAAGGACTCCAGGTCCTGGTTGGCCGCCACCAGTTCGGCCGTGCGCGCCTCAACGCGCTGTTCGAGGTCGAGATTCATCCGCCGGATTTCCTCCTGCGCCCGGTGGCGCTCGGTGATGTCCCGCACAATGGCGGTGTAGATTTTCTCCCCGCCAAGCTGGACCTGGGAAATCGAGGCCTCGATGGGGAACTGCTCCCCATCGGCGCGCAGTCCCCAAAGCGAGGGTGAGTGGCCCATGACCCGGGTGGTCACACCGGTGCGGCCAAACGCTTCGACTTCCTGGCGATGCTTCTGATGAAAACCCGCCGGGAGCAGGCGATCCAGCGGCTCGCCGAGGACCTCGGAAGCGGCGTAGCGAAACATCCGCTCGGCGGCCGGATTGAACATCCGGATGCGCTGGCGGGCATCGACGCTGATGATGGCATCCATGGCGGAGTCGAAAATGGCCGCCAAAAGGGAGCGGGCCTCGCCGGCTGGTTGCAAGTCGTTCACGAGCGGGAGAGCATCCCCCATCGGCGAAGTTTATCCAAATACAAAACAGGTTGCCGTCGGGGGCGGATTGACCTATTCTGCTGGCGTCCAGTGCGCGAGTAGCTCAATTGGATAGAGCGTCGGCCTCCGGAGCCGAAGGTTGTGGGTTCGACCCCCGCCTCGCGTACCAGGCCGCCTGGCGCGCACTGGATCCTTGGGGAACGGGAACACTCTACTTTCCTTTAGGTGACGCGGAACCGAGTTTGGAAATCGATGAACGACATTGACACCGAGAGCATAAAGGGCATCGCGAACCAGTTGCGAATCCACTCCATCGCAGCCACCACCGCGGCCGGCAGCGGTCATCCGACCTCGTGCTGTTCCGCAGCCGACCTCGTCGCGGCGCTGTTTTTTGGCCACATGCGCTATGACGCGAAGAATCCGCATTTTCATAACAACGACCGTTTCATTCTGTCGAAAGGGCATGCGGCGCCCTTGCTGTACGCGGCCTGGGCGGAAACGGGTCTTTTCCCGGTGGATGAGTTACTCAAGCTGCGCCAGTTCGGCAGCGACCTGGAAGGTCATCCCACTCCGCGGCTGGCGTTTGCGGATGTGGCAACCGGCTCGCTGGGCCAGGGACTGAGCGTCGGGGTGGGCATGGCGCTGTGCGCACGGCTGGACAATCTGGATTACCGGACGTACGTGCTGCTGGGCGACGGCGAATGCTCCGAGGGATCTGTTTGGGAGGCCGCTTCGCTGGCCGGGCTCAACCAGCTCAACAACCTGATCGCGGTCGTGGACGTTAACCGCCTCGGGCAGAGCGAGGCCGCGCCGCTGGGTCATAACCTGGATGCGTTTAAAGCACGCTTCGAAGCGTTTGGCTGGCGGACCGAAGAGATTGACGGCCACGACGTCGACGAGATTGTGGAGGTGCTGGCCGCCGTCGGTTTGGGCCACCAACCGCTCGTGATTCTTGCCAAAACCCTGAAGGGCGCCGGCATTTCTTTCCTGCAGGACAAGGAAGGCTGGCACGGCAAACCGCTGTCCAAAGAGGAAGCCGAGCGGGCCATTGCCGAGCTGCGGCCTTCAGCGAAGTCCGGCATCGGCCGCCCGATCCCGGTTCCCAGCCAACTGGCGGCCCCCAATAACCAGGCGCCTGCCGCCTACCCGCCGCCGGCCTACAAGCTGGGCGACCTGGTCGCGACGCGCGAGGCCTTCGGCAACGCGCTGGTCCGGATCGGCAGCGTGGACCCACGGGTGGTGGCGCTGGATGGCGATACCAAGAACTCCACCTATTCGGAAAAGTTTTTCAAGAAGTTCCCCAACCGCTCCACCGAATGCTTTATCGCGGAGCAGAACATGGTGGGAGTGGCGACCGGATTTGCCGTGCGTGGCAAGGTGCCGTTTGCGTCCACGTTCGCGACCTTCTTCACCCGGGCCTTTGACCAGGTGCGCGTCGCGGGCATTTCGCGGGCGAACCTGAAGCTGGTGGGCTCGCACGTGGGCGTCAGCATTGGCGAAGACGGGCCGTCGCAGATGGGTCTGGAAGACCTGGCGATGATGCGCGCGGTGGCCGGCAGCACTGTGCTTTACCCCAGCGACGCGGTTAGCGCCGAGAAGCTCATGGACCAGGTGGCGGCGCACCCGGGCGTTTGTTTCCTCCGCACTTCCCGTCCCAAGGCCGCGGTCCTTTACAACAACGAAGAAGCGTTTCCGATCGGCGGCGCCAAGGTGTTGCGGCAGGCGGCGAACGACAAAGTGACGGTGATCGGGGCGGGCGTCACGCTGTATGAGGCGTTGAAGGCCGCCGATGCGCTGAAGGCTGAAGGGATCGGGATTACGGTCATTGATGCCTACAGCGTGAAACCGCTCGGCAAGGACGTCATTCTCGCGGCGGCGCAAAAAACCGGCAATGTGGCACTCACCGTTGAGGATCATTATGCCGAAGGCGGCCTGGGCGATGCGGTGGCAGGCGAACTGAGTGCTGCCGGAATCAAAGTCCACAAGCTGGCGGTGTTTGAGCTGCCGCGTTCAGGCAAGCCAGAGGAGTTGCTGGCCCACTACGGGATCGACGCGAACGCGATCATCAAGAAAGTCAAAGAACTGAGCTGAGACGAGGCAAGGAGTCTCGAACCAACGTCGCGAATCGCGCCTGCGTGCAAGATCAGAGACTCCTGACGTCGTCTCCCACGAGAAACGGGGCCTTCCGCGGCGGGCTTTAGCTTTCATCCTTTCCTCTCAGACCTCCATCACTTGCTGATACTCGGGCACCATGACCTCGGCGCGAGGCCTCATAGCTTTCAAGGTTTCGCCAAAGGCCAGCGCCTGGGATTCTTCACCGTGAATGACGGCGATTTTTTTGATGTCCCCCTGGATGGCTTCGACGTAGCGTCGCAGCTCGTTCTTGTCGGCATGTCCTGAAAAGGAGTCGAGCGCGGCGATGCGGGCGCGCACCGGGTGGGGCTCGCCGAAGATATTGACCGGGTTGGTGCCGGAGAGGATTTGCGCGCCAAGGGTGTGCTCCGCGCAATAACCGATGAACAGGATCAGGTTGATCGGGTTGCCGATATTGTTGACGAGGTGATGGCGGATGCGGCCGGCTTCGGCCATACCCGAGGCGCTGATGATGATGGCGGGATCGCGAAGGTCATTGAGCTTGCGCGACTGGGCGGCCTCGCGGATGTAGGTCAGGTTCTCCATGCCGAACGGATTCTCCTTCTCGCGGAGGAATTGATAGACGGTGTCGTTGAAGCACTCCGGATGGAGCCGGTACACTTCGGTCGCATTAACGCTCAAGGGGCTATCGACAAAGATCGGCACGCGGGCCAGTTGCCCGGCCAAGGTCAACTGGTGCAGCGTATAGACGATTTGCTGCGTCCGGCCCACTGAGAAGGAAGGGATGATGACTTTGCCTTTCTGGTTCAAGGTCTCGCGGACGAGTTTCCCGACTTCATCGTTGGCGTGGCCTTTGGGCGTGTGTTCGCGGCCGCCATAGGTGCTTTCCACCTGAGAATAATCCACACCGTCCACCGGCACGGGGTCCCGCAGGATGTCATCCTGTCCGCGCCCGACGTCGCCGCTGAACAGATACCGAAACTTTCGCCCGTTCTCGCGAATATCGAGCACGACCTGCGCCGAGCCCAAAATGTGGCCGGCATCGCGAAAAGTGACGGTCACGCCGTCGGCAATCGGAAATGGGCGGTCGTAGTTGACGCCGACAAACTGGCGAATCGCTTTGTCCGCATCCTGCGCGGTGTACAGCGGCTCGACGGGAGGCAGGCCCCGCTTGGCGCGCTTTTTTGAGACGAAGGCGGCGTCGTCGCGTTGGATCTCGGCGGAATCCTCAAGCATGATGCTGGCGAGGTCGCGCGTGGCGAAGGTGCAGTAAATGTTGCCTTCGTACCCCTGGCGGCAAAGATTCGGCAGATTGCCGCAATGGTCGATATGCGCATGGCTGAGCACAACGCCGTCGAGTTGTTTCGGGTCGAAGGGGAAGTTGCGATTGCGCTCGATGGACTCCCCGCGCCGGCCCTGGAACAGCCCGCACTCGAGCAGCAACCTTTGCCCGTTTATCTCGAGTAGATAAAGCGAACCAGTTGTGGTCCGGGTCGCGCCGTAAAAGTGGACTCGCATGGGCGGTAGGATGCGGAGCAGGCGCGGAAAGTCGAGGGGGAAGGGGGCGGGGCCGGCGGGGCGTGGGAGCGTTGAAGCGCTAAAACGTGATCCGTGAAACGTGAAACGTGAAGAGTCAGATGGTTAAGCCGTCACCGAAGTCGATGTGCCAAACCCAAGCATTTTCACGTTTCACGTTTTAACGCCTTCGGACGGGCCCAGCCCATCGCGCGAAAACAAAGGTTGGACAATGCGACAAGGGAATTACTAAAGTGCAGCCTTTGATATGAGAAAGAGTTCATCAACGACGGTGTTGCTGGGTCTGCTGGTGATAAGCGCCCTGCTGTCTATAGGCTTCTTTTTAGGATCCGTATATGAAGAAAGGGAACTACGAAGCCTGCAGCCAAGCGCTGCGATGGTGAATAACAAACGCGCTTTCGTGGGCGCCCTTGCCGCCGAGGCCGCGGAGTACAGCAAGAAGAATCCGACCATCGATCCCATCCTGGAAGCCGTGGGCGTGAAGCCCGGCAAAGGAAATCCCACTCCTGCAGCGAAAACCGCGACCAAATAGCCCTATTTACCTTTGAACATGGATAACTTAGAAAACGCTCATTCCACACAGCCCGACCTAAATGACTTGCGCGCGGAGTGCGCATCCTTACGCCAGTCGGTTTTTTCGCTGCTGGTCTTGCTCTTGGTCATTAGCGGCACGTTGAATGTTTATTTCCTGAGGCAATTCCGTGTGACGAAAGCCGCAGTGGCGCAAGTTGCCTCAGTGGTTGCAGACTTTCAGAAAAACCAAGGTCCTGCAATCGACAACTTCCTCGCCAGGCTGGTCGAGTTTGAGAAGAAAAATCCGGACTTTGCGCCCATCCTGGCTAAGTACGGGGTTCGGCCAGGCTCTTCCACCGGCGCGCCACCCGCCACCGCGAACTCGCCCGCACCGGCCAAGAAATGAGACGTTGGAGCGTTGAAGCGTTAAACGAGGGAACGTTCGCGGGTTTTAACGTATTTAACGCCTTACGGGTCAGGCAGCCGGCTTTGCCAGCACCGTCAACAAACGCGTTCCGCAGGCGTAGCAAAAATTGGAGTGGGGCGGGCACGAATTGCCGCAACTGGGGCAATCCAGATGCGCGGCCGCATGGCGCCGGTGAATAATCAGGTTGCGGATGTAGGGGATCCAGGTGAAGGCGTAGGCGAAGATAAACACCGAGTCTTGGCGGTAAAACAAGGCGTAGCAAAGCAGCAGCAACGAACCCGCCAGGCTAAGCCACCAGAACGCCGCCGGGACCACGACTCGCTTCAGCCGCTCGGTGGCATACCACTGGACGAAGAATCGCGAGAAAAAAACGGCGTTTCCCAGCCAGCCAACAACCTTCCACACGCTCCAGTCAACGCCCAGGAATTTGCCGCTGTGCCAGACCAAATTTGTCAGCCAATCCATAATTTAGCGTAGCTTAAAGAATCAGCGGCGAACGGGAAGCAAGAAAGGGAAAGGAGGCCGACGCGCAGCGGGCGGTAACGGAGTAATGGAGCGGTGGCTCTTTCGGGCATCGGGGAACCGGTCTGCCTGAGTGCCCTCCCTCCAACTATCCATTAATCCATCAAGCCAGCCTTGCGGGCTACTTCGGGTCAAGCCAGGGCGATTCCCTCGCGTTCAAACCGGTCCTTAACGGCGAGGTTCATCTCCTGCATGCCGGTCAGATACTTCTGGTAATCGGTGCCTTTCCACCAATGGACGATGAGGATGTTAACGCGGGCGCCGGCGAACTGGTTGAAGCTGACCCAGGCCTCCTGGGTGCCCTCGTGGCCGCGATAGATTTCCTGCAGCAAGGTGAGCGCCTGCTTGATTTTGGCGATGGGCAAGTCGGGCGCGAGGTTCAGGTTCATTGTGGTTTTGATAGTGGGGCGGCGGCTGAGGTTAGTGATGATGGAGTTGCCCATGGTCTTGTTAGGGATGGCGACCAGGTGCCCGTCCGGGTTGCGCAGCCGGGTGCTGCGCAAGCCTACCGCTTCGACGGCGCCCTCGGCGCCCTCGAGCTTGATGTGCTCGCCGACCCGGAAGGGCTTATCGACGAAAACCGAGACGGCGCCAAAGATGTTGGCGAGGGTGTCCTGTGCCGCCAAACCCACGGCGAGGCCGCCGATGGAGAGCGAAGCAATCGCAGCGGTGATGTTGATATCCAGGTTCTGAGCCGTGATGAGCAAGGCGACAATGATCACGAACGTGTTCAGAGTGATGCGCAGCGCGGAAAACAATTGGTGGTCGATTTTCTCGCCCTGGCCATGGCGCCGCCGCCAGGCGTCGAGCAACAGCTCGGTGACCTTCACCGCCAAATACGTGAGCGAAGCGGCTACCACCAGGATCAAAGCCTTCGAGAGGTAGAGCTTGGCCCGCGGCGACCAATCGAAGATGCCCAGCCCAATGTTGAGCAACACGACGAACGCGATGACCTTGAGCGGGCCGTGGAGGAGCTCGAGCAGCAAATCGTCCAATTTGGTTTCCGTGCGCGATGCCAGTTTGCGCAACCAGATGCGGGCTACGAAATCGAGCAGCTTCGAGGCGTAAAACGCCAGGAGGATATAGACCAGCGAGGCGGCGTACTTCCAGAGCGGTTCGCCGAAGACGGATTGGTCGCGCAATAAAGGCAGGCGGTCGAGCCCGAACGTGAGCGGGTGCTCCTCCAAATGCTCGACCTTTTCCACCAGCGCCGAAGGCTGGTTGGTGGTTGCCAGCGAGAGTTTATTGGTGTTCGTCTGAGCGCTGGCCCAGAGGCTCCAGGCGAGGGTGAAAACGAAGAACAACAGCCCCGCGCGAAACGCCGTCTCGAACTTCAGTTTCATGACTCACCCTCCGGCAACAATCTTGACGATTTCCAGCCGGTCGCCTTCCCGCACCTGCCGGTGCGCAAACTCCGAAGGCGCCACCGCCTCACCGTTGTGCTCGACCACCACGCTCCGTGGCAAGAGCTTCTGCGCGAGCAGGAACTCCTCGAGGGAACAGGGAATCCCAGCCAGCACTTCCTGCCCGTTGGCAATGACTGCTCCGCTGCTCATTCAAAATTCAGCGTCCTGGGTTCTTTCGCCATTCGCCCCTGTCATTCCGCACGCAGAATTCTGGATTTTGCACTCTGCATTCAGATGGTGAACGCCGCATCCCAGTCCTTCCACACAGGTTCATAGCCCAGTCGTCGAATCCGCTCGGCGACTTCATAGGGGGAGCGTTCGTCGGCGATATGAAACTGTTCGGTGGCGTGCGCACTCTTGCCGTTGCCGGCCCATTCGCTGGCGCCCAGCTCGACGATCCGGCCCCGCTCGGTATGATGCAGGCTCTCTTTGCCGGCGCCGGTGTATCCGCCTGGCTCGGTATGGCTGCCGGCGCTCATCAGGGTGATCCCCAGCGGGATTAAACCGTCCCGCAGCCTGGGCGATTCGCGGGTGGAGAGCACCAGGCCGACATCCGGAAACATGACCCGAAATGCGCACACGAGTTGGACCATCTCGCGGTCGCTCATGTGCGTCAGCGGCTGGAACTCCCCGGCGCAGGGTCGTAAGCGTGGGAGGGAGATGGTAAGGGAGGCCTTCCAGCAGTGGCGCAACAGGTAGGCCGCGTGAGCGGCGACACACAAAGCTTCGAAGCGCCAGTCGGCCAATCCGTAAAGCGCGCCGATGCCCAGGCGGCGGAATCCAGCGGCGTAACCCCGCTCGGCGGTTTCGAGCCGCCACGCAAAATTCCGCTTAGGACCCGCGGTATGCATCTCCGCATACGTTCTGCGGTCGTAGGTTTCCTGGTACACCACCAGGCCCTCGGCCCCGGCGCGCACCAGCGGCCGGTAAGCTTCCGTTTCCATCGGGCCGATCTCGAGCGAGACGCTGGGTGTAACCTCATGCAGCGCGCCGACGCATTCGGCCAGGTAGGCATCAGAAACGAATTTCGGATGCTCGCCGGAGACCAGCAGGATATTGCGGAATCCCTGCGCCAGCAGCGCCTCGGCCTCCCGCCTGGTTTCCTCCACGCTCAGCGTGACACGCAGAATAGCGTTGTCCCGCGAGAAGCCGCAGTACCTGCAGTTGTTGATGCATTCATTGGAAAGATAGAGTGGCGCAAACAACCGGATGACCTTGCCGAACCGTTGTTGGGTCAGTTGCCGCGCCCGGCACCCAAGCAGCTCGAGCAACTCTGCCGCGGCGGGCGAAATCAAGTGGGCGAAATCGGTCAGGTCCGGAGCAGCCCGGCCGAGGCTCGCGCGCGCGGCCGCGGTCGAAGCGGACGCCGCCCGGCGCACCAGCGCGGACAGCGGCAGCGAATCAAACTCAGTGGCGAAGCTCACCTTGAAAAAGTAGCAAACGCAGGCGGAATGTCGAGATGGGGCGAACGTCGTAAACGTCGAGACTACCGGACCACAAACTTTCGGTGCCGCCCAAACACCTCGCGCAGCGACCCTGACAATTCATCCTGGAGCGCCTGTAGCTCGCGATACACCGCGGCGTTTTTCGAGTCAGGCAGGGCCGTTTCCTCGGAGCTCAATTCAACGAACTGATCGGTGAGGTCGCTAATGGAGACCTTCTCGCCCTGTCGCAGACGCCAGCACCAGAGCGCCTGTAATGCGGCACCGAAAGCGGCGCCTTCGCTGACTTTGAGGGTGACCACTTCCGTGTCAAAGGCATCCGCCATGATTTGGCGCCAGACTTTCGACTTGGCGCCGCCACCGGTCGCCCGGATTTGGGTCGGTTTGACCCCCAATTCGGCCAGGCGGCGCAAGCCATAGTTCATGCCCAGCGTCACGCCTTCCATGGCGGCACGCGCGAAGTAGCCGGCTTCGAAGGTTTTCTTGTTTACCCCGAACCAGACACCGGTACCGTCCGGCACGTTGGGGGTGCGCTCCCCTTCGAAGTAGGGCAGCAACAACAGGCCGTTCGCGCCCGCAGGCACCCGGGCGGATTCGGCGGCGTATTTTTCGTACGTCCACCCGAAGTCCTCGCGGACCATCTCGGTGGCGACAGTGACGTTCATCGTGCAGAGCAATGGCAGCCAGCGATTGGTCGAGTCGCAAAAGGCAGCGATCTCGCCTTGAGGGTCCACAACCGGCTGTTCGGCGCAGGCGTAGATCGTGCCGCTGGTGCCGAAACTGGCGGTGATGACACCGGCGCGAGTGTTGCCGGTGCCGATGGCGCCCATCATGTTATCGCCGCCGCCGGCGCTCACGAGCACGCCGGGCAGGAGGTCGAGTAACTTGGCGGTGGCCGGCTGGAGCATGCCAGCCGGACGATCGCTTCCGATCAAAGGCGGGAGTTTGCCGGCGAGCTCCGGGTCGATGGCCTCGAGGATAGGGCCGGCCCATTTGCGTTTGCGGACGTCGAACAGCGCGGTGCCGCTGGCGTCGCCGTATTCCATGACCTTCTCGCCGGTGAGCCAGGAATTGAGGTAATCATGGGGTAAAAGGACGGTGGCGAGGCGTTTGTAGTTCTCTGGCTCGTGTTTCTTGAGCCACAGGATTTTGGAGGCGGTAAAACCAGGCAGCACCGCATTACCCAGCAGGCGGATGGTCTTTTTGAATCCGCCGACCTTTTCCATGATTTCGTCGCACTCCACGGCCGTCGAAGTGTCGCACCAGAGCTTCGCCGGCCGGATTACCTCGCCTTTGGCGTCGAGGGGGACGAAGCCGTGCTGTTGGCCGCTGACTCCGATGGCCTTGACCTCGGCGGCCACCGCTTTCGCCTGGCGCAGCGCGCGGCGTATCCCACTGGCGGTAGCGTCCCGCCAGGTGTGGGGATGCTGTTCCTTCGCGCCCGGAGGCAGGCCCGGAATCAAGTCGTACTCCTGCGCCGCCGACGCGAGGACCTTGCCGTCACGGGCGTCCACGACCAGGACCTTGGTGGATTGGGTACCGCTGTCGATGCCGACTATGAGTGTGCGCATGGTTTTCTTGTGGCTTAACGCCGCGCCAAGGAATAACAGAGGAGGGAACTCTGTCCACCCTGGAGTTGGGCCCGAGCGAGGATTTGACGTTCCAGGCCGCGTAAGATAAGCTTACACCCATGACGACGACGATCAGTGTCTCGACCAAGCGACAGGTGGTCCTGCCGAAGAATTTTTGCGACCGCAAAAAAATCAGACCCGGAACCGCCCTCCGGGTTACCGAGGTTGGCGGAGGGCTTTATGTTACCCCGGTCCCCGATCCCACCGAGCGAGAGTTAAAGAAAGTCATCGCTAGCGCCGGTTCCCTCAGACGGCACCAAACGGCGGCGGAAGAAGAGTTGGTGCAGAAAGTAGTTGAAGACTATCGAACGGAAAAGCGGCCGCGCCGGCGATGAACGTCGTGGCTGACACGAACGTTGTCGTTTCCGCTATCTTCTGGCCGGGCGAATCGAGGGCGTGTCTGGCCCTGTGGGCCAAAAGACGATTTCACCTCGCAGTCAGTGTTTCCCTGCTTGAGGAATATTCTGAAGTGGCCCACCGGGTCGCGCGGCAATTTCCCCAGGTTCATCCGGAGCCATGGCTGAATTGGATCGAGTTGAAGGCCAAGGTCTATCCGTCAGCCCTACTGGGGAAGCGGCGCAGTCGGGATCCTGACGACGATCCGGTTCTTGCGTGCGCGCTGGGTAGCGGCTCTAAGTTGGTTCTCTCAAAGGATCAGGATCTGTTGATCCTGCAAAAGCCGATCTGTTGATCCTGCAAAAGCCGTTCGGCATCCAGATAATGACACCGCGCCAGTTTTTGATGCGCTTCAAGGCGAGGTAGCGCGCAGTTTATCCCATTCTTGCGAATAAATTTCAGGTTTCGGAATCCTAGCTGCGGGTTTAGAAGTACCGTATGCGAAACCATCTCTACACCGGTCTCGTTGCCCTCCTGGCCGCCGCGGCGAGTCTCCAGGCACAGCCCAGGCCGCTGACGAATGTCCATGCCCATAATGATTACGAGCACAACCGGCCGCTGTTCGACGCGCTCGACCACGGGTTCTGCAGCGTCGAAGCCGATATCCACCTCGTCGATGGTCAGCTTTTGGTGGCGCACAGCCGGCTGGAAGTAAAGCCGGGCAAGACGCTTCAGGTGTTGTACCTCGACCCTTTGCGCGAACGCGTCAGGAAGAACGGAGGCCATGTTTACCCGGGCGGTCCGGAGTTCATATTACTGATTGATGTCAAAGGCGATTGGCACGCGAGCTATCCCGTCCTGCGCGATATCCTCAAACAATACGCCGACGTGCTGACGACCTTTCGGGGCGACGCCAAGGAGACGAGCGCCATTACGGTCATCATCACCGGCAACCGCTCGCGGGAAATGTTCGCCGGCGAGTCTGTTCGTTACGCGGCGCTCGACGGCGACCTTTCAGATTTGGACTCAGCCGATCCTGCGAGCCTGATTCCGTGGATCAGCAGCAACTGGTCGGCGAGCTTCAAGTGGCGCGGGGCCGGGGTTATTCCGGAGGCCGAGAAAGTGAAGGTGAAAGAAATCGTGGCAAAAGCGCATGAACACGGCCGGCGAGTCCGTTTTTGGGGCTCCCCGGACAAGCCGGTTTTTTGGCGCGAGATGCTCGATGATGGCGTGGACATCATTAACACGGACGATTTGGCCGGGGCTCAGAAGTTTTTAACCACAGATGAACCCGGCGCGTCAGGCGCAACCAAATAAACCGTGCGAGGTTGAGTTCACCGGCAATATGTGCGATATACCGTCATTCGCCTTATGAGATGCCCTGCTTGCTTTCACGAGCTGACACTGATACAGGTCGGCAGCCTGGCGGTAGATGTTTGCCAAGGCGGCTGTGGCGGGATCTGGTTTGATGCCTTCGAGCTACAGCGGGTCGATGAAGAAACCGAGATGGCTGGCGAGCCGCTGCTTCATATCCAGCACGACGCGCGCCTGGTGGTGGACCGCACCCGCAAGCGCGAGTGTCCCCGTTGCGAGGGAGTGAAGTTGCATCGCCATTTCTTCAGCGCCAAACGCCGAATTGAGATCGACGAGTGCCCCAATTGCGCCGGTTATTGGCTGGACGCAGGCGAACTCGCCCAAGTGCGCGCTGAGAAGGCAGAGACCGCGTCTCATGAACAGCTCCGCCCTTCCCAGCTCTCTGGCGAAGCCATCCGTTATCTCTATCGCCTGCGGGACGAAAAGCGTCGGACTACGTAGCCGGAATAGGTTAGCCAGAGTTTGAACGCAAAGAAGCAAAGGCGCGAGGGACTTGTGGTCTCGCCCTAACTGAAGCCTTCACCAGAAGATGATTGGCGCGCATACCGCGAGGCTCCATCTCAAACTTTGCGCCTCTGCTTCCTTGCGCCTTTGCGTTGAATTCCCGCTGCATAGATGCCAGGGCGTTTCGACTCGCAAAGGCTGATTCTCCCCGGAAAAGATTGCCCCTGGTTCTTGCCTCGCGTAAATACGCCGTGTGAAACCCGCAGTTACTTCACTGCCCGCGCCGCCACCGGCTGCCGCCGCCCCGGTCCTGACGAAAGGGCTGCGCCTTTATCTGTATGTCACTGCCGCGGTCGCGGGCGCTGCGGTGATGATTGTCGAGATTCTCGGCGCGAAAATGCTCTCACCGTTCATGGGCATGTCGCACTTTGTCTGGACGGCGCAAATCGCCGTGACGCTGGTGGCGCTGGCCTGCGGATATTATGCGGGCGGGCGCCTGGCGGACCAGTCCCAGCGGCTGGCGTGGCTGTATTGGGCCTTGCTCGCCTCGGCGGCTTACCTGGCGCTGACCGTGGTAAGCTGCGAGGCAATTGCGTATCGGTGCCTCGACCTGAACCTGGCGGTGGGCTCGCTGCTGGCCTCGACGATTCTGTTTTTCATCCCGCTCGCGTTGCTCGCGATGACCGGCCCGTTCCTGGTGCGCGTCATTACCTCCACGGTGACCGGCGTGGGCGGCAACGTCGGCCGCCTGATCTCGATCAGCACCCTTGGCAGCTTCGCCGGGACTTTGGTGATTGGGTATGTGGCCATTCCGCTGCTGCCGAACTCGTTCACCATGTATGCGACCGCGGCGGCCCTGCTGCTGCTGTGCGCTGGCTACTTTGGGGTTTTTCACCCGAAATCGGTAGCGCCGCTGGTGATGATTTTGGCGATCGTTTGCGCTTTGGGAGCGCTCGTCGTCTGGCGGCCGCTTCATGATTACCAATACGTGATCGAGCTGTTCCGCGGGAATTCGCATTTCGGCCAGCTCCAGGTAGTCGATGTGCGCGAGGGTTCCTGCCGCTATTACCTCAATGATAACCTGATTCAGAACACCTACGACCCGGATACCAAACAAAGCGAGTCCGCCTTCACGTACCTGCTCGCCGGGCTGGCCCGCGCCTATACGACGAACGTCAACGACGTGCTCTGCATTGGCCTCGGCGTGGGCATTGTGCCCATGGACTTCGCCCGCCGGGGAGCAAAGGTCGATGTGGTGGAAATCAACCCGGCGGTGGTGCCCGTCGGCCAGCGCTTCTTCAATATGGACCCGAGCAAGCTGCACATCACTCTGGATGATGGCCGACATTTTCTGAACCGCTGCCGCAAGCAATACGATGTGGTTGTCCTGGACGCGTTTCTCGGCGATTCATCGCCTTCCCACCTGTTGACCCGCGAGGCGTTCGCCGCCATCAGCAAGGTGTTGCGAGCCAATGGAACGCTGGTCATCAACTCGTTTGGCGACCTGGCGCCCGGCCGCGACTTTTTCACTGCTTCGCTTAGCAAGACTTTGAAGGCGGTCTACCCCGGTGTGCGCATCCATGACTGCAGCAACGGTGGAATTTTCTTCGTCGCTACTCACCGGCCTGACCCGGCGTTCGCGCACCCGCCGGAACTGACTGACGTCCATCCCGACGCCCAGCGCTACACGGACGCCGGGTTTGCGGACGTGGTGGAGACGCTGCCCGGCCATGGGCGGGTTCTGACCGACGACTACAATCCGGTCGAGTTCTACGACGCGCGGAACCGCGAGGAGATCCGCCGCCGTCTGGCGCTCTGGGCCAAGGACATGTAGCCTATCGCTTTATGGAATCGAACGACCAGCAACCCGAACGGAAAACCCTGGACGAGCGTCACCGCATGACCGACCTCGAACGCCTGCGCCACTCCTGCGCTCACGTCATGGCGACCGCGATCCTCCGGCTTTGGCCCGAGGCCCAGTTCGCCTCCGGACCCGCCGTCGAGAACGGGTTCTATTACGATGTCGAGCTGCCGCACCGGATTTCGACCGAGGATTTCCCGGCCATCGAGGCCGAGATGAAGAAAGAGATCAAAGCCAACCATCCGTTCGAAAAGATCATCGTCACCCGCGAGCAGGCCGTCAAAGACGCGCAAAGCGGCCGGCTTGGCGCGCTGAGCGAACGGCCCGAGCCCAGCAAGTTCAAGCTCGGCAATCTGGCTGATATCCCGCAAGGCGAACCGATTTCCTATTTCCAGAGCGGCGACTTCCTGGACCTTTGCGCCGGGCCGCACGTGATGCGCACCGGCAACATCGGCGCGTTCAAGCTCACCAGCGTCGCCAGCGCCTATTACAAAGGCGACGAGAAGAACCCGCAGCTTCAACGCATTTACGGAACGGCTTTCAAAAACAAAACCGACCTCGAAGCCTACTTTAAAATGCTCGAGGAGGCGAAGCGCCGCGACCATCGGAAGATCGGCGCCGAGATGGGTCTCTATGTGATCGACACCGATTACGTCGGGCCAGGGCTGCCGCTCTGGCTGCCCAAGGGCGGGGCGATCGTGGAGGAACTCGAGCAGTTAGCGAAGGAAAGCGAGTTCGCCGCCGGCTACGTCCGCGTGAAGACACCCCACATCGCGCGCGAGAAATTGTATCTCACCAGCGGACACATCCCGCTGTATCTCGAGTCGATGTTCCCGCCGCTGGAATTTAAAGAGAGCGCCGAGGCGCAAACCGCCGAGCGTTACTATCTCAAGGCGATGAACTGCCCGCATCACCATCGCATTTTTGCGGCGGAGCCGCGGAGTTACCGTGACCTGCCGTTGCGCCTGGCGGAATACGGCACTTGCTACCGTTACGAGCAGTCGGGCGAGCTGTTCGGCTTGATGCGCGTGCGTTCGCTCAATATGAATGACGCGCACATTTATTGCACCCCGGAACAGTTCGCGGACGAGTTCAACGGCGTGAACGAAATGTATCTGAAGTATTTCAAGATTTTCGGCATCGAGAAATACGTGATGCGCTTCAGCACGCACGACCCCTCCAAGCTCGGGCAGAAATTTGTCAATGAACCCGAGCTCTGGGTCCAGACCGAAAATATGGTTCGCGACGTGCTTAAGAAATCGGGCATTAATTATGTCGAGGTGCCGAACGAAGCGGCCTTTTACGGCCCCAAGATTGACGTGCAGGTCTGGAGCGTGATTGGCCGCGAATTTACGTTGGCCACAAACCAGGTCGATTTCGCCGTGCCGCGGAAATTCGGACTGGCGTATCGCGATCGGGACAACACCGAAAAGACTCCGCTATGCATCCACCGCGCACCGCTGGGCACCCACGAGAGGTTTGTCGGATTCCTCATCGAACATTACGCCGGGAATTTTCCGCTTTGGCTCGCGCCCGAGCAGGTGCGCGTTCTGAGCATCGGCGAGGAGGAGCCACTGGTGAACTATGCCAAAGGCATTGTGCGGGAGCTGCGCGCCCACATGGTGCGCGCCCACGGCGATTACACCAACGACAAGATCAACGGCAAAATCCAGCGCGCCGAGCAGGCGAAGGTCCACACAATGCTGGTGGTCGGACCGCGGGATATGCAGGCCAACGCGGTGAGTGTCCGGGTCCACGGCAAAGGGAGCCTCGGGGCCAAGCCCAAGAGCGAGGCCATCGCTGAGCTCCTGGCGGCCATTCGCGAGCGCCGGGCCTGATCTGGTCGACATGAGCCACAATTACCTATCCACTTTTGTCGAACTGATCGTCACCCCGTTCCATCAGCTCTCGCTGGTCTGGGGCATCGTGCCTCTTTATTTCGGCCTGCTGCTCAGCGAGCTGACTTCGGACAAGGCGAATTTTCGCACCGCGATTCAGACGGGATTCAGCTTCATCTGGGCCGGAGCGCAATGGCTTTACCTGTACCACAGGGCACTCACGAGCATCGGCTCGGTGGCCGGCCTAACGGCGCCTCCGCCCATTACGCTGGTGGTGACCTTTCTGGTCCTGGCAATGGGGGCGGTCGCGTTGTTCAGCGGCATCCGGCGGCGTTATCCGAAATACTGTTCCTTCCTGGGCTATACCCGATTCAGCAACTATTTCATGATCACGATTTACCCAATCCAAGCTCATTCGCTCTCTTGGACCTGGGAACGGCTAACGGCCATTGTGTTGTTCGCAGTGCCCATCTGGCTGCTGCTCCACTTCGGCCTCATGCCGCTCCGGCGATAGGCTCAATTTACATACGGGACTGCGGGACTGCGGGACTACGGGACTGCGGGACTGCGGGACTGCGGGACTGCGGGGGCTAAAGGCTGACCCTCTTCGCTGGGCTGCCGTGAACGGTAGTAGCAAAATGGCTCTCTGGTCGCACGAGCGAGGGGCGAGAATTGCGGGGAAAATTGTTTTGATGTTCGGATTGCTTTGGATCAGGTCGGAGCGGCGTGGAGTGTCTCGGGGCCTCGGGGTTTTCATTTTGAACCGCGGATGACGCGGTAGTACAAAAGTGTAGCCAAAAACGTAGCAGAAGTTGTCAACTTTGGAAAGTTGACGGTCCGGGGCGGGGGAGTGATCGGGTTTTTCTTTTCTCGCGAGGGGAGGTGGAATGCGAAAGTTGACAGTTGACAGTTGACAAGAAGTGGGTCGCAGCTCGGTTTTACCGAGGATTTGTGCGGTTTTGAAAGTTGACAGGGGGTGAAGTTGTCAATTTTCGAGAGTTGACAGTTGACAGTTGACAGGGGCAGTCGACGAGGGCAGGCGCGGGCAGAAAGGATAAAGGATAAAACTGCAGTTCGGCCCTGCAAAAATTTCCCGTAATTGGGCGTCCGTAGCTGAAATTAAGCGTAATCGAGCGGAGCCGGGTGGGGGAGACTTCCCTATGCACATGGCTGCAGATGACTGCAGATGGCTGCAGACAGGTGACAATTCGGGCATAGGCTGGCAGGAGCTATCGGGAGTTGGGAGGGGAAGGCGAAGGCTGAAGGATAAAGGATAAATTTTGTTTTCTGCGGCGAGGGGTGATCCAGGGGTGATCCAGGGGTGAAACGTTTCCACAGGCCGTATTTACCGAGGGATTGTGCGTTTCAGGGGTTGCCGAAGGCTGATCCTTTAGGTTGGCAAGGGTGATCCGGGGGGATGATCCAGGGGTGATCCGCGAGGGTTGCCAAGGGCTGATCCTTGAAGGTTGGCAAGGGTGATCCCTGAGGGTTGCCAAAGGGCGGCGGGGAATGGGCTCGTAGGCGGGCGGATGGAGAAAGGCAAACTGCTAAGTTTTTCTTTTCTCGGGACGAGGGCCAAGAAATGCAAAAGTGTAGCCAAAAGTGTAGCAGGCTGCGGAAGTTGCTGGTTGCCGGTGGTTTGTGAACAGTAACAGCGCAGGAACAAAAACGTAGCACTTGCAAAAGTGTAGCAGCAAAAGCGTAGCAGATGCAAAAGCGTAGCACCCGCGAAAGTGTGGCTCAGGAGTCGGAGGGTGAGGAACCGAACCGGGAATTCTTTTTCTTCGGGCGAGGGTTCGGTAGTACAAAAGTGTAGCCAAAAACGTAGCAGAAGTTGTCAACTTTGGAAAGTTGACGGTCCGGGGCGGGGGAGTGATGGGGTTTTTCTTTTCGCCAGGCGAGTGGGAATGCGAAAGTTGACAGTTGACAGTTGACAAAAAGCGAGTGGAAGCCCGGTTTTACCGAGGATTTCGGCGGTTTTGAAAGTTGACAGAGGGTGGAGTTGTCAACTTTGGAAAGTTGACAGTTGACAGGGGGCGGAGCGGCGCGCTGGGACAGCGCGCCCTACCACGATGGTGACGTGGGAGCGTAGCACGATCCGTTATCCGTCAGGCCCATCCGTTATCCGTTAGGGTGGTCGGCCGAATATTTCTTTTTCTGAGGGTGCGTTGGTGCGATCCGTTATCCGTTATCCGTTATGCGTTAACTGGGGTCACCGCCTCATCATTCCCGCCGCGCCGCCGCCCATCCGGGCCATCATTTTCGTGAACTTGCCCATTTTCTTCATCATCTGCTGCATCTGGGCAAATTTATTCAGCATCGTGTTCAGCTCGGTGACGCTGACGCCGCTGCCCTTGGCGATGCGCTGACGCCGTTTGGCGTTCAGGATATGCGGGTTGCGCCGCTCCTGGAACGTCATGCCACAGATCATCGCTTCCATGTGGCTGAATTCCTTTTCCTGTTTGCTCAAGTCGTTGTTTTTGACGACCTCAGCCCCGCCGGGGAGCATGCCGACAATCGACTCGAGCGACCCGAGCTTTTTCATCTGGCGCAATTGGTCGAGGAAATCTTCGAGTGAGAACTGCCCTTTGCGCATCTTTTCTTCGAGGCGCTTCGCCTCGTCCAAATCGACCGCTTCGGCCGCCCGCTCGACGAGGCTGACGACATCGCCCATGCCGAGGATGCGCGAGGCCATGCGCTCCGGGTGGAACGGCTCGAAGTCTTCCAGCTTTTCGCCGACGCCGGCGAATTTGATGGGTTTTCCGGTGACGGCTTTGAGACTCAAGGCAGCGCCGCCGCGGGCATCGCCGTCCAGCCTGGTGAGGATGGCGCCGGTGATGCTGAGCGCTTTGTCGAAATGGGTCGCGACGTTGACGGCTTCCTGGCCGGTGGCGGCGTCGAGCACCAGCAGGATTTCCTGCGGCTTGACGAGGTCACGGAGCCGGACCAGTTCCTGGACAAGCGGTTCATCGATTTGCAGGCGGCCGGCCGTATCGAAAATGAGCGTGTTGCGGTTGTTGGCCTTGGCGAAGTCGAGCGCTTCGCGGGCAATTTTGAGCACATCAGTCGCGCCGCGATGGATATAGACAGGCAACTCGAGCTGCTTGCCGAGAGTTTCGAGTTGGTCCATGGCCGCGGGGCGATAGACGTCAGCGGCGACCAGCAGCGGCGTACGGCCCTGTTTCAGCAGCAAACGGCCGAGCTTGCCGCTCGAGGTGGTTTTGCCCGAACCGTGCAGGCCGACCATGAGGACGGAGCTGGGGTTGCCGCTCAACTCGAGCCCGGCATTGGCGGAGCCGAGCAGCTCGACCAGTTCGTCATGGATCACCTTGATGATCTGCTGGCCAGGCTGAATGCTCTGCACGACTTCGAGACCGATGGATTTGGTTTTGACGCGTTCGATGAAGTCGCGCGCGACCTTGAAATTCACGTCGGCCTCAAGCAACGCCAGCCGCACCTCGCGCAGCGCTTCGCCGACGTTGGTCTCAGTGATCTTGCCGAGGCCGCGCAGGTTGCGAAAGGCGTTCTGGAGCTTGCTGCTTAAGGAATCGAACATCGGCTAAAGCTAGGACAGCCGGACCCGGTTGACAAGGGCAGGGCAGGTTCGCTAGATTCTGCGCTCGCGTTTGGCGCTTTTGGGGCTTGAACAAGAGCAGTCCGCGGACGGTTCGGCCGTCCCTCGACTCTCGACCCTCGACCCTCGACCAACTGGTAGGTTACCCAAGTGGCCAACGGGGGCAGACTGTAAATCTGCTGGCTCACGCCTTCGATGGTTCGAATCCATCACCTACCACCACTTTAAAGCGCAAGGAGCTACAGCGTTTTTAGCTCGTATTTACCGAGTGATAATCGAATCCTGCACCTTTCAGAATGTGCCCTTTTGTGCGCTTGGCTGCTTTTGGTGACTTTTCCAAAACGATGCTCAGAAAGTAACCAATGCGGGAAGCCAATGGCCCGGTGTCTTTCCCTGTCCTGGTGGTTGAAAGCCGCTCACAGGCCAAGGCCGGGCGAAAGGGTGTGCCGGCACATTCTGCCACCAATAGGCTGCCGCCTTGTCGGGCGTGTCGCACAGTTGCATTTCTGCCGGTGTGGGGCACTCGCGCAGGGCAAGAAGTTTGAATTCCTTGGGGTTGAAAACTGCGCTGGACGCACGAGCTTTACGGGGCACGTTCAGCAGTGCAGGCTGAAATAGATCGTTCACTGTGTCCTTTCGTTTCGGACCGGCACCACGCCGTTCCACCACGGGCCAGCGTGATGCCTCGAAACAAATCAGCCAGAGCCCGCGTCGCGTCCGATGTTAGGTGACAAAAAGGAATCTCTTTTTCCGGCCAGACCGTCTCCACGGTGCCCACCGGGGAGGGGGAATTGGAGTGGCGACGCGTGATGAAGAACCCGCTTCGATCAGAAATCGGTCTCGGGAAGCCGCGATTGACGGGTCAGGATCTAGAGTAGTGTCCTAATTTGAAATCACTGCTGGCCCTCGTTCCATTGGAATTTAATTCCGAGGCGCGTAAGCATTGTAAAGACATCGATACAATTGACCTGGAAAGGCGCAGCTCGACACACGTTTGGAATGGGTATTCTGCGCTTTACGTTGTGACTGAATACTTCGCCGGTAACGACGATATAATTCTTGGCTCCTGCATAGGCCACTACCCACGCATCCGTTTCACCGGCAAATTCCGACTTGGCGGCGTTTGAAAACTGAGACTGAGAATTTGCCCATGATTGAATCTGAGCATACCAACCGATCACTGCTGGGTCATCGCATGAGGCGAAGCAAGTTTTCGGCATTGAAGTTTTTGCCCACACCGACAGCTCGTCTTCGTCTCCATGGCAAAGTTCTTCCAGAACTTTATCAATGCTCAATACCAAGCCACGGTTGTGAAGCGAAACCAAACTTGTCCAGAATCCTGGGCACACGCTAAAAGAGTAGTATGCTCTGAAAGCTTGGATGAATACGCTGGTATCAATCAGGTAACGTGCAGAATCCGTGCTCATCCGCTTTCTCTACTAATTTTTAGAACGTATTGATCGAAAGTCGGACCTTGCAGTCCCGTTAATCTGTAAGCATCACGGTAAAGCAATCTGCCTGCTTTTACGGCGCGGGCGACTGCGCTAGCAAAGGGTTGCCCTATTCGATACTCGCAATTGTGGTAGAAATTGCCGCCGGGTTCTTTCGCAGCTTTTTCTGTGCGGACATTAGCCATGTAGGAGTTATAGAACCCGAAAAAATCTGACCGCTGAATGTAACCAGCGTCTAAAGTTCTTCGCGCAATGACCAATGGACTGACCTTGAAATGGTCGGCTAATGGATAAAAAGACTTTACCCTATCCCACATTGCCGCGAGTTCATCCTTTGGGACAAGGAACTCAGCGGCAACTTGATTGCAAAAGCGTTCAGTCTCGTTGTCGGCGGGTTCAAGTTGGCGGAAATTCAGAACGCCAGCACTGCCGATCC
This sequence comes from Candidatus Acidiferrum sp., assembly GCA_035566435.1. Classification (GTDB taxonomy): domain Bacteria; phylum Verrucomicrobiota; class Verrucomicrobiia; order Limisphaerales; family UBA8199; genus DATMRF01. Next base: position 36,558 of record DATMRF010000131.1, read on the forward strand.
AGATGTGGGCCAGTTCGTGCGCAAGCGTAAACATCTGAGCGGCTTTGGCATCTGCATTGTTAATAAACACCAGCGGAGCGTAAGAATCAGGTAATACAAAACCGCGAAACTCCTCAACATCCAAGATGCGGTTCGTGTTGTTACCAACGATACCATTGCAAACAACAAGCAACCCCACCTGTTCGCAGTTTAACCATAGGTTTCCAAAAGCATCTTCCCACGTTCGACTAGCACTCGCCCAACCGGCCGTAATCCCCAAGGTAGCCCGCATCCGTTTTGCAACCTCTCCGGGCTTGTCACGCATGGACGCGCAGCCAACAAATGCCAGTGGCTCCGCGCCTTCCTCAATGATGAACTCCCTAAACCAATCCTGCCGCCTCTGCATTTCAAATACCGTTTCCAACAGGTCCGGGCTCGGATGCTGAATGGGCGTGTCGTGAACACTGCGAAAATCGGGGATGGGCAATTTCTCATCTGGAGGTTTGGGCAGGAAAAAATATCCAAGCGGCGCATATAGTTTTCGAGCCAGTTTCTCTAATTGGGTTAGCGTGGGAGAAGATGTCCCTTCTTCCCACTCAATGAACTTCGGGAATGACTTTATTAGGTCGTCAACTTCCAGTCCGGCGCGCTCTCGCGCCCAACTGATAAGCTCTTTGTTGATGGATACCGTGTTCATATGGCGGCCCCCATTTCTAGGACTGCCGCTCCCCGCTTGACGTAACTCAAAACAAGGCCGTCAACCAACCGCGACGGCCTGTTCGGCTTCCAGCGTCGAACAGCAGTATTCCAACGTCCTTTATGGATGGAAACACAAATCTTGGTCGTTCCTCCAGGGCGGGATTTTCGGCCAGCGCCTTTTCGCGGGCCGCCCCATTTCGATGTTTTCGTTCCTTTTTCCTTTGGCATTCGCTCTTGATTTAGTATGAATTAATCGAGAAGTCAACGGAGAATTATGAACGCGTTGAAGATTGAAGCAAAAACCCAAGCAGTCGGCCTGCTTTGTCGGGGAAACAGCATCCGTAGCATCGAACGCATTATTGGCATTGACCGAGACACCGTCATGCGTCTGAAGGTCCGAGCAGGCGAAGTCTGCGCCAAGATTCGGGACGATACAATACGCAGGCTGCCGCAATGGCCCTTATTAGATCGAACGCTCACCGCGCTTGCCGGGCCGGCGGTGCCCTTGCTAGGCTTTGCTCAATGACCGGGGCAGAGTTCAAAACGAAGTGGAGCCGATCCAAGGCAAAAGAGACCGCATCTTATCAAGAGCACTTCACCGATCTTTGCCGGATTCTCGGCCAAAAGACACCGATTGAGGCGGACCCCAGCGGCGAGGATTTCTTCTGCTTTCAAAAGCGCGTCATCAAAGACCTCGAACTGTTCGCGCTTCACGAAACGCCTGATGAAGCCGACCCCACCGAACGCGGGTTTGCCGACGTGTGGAAAAAGGGCTGCTTCGCCTGGGAATACAAGGGTAAGAAGAAGAACCTCGAAGCGGCATACAAGCAACTGCTCCGTTACCGCGAGGCCCTGCTCAATCCGCCGTTGCTGGCCACCTGCGATTTCGACCGCTATGTCATCCGCACCAATTTCAACGGCACCGTTCAGGAGTCGCACGAATTCACGAACGACCAGATCGACCGGCCCGAAAATCTGCGGATTCTGCGCGCGCTGTTTGAGAATCCAGAATACCTCAAGCCGCAACGGACGACCGCCCAGGTCACCGAGCGGCTAGCGGCACACATCGCCGAAGTGGCCCGCTCGCTTCAAAGTCGGGAGAGTACCGAATTGGCCGATGCCAGGACGCGCAGGGAAGTCCGGGTGGCCCAGAAGAAAAATCTGCGCATCGCTCGCTTCCTGAACCGCATGGTCTTTTGCTTTTTCGCCGAAGACACCGGCCTGCTGCCGCAAAATCTTTTCGCCAACGTGCTCAAAGCCTCCCTCCATGACCCGGCCTACCTGACGGAGGCGATGGAGCAGCTCTTTCGCGTCATGACCAAAGGCGGGCTTTACGGCCAGTATAGAATCCGCCATTTCAACGGCCATCTCTTCGAAGATTCCACCGTGTTTGAATTGACGGAGGAGGAGATCGCCAAGCTTGCAGAAGCTGCGGAAGCCGATTGGCAATTCATTCAGCCCAGCATCATGGGCAACTTGTTCGAGCGCGGCCTGGACCCGGACCAGCGAGCGCAACTTGGCGCGCACTACACCAGCGAGGCTGACATTCTGACCCTGGTTGAGCCGGTGCTCATGGCCCCGCTTCGCCGTGAATGGGCGACGGCGAAGAGCGAGCTGGCCAGAGCCTTCAAAAACGGCAAGGGAACCCCCGCCCACCGCGAGCGCCTTGCCTCCTTCCTGAAAAGGATTTCCTCAACCACGGTGTTGGACCCGGCCTGCGGCAGCGGCAACTTCCTTTACGTTTCATTGCGCCTGCTGCTGGACCTCGAAAAGGAAGTAATCACGTTCGCCACGCAACTCGGCTTCAAATTCGAGCCAAAAGTCGGCGTCCAACAACTGAGGGCGATTGAGTTGAATGCGTATGCTTTCGAGTTAGCCCAGGTTTCTGTCCAGATTGGCTATCTGCAATGGCGGCGCGACAACGGCTTTGACAATGACCGCTCGCCTGTCCTGCAAAACCTGGATGGCTTCCAGAACGAGGACGCTTTACTCGTGCCTCACTTCCGCAGCAAAGCAAAGACCTTGAAGGAAGCGCAGGCAGGAGAGCACAGCCAGGACGACTCATTGAAATTCTACACCGAGCGCAAATGGCCCGAGGCCGATGCCATCGTTGGCAACCCACCGTTCCTTGGCGGAGGAATGCTTCGCGGTCAGCTTGGCGATGCTTATGTCGAGCACCTTTTTGAGGCTTACGCCAACAGAATTCCAGGCTTCAGCGATCTCTGCTGTTACTGGTTTGAAAAAGCGCGCGACCTGATTGAACGCGGCGAGTGCAAACGGGCTGGGTTGCTGGCGACCCAAGGCATTCGCGGAGGTGCCAATCGCGAAGTTCTGAAGCGAATCAAAGGGACCGGCGACATCTTCTTTGCTATCAGCGACCGAGATTGGGTTCTGGACGGTGCCAACGTGCATGTCAGCATCGTCGGCTTTGACGGTCGAGCCGAGAAGGAGCACTGGCTAGATGGTCGGCTGGTGCAAAGCATCAATGCCAATCTGACCGCCGTCGCCGATATAACAAGGGCGCAAGCGCTCAGGACAAACAGTGGGATATGCTTCATGGGTCCGTCGCCAAAAGCACCGTTCGATTTCAGCGAGAGCGCTGCCATAGCCATGCTCAGTGAAGGTGGGAACGTGAACGGTAGGCCGAATTCGGATGTTGTTCGGCGGGTTCAGAGCGGCGTTGATCTGGCTGGCCAAGACCGCCGTGTTTGGACCCTCGACTTCGGCCTTCTAAAGGAGGATGAAGCATCGAAATATGGCTTGCCGTTTCAACGCGCAATGAAGGAGGTGAAACCGATCAGAGCGCAGCGGAAGAGCCAGACGAACAGGAATTGGTGGCAATACGAGCGCCCACGAGTTGAGCTTCGGGTTCGGTTGAATGGTCTGCAAAGATTTGTGGCGACTCCCGAAGTGGCTAAGCATCGGATTTTCGTTTGGCGGATGCCGGAGTGTTTGTGCAACCAACAAACTCTCGTTTTCACCCGACCCGACGACTGCTTCTTTGGTATCCTCCATTCGCGGTTCCACGAAGTATGGGCGCTGGCTCAGGGTACGCAGTTGCGAGAAAAGGAAAGCGGTTTCCGTTATACTCCGACAACTTGCTTTGAAACTTTCGCTTTTCCTTTCCCAACACCGGAGCAGGAGGCCGCGATCGCGGCCGTGGCGAAAGAATTGAACGACCTGCGCGAACGCTGGCTCAATCCACCCGAATGGACCGTTGAAAACATCTTGGAATTCTCCGGCACTAAAGGCGGCCCGTGGGACCGCTACGTTGACCTCGCCACGGTAGACCCAAAAACCGGCGTTGGCACCGTCCGGTATCCGCGCCTTGAACCGCGCCAAGCGGATTGTGCCGCCAAGCTGAAAAGGCGTACGCTCACCAATCTTTATAACGAGCGCCCCACCTGGCTCGACTCCGCCCACAAGAAACTCGACGCCGCCGTTGCCAGTGCCTATGGCTGGCCCGCCGACCTGACCGACCATCAAATTCTCGAAAAGCTTCTCGCTCTGAACCAGGAGCGTGCCGCCGAGGAAGCAAACGCCGCGAAGGTGAAAAAGCCGAAAGCGTCGCGTGAGAAGCGCCATGATGAGATGATTTAGTGCCGGGAAAAGTCAGACAGGCACCGATCTGACGTTGATCTATCCCGGCATCCCTAGTATTGCTGGTTTAATGGCAAAGGACCATTTCGTTCCTCAGCACTATCTTCGGCAGTTTGGCATCAATGCCAGAGTAATCTCGATAGCAACGCTCTCGCCGTATCGATTCATCGCCGCTGGCCCAATCGACGGTCAATGCCAGGAGGACAACTTTTACGAGAGAAACGAGCGCCTGAATGACCTGCTGTGGAAGAGTGAAACCGACCTTGCCCCGGTATTAAAGCGGGTTGCTCAGAAGCAGGATTTTGATGTGAAGGAGTCGAATGCCCTGAAGTTCCTGGCGGTGATTTTTCACATGCGAACAAGGAAAGCAGCGGACATAGCCAAGGTGTTCCCGAAATACATGGCATCTGAAGTCATCAGGTCCGCAATTGAGCGTGGCGAGTTGCCGCCTCCACCCCAAGGAGTGGAGAAGTTGGAGGAAGTCATCGACTTCAAGGGCGCTTCCGGTTTGTTAATGCAACAGGTGATTTGCTGTTGGATGGAAATGGCCACACTCGATTGCAAGCTTCTTCTAGCCACGGGCAGCGACCACTTCATCACAAGTGACAATCCGGTCAGTATCTTGAATCAGTTTTGCGCTGGGCTGGAGCCTTACAGGCGGGTGGCTGGGTTCAGCAAATCGGGCTTCCAGTTATTGTTGCCAATCGACCCACGTCTGTGCTTCTTCTGTTACGACGCTAAAGTCTATAAGGTCGGCAACCGCCGGGATCGCGTCGTGACCATTTCAAAGCAGGACGTTGAAATCGTTAACGCACTGCAAGTTCAATCGGCTGAGGAGTGCCTTTATTCCCACGACCCAAGAATGGAGCAGGAAGTCGGACGCCTGGTTACTCGTTACACAAGCTCCAGGGTTCCGATAGATGACACCCTTCGAGTGATTCCGGGAAAAGACGAAAACGAAGAGATGCTGCACATACGAGCGCACTCCGTCAACCTTCCTGCACCTTGGCATTTTTGCCGCTACCGAAGGCGCATCCACTCCCAGCCGGGGGATCGGCGTGATCCCGCATGGACGGCACTTGGTCAAAGGTTAACCCAGGACATCGAGGAAAACCCCGAAGGTGGTGACGTGTTTAGGCGTATAGAGAAGATTCTTGGCGAGTCCGAATCACCATTTGGATTAAGCAGGCATGAAAGACACGATCCCCCTCCAATTCGGCTATAAACAAATCACTCTGGAGAACTGGTTGGCCCCCGACCTGCCTCACTACTTCCCCGAGATCACGCCCGAGCTAAGGCTGGGCGCAGTGTTGCGCCCAAAGCTTGAACTCAAGGTCCCAGAAGAGGTCCGAGATCACTTCGAGCGCGCTCGCTCTCTCTTCGTTTACGGATACCTCTTTTATCCGCTCTCCACACTTGCCGGCGAGCACTGCCAGCGCGTCGCCGAGGCCGCGCTTGCGGCCAAATGCAAGGCTATCGGTCTCGCCGCCGCAAAGTCGAAAAAGAATGGTCTCCTGGCCCCTTTCTCCTTCAGTGAGAACATCGACCGCCTCAAAAAAGCTGGCGTCCTGTCCAAAGCCGACGCGGACTGGTGGGACAACACGCGCAAACTGCGCAACCGAGCCTCGCATTTGGAAGGCCAAACGATGCTGGCGCCAGGATTCATGCTGGGAACCCTCTCCACCATCGCCGCCCGGGTTAACGCGCTGTTCCAATAGGCGTCTCCTGAAAGCCTCCCACTGCAACAGTCGTGCAATAGGATGGGAGTTTGCAGCGGTGGCACTGGGTCCATCCCAAAAACCCTATAAATGCCAGGGCACGTTATAATCGTCCGCGCTCATTCGCTCATGGCCGCGATGGTCGAGATCGCGTTGCCCTCCAGCCGATTGTTGATGAAGATAAACGTCCGGCGGTTCGGTCCCGCGGCCTTTCCCTCCGCGATCAGCCTTTTGACCATGCGCAACACTTCGACTGAGAGATCGTCCTGCCCTGACCCTTCAACACCAAGGAACCAACTACCGAGGTTGCAGTCGTGTTGCAGTGAGGATCGTCCAATCCAGGTTGAGTTCCTGGCGCGAAGGCCGGATCGGTGGTAGCCTCCCGGGTCATGACTCCCAGAAATAAAACCGCGCCAACCCAACGCACTCCTTGCCGCACTGTTCGCAAAATACCTCGGCGCACGCCCTCGCACCGACACAGGCCAGAGCCAAACCGGTGAACAACCCCCTGCTCTTGAACACCGGGCTGGCTGCGGCGGCGATCCTGCCGCTGCTCTGGACTCCGACGGCCCGGGCCGGCGAGGAGGCGCCAGACTTCAACCTGCTCGACCTGCGCCGTCATAACCACCAACTCCAACGCGCCGGCGGCTCGGTCGTCGTGCTGTTTTTCACGGGCACAGGCTGTCCCATCGCCCGCAAGTGCGCTCCCAAACTGCGGAAGCTACAGAATCAATTCGCCAAGGACGGCTTATCGGTCTGGACCGTGAACAGTTACCCGGGCGATACCACCGAGGATTGCCTGAAAGAAGCGGGCGAGCTCGGCTTGAAACGGGCGACCTATCTGCGCGATCCTCGACAAAGCGTCGCCCTGGCTTACGGCATCCAGCGCACCGCCGAAGTCGTGGCGGTCGGCACGAAGGATTGGCGCGTCTTTTACCAGGGCGCCATCGACGACCAATACGCCGAAGGGAGCGAGCGGCCCCAGCCCCAGAACCGCTTCCTCGAACGCGCCTTGGATGAGTATTTGCACGGCAACCCCGTCACGACTCCCTTGACCAAATCGCACGGCTGCCTGTTCAGCTTTGAGAACCGAGCCGCTCCACCCGCTTACGCCACCGACATCGCCCCCCTGCTCCAACAACACTGCGTCCAGTGCCATCGCAAAGGGGGCATCGGCCCCTGGTCTATGAGCAGTTACGACCGCGTGAAGAATTATGCCCGAATGATCCAGGAGGTACTCCTCACGCGTCGCATGCCACCCTGGGATCCGGACCCGGACTTCGGCCGCTTCGCGAATGCTCACGTGTTGTCGCGGGTGGAGCTCCAAACCCTCTTGACCTGGGTGAAAGCCGGGGCGCCGCGGGGGGACGGCCCCGACCCGCTAACTGAACCTTTGCCGCCCATCCCGGACTGGCCGCTGGGCCCGCCCGACGTCGTTTTGCGCCTGCCCGAACTCCAGCACATTCCCGCAACCGGTGTGCTGGATTATCGCCACATCCCGATCCCGTCGCCCTTCACCAATGAGGTGTGGGTGGCGGGCACTGACATCAAACCCGGCAACCCCCGCGTGGTCCACCACGTCATCCTCTATGCCAAGTGGCCCGGCTGCCCCGATGACGGCACCGGAAACGGGGTACATTTCTGCGGCTGGGCGCCAGGCTTTCCCCCGACGCGTTACCCTGCCGGAGTTGCCAAACGACTCCCTGCGGGCGCCGAGCTCAATGCCGAGGTTCATTACACCACGTGCGGCTCAGCACAAACCGACCAAAGCGAGATCGCCTTCTACTTCGCGCCGGGACCACAACCACGCGTGGCTCAAGTCCGACGGGCAACCGAACCCGACGTGAACATCCCGCCCGGCAGCGACGAAGCGCGTCACGAGGCCACTTACGCCTTCCAGAAACCGGCCACCATCTACAGCCTCATGCCCCACATGCACTTCCGCGGTAGCTGGATGCGTTACGAATTGCTCCTGCCCAATGGCCGGCGCGAGACCTTGTTGCACGTGCCGCGCTATGACTTCAACTGGCAATTGGGTTATCAACTTGCCGAACCACGGCATGTTGACGCTGGCACTTGGCTCCTGGTGACTGGCGCCTTCGATAACTCACCCGCCAACCCAGCCAACCCCGCCCCCGAGAAACGGGTCCGCTTCGGCTTGCAAACCTGGGACGAAATGTTCATCGGCTTCTTCGAAGCCGCCGATGACCCCGATTGAGGAGGGCGGGAGGGTGGGAGCGTGGAGCGTGGAGCGTGGAGCGTGAAACGTGAGGCGTGAGGCGTGAGGCGTGAGGCGCAAAGCGCACATGGAACTACAGTCGCCCGGGGCGATCACCTCAGCAAAATCATCCTGCCCTAATCGTTCTGTACGCAGCGCCACAAGTCAACGACGGGCGGGGCCGCCCGTCGAACCCGCAGGCGAGGACGCCTGCGCTACAACAGCCGCAGACACTTTTGGCGTCGTGTATGCAAACAATTCACGAAGAGCTCATTGTCCGGGCGTTCTCAGCGGGCGGGGGCATCTGATTTCACCAGGACCAGGCTGTTGGTCCGCTGGTAGGGATCGCTGGCGTTGAGAGTCATTTTGATCCGTTTGCCTTCGAGATGGGGCCGGCGCTCGATCAGGTAAACCTTGGTGTCGTCCAAAGGGCCGCTGGCCAATTCCAAGTGTTCGTCGCCGCGAAACGTGGCGCTGAACGTTTTGGCTTCCCCCGGTTTCACGGGCGCATTGCACGCGGCCACTTTTGCGTCCGCGGCCTCTGTTACCTTCGCCTCCCCGGCTTTGGTAATCTCGAGCTTCAAGCCCGTCCCGCTGTCCCAGACTCCAATGTAGCGTATTTGGTCCCTGGCCAGCGGCATCGGCCCCGGTCCGCGATAAATAATAACCGCCCCTGCAACGGCGCAAATAGCCAGCAGGCCAACGGCGGCGCCTTTCATCAACCTCAATGCGGGAACCGCCGGCCGATGGGACCGCAGGTTGAGCACGGAGGACATCAAGAACAGAACGGCCTGGAGCCCGAACGCTATGGAAAACGGATCTCCCGCCAGGCCGCCGTCCTCGTGTGCCACAACAACCCCGATGCTGACGAGGCTGATGCCGCCACCCACGGCCGGCCATCGCCACGCCAGCAGGAACCCGAGGCAAACGCCGCATAATCCAAGCGCGATAATCTTGTCGTCGATGGCTGCCACGGAAAAACTCATGAATGTCGGAACCATCGAAACCAGCGCCAAGGCAAGCACGGGCAGGCTGGTGAGCCGGGCCGCCCAACGGACGATTTTCCCGACGCGGGAGTTTTGCGTCGTCGGAGCTTCCGGTGGTGGCTGCACATGAGTAGTCATGCTTTGGTGACCTCAATACCAGGCACACGCGCAGGAGGACCGAGAGGTCATAGCCCTCAGTTTGGCAGGCACGGCTTACTGCGTTAGCGCGTAAGTGGGGTTTGAGCGGTCGTCGTCGAGTGTGCACCAGAGGTTCAGCGGTCCGAGCGCCCGCCAATACTTTATGAAACGCGCGCTGCCGTCAGCCATGGCATAAACCGAACCGCCGGAACGGGTGCCCGGCCCCAGCCCTTCGTGCCGGCCCTGCTCCAGTTCCGTATCGTCGTTGCCCAGCACGCGCCCGGGAAAATCGGAGCTCGACCCCGGTTCCAGCAAATCCATGTAGTAATGCGGAGAGGCGGTCTTCTTTTCACCCAGGACAATGGTATCGCTCGGATGGGGGATGGTGTTGCGTTTAAAGCAGAGCTGGCTGGTGGCCGCCATATAAGCCTGAAAATCAGCGTCGCTCAGCGTGTGTTTGAAATAATCATTCCAACCGTTGATGATGTAGCTGCGCGACGCGGCATCGGCCGGATACTTAGTAGGGTCGCTTGAACCGGTGGCCGGGTTCCCCGGCAGGTCGCTGGGACAACGCAGCAAGTTGGTATTGACGTAATTGTTCCGGAATTCCTCGGGCCAGCGCTCGACCGCAGAACGCGGCGGAAACTTGTCCTGGTTTTCATCGGTGTACATCACCGCGGCAATTGCCAGTTGCTTCTGGCAGTTTGTGCAGGAAATGCGCCGGGCGGTTCCCTTGGCGCGGGTCAGCGCCGGCAGAAGCATCGCCGCCAGGATAGCGATAATGGCGATCACCACCAGCAACTCAATCAGGGTAAAACCCGCGCGATTGGGCAGTTGCTGATTCTTTCCGTTGGGAACCGCAGAGTGGTGAAACGGATTGGCTTCTGCGGTCGTCTGTGCCGTCAGTTTTTTCATTGTGGATTCCGATGTGCAATGTTGCTTCCAAATCGCCCGCTCGTTATCCGCCAATCACGCCGTCTGCGAAACCCGTGCCGGTCGAATATTTCGTCTGCCCACGACGTCGATAGATTATTCATGACCAGGAAACCGGTATTGCTGGTAGCGCTGCTCGCCGTGATCGGCAGCCTATTTTTGTACGTCAATAGAGACGGGTTTCGGCGGCAGCCTATTCAAATTTCTCACCGGCTTTATCGTTTTGCCGGGAGATTCAGCGCGCAGGACGCCCCGCTGCCCGTGATGTTCGAGTTCGATCGCCGGCTCAAGCTGACGTCAATCAAAATAGTGGCTCTTGCCGATGTCCTCACCAATCAACACCCCCAACCGCTCTGGCAGATGATTTCAAACTCCAACTCGGTTCCGACCAAAGGATTCGTTTACGGCATGGATGTCCCGGGGATGCGCCCGGCGCTCAAAGGCGTGACGGCCGAACTGCTTGACCCCCGCCAGACCTACCGGCTCCTGGTGGAAGCCGGCTCCCTGAAAGGCCAGCACGATTTCACTCTCGAGCCGACGGGCCAGTGACGCGGGTTGCGTCGAGCCGGCAAAGGCATCTCATTTTCCGGGAGGCGTGTGCTTGACGGATTAGAGGCTTCCCCCTCACGGCGAGATGAGCCGAAAGTACTGCGGTTGGCCGTTGGCGGTTGGCAGACTCAAATACAGCACGCCGTTGGTGGGTTGGGGCGCATTCGTCACCGGCGACCATGACGCCGGCGCGAGCAAATTCGTCGCGCTATACAGCGTGTAATTGGTCGCCCAACCGGGCCAGAAGAGGGAGATTTGCTGCCCGCCGGCCGAGAGGGCTGCGCCCAGCATGAGCGGCGGGTGGTTATCGAAGGATGGAGGGCTGTCGGCCGGGGCGGTTCCCCAGGTTGAGGGAGCGCTTCCCAAAGTGGCGACGAGGTTTGCGCCGTTGCGGATGGCCGAGAAGGGCAGCCAAAGACTCGTGGTGGCAACACCATTCAGGGTGAGGCTTTGCACGTAACAGTTTTGCGCGGAGGCGTTGATGCCCTGGATGTTGATTTGTTGGCCATTCTCGAGGTTGATCGTCGCGCTTTGGAACAGCGGACTGCCGAGCACGAAACCGCCCACGCCTGGAATGATCGGGTAGAGACCCAAGGCCGAGAAAACGTACCATGACGACAACGCGCCGGCGTCATCGTTCCCCGGCAGGCCGCCGGGGGTATTGGTGAAGAGCTGCGTCTGAATGTTCCTGACCGTAGCTTGCGTCCTGTGAGGCGCGCCGGCATAGTCGTATTCCCAGGGGTCAGGTTCGGAAGGTTCATTGCCCATGAAGGCATAGGGGCTTCCCGGCCCGGCGTTAAGCTGAATGAAATAGGTATCCAGCCGCGAAACGGCACTCACACTGCCGCCCATAGCATCGAACAACCCTTTCAAATTGTAGGGCACCAACCAGGTGTATTGCGCGGCGCTTCCTTCGACAAAACCGGTTTGACTGGACGCCGTAATGTTGGCCACCCAGGAGCCATCGGCGTTCCGGGGTTGAATGAAACCATTGGTAGTGTTGTACAAATTCCGCCAATTTCCCGAACGCATCAGGAAAGTGTAATTGGTCTTGTTGCCCATGGCCTGCTCGAATTGAGCGAGCGCGAAATCGGCGTTGGCGTATTCCAGGGTGACCGAAGCCTGGCCGGAGACATAGCCCAGGTTGATATAATCGGTGAGGCCCGAGCGGACGGTGTTGCCGTCGGAGGTGGTGCCGATTGTGCCCGCGTCCAACTCCATCGCGGCGAGGGCGCCGGCGGTATCGAAATTGGTGGCCCCCAGAGCATACGTTGTCGCGAGTATGATGACGGGCCCATCACCGACCATGCCGCCGGAGTTGCGGTTGGCCTGCTCCCAACGGGGCAACCCGCCGCCGCCTTGTTGGGCATAATTGACCAGCGATTGGGCGATATCACTTTCTTCGCCGGGCGTCAGCAGGGCGCCCAGCGGTGTGCGCGACCGGTAACAATCCCAACCCGGGATGTTCTCGTACTGGTCGTGACCGGCCGGCACGGTGTGGACCTGTTGGTCCATCCCACGGTACTGGCCGTTGGCATCACTGAAAACGTTCGGGTGAAAGTAAGAGTGATAAAGCGCGGTATAAAAGGTCTGCAACTGAGCCCTGGTCCCGCCGGTGATCACAACTTTGTTTAGCAAATCATTCCAGGCGGCGTTGCCGCTTCCCTGAACGCCGGCGAAATCCCAGCCCGGGTTTTCCGCATCGAGATTGGCCACGGCGTTGCTAATGCTGACAAATGAGATGCCAACCTTGGCATAAACCGTCGGATTGCTCGAAGCGTCGAAGGTCAGAAATGCCCCGACCTGTGCGCCGGTGCTGGCAAGCAAACCAGGATTGACGGCGCTGCCGTTCCATGTGCCGGCGCCGGTGAACGCCCGGTCGAATTCGGCAGCGAAATAAAGAGTGTAGAGCTGCGAGCCGCAGCCGATCGGGGCGGTAGCATAGCCCTGGACCTGGTTGGTTCCAATAACACTAACGGCGGTATTGGCGGTCGTGCCGTTGACGCTGGAACCCGCGTTAATTAACAAGGTGGCGATATTGGTGTTCGGGAAAGTAAACCTGGCCATGCCGGTGCGCCGGGTCACGGTCAACTCGACACGCACGCCGTTATTCAGCAGCACGCTATAGTAGCCGGGCGTCGCAGATTCGTTGGCGTGCGAAAAACCCGAATCGTAGGTGGCGCCGCCGGTGCCCGGTGAAGCGGTTACCGGACCTACGCAAGGCATGAAAGCGAAATCCTGATAGACCGTGCAGCCGCGCCCGCTAAAGTGCCGCACGCTGAAGCCTTTGATGGCGTTATCGAGATAGTTATATCCCCCTGGCAGGTTGGACGGTGTGTCCGGACTGAACTGAAACATGCCGCGCGGATACGCCGCCCCGGGGAACGTATCGCCGGAATTGCCGCTGAAGCCAAAGCTGGCGCCTCCGGGCGCAGTCCCGATGAACGGATTCACATAGGTGGCAGGCGGAGGCGGAACCAAGAGCGTCGTGAACGTCTCTGATGGCGTGGCCCAGGAGGTGCCGGCAGCATTCACCGCTCTCGCCGCAAAAAAATAAGTTGTCCCAGGCAACAGTCCCGTCACATCCAGCGCAAACGAGCCGCTCTGCGCACCGAGTTCGGCGCTTTGCGCCCACGCAGTGGGATTGGTGCCGCCATCCGCCGGCCCATAATAGAGGGTGATGCCCGGCGGATCACCGCCCGTGAAAAGCACCTGGCCGTTCAGGGTCGCTGCGGTCATCTGGATGCCGGTAGCCGGAGCATTCGAGGCCGCCGCCAGCGTTGGGATGATGGGGGTGATTACCGCCGAGTTGGTGGCCGAGCCGTTGCGGTTGGCCGCAACCACCATCACGTTCGTAAAGTCACTGGTCAGCAGTGGAGTGGTGCAAGTGAAGTTGGTCGCGCCGGCGGCCAGCGTGCCGTTGGTGTACCAGGAATAGGAGATCGAGCCGGGGCCATCCGCCAGGATTTTCAAGGTCAGCGGCGCCCCAATCGGCGCGGTTGTGTTCGTCAACGGCAACGTGATCACCGGTGCGCTGTTGGTCGTATAGACCAGGAAGTTGTCCCAGGCATCGATGCCGGCATTCTGGAAGGCGCGCAGGCCCGGCCAAACTGCCGCTACTTTGGCAATGTCCTGCCCGGTCGTGTGCGTCAGCGCTGTTGAAAAAGTGACCAGGTTGGTTCCCGGGCTCGACCCATCGGCGCCATAATCAAACAGGGCGCACCCTGAGTTGTAGTTGCCCAAAGCCCCGGCGGTGTTAGTGAGGCTGACGACAAGCTTGTACCAATGGCCGGAGATGACATTGACAGACCCCAGAATGGTTTCGGTATTGGCGTTACCTGAACGGTACTGCTCCCGCAGCGACCAAACCGCGGGGCTGGTGGGGATAAAGCGAAAACTCTCGAACGCGACGCCGGGGTTGCTATTGAACCCGTTGGTATTGCAGTTAAGAATGCCTAGTTGGAGCTTGTTGCCGCCGGTTTGGCCATTGGCCTTCAGTAAACAGGATACAATGAGCGTCGCGCCATTCGTCGAGAAACTCCAACTGCCGCTCTTGCAGGAAGCCGTCGTGTCACTGCTCTGGAATACGCTAACGCCACCGCCGGCCCCAACGCCGGCATTAGCGCCTTCCTCGAAGGAATAATTGCCGCCGTTGGTCCCCGTGCCGTTGTCGTTCCAGGGATTGAAGTTGCTGATGTATTGACCCGGGGTGTTGAAATCGAGAAAGACCGTCTGTGCAAAGCCGCGCGGCGCTTCGAGGGAGAGTAAAAAGGCGAGGCCGGCGCACGCCACGAGCCGGCAGCGAGTCCAGGAGAGTATCGGCACCACTTTCCCTGACCCGGGGCGGGGACCGCCACGTCCCCGGGACTCCCCAGCGCTGGTGCAAGGCGGCGGTGTTCCTGATCGCTTCATCGTTCCTCAACGGTAACATTTCATGGCCTTTTGGAGAACCTTTCTCCGAGGCGGGAGAGTAGTGCCCCGCTGAAGGCGGTCCGGGGCGCATGATTCCGATCGTGCGGTTGATTCTCCGGCTCAGACGCACGATTGGAATCGTGCGCCCGTTCCACCACTGACCGGGCGCCCGGGAGAAGGCCCGGCCCGTTCTGGACGGGCCGGTTTTGCTTGAGGTGACTGGCGAAGGTGATCATCCTGTCGCGACCCGGAGGGCCGGAAAGCACCGGCGCTCCGGGCAGAAACAAGTCCAAACGTTATGAAGAAAAATCTAATTGTCGTTCTGACCGCTCTCGTGCTGGCCGGCGTCTTGTCTGCTGGCCTGACGATGGCCCGTGCCCAACCCACGCCCAGCGCTCCGCCCACGGCCGGTGAACAGCCGCCACCGCACAAGGGGGCCGAGCGGCATCCCGCGATTCACCGTGCGATTGTCGCTTTGGAAGAGGCTAGAACCTATTTGCAGCAAGCCGACCATGATTTTGGCGGTCACCGGAAGCAGGCCCTGGCCGATTGCGACAAAGCCATCGCGCAGTTGAGGTTAGCGCTGAAATACGACAAGAAATAAGGCGACCCGGTCGGACCCGTCGACCGTGATCAAGAGGCGTTCGGCGCGGCCCAGTCGCCGGTTTTCCGCCTTAACCTCCACTGCCTCAACTCATGGAGCGCAGCAGCGTCAACCGCACTGACGCTACCACGGTCCGGCCTGGAGGTCGCCGGGGCGGATATAATATTTGTAGGCGCCGTTATCAGCGCCGACGATGATGGAATTGGTATTGGCAGGGTCAAACTTCCGCCAACCAACATGGCCGTCTTCATAGAGGAAATTGGCGCCCTGTGGCGCATACGCGGCGCCGCGATGCGCGCAGGTGGGATAAGGCGTGCCCAGCCCGGGGTCCACCCACCCACCCGGAGTTCGCCACTGAAGCACATCGCCCATGGTGGGAGCATTCCGGTATTCGGTACCGGGTCTCTTGCGGTAGAACCAGGCCCCGAGACCGTCTGCGTCGTACTCGCTGGCTCGGGCCCGGTTGGGGATATAGTCGTAGCCAATCAGGTTCACTTTATTCTGGTCGCCTTCATAGATCCGGTGCCATAGTTCGGTCGGACAATAAAGGACATCGTTGGCTTTGCGTTGGCCGCTGGTGGAAGTGCCTGGGGTATTCTTGTATAGGTACTGGGGATAGAAATTGGTGTTGAAGGAGAAGCTCATCCAAGCCAGGTCGATCGCCTCCGCAGACGTGTTGTCGGGAAAATAATCGCGGAAGTCATTGGCGTACAGCACCAGCGCGACACCCCACTGTTTAAGGTTCCCGGCGCATTGCGCTCGCAACGCCTTGGCCTTGGACGCGGAAAGCGCAGGCAACAACATCGCCGCGAGGATGGCAATGATCGCGATAACCACCAGGAGCTCGATCAGAGTAAAGGCCCACCTGCTGCGCAACCGCGGCTGTTGGGGAGGTGAGTTTATGAGCGCTGCGGACTTGTGCGGGGATTCTGTTGTTCGCGGTTTGGTTGTACAGCGCGTTGCAGAACTGGATGATGTGGCAGACCTGGCTGAGCCATTGACCGGACACCCGCCCGATAACACTCCAGGACCGGCACTCATGCCTTTTTCCCTTTGGGCACATGCGTGTCCCAGGTGTGACCGGATTCCGGTTCAACGTGCGTGAACCCCATGCCCGCCGGCGGATTGGGGATGCGGATGAGGTGGTGGCAGGCCGGGCACTGAATCTGGCGGCCGGCGAACTGAGCCTCACACTTCAGCGGTTGATCGCAGTGGGAACAGTAGAACTTGAATTCAGATGTGGTCACAGGTAATGCCCACGTTAGCGCCAAAGCCGTGAAAATGCCAGATGCAAATGGGTTGTCACCCACCCAGTATCCCTTTAGACTGCCGCCAATTCCTTCTGGCTTATGAAAACCTTCATTCGGCGGGTCCTGACGACACTGTGTGTGGCACTGGCGTGCCTGATCATTGTTGGCCTGGTGCTTTTTGGCGTTCTCGCCGGGCTGAAAAGCAGGGCGTCCTCCATCAAACCAGGCTCGATCCTCGTCTTCGACATGTCGGTAAACATCACCGACGGTCCGGGAGGATTCGACCCGGAGCAGGCGGTTCAGGATGCGGTGCTGGGTGAAGGCCAGGCGGCGAACGTGAGGCTTTATCCACTGGTCCGCGCGGTGGAACAAGCGGCCGCAGATAAGCGCATCGCCGGCCTCTTCCTACACGGCTCACTCACACCCCGCGCCTATGGCTCCGGTTACGGGGCGCTCAAGGAGTTGCGGGCCGCGCTCGAAAAGTTCAAGCAATCCGGCAAGCCAATCCACGCTTACCTGGTTGCCCCGACGACCAGGGATTATTACCTGGCCTCGGTCGCCAATTCGCTCGTGCTCAATCCGCGCGGCTTGCTGCTCGTCAACGGGCTGGTCGCCGAAACCACTTACTACGCCGGGGCGCTGGAACAGTACGGTGTCGGCATGCAAGTCGTCCGGGTTGGCAAATACAAATCGTATGTCGAGCCCTTCATCCGCAAGGATATGAGTCCGGAGAGCCGCGAACAAACCGGGCAGCTGCTCGGCGCGTTGTGGGACGAGATTCTGCAGTCCATCTCGATGGGCCGCGGCCTGGATCCCCGCCAGGTCCAGGCCTGGGTGGAAAAGGCCGAGGGGTTGAAGCCCGCGGATGCCCTGACCCGGAAGCTTGTGGATAAACTCGCTTACTTCGACGAGGAACTGGCTGCTTTAAAGAAGCTCAGCGGGCACACTGTTCCGGGCGAGGCTTTGCCCCAAGTTGACCTTGTCAGCTATGCCGCCGCAGCGAAGAAGCACGAACGCAAGTCGGCCAACAAAATCGCCGTCATATACGCTGAAGGCCCCATCCTGGACGGTGAAGGCGGTCCCGGGGTTGTTGGCGGCGACTCCTTCGCCCGCCAGATCCGCGAGCTGCGTGATGAGAAATCCGTGAAGGCGATCGTCTTGCGCGTCAACAGCCCCGGCGGCAGTGCCACCGCTTCCGATGTAATCCAACGCGAACTCACACTGACCCGGAAAACCAAACCGGTCGTGGTCTCCATGGGCACGGTGGCGGCCTCCGGCGGCTATTGGATTTCGGCCGGCGCCGACCGCATTTTTGCCGAGCCGAATACGGTCACCGGCTCGATCGGCATTCTGGGCATGATTCCCAATGTGAAGGAGCTGGCGAATCGGCATGGCATTACGTGGGATTCGGTCAAAACCGCAAAGTACGCTGATTTCTTCCGTATCACCCGCCCCAAGACACCCGAGGAAATGGCGCTCTTCCAGGACTTGATTAACGATGGTTACGATAAGTTTCTCCAGCTTGTGGCAACAGGCCGCAACAAAACCAAAGAGGCGGTGCATGAGATTGCCCAGGGCCGGGTTTGGTCCGGCCGCGACGCCGAGAAAGTCGGGCTAGTGGACGAGTTTGGCGGGCTGGGCAAAGCCCTTGCCTTTGCCGCAAAGAAAGCCAACCTTGGAGAGAACTGGAGCGTCAAGGAATTTCCACAGGAAGGCGATTTCTTCGAAACCCTCTCTGAGATGCTGGGTGGCGGAAAAAAGCCAGTCGCGCACACGGACCCGGTCACCACCCTGCTTGGCGAGGTGGGCGAGGATTTGCGGACCATGCGCGCCCTGAACGATCCCGCCGGAGTTTACGCATTGATGCCGGAGACGCTGCGGATCAAATAACTACCGGGAGGCAGTTGCGCCCTACCACCAAGGGGCGTCGATGTCGAACCAGCCGGATTGATATTTCGGGTCGGTCTCGTAAGCCGGCGGGAAGTGCCAGTACAGAACATGGCCGTCGCCGAAGAGAATGTTCATCCAGCGCCGGCCTTTGTAGTTGTGCCAGTCGTCGTGGGGGTCGTTGACGCCACGATTGGGGTGCCAGGGCCAATCGCCGCAAATGAGTTTGGTGGCGGGCCGTTTGGCCACCTCGGAGGCCTTGAGCGCGGGCGATTGGATGGGGTATATGGAATCGCCGGTCACGTGCTCGGTGCCCGCAAAGTTTCCTGCCCATTCCGTCAGGTAGCTGTTACCCCAGCCATCCCAACAAGATTTCGGGGTCGGGTTCAGGCCGTCCCCGCGGTCGGCCGGGCAGTGAAAGGTTCCCAAAGCTGGCGCGTATCGGTTCAGCGGGCGGTTGGTCTCCCACTGATCGCCGCCGTAAGTGTTGGCGAAGCCGCTGACGTAAGGGATGGCTGGTCGCTGGCCTCCGAAGGCAGCCCAGCCATCGTGGTAAGGGTAACTATCCTGGTAATCCTGAGTGTACATGATAAAGGCCAGGCCGATCTGGCGCTCGTTGCTGTAACATTGGGCCTGGAGTCCTTTGGCTTTCGCCTTCGCCAGGGCAGGCAACAACATCGCCGCAAGAATGGCGATGATGGCGATGACGACCAGCAACTCGATCAGCGTGAAGGCCCGACGGCAGCCCATAGTCGAAGGCAGATGCGAAGGCGGCTCCCTATGCGTCGAGCTCATGGTCTTCATCCCCCACGCGTCGCCGTGTGGACGGGTTGCTGGCTGAGGGCGTCCTTGAGGAAGGCCTCGAAGTCCGCCTTGAACTTCACGCGGGACGGCTTGTGAATATAAAGCATGTGTCCGGATTCGTAGTAGGAGAACCGGAGATTGGCGCGGATGGGGGGCTCGAGATTCATCGCCGCGACGACGGTTTCGGCGCCGAAGAAAGGTGTCGCCAGATCGTAATAGCTGCAAGTCACCCAGACTTTGAGGTAGGGATTGCGGGTCATCGCCTTGCGCAGGTCTTCGGCGGTGTTGGGGAATCCGTTGACTGCCGCGCCGTAGTTCCAGGGCTCGACGTCCGCGAAGAGTTCATACGGAAGATCGCTCTCGAACTGCAGTTCGCGGCGCACATAGTCGTTAAAGGCGGCGCCGAGCGGGCCGGTCACGGCCTCATCGCTCGGGTCATATTCCTGCTGCTGGTCGCCCGTAACATCCGTGCCTGGCTCATAGTGGAACCCGCTGAACCGCGCATCGAGCCGGCCCAGCATTTTGCCCTCCGCCCGCAGAAGATGGGTAAAGAACTGGGTGTCCTTTATTCGGAGCTTCCACTGGAGGATGTCCCCGACGGGCAGCCCGGTGAAGCGGCTGAGCTCGCCGGCCAGACGTTGCTTGTCGGCGACGGGGAGCAGGTCGCCTCGGGCCAGGGCAATGGCGTAGTCATTGCCCGCAAAGGCGCGGGCTGAGGAGACCACCTCAGCCAGGCTCTGCGCCTCGAGGTCGGTGGGGAGTTTCTTGTGATACCAGGCGCTCGCAGCATAGCTCGGCAGGAATTGGACATACGGATCGTTGTTTTGCGGTGTGAACTGAAGCGACTGAAAATTGAGCGCCGAGGAAACCAGGATGATGCCGTTGAGATAAAGACCGTAGCGATTTTGCAGGTAGGCCGACAGGCCGGCGGCGCGCGTGGTGCCATAGCTCTCGCCCAGGATGAACTTAGGGGAGAGCCAGCGGGTGTTGCGTGAGGTGTAGAGCCGGATGAAATCGCCGACGCTGGCGATGTCTTCTTTGAGCCCATGGTATTGGCTCGGGTCCTCCTTCGCCACCGGACGGCTGTAACCTGTGGAAACCGGATCGATGAACACCAGGTCCGTGCGGTCGAGCCAGGTGGACTCATTATCGGTCAGCCGGTAGGGCGGGGGCGGCGCCTCACCTTCGTCCGTGAGACTCGCGCGCCGGGGCGCGATCGAGGCCATGTGAAGCCAAACCGAGGACGAGCCGGGCCCGCCGTTGAACGCGAAGGTTATCGGGCGAGTCGAGGGGTCGCCCGCGCTATCGAGAGTGTAGGCGACGAAAAAGACCTTGGCCTTGGGCTTGAGGCCGTCCTTGGTCTTGCCTGGCTCGGGCTCCGGCCTGGTCTCAGACTTGACCTCGGGAACCGGTTTCTGGTCCGGTGGCTTAACCAGCGGCTTCCCCTCCTCCTCTTTGAGAACGATGTAGCCGGCGGTTGCGTGGTACTTCAGCGTCTTGCCCGCAACTGAGAGAGAATGGCTGGTGGCGGAGAGCGGCGGTTCCTCAAACACCTTGTCTTCACCCCTCATGTCCCTTTCCGCCTCCTTCCGGGTGTCGGCCTTGGCGGCCACTTTGGCCGCGCCGTCCGCACTCAAGTCTGCGCGAAGACAAGAGCTGAACGTGACGAGCAGCGACAAGCCAACGAGGCTCTTCCAGAACACGGTGTTCATAAGCCGTAGTCTGCCACCAAATCGGGTCACTTGCAACGTCCGGGACCGCGGGTCGTGAACGTTGACTCCGCTGCCGCCCCAGCCTTATACTGCAACCATGGCAGATGCAGGCGATCAATGCGCCCGGCGGCGGTTCATGGACTTTCTGGCGGGCAAAAACCTTCGCCTTACGGCGCAACGCCGCGCCATCATCGAAACCGCGTTTAACACCCGCCAGCATTTCACGGCCGACCAGCTCTTGACCTGGTCACAGCGGCGCGATAAATCGGTCTCGCGGGCGACGGTTTATCGCACGCTGCCCCTGCTCACCGAGAGCGGCTTGATCCGCGAAATGGACTTCGGGAAAGATCGCAAGATCTACGATCCTAACTACGCCGAACACCCCCATCATAATCATATCATCTGCCAGGACTGCGAAAAGATCGTCGAGTTCGAGAGCGCCAAAATCGCTCAACTCGAGAACGAGATCAGCCACCGCCTGGGCTTCTCCCTCAAATCCCACCGGCTGCAGATCACGGCCCATTGCGAGGAATTCAGGAAACTTGGCACGTGCAGGAAGAGAGCTGGGGCCGAGTGAGGCGGATTCGGGTCCTGGGAAATTGGACGGTCGGAATATCGGGGTGCCGCGGCGTTGGAATAGCGCGCATCCAATCCCCCATTAATCCATAGCTTCATCACTCCACCAATCCATCACTCCGCTTCCCGCGCACTTTTCGCTTCCGTTGCCCCAATTAGTGGGCAGATTCTGCGTATGCCCGGGAAGCCCCAGCGCGGCGCGGCGGTGCTGCCGACCGACACGCCCGAATTATTCCGGGCGGCGGTGCGCCGCGCGGCGGAACTGCTCCGCGCCGGCGAAGTAGTCGCGTTGCCAACCGAAACGGTTTATGGGCTGGCGGCCAATGCGCTGGACGTGGCGGCAGTCGAGCGAATTTTTGAAATTAAAGGCCGGCCGGCGCATAATCCCATTATTGTCCATGTCGCCGGCGTCGCGATGGCCGAACGTTGCGTGCAGGAGTGGCCCACGCTGGCGGACCGGCTCGCAAAGGCCTTTTGGCCCGGACCCCTCACGCTGGTGCTGCCACGCGCCCCGGTAATCCCTGATGTGGTAACGGCCGGAGGCCCAACGGTAGGCGTGCGGTGGCCGAGCCATCCTTTCATTCAAGCGGTGCTTCAGGAATGCGGCTTCCCGCTGGCCGCACCCAGCGCCAATCTCTCCAACCGGGTTTCACCGACCAACGCGGCGCACGTGAGCAAACAATTGGGCGACCGCGTTCGCCTGATCATCGATGGCGGCCAATCGCAAGTCGGCATTGAATCGACAGTGCTCGATGTTTCCGTGGTGCCGCCGCGGCTCTTGCGGCCAGGCATGATCCACGAGCAGGCCCTCGTGGCGGTCACGGGCGAATTGGCGGTGGGTCAGCGGGCTACAGGCGCCGTGTTGAAAAGCCCGGGGCTGCTCCGGAAACATTACTCGCCTCGAGCCAGGCTGGTGATCTGGTCATGGCGGGACGAACCCGAGTTGCGCCGGCGCAGTGCCGAGTGCGGGGTGCGGGATGGACGCATTCACATCATTGCCCATACCCGGGTGCCTGCGGGGGAAGGTTTCGGGCGGGTTTCAGTCATTCCGCACGATGCAGAGGCGTTTGCGCGGGCGCTATACGGGGAGCTGCACGAGTGCGATGAAGCCGGTGCGGAGCTGATAGTCGTCGAAGCCTTGCCGGAAACGAATGAATGGCAGGCGATTGCGGATCGTCTGAACAGAGCAGCCGCGGCCTAGCCCGCATACCCGCGAGGCGGGAACGCCGCATGTTGCCGGCTTACGGGGTCCGAATGGTCTCAGCAGGCAATATGCCGACGCTCCGGCATGTCGGCATTCCGCGCTGGAGATGTCATGACGTCAGCAACCGAACCGGGTGGGGCGATAGATCAGATGAAACTTTTCGGCTCGACCCGTGTCTGATCAGGGACGTCCGCGGAGTTCGCCTGCCTGCGGTGCGCGTTCAACCTGGTTTGGCCAGACTGCGGGCGGGCGGCGCCGGCCGGTTGTCCCTCTGGACCACCCCAGAACGGAGCCGCCACGCGTCGTGAGCCAGGCCGCTTGTTTATTTGACGGATTGAAGCAGATAACCCAATCTTCGCGCCCATGAGACTGTTCAGAATCCTGTCCGCCCTAGTCGGGGCCTCGACCTTGACCCTGGCTCAAACGAACCCTCCGGTGGAGGTCCGCCAATTATCACTGCAGGACTGCATCGAGCTGGCCCTCAAGCGCAACCTGGACCTCCAGATTGGCCGCTATGGACCAAAGATTTCACTGTTTAATCTCAATGCCGCCTACGGCGCGTTCGACCCGTCGTTGAATCTTTCCGGCCAGCACCAGCACTCTGAAAGTGGCGACCAACTGCTCGCGGGTGGATTCGTCATCCCGGGCTCGAAGACCGATGCTAATTCCTTCAGTAGCAGCGTCGCAGGAACGTCACCTATCGGGACCACCTACACCGTGCAGGGAAACGCATCCGACACCTACGGCAACAGCGGAGCAAACCAATTTGAAAACAGCGTCGGGTCGGCTTCATTTCACCTCACGCAGCCGCTGTTGAAGAACTTCTGGATCGACAATAATCGCCTGACGATTCGTGTCGCGAAGAACCGGCTCAAGTATTCGGGTCTCGTTTTGAAGCTGCAGGTCATGCAAACGATCACCAAGCTGGAGCAGGCTTATTATGACCTCATCTATGACCAGGAAAATGTCATCGTGCAAAAGAAAGCCGTCGAGCTGGCAGAACGCCTTGTAGCGGAAAACAAAAAACGGCTGGAAGTCGGCGCCCTGGCTCCCCTGGACCTTCAATCCGCAGAAGCTCAAGCTGCTTCCACCCGGGCCCAGGTCATCCTCGCCCAGAGTCAGCTCGGCACTCAGGAGCGAGTCGTTAAGCAATTAATTACTGACCAATTCAGAGAATGGGCCGACGTCCCGCTCGAGCCGACTGGCAAACTCAAGGCCACGCCTCCCGTAGTGAATCGGCAGGACAGTTGGGGCAAGGGGCTTACGGAGCGGCCGGAACTGCTGCAGGCCAGGTTGGACGTCGAGAAACAGGGCATCCAGCTCAAGTACGACAAGAACCAGCTTTACCCCGAGCTGGACGGTTTCTTCACCTATGGCTACAACGGCACCGGTCGGGAGTTCAGCGATGCGCTCAATGATGTCCAGCAAGCGGACAAGAGATTTTACACTTATGGCGGCCAGATCACCATTCCGCTCGCCAACATCCGGGCCCGCAACTCTTACCGCGCCGACAGGGCTTCCATGGAGCAGCTCGTCCTGACCCTCAAGCAACTGGAGCAGAACATTATGATCGCGATCGACAACGATATCGGCACGATTCTGGCGAACTTCGACCAGGTCCAGGCCACCCGCACCGCCCGCGAATACGAAGAGTCCGCGCTCGAAGCCGAACAGAAGAAGCTCGAAAGCGGCAAGAGCACCACCTATACCGTTTTGCAGGTGCAGCGCGACCTGACCACCGCCCGGGGCAATGAAATCCAGGCCCTCGATAATTATCTCAAGAGCCTTTCCCAGCTCAGCATAGACGAAGGTTCCACTCTCAACCGCCTCGACATCAACTTCGAGGCGAATTGAACCGTTGAAAAGATGGCTGCCGGCCAGCCGGATATCGCTCACCGCACCGCGGTCTTGCTGGAAGCCTTTAAGGCCGGCAAGGCCTTCCACCCCGAAACCAGCGCGTGGTGATAGAAAACCACGGTCAACACTTTACATAATACACCCACAACGCCGCGACTTCCCTGGCCATGTTGAAGGGGAGCTGCCGCAGGACATAGCTTTCCCGTGCGGGCACCGTATAGACCTCGATCCCGGCGCGCTGGAACGCGAGTTTGATGCGCGGCAAATGAAAAAAATGGCTCACCACCAGCACCCGCGAACTACCAGTCTCCCGCAGCAGCCTTTTTGTGTTCCGCACCGTTGCTTGTGTGCTCAGTCCTTCGCGATCGGTCAGGATATCTTCCGGCCGAACGCCCAGGCCAATCGCCATCCGCCGCATGGATTCGGTTTCATGGATCGCGCCATCCCCGGGCCCGCCGGAAAAGATCAGCTTTCGAGTCAATCCCTGGCGGTAAAGCTCGCAGGCAGTCCTCACCCGGTCGGCGAGGGCGACGGAAGGGTGGCCGTCTGCGTAAACTCGCGCGCCGAAAACGATCTCACGAGGACTGGGGTCAAATGGGTTCCGCCCGCAAAGGTCTGAGCTGCGACTTCCCCGAAAAATGGATGAGCTCCGACGGGTTGACGCTCTGGTGCGCCTTCAGCGTGTACGGCGACGGCGCCAAACAAGGCGTCCAGGCTCACGTTCGGTTTAACCTCGTGGAAGCAATGGTGGACCTCAGCTGAGCTTGCGTGGTCTTCACGCAACGTGCGTGGAAATCACGCACTCCTACGGCCGCTTCGCGCGGTTTCCTCAGGCATTCTCATCGCTTTACTTTGGGCATAAGTACTGCTTCCCTGGATAGCTGGATGAGTAGAGCATACCGGCAGAGTCGATTTGACCATCACAGGTTGAGGACGGAGATTCGCTCGGAGGCCTATGTTTAGGCGAATGCGCAAGGTACTCATTGGGCTGCTTTTGCTCGGGGCGGCTGGCACGTGCTATTATTTCCTGCATAACCCCACTTACCGGCGCGGGCTCGTGCAAACCGCCGAGGAGGTCAAGGAAGACCTCGGTCCCGAAAAAAAATCCGTTTGGAACGGGACCGCCGTCGTGACGGATGCGCTCGAGGGCGACCTGCTCACGGTCAAAACCGAGCAATTCCCAAAAGTAACCGTGCATTTGGCCGGTATTGACGCCCCGGTCCTGCCCGCTGACCGTCCGGCCAAAGCGCAGCCCCTGGCGGAGGAAAGCCGGCAATACCTCGCGCAGTTGGCCAAGGACAAAGCGGTCGATATGGCCATCGTGGGAACAGATATCCAAAAACGGCCGCTCGTTCTTATCACTCTGGACGGCTCACTGCTCAACGCGAAAATGGTTGAAGCCGGGCTCGCAGAGATGTTCACCGAGACCGCGACCAACATTCCCGCGAAGCCGAAACATGCGATCGCCAATGCCGAGACAAACGCGCGCCAGCATCACCTCGGTATCTGGGGGTTGACGAATTACGTGCGGCCGAGTGAATACCGGATTCGCTACCGATAGATTTTTCTCATGTGAACTGCTTCAACGCTTTGAACTAACTGTCCATGGAACACGTTAAACCGGGCTCAAAGCTTAACGAAATCCTCCAGTGGGTGCGGGAGCTCGGCGCCTCGGACTTGCACCTCCAGGAAGGCAAACCGGCCCGCTATCGTGTCGAAGGCCGGCTCAGCGTCGTCCCCGCCGAAACCGTGCCGCCCATGAACCGCGAGCGGCTTATGGCGCTGCTTGGGGAAAGCCTTTCCGACGCCGTCATCGCGGACATCGTTCGAAAAGCCGAAGTGGATCTGAGTCTCCAAATGGGAGTGACCCGCTGGCGCGCGAACTTTAGCAAGCAGCAAGGGCGCCAGTCCTGCTCGTTTCGCGTCGTCCCCAAACACGGCTTGCGCCTGAACGACCTGCGGCTGCCGGTGACGCTGAGAGATGTGCTGAGATTGCCGCGCGGCCTGGTCCTTTTGACGGGTCCGACCGGCCAGGGCAAGAGCACCACCGTGCGCGCCTTGCTGCAGGAGATCAATGCCACCCAGGCCAAACGGATTATCACCATCGAGGACCCCATTGAATTCCTGTTCGATGACGAGCTCTCCCAGTTCGAGCAGCGCGAGGTGGGCATCGATACCGCCAGCTTCGCCGACGGCATCCGCAACGCGATGCGCCAGGATCCCAATGTCATCTTTGTGGGCGAGATCCGTGACCGCGAGAGCATCTTCGCCGCGATGCAGGCCGCTGAGACCGGACACCTGGTGTTTACGACCCTGCACGCCGATTCCGTCGCTCAAGCGGTTGGCCGCATTCGCGAATACTATCCGGCAACCGAGCAGGACAACATCAGCTCCCTGCTCGCTCGAAACATCAACATGATCGTCTGCCAGCGCCTCGTCCCCGATGCTCAGGACAAGTTGCTCCCCTGCCTGGAGATCCTTAAACGCGACCCGACCATCCAGGATGCCATCGTCAAGAACGAGTTGAACCGGCTGACGGAAATCCTCGAAATCTGCAACCATCAGGGGATGCATTCTTTCGACCAATACCTGATCGAGCTGATGGCGGCCGGCGTGGTGACTAAAGCCACCGCCAAGGCTTACGCCGTCAACCAGCACCGCCTCGAGATGCTGATCGCCGGGTATCAATCCAGCCAGGGCATCCTGCTGCCGGAACGGCGCTAACCCTCTCGCTCCTATGATGCTCATCTTAGTCCGCCTCCCCCTGACGCTCCTCTACATCTACCTGGTGTATAAAGCGACCGTGAGCGACGCCGCGTATTCGGGAAGCCAGATGATCGGGCTCGTGCTCTTCATCTTGCTCGGGGCGATTGTCATGGGCGCTCTCTGGGCACCGGTCATCGGCGCGAAGCTCAGTGATCCGCTCACTTCCGCTATCACGCAGGAAACCTCGTTGCCCCCTGACCCCAACCGGCTCGTGGGCCGGATCCGCTGGCTTCAAGGCCGCGGCCATCATCGTTTGGCCTTGCTGCTGGTTTTTGCCGAGGGGATGCGGCACCCCGACCTGCCCCAGGCCGCCATCCTCGGCTTGCGCAGCGTTCGTCCGGGTTCGCTGCTGGAAAAGTGGTTCGCCAAGGAAGTTTACCATTTCAACAACGTCCAGAATTGCCTCCAAGCCTATACCATCCTCAAGGAACGCCATGGAATCATCCTGCCGCTTCACCGCCAGCCAGAGGTCAATCTCGCCATCGTCAGCCTGGACCGGAAACCGCCACCCGAACCTGCCAAACTCCAGCTCACGCCTGCCGAGGCCCCGGCTCAGCCCGCGCGCAATCCACAGATCAAGCTGTTCGAGAAATAGGCGGTCGGGGAGACCCTGCAAAGATGCCCGGCTTTCGATTTGAAAACACCTCCGCCCGGGACTAACGTGACAGCATCATGGCCCTGGCGGACCGTTTTTATATGCGCGATGCGTATCACGCTCCGCGCATGACCACGTGGCTGATTATTTTCCTGATCGCCGCGTTCGTCATTCAGAGCCTGCTGCTCTTTTACGGCGGTTTCGATGTGAGCGAGAATTTGGCCCTCTCGGTGGACGGCCTGCGGCACGGCAAAGTCTGGCAGCTCCTCACGTTCCAACTTCTGCACTCCTGCCCCTGGCCGTGGCATGTGCTCTTCAATTGCCTCGGCCTTTATTTCTTCGGCCGCCCCGTCGAAACCATCGTCGGCGAAAGGAAGTTCCTGGCCTTGTATCTCCTTTCGGGCGTCGCGGGCGGCCTCTTGCAGGTGCTCGTGACGGCGGTCTTGCCGCGTCACGCGGATATTCCCGTGGTCGGCGCTTCGGCGGGCGTCTGCGGCATGATCGCTATCTTTTGCTCGATCAACCCGATGGAGGAGCTGACGACTTGGATTTATTTCCTGCCGATCACGATCCGGGCGCGATACTTCCTGATGTTCCTGGCTGGGTTCTCGGTGTTCGGAACACTCGTCCCCTTCAGCGGTATCGCCCATGGCGCCCATTTGGGAGGCATCTTGGTGGGCCTGGCCTACGTGCGGTACGGGCGCCGCTTTTCGGAAGACCTCCCCAGTTGGGTCCCCTGGCCGCTGCGTCGGCGAGAGTGCGCCGCCTCGCCTGGCAGCCTCGCGAAACACACGCGCTGGCGCCGGCCCCCTCTCGAGCAGCCGGGTGCCGCGGCCTTTATCAGCAGGAAGTGGACCCAATCCTGGACAAAATATCGGCCCAGGGCCTCGACAGCTTGACCGCCAAGGAACGCAAGATCCTCGAAGCCGCCCGCCAGCGCATGGAATCCCGCAAACCGCGGTGACCTCCCGGAAAACCCGGGAACGCCTGGCACCTCCAGGCGCTTACCGAAGGCTGGAGCGCCGGCTTGTTGCCGGCTGACACGGTCCGAGCACTCCTCTCTCCTCCTCGGTAGGGAAAGGCAACGCGAGAGGCGGCCGTCTGCTGTCACCCGCTCCGCGCCTGCCAGATAACCCCCGTTGCGATACCAGCGAGCATCACCGGCGCCGACAGGCCGATTCGGGCGCCACTGTTCGAGACGCACCAATCAATGAGAGCAACAACCGCAAAAGACCCCAGCAACGGCAGATAGAAACGCCAGTCCACTCCGAGGTCGAATACGCTGCACAGGATATCGAGGACAATATCCATGACGAAATCGAGCAGCTCCAACACGAAGAATACTTACGCGGCCCGGTGGATGGACTGCAATTACAAGGTGTCATGGCGTTTGGAACGGCTCCAGCAAATCGGCGGGCTAAAAGCCCGATATGTTAAAGCCTGGGCTGGAGCGTAGCGCAGGCCCAGGGAACGGAACACCCAAACAATTCCCCAGGCCTGTAAGGCCAGCATTGGGGAAAAACGGCGGCAGGCCGATCGAGGTCGCTATTAAGCCCAACTTGCCCATCGTTCCCCACCAGCGTCGGTCTATTATCGCCGCTGTGGAGTATGCCTCAGAAGCAAGTTGAATCTGTTGCTCTCCGCGAATAGCGAATCCGCGGCCTCGCGCTCCCGAATAGCGCCGAGGGTTGTGATGTGGGAACTCCTGCACTGGTGGCAAGACGCTTCCTGCCGCGACAGTTCAGTCCCACAATGTTCGCAAAAAGGTCTGGCGTTATCCCTCGCAATCGATTCCTGCGCGACACGTTCTGCCTGATCTGCCGCCGCCTGTTTCTGGCAAGCGCGTCTTTGGCTCAGGTATAAAGCGTTCTTAGTGATTGCGCCCATGGCGAGAGCTGCGAGGGTTACCATTTGTGGTTTCATGGAATGTTCATGACTCGCGTAGGCATATTTGCAGTATCTATCACATTTTTTGCGCCGGTTCCCCTTGAACATCCCGGCTCAAGCAGGCGTGTCCACATACAGGACTGTTGGCGCACGTTTACGGTCATTTCACTGGTTCTATCACCTTTGCTAAGGCGCGACACCCTCCACATGAGCATAAGCCCTGCCAGAGCGACCGCCATCGTTCCGTGTCGAGCCATTTCAAGAGGCGCGGCACTCGGACATGCCGGGAGACCGCCTCATTGGCTCAACAACTAAGGAAAAGAACCCGGCGGGTAGGTGTTGGCAAAAAATGGGGACCTTATGCCAAGCGCGGCATAGCCCCATGGCGGGGCAAAAGACAAAAGTGGAGCCAGAACGCGGAGCGATGGTCGCTCGACATTCGCGCCAGATAGCGCCGCGAGGCGAGAAGATTGGAATGGCGTTAGCCTGGAATACTAATGCGCCGGGGATTGGCTTGAGTTTTTCCCGGATATACATGGAAAACCGGTTTGATGATGCCACCAGCAGCCGTGGCAACGTGATGCAAAAATCGACAGCAAAATCGAGGTTCGTGGTCGAGCAGGACAAGAAGTTCCTGCTTAACGCGCCGGAAGTGTCTTTGTTTAGCGCGGCGTTGGTGATTATTAACCAGGTTCGCGGTCTGGAGCAGGCCTTCAAGCTTGGCACAATCGCCAAAGGAGCGTTCACGAAGAAAGCCAATGCGTTGCTCGAACACCTCACAGAAACGGTCGCAGCAACTGAACGCTTCGATATCGTCCTGCCGGTGATGGATTATGGCCGGCTCTCCCCCTTCTTTTGGCGTTGGTTCAACTGGTGGGACGACTATTTCAAAGAGTTGACCCCCAAGCAGGTAGAAGAGATCGAGAGGCTGCGGCGAGAGCACTCCTCAACCCTGGAAGACTACCGGCCCAAAGGCCACTGGCTGGTCTATCGGCAGACGCCTGCTCCAATACCCGTGATAACCTCATCCCGCACCCGACGTTCGCAAGCGAGGTTATAACTGCAGGTGTCCAGAGCGGAGGAGGAGTTTTCGTGGGGCCGCAACACGCCGCTCCTGAGTTGGGCGCAGCGGCATCGGAGAACCGAACGCTTGTATAGCACCCGATTTGGTTTCATGATTCGGCCGCAAGGATTGACATGCTAATGCGCAGAAGCTTGGCGTTCCTATTGTGCTTGGGCCTCCTGGCGGGCTGCGCCGCAATCCTGCTCCTCAGTGTCGAGCCTCACACCGCCCCAAGTTTGAAGGTCACCTTGCTCGCCTGCACTAATAGCACTGTAAATGCCCTAACCGTCCCGGCACCTTCAACATCCCAGCCCGCGCGGCCATGTATGATGATTGCTACAAACGAGGCGGAGATTGAGGTTTTCAATCGCGGCAGCCAAATCGCCAGAATCTCCGATGTTTCGATCAATTTCAGGCCAATCAGCGGCAGCCTGACGTTTGAACAGATTTCAGCACAGCGGATTTTGCACGGCAGGCCCGGTGTGCTCGAACCGGGCCGGACTCGTAGGTTCCTTATCCAATTCAATCAGAACATGCTGGTTTCTGCCCTCCAGGACGGCACCCCACAGGCAGTCGTGGGAGGTGTGCTCCAACAAGTGCAGTTGACCCACCCCGACGACAAGGGGCAGGTTTGCGCCTCCTGCAAGGTAGACGTCTCTGGCCGGGGGCAAACAGTGTCGGACTGGGCCAGGAAACAAACCTGGTCCAAATACCTGCCGCAAGCTCTGCTGAGGCAAGAGATTCGCGTATACATCTTTTCGGGCGCATGGACGAACCAACGGCCTTCAGTGGACGCCGGCGGCGCATTCTGTGTGCATATCGAGCGTCATTGACACGGCGCCACCCGAGCCGATTGTTAACCAAGAACAGGAACCCCCGAATGGCCCTAGAACTCAGACCCAACTGCGAATGCTGCGACCGTGATCTTCCGCCCGAGTCGAAAGAAGCCTATATCTGCACATTCGAATGCACCTACTGCTTGGATTGCGCTTCAAGAAGACTCGGCTTCGTTTGCGCGAATTGCGGCGGCGAGCTTACGCGGAGGCCAATCCGTCCGGCCGCGAAACTGGTGAAGCACCCAGCGTCCACCGTGAGAGTGCTCAGAGCCCAGCCCTGTGTCCCGCTTGCTTGAGGCCACCTTGTCGTCATGCGACAAAACCTTCATGCTGCTTTCCATAAAGAAATGAAAACTACGGCGGTTTGATCGCTTCACTGGACGTCGAGATGGCCTTCAGCTTCCATTTCGGATGACTAAAGACAAGCAGCTCGAATACGTCGGCGTGGATGTGGACGTGACGGATCTGGAAAAGACCATTCCCATTTCGGTCTCGAAACTCAAAGAAATCGGTGCTCCAAAGGGCACGGTTATCGAGCAACAGGAACCGCAGAAAAGACGGTTCCAGTTGAGTGATCCCAATCACACTGGCTCCAGGTAACGCCGGGTTTCACCTCGCCGCCTCGCCAGATGCTCAATGTTGCGCAACATGAAAAAGAAAAAGACTGCAAAACGCAAAACCCCAGCTGGCGCATCCAAAGTGCCGGATTGGGTGTTGGATGATTCACCCGCTCCAAACAAGCCAGTCACGAAACCGGATCTGGATGAACTGGCGGCAGGAGTCGAGGCCGGCATCCGGGATACCCCGGCCTGGAAACAATTGGTGCGCCGTGTCGGAGCGAAAGAGGCCGCCAGGATTCTGAAGGTGGCCGTGTTCAGTCGCCATGCGATTCGGCCCGAGCCGAACAACTGAGAGATCAATCCCCGGCAGATACCTCGAAGCAGTCTGCAAATGGAATCTGATTGCCAGCGCAAACTGGTTGGGCTTTAGTGGTCGGCCAGGATGAAGAACAAATCAATCGTCCGTCACACGCTCATCGCTATCACCGGAATGACGCTCGCTCTGAACAGCAACGCGGGAATGCCGCAAGGTTACGAAGGCAAACCTTTCCAAGACTCAGTTTATACTGCGGGGCCGCAACACATCCCCGGCAGGGTGGAGTGCGCCTATTATGATCTGGGCGGGGAAGGGGTTGCCTATCACGATACCGACGCCACCAACCACGGCAGCGGCGAACTCAACCTGAAAACCCAACACCACCGGCCGCACGCCAATCCATACATTTGGAGTTTCCGGGCCAACGAAGGCGTGGATATTTCCTATACCAAGGACTTTGCCGACTTCAACCATACCAACTTCGTGGCGCCGGCAACCAATCAGCTTTACATCGGCTGGACGGCCGATGGTGAGTGGTGCAATTACACGGTGGAGGTGAAAAAGGCCGGCACCTATCGGGTGGTCGCCCTTTATGGCAATGCCGCCAGCACGGTCCAGTTCTCGATCAACCGCCAACCCGCCGGCGAATGCAAGCTGCCCCTGGCCACCGGCAGCATGCATATCTGGAACAAGGCCGAGATTGGGACCATCACCTTCCCGGAAGCCGGTGTGCAGCTGCTCACCTTCCATTACAACAAAGGCAACAATTTCGCGTATTTCGAGTTCGAGCCGGTGTCCAGGCAGTAGCCACATGAGCTTTGTCGACCAGCCCGTCTTGTTCCCCGATCAAAGAATCGCCGACGCCCTCGAGGACGTCGGGATCAAAGTCACGGCGCGCAATGTCTCCAATTGGAAAACCCGCGGCGGCTTTAAGGAATGGTGCCTCGAACAAGAGCACGCCATTGAGGTCCGCCTCCTCCAGGATAACCTCACCGACTACCTCCGTCAGCATGACGCCAGCCACCTGCCCGAAGTCGGCCTTCAGCTCGCTGCCACCTGCTTTTCCGAATTCCTTCTCAAACCCGAAACCAGGCAACAACTCGCCACCGACCCCGAAAAGTTCTCCCGCACCATCGCCTCGCTTTGCCGGCTCGCCAATCAAATCCACACTCTCCAAAAATACCGCGACGATTCCGCCAGGGAACTCGGCTGCAAACATGACCCCGAACGAATCAAGCGTGAGGACGAGGAAGTCATTGAGCGCATCCGGAAAATCTATAGCTCCACGATACCGGATAGGCCCAAAGACCCAATTATTCCCTACCGGAATTACATGCCCAAATACCCCTGAGACACGACTTCGCCCATCCGCAGGTCTGCCAGCTCCCATTCCGGCCCGGTTGCTCCAGCGCCGACGCACGCGAGCGCAGGCGTCTCGTGCGCGTATGCCCAGCCGCGAGAGGCTCACCGGTCGGAATCTGCTCCGCTCCGCACCTCACACCACCTCGCCTCGTCAACCCGTACCTCGTCCCTTGCCTTGCAGACTTCGCTCTTTCCCTTCCCAGCCTCCTCTGCTATTCCAGCGAGGCGATGATTAAATCGGGTCTCCATTCCGTCTAACGCACATGGCCGTCGCGGTTCCCTCTCGTCCGCGCGTCAGCGTGGACGGCAAATTCTTCCGGCTCGACGAAAAGAAATTTTACGTCAAGGGCCTCGCGTATGGTCCGTTCGCACCCAATGCGGCGGGCCAGCCGTCCGCGTCGCCGGACCAGACCGCCATCGATTTCGCGCAAATTCGCGAGCTCGGCGCAAACCTCATCCGGGTGTATGACGTGCCGGCCAAATGGTTTCTCGACCTGGCGGCGGAGCATCGGCTCAAGGTGCTCATCGACATTCCCTGGAACCAGCAGCAGTGTTTCCTGGACACCCCGCAAAGCCGCGAGGAAGCTCGCGACGCGGTGCGCCGGGCGGTCTTTGCGTGCGGGCGCCACCCGGCGGTTTTCGCTTATAGCGTCGCCAACGAAATTCCAGCCGACGTCGTCCGCTGGAGCGGCGCCCGGGCGGTCGAGGATTTCATCGATGACCTCATCCAGCAAGCCAGGCGCGCGGACCCGAACTGCCTATGCACCTACACGAACTTTCCGCCCACCGAGTTCCTCCATCCCCAGAACGTCGATTTCGTGTGTTTCAACGTCTATTTGCACCACGAGCAGCCCTTCAAGAGCTACCTGGCACGCTTGCAAATGCAAGCGGAGGCCAAGCCTCTCCTGCTCGGCGAGTTCGGCATCGATTCCCTGCGCGAAGGCGAAACGCGCAAATGCGAGATGCTCGCCTGGCAAATCGAAGGCGCCTTCCGCGGCGGACTGGCCGGGGCAATCGTCTTCAGTTTTACCGACGACTGGTGGCGCGGCGGCCGCCCGGTCGAAGACTGGCAGATGGGATTGACGACACCCAACCGGCGGCCTAAGGAATCGTTTTGGGCCGTGCAAAAGGCCTTTCGAGTGGCGCCGCTCTTCCTGCTCCGGCGCTACCCAAAGGTTTCAGTGGTTGTTGCCAGCTTTAATGGCGACCGCACGCTGAAAGGTTGCCTCGATTCACTCGAAGTTCTGAATTATCCGAATTACGAAATCATCCTCGTGGACGACGGTTCGAGCGACTCGACTCCCCAAATCGCGTCGCAGCATCCCAAGGTTCGCTACTTTCGCCACGAAGCGAATCTGGGGCTCTCGGTGGCGCGCAACACCGGGATCGCCGCGGCGAACGGCGAGCTCGTCGCGTTTACAGATGCGGACTGCCGCGCCGACGAGGACTGGCTGTATTATCTCGTCGGCGATTTGTTGAACGGCGAGTTCGCCGGCATCGGCGGCCCCAACCTCCTGCCGCCGGAGGACTCGGCGGTCGCGGCAGCGGTAATGGTGTCGCCCGGCGGCCCGGCGCACGTGATGCTCACCGACCGTCAGGCGGAACATATTCCCGGCTGCAACATGGCTTTCTTCAAATGGGCGCTGGACGAACTCGGCGGGTTCGACCCGATTTTCCGCCAGGCCGGCGATGACGTGGACCTCTGCTGGCGCTTGCAGCAGGCGGGCTACAAAATCGGCTTCAGCCCCGCGGGCTTTGTGTGGCATTACCGGCGCTCGACGGTCGGCGCGTATTTGCGCCAGCAACACGGGTATGGCGAGGCCGAAGCCTTGCTCGTCCGTAAGCATCCGGAGTATTTCAACCGGTTGGGCGGCAGCCTCTGGCGCGGGCGCATTTACACCGCCGCCAGGGTGGGGTTGTGGCTCCAGCGCCCGATCATTTATCGCGGTCTTTTCGGCAGCGCCGGATTCCAGTCGGTCTATTCGCCCGAGCCGGCGTTGACGCTGATGTTTTGCACGACCCTCGAGTACCACGTGCTCGTAACGCTGCCGTTGTGGATCGTTTCGGTGAGCTTTCACCACCTGCTGCCCCTGGCCATTGCCAGTCTGGCTGTGTCGCTCGGAGTGTGCGCCGCCGCGGGGGCTCAAGCGCCTCTGGCCAAAACCAGAGCGCGGCCCTGGTCGCGGCCGCTGGTAACGCTGCTATATCTTCTGCAGCCAATCGTGCGCGGCTGGGCTCGCTACCAGGGCCGTTTGTTGTTCCGGCCAGCCCCCCTCGCCGCGCAGCAGACGCTCGATTCCGTCGCCTTGCGGGACAGCGTCCGACCGCTCAAAGAGGTCGACTATTGGAGCGCCGAGCCCATCAACCGGCTCGCATTCATCGCGAATGTCGTGCGCCACCTTGACCAGCAGGGCTGGCCCAATCGAACGGACATCGGCTGGGGCGATTACGATGTTGAAATCAACGGCAGCCGCTGGACCAGCTTGCAGCTCGCCACGGTGAGCGAGGATCACTCCCGCACGCAACATTTGCTCCGATGCCGGCTGCGCGCCCGGTGGTCGCTGGCCGCCAAGGTAGCGTTCTGGTCGCTCGCCGGCCTTGAAGTGCTGGCGTTGGGGTTCCTGGCAACGCAGTCGCCCTGGTTGTGGCTGGTCCTGTTCAGCCTGCCGCTGCTGGCCTGGTGGGTTCATCGCGAACACCGAACGCTGCGCAGCATGCTCGTGGTTTTTTTGGACGTGCGTGCCAAAGAATGGACCCTGACCAAGGTGCGACCCGATTCGACCGAGAGGCCTGCTCAGCGGACCGCACGGCCTGCTATAGCGCAGCCGGACTCTGAAATCCAAGGTTCGAATAGCGATCGCAAAAATTCGTCGCCGGCAGGGGAGGGAAGCCGCATTTCCCCTCACCCCGGCCCTCTCCCAAAGGGAGACGCAGAATTGCCGACAGCGGTTCGCATGCACCTGCGACTTCCGGATTCCAAACGACCCGCCGAAGCTACTCCCTCTCCCTTTGGGAGAGGGCCGGGGTGAGGGGAGTTTGGGGGACCATCTTGCTTCCGCGGAGCCAGGGGATTAGACTCTGCTCTTGAAAATTGCTGGACTTTGGTGGCTTTCACCGTCGAAAAAAATCATCCCGGATTTCACATTTGCTTTCGCCCGCTTCCTTCCGTTACACCACACGTGTGATTCAGTATCACCAACTCCTGAAGCAAATCCTGGACACCGGCGTCATTCGCGGCGACCGCACCGGCACCGGCACAAAAAGCATTTTCGGCGTGCAATTGCGATTCAGCCTCGCCGACGGTTTCCCGCTGGTCACGACCCGCAAGGTCTTTTTTAAAGGCGTCATTTACGAGCTGCTGTGGTTTCTGGCGGGCGACACGAACATCAAGTACCTCACGGAGCACAACGTTCACATCTGGGATTCCTGGGCGGACGAAAACGGTGATTTAGGGCCGGTTTACGGAGCCCAGTGGCGAGCGTGGCTGGCGCCGGATGGCCGCAACATTGACCAGATTTCCCAGGTCATCGCGCAGATCAAAAGCAATCCGAACTCGCGCCGCCATATTGTCAGCGCCTGGAATCCGGCTGTTTTGCCCGACGAGCGCATCCGTCCTCAGGAGAACGTTCGCGCTGGACGCGCCGCGCTTGCCTCCTGCCATGCGCTCTACCAATTCTACGTCGCCGATGGCCGCCTGTCCTGCCTGCTTTACCAGCGCAGCACCGATTGCCCGGTCGGTCTGGTCTTCAACATCGCCCAGTACGCGCTGCTCACTCACCTCGTCGCCCAGCAAACCGAACTCCAGCCGGGCGACTTCATTTGGACGGGCGGCGATTGCCACATCTACCTGAATCAGGTCGAGGGGGTGCGCGAATTGCTGAGCCGCCAACCGCGCCCCTTACCGAAACTGCTCCTCAAGCGTAAACCCGCCTCGATCCTCGAATACCGATTCGAGGACATCGAAATCGCCGGCTACGACCCGCACCCACCCATCAAATTCCCCGTCGCGGTTTGAGATTCGCTGGGCCGCTTTTTCCTCCGCTCAATTTCTGCTCATGCGCTTCCGGAAGCTGTCCTCATAAACCCCAATCTTCTCGACAGGAATACGGTCCAAACCGGGGCGGGTTAACATCGGATCCCGATTTCACTCACGGAGGTGATTTTATGCCAACCGCGCCTGACTTCCAGCGCCGATTTCGCTGTTAGGTTCTTGACCGCGGTCTCAAAACCCCGGCCTTTCCTGGCTGTTCAAACGCTCCGACCTGAAATAGAGTCCGATACAGCATGTGCTCGGACGATGAAGCGGATCTGCTGGCGCGCTGCAGGCAAGGCGAGGCCGCCGCCTGGGATGAACTGTTCGACCGGCACTACGCGGTGGCGGGACGCTTTGTCTTTCAGCTCGGGCATGATTTCTCGCGCGAGGATGTGGAAGAAATCTGCCAGGAAGTGTTTCTTTCGGTCATACGCAACCTCCATAACTTCCACGGTGGTAGCCAATTCCAAACCTGGCTTTTCCGTATCGCCGCCAACAAAGCGCGCGACTACCGCGAGCGCCAGCACGCTGCCAAACGCGGTGGCGGCCAAACGACCGTCTCTTTGCACGCGGAAGACCCGGAAACCGGCCTGACGCTGGACCCACCCGGCACGGTGCCGGAACCCGACCTTGCGCTGCTGGGGGCCGAACGGATTGGGTTGGTTCACCAGGCGCTGCGCCTGTTGGGGGAGCCTTGCCGCGAAATCATCGAGCTGCGGTATTTCGGTGACTTGAGCTACGACGAGATCAGCCAGACGCTGGAATTGAACTCTAAAACCGTGAGCTCCCGCCTGAGCAAGTGCCTCGACCGTTTGGAAGAAATCGCGCGGAAACTTTTTGCCGGGGAGAAATCCGCGGTTTTCCCGTCTAACATATAGCGAACATGGCAACGGACCCCGAACGACCGATCGAGAAGCTGTTGCGGGCCTGCGCGGACAAGCGCCGCGAAGAAGCGGGCGCGCCGCTGGAACTTCACCCGGCGACCCGGCGTCTCCTGCAGGATGAAGCGGCCCGGCGGTATGCGAAACCGGCGCTTCAACCGGGACCCATCGGCGTCTGGCTGAGCCACTTGTGGCCTCGCCTGGCGTTGGGCGTGGCCGGAGTGGCCGCGGTCGCTGCAATCGTGCTCGTGGTGATTCGCCCGCGGCCCCAAACGCCGGAACAGCTCGCCAAAAATGAATTGTTCTTGAAACGAGAGCCGGCCGAGGCTCGGCGAATCCCACCGCCAACGGAGCCAGCAGCGCCGGCGGCGCAAGCAACAGCCCCGGCTGGGTCCCTCGCGTCAACCGAACCTCGAATGGAACCGCTGAAACAAATGGCGGCGCCTACCGAGAGCAGCCGGCGGCAAGAGCCGCTTCCGGCGCTCAACGCGCCCGGTGCTTCCGGCGCAGTGCCGATGCCGAAAGCGAGCGTAAACTCAGCCTCGGCGGAGGCGCTTGCTGCCCGCGATTTCGACAAGACCAGCGACAGCGCCATGCAGGCGGCTCCGTCCGTTCCCGACCAGAGGTTCGCCGCGCGCTATGGGTTGCGCGCACCGCCACAGCCCGAAGTGGCGCAGGTTGCGAAGGATGCGCCGGCTAACCAGCGGTTTGATTTCGTTCAGGTCGATGCCAGGGCCAAGGCGCAGATGACTGACAGAGTGGCATCGGCGACGCCGGTGCTTTCTTCCTTCCAGGTCGAACAATCGGGCTCTGTGCTGCAGATCATCGATAATGACGGGTCGGTATATTCCGGTTATCTGCAACCGGCAGAAAGAGCAACGGCATCCGTTAGCGCGAAAGCCCAAGGACCTGCGACTGCCAGCGCACTGAGACTCGCGGAGAAGAAGGGAGCCCTGACGGCCACCGCCCCCGCGCCGGCAAGCGCGTCAACCGGCTCGAACTATTTTTTCCGGGTGGTTGGCACCAATCAAACCCTGAACCAACGCGTGGTCTTCTCCGGGAACCTCGTGTGCCCTGGAAATTTCCCATCGTCCGCGTCGACAACCGGCGTCATAACGGGCGGAGTAGTGGGACGCGCCTTTTTTGACTCGGGAGCAACCGGAGCCTTGCCACTTCACAACGCGCACATTTCAGGCAAAGCACTGCTTGATGATCGGAGGGCGATCGAAATCGACGCCCTGTCGGCAAAGCAGTGACACACTGCCGGATTGAGGCAGGCGGGGCGGGGGCGGCCACGTCCCCGTTAATCTGAAATGCGGACACCCGGGGACAAAGCCCCACCCCGCTGTCGGACTCACTCCTCCGTTTTTCTAAACGCTGCGAGCGCGTCGAGGAAATCCTCCGGCAGCGGGGCCTCGAACTGTACTCGCCGGCCGGTCCGGGGATGCAGGAAGGCCAAATGATAAGCATGCAACATTTGCCGCGACGCTTTGTAACCAGTCTGTTCCGATAAGTGCTGGTTTTGTCGATGCCCGTACGTTGCGTCGCCGACCAGCGGATAGCCGAGGAATTTGAAATGGACGCGGATCTGGTGGGTGCGGCCCGAGTGCAGGCGGGCTTCAGCCAGTGTAGCGCCGCGGAAGCGTTCGAGCACGCGATAACTGGTGTGGGCATCGCGCCCAGATGCCTCATCGACAGTCATGCACTTGCGATGTGATGAATGTCGCGCGATCGCCGCGCGGATTTCTCCCTGGTCGCGCGCCATCTCCCCACACACAATCGCCTGGTAGATTTTCTCCACCTTCCGGCTGGCGAACTGGGCAGAGAGGGCGAGATGCGTCTCGTCGTTTTTCGCGACGACCATGCACCCGCTGGTGTCTTTGTCGAGACGATGAACGATGCCCGGTCGAGCGACGCCCCCAATCCCGCTCAACTGCCCCTGGCAATGGTGCAGGAGCGCGTTGACGAGTGTGCGCGTCTCGTTTCCTGAGGCGGGATGCACCACCAGTCCCGGGGGCTTGTTCAACACGAGCAAGGCATCGTCTTCGCACAGGATGTCCAGCGGGATGGGTTCCGGCAATGCCTTGGCCGGCCGGGCTTCCGGCCAGTTCACTTCCACCTGCTCGCCGGCGCGGGGCGTGTGGGTCGGTTTGACCATCCGGCCGTTGACCCGGATATGGCCCTCCTCCAGCAGCCGCTGGATGGCGCCACGCGAGACCGCCGGAAATTTGCTCCGCAACCAGGAATCCAGCCGCTCGGCGGGGAGTGAGCGGTCAATCGTTATCACTTCGGTACGCGAGGTCATGGCCATCCGAAATCAGAAGCTGATTTCCCCAAACCCGTGTCACTTGGCCGCAGGTGACTCGGCAGGCCGCGGTTCCCGCTCATTTTTCCATGTCAGCAGGAAGACCAGAGCCACTCCGCTACAAATGGCGCTGTCGGCCACATTAAAAGCGGGGAAGCCGATCTCCCCGCCGCCACGTTGTTGGAGGTAAAAGTAGAGGAAGTCAATGACGTGGCCGCGGAACACACGATCGAGGAGATTGCCGATGATGCCGCCAAAGATCAGGCCGAAGGCGACTTGGCCCATCAGCGTGCGGGAATCAAAATGATGCCGGCTCAGGAACAGAACCACCAGGGCCACCAACGCGACCAACGCCAGGATGTTGTTATTGCCGCGAAACATGCTCCAGGCGGCGCCGGTGTTGCCCCAGTGCACGAACTTAAAAAAACCATCGACCACCACTTTTTCCTGAGCATAGCCCAGGAACTCCAGAACGATTTTCTTGGTCAACTGGTCGATGCCGATGACGAGCAAAGCAATCAGACCGATGCGGCGATTGGGGGTGCGCAACACGGATTGCAGTAGGCTCATTTCCACGCTGGCAGGTGATTTAAGCCGGGAGCCGGCAAAAAACAACCGAATTCTGCCAAAAACGCTATTGACTTAGGTGCCTGCTTTGTTAGTTTCACCCCTCTTTTGATCAGGATTTGAGATGAAAACGCATCTGCCGAAAGTGAATTTAGACCAACGCAAATGGCACGTAGTTAACGCCGACGGCGCGGTGCTGGGCCGCCTGGCGGCGCAAGTCGCCAACATTCTGCGGGGCAAGAACAAGCCCATCTATACGCCGCACCTGGACGCTGGCGATTTCGTGGTGGTGATCAACGCCGAGAAGGTGGTGGTAACCGGCAAGAAGGAGACCAACAAGAAGTTCATGACTTACTCGGGATGGAAAGGCGGAGAAAAGTACGCCACGGTCGCGCAAATCCGCGGGCGGCATCCCGAAAAACTGATCACCCACGCGGTGCGCGGCATGGTCCCGAAGAATCGCCTGGGACGCGTCC
Organism: Candidatus Acidiferrum sp.; assembly: GCA_035566435.1. Taxonomy (GTDB): domain Bacteria; phylum Verrucomicrobiota; class Verrucomicrobiia; order Limisphaerales; family UBA8199; genus DATMRF01. The sequence goes on from DATMRF010000131.1 coordinate 78,831, forward strand.
TCATGACCAAGTTGAAGGTCTATAAAGGCGACCAGCATCCCCACGCCGCCCAAAAACCGGAATCGCTGGCTCCCGCGAAGTAAGCTTTTGGCGCTCAACTTTCTGCTTTCATTGTATGTCTGATATCAAAATTCCCGAACCGAAAGTCCCTCAGCATCTGGGCACCGGCCGGCGCAAGACTGCCATCGCGCGCGTTCGCCTCGTCGGCGGCACCGGCAAAATCCTGGTGAATGGCCGCTCCTTCGAAAACTACTTTCCGCTGGAATCGCAGCGCGTCGTTGCCGCTCAACCGCTGGCGATCACCGGGACGGCGGACAAGTACGACGCCGAGATCAGCGTTACCGGCGGCGGGCCGAATGGCCAGGCGGGCGCGGTCCGGCACGGCCTCGCGCGCGCGCTGTTAACCGTCGATGTCAACCTGCGCCCCATCCTCAAAGCAGAGGGATTTCTCACGCGCGACCCGCGTATGCGCGAACGCAAGAAATACGGCCAGCCCGGCGCTCGCAAGCGGTTCCAGTACAGCAAACGTTAATCGAGCCGGAATTTGCGCAGCCCCGCTGGTAACCCTGGCGGGGCTGTTTTGCTTTAACCTATGGAAACCAAAAAAGTCGCGATCGTCGGCGCCTCCGGCTATTCCGGTGAGGAGCTGGTGCGTCTGTTGCTGGGGCATCCGCACGCGGAGTTGACCGCGGTAACTTCGCGGCAACACGCCGGGCAGAGCCTGGCCAAGAATTTTCCCAGGTTCGCGCACCACGCCCGCGCGCGGACGCTGCAGTTTAGCGAACCCAACGCGGGGCTGCTGGCCCGGCAGGCGCAGGTGGTTTTCCTGGCGCTGCCGCATGGGGTCGCCGCCGAATTCGCCGCCCCTTTGCTTCGACTCGGATGCCGGGTGATCGATCTGAGCGCCGATTTTCGTGTCAAGAGCGCCACCGTGTATAAGGAGTTCTACGGTCACGACCATCCTGCGCCCGAGCTGCTGGCCCGAGCCGTTTACGGGTTACCCGAAGTTTATCGTGCGCAAATTCGCAGGGCGGAGCTCGTTGCTTCGCCGGGGTGTTATCCGACCAGCATTCTGCTACCGCTGATTCCGTTATTGCGGGCGGGGCTGATCGAGCCGGCGGATATCATTGCCGATTCGCTCAGCGGCGTCAGCGGCGCCGGGCGCAAGGCCGAGCCTGACTACCTGTTTGTCGAGTGCAACGAAAGCGCGAGGCCATACGGTTTGCCCAAGCACCGGCACTTGTCTGAGATCGAGCAGGAGCTTTCGCTCGCCGCTGGCATGCCAACCGTGATTCAGTTCACGCCCCATCTCATCCCGGTGAACCGGGGCATCCTGACGACTCTTTATCTGACCCCAGCCTCGCGGGAGGGCGAGCGTCCTCGCGAGCCTCACCTCTGCGGCACCCTCGGAACTTCGCACGCCCTGGAGGAAACCATCTCTGGTTGCTACCAGCAGGCGTACGGCCAGGAACCGTTCGTGCGGGTATTGGAAGGGCAGGCGCTGCCCGACACTAAGAACGTGGCAGGGACCAACGTGATAGAAATCGCCTGGCGCCTGGACCCGCGCACGGGCCGGCTGCTCGTGATGAGCGCCGAGGACAACCTGGTCAAGGGCGCCAGCGGGCAAGCCGTCCAAAGCCTCAACCTGATGTGCGGCTGGCCTGAAACGGCGGGGCTGAGTTAGGCCACGAATCGCACGCTCGGGGGGTCAAATGTTTGGAACGACCTAATCGCCCATGAATCCAATCGAGGAACATCAAGATGTGCTCCAGAACATCGAGGCCGTTGTCATTCAGGTGTGGCGTAAGCACCCGGAGTTAACTAACTACGCGGTGATGCGGGCGTACGAAGCTGCCCTGACTCTTTACAAAGCCGAGGCACGCCAGCACACAGCCAAACCGGTTAGTTTGACCGGCTTGGATGCGAGCGTGTACGAGGCCGTCAAAGTCGTCTGTGACTGGCGATTGGGCCGCGCTGGGCCGCCAAACGCTTTGAACGAGGACCCCATTTCTCTCGAAGATATGGTGTCCTGCCTCAGCAGGCTGCGAAAATCGGTCGAGCATTGGACGAAGCAGGGAGGCCGCCAGGGCTATCTACAGTTCATCGACCAGTTCCTGCCCTGACCAGGAGGGTCCCGTTACTGATCGACCACCTTTAGCGTGTATTCGGCCGAAACGGCGCTATCCGGCTTGGGGCTGCCGAAGGCGTTATAATTGAAGTCGAACTTATAATGGTAATGGATGACCCCGGCGGTTGGCGGCACCGGGACCAGGCCCTCGAACCGGTTGGTCATTAAAGAGGTGGGCCGCATGGGATAGGAATCGGTCCCTACCACAATTTTAGGCTGGATACTCTCCCAACGCAGGGTTTGCTGGCGAGACGCGAGTGCAACCTCGACGCGATAGAGGTTGTTGGTGCTGCGGGTCTGCTGGTGCGGGGTTAAATTGGTAAACGTAGCATTGCACCCGGCCAGCAGCAGCGGCACCGCTAAAAGCGGCAGAAATTTCTTCAACATAGGAGGGGAGCGTCGCAAACCCTCAAATCGCTGTAAAGCCGATTTTGCGTTTGACCGCCCTCAGGAAAGAAGGTTAGGTTACCCGTTCTTAAAGTGAAGTGAAGTTATGTTTGGAACCATTCGAAAGCATCAAACCTGGCTCTGGGCAGTGATCATCACACTGACTGTGATCAGTTTTGTGGTCTATTTCTCGCCGTATTCGAGGATGAACTCATCCGGGCGCCGCTCTGGCGTTTACGGGTCGATTAACGGGGACAAAATCACCGACCAGCAATATCGGAACGCCTCCCGCGAGGTGGACCTGCACTCGTTTTTCAGATCGGGCGGCCATTGGCTGGCTGAGGATAAGAAGAGATCGGAGCAGGATATCGAGCGTGAGGTATATCAATGGCTGCTCTTGACCTGGGAGCAGGACCGGTTGGGCATCCACCTGGACGAGCAGGCGACCGCGGATTATGCCCGCCAAATGGTGCGTTCATTCGAGCGAGCCGGAGTGACTTCACCGCAAATGTTCATCGAGCGAGTGCTCCAGCCGCACGGGTTGAAGGTGGACGATTTCGAGCGTTATGCCCGGCACTACATGGGCATCCAGGAGTTGGTCACCACCGTAGGGTTAAGCGGCCAGCTCATCACTCCCCTGGAGGCCAGAAACCTTTATGAGCGGGACCACCAGGAAATCGCGTCCACGGCGGTGTTTTTCGCCGCCTCGAACTACCTCGCCAGTGTCGTCGTCACGCCGCAGGCGGTCTCAGAGTTTTATTCAAACCGGGTGGCCAACTATGGGGTACCCGAACGCGTGGTTGTCAGCTACGTGCGGTTCAATGTCACCAACTTCCTGCCCCAGGCCGAAACCGAACTGAGCACGAACTTGAATGACATTGTGGACTCCAATTTCCAGCGCATTGGAACCAACGCGGCCACCGTTTTCCCGGAAGCCAAGACCCCCGCCGACGTCAAAGCGAAGATTAAGGAACAGGTGGTCCGGCGGGAGGCCTTGGCGCTCGCGAGCCAGAAAGCCAATGAGTTTGCCCATAAACTGTTCGATGCGCAGCCGGTCCAGGCGTCTAATTTAGACCTGCTGGCCCGGACGAATGGACTGGCGACCGGACTGACGGCGCCGTTCGACCGTGACCAGGAGCCCAAGGGCCTCGACGTCGGCCCTGAGTTTACAAAGGCCGCCTTCGGCCTGAGCGCAGATGACCCGTTTGGCGGCCCAATCGCTGGACAGGACGGAGTCTATGTCATCGCTTTGCAGAATCGGCTCCCGTATCAGATTCCCTCACTTGATCAAATCCGCGACCGGGTGGAGTCGGATTACAAGCTCTTGCAGGCTCTCGCCCGCGCGCAGGAAGCGGCCCGAAATTTTTACCAGACCCTGACCAACGGCCAGGCCCAGGGAAAAACGTTCACGAACTTGTGCGCCGAGGCCAAGGTTAAGCCGGTCGAGCTGCCGGCTTTCTCAATTAGCACTCGGTCACTGCCGGAATTTGAGGAGCTGGTCAGCCTGGATCAGCTCAAACAGGCCGCGTTCAGCACCCAGCCCGGCAAGGCCAGCCTGCCTCAGCGGACCTCTGATGGGAGCATGATCCTTTACGTGAAAGCGAAACTGCCGGTGGAGCCTGCCAGGATGCAGTCGGACCTCCCGAATTATGTCAACGCGGTGCGGCGAAGCCGGCAGCAGGAGGCCTTCGACGCCTGGTTCCGCCGCGAGGCAGAGAAAGGGTTGCGCGATACGCCGCTCGGGCGGCCCCAGCCCCCGCAACTCGGCTCCGCAGCCAAGTCCTGAGCTGGCCGGAGGGGCCATCGCAGGTTGCAGGTATGGACGGCGTCATCAAGCTCTCCTCTCCGGCCACCAGTGAATTCTGGGAAATCCCGGTCCTTTACGAGGATGATCACCTGCTGGCGCTAAACAAGCCCAGCGGAATCCCGAGTTCGCCCGACCGCCACGCTCCGGAGCGTCCAAACCTCATGAGCCTGCTTCACGCGGGGATAACAGCTGCGAAACCATGGGCGCGCGACCGCAGACTGTCTTACCTCATGAATGCTCATCGGCTCGATTCTGAAACCAGCGGCATCATCCTGCTCGCCAAAAGCAAGCCGGTGCTGGTGACCCTGGCCAACCTGCTCGGCGAGGGAAAGCCTCACCGGCGATACGTCGCGCTCGTGCAAGGGGTGCCCGCCCAGGACCGTTTTGAAGTCGATGCGAAGCTTGCCCCCCACCTCACCCCGGCGGGATTTGTGCGGGTGGACCCCCGTCGTGGGAAGCACGCCCGTACCGTTTTCGAAGCTCAAGAGAAATTCGTCGGCTGGACGCTGCTCCGATGCGGGCCGTGTGGTGACCGCCGGCATCAAATCCGGGCACACCTGCGTCAGGCGCGGCTCCCGCTCGCCGGAGACGCGCTCTACGGCGGAAAACCCCTCTTTCTCTCCAGCTTGAAGCCCGGCTTTCGGCTGAAGCCGAAACACGTCGAACGTTCGCTGATTGACCGCGCCGCGCTCCATGCCGAAGACCTTGTTTTGCCCCAGCCCGTGACCGGCGAGCCCCTCCAAATCCACGCCCCCTGGCCGAAGGATTTGCTGGTGGCGCTGAAGTATCTGCGCCGCTACGCGGCGACGGGGATGTGAGCGGTAATCAGTGATCAGTGGCCAGCAATCAGTGAAAAGATAGAGTCCGGCACCCCTGTGCCCGTGAAACGATTAATGCGCCAATTCCCGATTACTGATTACCGATCACGCTCGCGTTTCACGCTTCACGATCCCTACCCTACCAGCCAATTCAACACGGCCTTCTGCGCGTGAAGCCGGTTCTCCGCCTCCTCGAAGATGGTTGCGGCGTGGGCCTCAAAGATGGCTTCGTCGATTTCCTTGCCCCGGTACGCAGGCAGGCAGTGCATGATCATCGCGTCGGGCCGTGCGAGGTTCAGCAGCACCTGGTTGATCTGGTATCCACTTAACTGTTCGAGGCGCTCTGCCGATTCGGCTTCCTTGCCCATCGAGACCCACACGTCGGTATAGAGGACATCGGCTCCGGCGGCCGCCGCGCGGAGGTCTTCGGTGCAAACCACATCCCCCCCCGCGCGCTGGAGCAGCGCCGGCGCGGGCTGGAAAGCTTTCGGCGCCGCGATGCGCAGTTCGAACCCGAGTTTTACGGCGGCAAAAATCCACGAGTTCGCCACATTGCAGGCACCGTCACCGATGAACGTCACCACCTTGTCCTGAATCGCCCCGCGCTTTTCCTGGATAGTAAATATGTCCGCGAGGATTTGGCACGGATGCTCGTCATCGGTCAGAGCATTGATGGTCGGAATTGCAGCGTACTGGGCGAACTCTTCGACATCCTTTTGCGCGAAGGTGCGGAACACAGCACCTCGGACCATCCGCCCCAGCACCCGCGCGGTGTCTTTGATCGGTTCGCCACGCCCGAGCTGAATCTCGCTGGCGGGGAGAAAGATAACCTGCCCGCCGAGCTCCCGGATGCCGACCTCGAAGGAGACTCGCGTGCGCGTCGAAGCCTTCGAGAAGAGCATGGCCCAAACCTGGCCGGCCAACGGTTTGTGCGCGTAGCGCCCGCGCTCCTTTTTGATCTTGAACGCATCAGACAGGATTTGTTCCATGTCCGCCCGCGCCAACTTTTCAATGCTTAACAGATGTTTCATCGCTTCCGGTCATCCTCATCACCATTTTCTTGCTCAGCCTCACGTGCTTGGTCAGGCTCGCGAAATTCCCTTCAGAACCTTTTCCACGATTTTCAATCCTTCTTCGGCGTCGCTTTGACGCAGGTTCAAAGGCGGGAGAAAGCGAACCACTCCGGCCCCAGCCGGAATCGCGAGTAGTCCCGCGCCGTGCAGCAGATTGACTAACCGCACGGACTGGGTCTTGGAGGGATCGCCCGGGAGTGTGCCAATATTGGCCACAAGCTCAAAGCCCAGCATCAAGCCCAAGCCGCGAACGTTCCCGATCAGCCCGGGATACTGTTGCGCCAGCCGCAGCAGGCCGGACTTCAGGTGATCCCCGACGCTGCGCGCATTGTCTGCCAGTTTTTCGCGCTGGATGACCTCGAGGATTTTCAACGCGACCGCGCAAGCCAGCGGCGAACCGCCGTACGTGGTGCCGTGCGAGCCGGCTCCCAGCAAATCCGCGTAAGGCGCGCGCACCCAAAACGCGCCGATGGGGAAACCACCGCCCAGCGCCTTGGCCATCGAGAGGCCGTCAGGTTGAAATCCGGAATCCGGTGCTGCGGTTTCGAGGATGCGCTGAAAAGCCTGAAAACGGCCCGTGCGGAAATGGCCGTCCTGCACGCCGTCCATGAGCAGCAGGAGTTTTGCCTCGTCGCACAACTGGCGCAAACCCAGCAGGTATTCCGGCGTGGCGGGCGTGACGCCCCCTTCGCCCTGGATGCCTTCGATGAGGATGGCAGCGGTCGCGGGAGACACGGCGGCTCGCATTGCCGCCAGATCATTATAGGGGACCTGCCGGAACCCTGGAACCATTGGCTCGAAGCCCTTTTTCACTTTCTCCTGGCCCGTGGCGGCGATGCCCGCCAGCGTGCGCCCATGAAACGAGTTGACGGTCGTGATGACCTCGAACCGGCCTTCGTCGTGGCCGAATTTGCGCGCCAGCTTGAACAGGCCTTCGTTGGCTTCACCACCGCTGTTGCAGAAAAAACACTTGCCCGGCCCGAGCAGGCTCACCAGGGACTGCGCCAGGCGCCCCTGCGGCTCGTGGTAATAAAAGTTCGAGACGTGAACGAGCTTCCGCGACTGCTCGACCAACGCCTCAGTAATCGCCGGATGGGCGTGGCCCAAACCGCTAACGGCGATCCCGCCGCCCAGGTCGAGATACCGTTTGCCGGTAATATCGTAGAGATAACTCCCGGAGCCGTGGCTCAGCACCAGATCAAAGCGGCCGTAGCTGGGAACGACGTGCTTCTGAAACAGTGCCTGGACGGCAGCCACCTCGTTGCGCACGATGGGTGGCGGTGATGGAACAACGTCTTTCATATAAGTCCGAATCCAGCGAAACGGGAGAGCACTTTAGCGTGAATCGCCCGTGAGGGAAGCGAATTAGGTGCGGAATATCACGGTCCGCCAACATGGCGGCTGCAATCCGGGCGGATCTCATCACTGCGGAGGTTCCGGGCCCCTTACGCAACAGATACGCATTTTGATCCGTCACTCGCCCATGGTGCCATTTTGCTTGTCGTATTTCAACCCTCATCTCCCTGCAGAAACCCACAGCCTCAATTTCGCACACTCCGCCAATCTCGTTGGACTGTGTACTGGAGACCCAAAAACCAGCCCGTCCGATTTGACATTCGCTCGCCGCGTGTTACCGGTTTTCCTATGAAGACTCTCCTTCTGCTTTCCGTATTGACCATGCAAACCCTCGCGCTCTCTGCCGGCCCAATCCCGACCATTGCGGTGAAAGACATCGACGGCAGGGAGGGCTCCTTGAAGGCCTACGACGGCAAGGTGCTCCTCGTGGTGAACGTCGCCTCGCATTGTGGATTCACGCCGCAATACAAGGCCCTCGAGGCGGTTTACGAAAAATACAAAGACAAGGGATTCGCCATCCTGGGCTTCCCGTGCAACCAGTTCGGCGCCCAGGAACCCGGAACCGGCGCGGAAATCAAGCAGTTCTGCTCCTCCAAGTACAACGTTACCTTCCCCTTATTTGATAAAATCGAAGTCAACGGCCCCAACCGTCATCCGCTCTACGTTGCCCTGGCAGGCCAGGCTTCCCCATTCCCGGGCGACATCAAATGGAATTTCACGAAGTTCCTGATTAGCCGCGACGGTAAGATTCTGAAACGGTTCGAATCCCGCACCACGCCGGATTCTCCCGAAGTGCTCGCTGCGATTGAATCTGCGCTGGGCAAGCAGTGACGCCGGAGGGGACGGCCATGTCCCCGTTTCCCACTCACGGATTCATCGTGAGCCCAACCCTTATCAGGTGCACCTCTCCACTGCGCTCAAAAACCGAACGGCTGGTCGCCTCATCCACCTCCAACTGGCCGCTCCGGTGCCTGGCCTTATTCGAGAACCGTATCTCCAATGAGTTCTGCCGGGCGACGTGATATACAATCGGCACCTGGCAATAGGTAAACCCAAGAGAATTCGGCGCCAGCCGCATTTGTCTTTCGGCGCCCGCCACATCGAAATACCGAAAAGGCGTCGCCTCGCGCAAAAACTCTTCGCGCCGCAAAAGCCGCGGACGAAAGTGGAGCCGCCCGTGTGCAACGAACAACCCAAGCTCGCCCATCCGGCAAAGAATGTCTTCCTTCACCTGCCCGGTCAACCCGGGCTGGCGTGCGCCGGCGTGACCCGGCGTATGGGAGTACGGGTCCATAGGAAAAGCCCCATAGACTTCCGGTGTTTTTCGGTCCCCGATGCCCGCCCTGATGTCGTAATAACAATCCGCCAACGCCTTCAGCACCGCCGGCTCTGCTCCGGCATCCGCCGCGCGGAAGAACGTTTCCTGGGCGGCGAGCAACAACTTGGAGACCATGTGCCAGTAGATACAGCCCAGACCCTCGTAGCCGAAGAAAGTGCCGGACCGGCCCGTGTACGACTGGTGGTCAAAGAGCCGTTCGAAAACTTCCAGCACGAGCCTTCGATCACCTTTCACCAGCCGCCCATAACCAACGGCGGCCAGTTGCTCTAACCGACCGCCCACATCGGCAGCGTTTGTCACCCCGCGGTTAAAATGGCACACACCGTTCACATCGCGTTCTACCAGCAGTCGATTCCCGTCGGCCACCAGCTTCCGCAGCAAGCGGCAGCGGGCCGCCTCGCGCCGCGGGATATTGTTTTTTTCAATGAACCGCGGCAGCAGCCGGTCCGGATAAAGCAGATAACTGTGCTGGTCCGGGCGGTACATGTCGCTTCGCTTCAACGCTCGGAGCAACCCCAGCGATTCTTCGGGAGACAGCTTGCCGCAACTAAGCACCGCGACTTGGCCTTCCAACATTTCGTAGAGCCTGCGGACAGGCAGCTCGCCCGGCTTATCGAAGGTGACTAGGTTGTATGCGTGATAGAGCCCGTCCGGCCTCCGGTTGGCCTGGACGGAGTTGTCCACGACTGCCAGCGCAGTCTCGAAAAACGTCAATAAGTCAGTGCTGGCGAGCCGTCGGGTCCGCCCCGAGAGTCCGTGCGCATAAATCTGCTCCCTGTATCGGCTGCCTGTCCGTCCCAACGCGTCCAAAGTCGTACGCCGCAAGTGGGAATTCCGCTCTTCGTTGTCCTGGTGGAGTTTCGCCGACTCCGCGCACTGCGGTTGAAGCCGCCGCAGCGCGCGAGCGACCCCGCTCAAAAGGTTTGCGACTTCCTGCGAGACCTTCACATCCGATTTCTGGAAGCTGCCGAACACGCCCAGGCAAAACGCGAGGTAGCGTCGCAGGTAATAAAGCGTGACCATCGAGACCCCATTGCCCACCAGCGCGTTGTTTGCGTCATTCCATTCCGGGCGCTGGGTATTCAGCCAAATGCCCGCGCCGGGGATGAAGTTCGAGAATTTCGCCAACAGCGAGACTAGGAGCTTTTCCGTCAAATTCACCAGCCGCACTTTTCCCTGCCGGTCCCACACCAGTTTCCCGTCCGTTCCCCTTTGTCGCACGCGACGCGCCACCAACTCTTCAGCAGCTGAGTCGAAGACTACGGTCGCTTTGGGATCTCTGAGCAGTTGTTCGTACGGCTTGAGTCGGTAGGGAACGTTGGCGTAGGAGAAGATTTCGAGGGTGAGGAAATCGTGCAGCGTGTCCGGCTCGTGGCGCTGCAGGTTTTCCAGCAGCTTCAACAAGTAGATGACCTGGTGGTCGCCCCAGTAGCCGATATGCGACCAAGGATCCGCCGGGTCCGGCACCTCCCAATCAAACCCGCCGCGGGTGATGCGATAGGGATTGTATCCGTCCGGAGTCGAGGCATTCACGAAGCGGCACACCATGCTCGGGGCGTAGCCCGGAAATGACGCCGCAAGCGCCTCCCAATTCTGGAAAATGTCCCGCCAGTTGCCCTCGTAATCGAGGCTCCGCGTGCCGTCGGCGCTCCGGCTGGCGATGTTGAACCGGTTCCAGGGGCGGCTCGGGTCGCCATGGCGCCGGCTGAAGGTCAGCGGCAAATACTCACGGCAGAGCCGCTCTAAATTCCCATCCCCGGTTTCGCGGGCCAGGGCAATGACCGCCCAATGCCGAACCGACCGGGCGGGGCTGGCCGCTGCCCGTTTCTCAAGTTCACGAAAAAATCTGCGGTGTTGCCGCTCCATTTCCCGGTTCGCTTGCGTCATGAACTCCCGGAGATCCGCGGGGTCCGCCAAGTATCCACTGTTAAATACTCCTCCCCGCATGATGTTGAAAAGCACGTTGCTGAAATGCCGCGCATCTCCCAGCGGTTGCGCCGTCTTCTGCAGACCGTCGGCGCTCACCACCATCCGCTTGAGTTCCTCGGTGCCGCGGTCGATGTCGGCGAGCACCAACCGCGCGAGGCGGGAGGCGCAAGACGTAAGGTTGCCTCGCAAGAAGCGATTCAGCTCGGCGACATTCGAATGCCCCTGGTCAATATCGGCGACCATCAGCCAATCGCGGCTTTGGCCTGGCCCCAGCTCCAGCTCGGTCTGCACGAAATAGGCGCCTCGTTCCGCCCGGATGTTCGTCTCCTGCTGAATTGTTTCCCCCTGCCGGAACTTATCCAGCTGCCGAGCGCTGAGCAGCCTGGTGGCCCGCCGCAGGCCAACACACCACGCGGTCGTTGCACGGAGGGCTTCCGCCGGCTCAGGTCGATCGATGGGAATCGAGCTCAATCGGAACAGCCCGAGCCCGGTTTCCGCGATGAGTTCATTGTTCTTGTAGGCATCGAGCAACGTGCTCTTTTCGAGCTGGAACTGGCTGGCAACGCCGGTGGGCATCAGGTTTTGCAATCCGTCGACCAGCGTCACGGACGCAGCAGCGCGCCCCTCGTTGCTCAGCCATGCCCGCCTCACAAAACCAAACCGTTCGCTGGTGAACCAGCCGTAGCGGAAGCTCAGGCCCAGGTCCTCGTTAACCTCTTCGAACAGCAGCTTGTTGCCCCAAAGATTCTTGTAGAGATTACGCCGGACCCGGTAAATCCCCCGGTACCTCTGCGAAAATGGCTCCCACAACTGGCTTCTCCCGCGCCGCCGCACCCGAATCACCGTCTTGCTGCCCGTAGTCTCCGCCCCATCATGAATCCGATCATCGGTGTAATAGGGAAACAGCGCCAGGTCCGGGTTCTGCCGGCCCGCGGTCAGCCCGCCCGTGCTCGAGATGAATATCCAATGGTCGGCGTTGCTGACAAGGCTAAGGAAAAAGGGCCGTAAAGCGTCGTAATGGCCGATTTGGTAAAACTCTTCACCCAACCGTGTGACTTGCCGGCCCAGGATGGGCTCCGCGCTGGGCTGGATCCGATTTCTGCCGACGTACAAGGTACTTCCTTCAGTGCTCCGCCAGTTTGGGCGAGGCTGCGGGCGCTCCATCCACATAGAACGGGATATTGACATGCGCCGCATGGCCTTTGCCATCGAGAACGTAAGCAAACAGCCGGTAGGCGCCGGGCTTGGCGGGCGCCTTCATAACGATTTCACTCCGATTCGGTTTCGCGATGCAATCCGGCAGGCTTTTGGGCTTCGACTCCGTGTCTCCTCCCCATTTCAAATCCGTGCTTTCCTCCATCACCTCCCACGCAAACCGCAAAGGGTCCCGGTCGGGATCGCTCGCCAGCACTTTGGCCGGGTAACTCTGTCCGGGTTTGACATGGACATTTTGCTGCGCGGTCTTGCCGTCCAGCCAGGCGCCCTCCAGCCGTGGGCTCCGGTTCGTCGGCCAGGCGCCGTTCCAAAAATAATGGAGCACATCCACCGTCGCCGTCTCCTCCCCGGATTCCAGGAACATGCCATACCAAGTTGGTGTCCGTTCCTGCTTTTGGCCCCACAAAAACACGTAGGAGCCCACGCACTGTTTCTGATCGGCCTGAATGACCGCCTCGTAACGCTTTTTATAAAAATCGGCTTTCGTCGTGCTGTCGTTTTCGATCGGCGCGTCCCAGTCCGTCTTACCCACTTCCCAGTGGCCGGTCGCACCCCACTCCGTCACCAAGTAAGGCCCTTCCCAGCCCGACTCCCGGAGGTAGCGCGGCAGATTCACGATGTCCGCGTACATCTGGACCGATAACAGGTCCAAATCCGGAGCGTGGGTTTTGAGCTGCTGCACAAGGTCGCGGCTGATGCCCGCCAGAGGCGTGGTGGTCAGGTGGTTGGGATCGACCTGGTGAATCATCTTCGAGATTTCGTTCACCGTGTCCCAAACCTTGGGATTCTTTGCGCCTAGATTCAGCTCGTTGCCGATGGCCCAGATGAGCAGCGCTGGATGGTCTTTGTACTTGAGCACCTCCGCCTTCATTTGCTCAAGCTGCTTTGCTGCCCCCACCGGATCGTTGTAGTCGAAGCCGTGCCGTTCCCGCGCGAGGTCCAGGCCCATCGTCACATACAGCCCGTTCCGGAGCGCCCGGTCGAGCACCTGCTGACAACCCTGGCGTCCATTTTCGGTGCGCCAGGTTCGGAACGAGTTGCCGCCATGCGCCGCCAGCTTTTCCTGGCTGCCGAACTCCAGGCCGGCGCCTCTGAGGTTGAACGGCTTCTGCTCAACGTACAATTGATAGCGGCCATCCACCTGCCGCACCTCCACCTTCACGGGGCCATTGGTTTTCTGGAGCGCGGCGCAGTCGCTCCGCATCGGCAGGCCGCCGGCCGACAGGATCAATGCCAGGGCGAGCGTCACTCTTTCATTTGTTGTCATGGGAAAACTCCGGTTGCTTGGCCGCCCCAGCCGCGGGCGCTTGCTCGCCGCGCGTCAGGATGCCTTCCAGCTCCTCGAGGGTCTTGCCTTTGGTTTCGGGGATGAACAGCAGCACAAAAACGACCGCTGCCGCCGCCATCGCGCCGTAGCCTAAAAACGTGCCGGCCGGGCCGAGATGCGACAGCTCCCAGGGAAATACCAGCGTCACCATCGCACTGATGAAGGAATTCCAAAACCCCGCGAGCGAAATTGCCGTGCCCCGGTATTGGTTTGGAAAAACCTCCGACAGCAGCACCCACATCACCGGCCCCAGCGAGATCGCAAACGAGGCTACAAAGCCGATGATCGCAAACAGCACCAGCGACGCCCGGATGTTCAAACCCGCCGTCCCCAGGGTATCGCGATAGGGTTTCAGCCGCTCGGCCCCGAACTGATCATCCAGCGCCGCGAGAAACGACTTGTCGGTCGGGTAGGCGTTTTGCTTCGCCGCTCTCAAATCGTTCACCAGCTCAGCCGGCACTTTGTTGTCTTTCAGCACCGTGAAAGACTTCTCCGTAAGTTGATAATTGGCGTTGTGGAACGCCCAACTACACGTAAGCAGCGACACCGCCATGCCCATCGCGCCAATCACCAGCAGTGGCTTGCGCCCCAGGCGATCGACCAGCCAGATCGCCACGAACGTCATCCCCAGGTTCACCAGGCCCACCAGCACGGCCTGCCGGAAGGCGGTGTTCGTGCCCCCGCCAGCCTGCGCAAAAATGGTCGGTAGATAATAAAAAACCGCGTTGATTCCGGTGATTTGCTGGAAAAAGGCGATCGCCAGCGCGATGAACATGATGAATCGCATCTTCCGGCCGAACAACGCACCGAGCCGGATGCGGGGCGCTTTCCCCGCGAAGCTTTGCCGGATATTTTCGAGCTCGCGCCCCACCTCTGCCGCTCCGCAGGTTCGAGTCAATATCTCCTCCGCCAGTTCCGTCTGTCCCTTCCCGAAGAGCCAACGTGGACTCTCGGGGACCGCAAACAACAGGAAAAAGTAAAGAAGCGCTGGCACAGCGTCCATGCCCAGCATCCAACGCCAGTTGTTTTCTCCGACGTTTACGAGGAAGTAGTTGGAGAAAAAGGATGCCGAGATGCCCGACACGATCATCAGTTGATTCAGCGATACTAGGCTCCCGCGCAGTTTTGGCGGTGAGATCTCGGCGATATACACCGGCGCAATCAGGATCGCCCCGCCAACCGCCACTCCCGCCAGGAGTCGCGCAGAGACGAATAAACTAAAGTTTGTGGTCAACGCAGCCAGCAGGGATGTGCCGGTGAAAAGAACCGCCGTGGTGATTAGCACTCTTTTTCTTCCGAAGCGGTCACTGAAGAACCCCGCCACTGCCGTACCGCCCAGCACGCCCCATCCCAAACAACTCACCGCTAGCCCCAACAGCAGGTCACCGTTGCTGCCGGTTAACTGAAAGTACTTCTGAAGAAAAGGGGCGGCGCCCGAAATAACCGTCGCATCGAAGCCCCAAACAAATCCCCCCAACGCTACGGTCAAGGCGACTAGCACCATGTATCGATTCGTCTTTCCCATGCAAAGGCCTTGTTAGCCGTAACAAATTAGGGGACAGGCGACCGTGCTTGCATCATTCAAACCGGCCATAAAAAATCGGTTTACATCGATCTGGGAAACGTAATACAAAATGGTACAGCAGTTGTCAATTGATATCGGCGCAGCAACATTGGAAGAAGGTCATTGACACGTCGCCTTTGCCGTCATGAAATCTACTAGATTCTACGTGAACAGATATTGGGCAGGCGGCGGCGGGAAGTCTGGTTCCTCTGAATCGACTCCTGCGGGTTAAGAACAAACCGTGAAGTCCAAGTTCGAAGACTCTTTGACTGGTTGCCATTAACGGATGAAGGGCTGGCCGCCCTGCCATCGTGAGCCTGGGTGGCGTCAGCACCCCGCGCATCACTACAACAGAAAACTGCAACCCTAACTACTTCATGTGAGGTGTTGCCGTTGGGGATTAGGGCGAACCGAGCTGGAATACACGATAAAAGCGCTCCGGCACGGCGGCCGGAACCGACACGGTAGCTGGCGGGCCGGTGTCCACCCAATTGAGGAATCCGTTGCCAGTTCCTTGGATAAGCCCGAGCGGCGATGCGACCCAGTTAAGTAAGTTGGGGGAGTATTCAACCTGGTAAGAACGCCCGTTGGATCCAGGCCAACTCACGGTGAAGCTCCCCGCGAGACGGTTGTAGGCCAGCGAAGGCGAAACGAAGGGAAGCCTTACGAAGCCCGCCGCGGCGAGCCCCGTCTGGACCTCTGGGTTTTGAGAGAAGATCTGCCAGACTTTCTGCGAGCGATAGTTCTCCACCATCAGCAAAATAGGACCCTGGTCGATGCCAATCACATCAGCGTCCCACCAGTTGGTTTGCAGGTTAAAGGCATCCCGGAAGCCGTAGCCGGTCCAGATGTTCGTGCGAAACTGCGTGTAAAGATACCGCAAGGCAGGCAGGCAAATCTCCGGGGCGAACGGCAGCGAACCGCCCGGCGCGGTTGGGGCCAGGGTGCCGTCATCGTTTTGAGGTGGCGGCGTACCGCGAGCGATGTAGCCGAAAAAGCCGGTCGAGCCAGGCCCGTCGCATGCGGTCAATCCCCAAACGCTGCCGCTGTAGCCGGCGAAACCCTGGGGATTGGCCATGCAATACTGCCGCTGGGCGAGCGTTGCTCGCCGCGAGTTTTCGAAGTAAGTGCTGCCTTTGGCCTGCATGTACGGGTCGGCGATGTGGCGAAAATCCAGCCAGCAATGGGAGTATTGGTGGCCGAACAGCGGCGGGAAGGCAACAAAGCTGAAGCCGTAATTGGTTTGCCAGGAATAGCCGCTGGTCCAATTGGTCCAGGCAACGGGCGGCAGGGGATTGGTCGGCGCACCCAGGCCGAGAACGTAAAGCAGCATCGCTTCGTTGTAGCCGATCCAATTGGCCCCCAGAAAACCGGTCTCGGGGAACCACCCCAGAGCCAGCGCGTTCTGGCCGTTGGCCATCCATTGCCAATCGACACGGTCATAAATCGCGGTGGCCAGGTTTCGCAAGGCGACTTCATTGGTATCCGTACCGTTGAAGTATTGCCTGGCGTAGAGCACGCCGCCGAGAAGCAGCGCGGTGTCGATCGAGGAAAGCTCCGAACTTCCGAAGCGCACGCCTGCGTTCACATCAACGAAATGATAAAACCATCCACGGTAGCCGATCGTGCCGGTGGAACTGGTGCTTTGGGGGTTTGACCACAGGGTTTGGAGGACGACGAGCGTGCGGTCACGCCCAGCCGCCCGCGTGATCCAGCCATGATCGATGCCGATGCCGATGCCCGTGAGGCCAAAGCCGGTCGCCGCCATGCTGGCCGGCGAAAACGGTTCGCTGCGATCACGCACCAACCCGTTCGTCGGACCGGCCTCATACCAGAAATAGTCGAACGTCAAATGCTGCAGGTATTCGAGGAAGTCATCGTCGCTGGCGAAAGGTTGCGCCGCAACGCTGACGATAGCGGAGTTCGTGCTTTCCTGGTTGTTGAGGTTGAGCGCGCGCACGAGGTAAAAATTAGTTTGGCCATTGGTGGCGGACAGGTCGGCAAAACTTGGGCTGGTCACCGGAGTTGCGGTCGCGAGGGCGAACGGTCCGCTGGCTACTTGGGCGCGGTACACATTGTATCCCGCAACGCCCACCTCCGGGCTCCGGTACCAGTGCAACACAACGCTCTGGTCGCCCGACCGCGTCACCAGCCCCAGCGGCGCGCTGGGTGTGGGAAGATTGGTTGAGGAGCCGGGCACGACGATGCGCACTCCATCCAACCAAAGGGTGTTGGTAACGCCGTCCGCAAGGCCCTGGTTGAAGTTAACGTCCTTGAACTGCGAGAGGACAAAGCCGTTGTAAGGTTGAAAGTCAGCCAGTGGAATGCTGACCAATTGCCAGGTGTTCGTGTCGCCGTCCAGTCCCGCCGGTAAATAATTGCCCATGCGCACGAGCGAGGTTTTCTTGTTCAAGCTGCTTTCCAGCCCCACCTGTGGGAGGTTTGTCGCAGCCACGGCGGCAGGGCCGTTCAGGTAAAAGATGATATTGGAATAGCCACTGGCGTTTAGAGTTTGAAACCCCGGACTAGCGACAAAGAGTGCCCAGTTGCCGCCGGGCGCTGATTTCCATTGGATGAGGCCGCTCTGTTTCCCCGTGTAAAAGATATTGGTGAGAATAATCATCTTTTGGTTGGACGGTCCGGCGAGAGTCATCGCGCTGGGGGGCGTTACCAAACCGACCGAAGCATCATAATAGCCGCCTCCCACACCGATTGGATCGCCCTGGTCGAACACAATGATGTCAGGGAACGTCTGCGCTGGTAGCGACGGACCCAGGAACGACAGAACCACAAAGAGGAAACAGCGTACGACCGTCGAGTTCATGGAGAGCGTATCCAGCAGTTTGAGGCTAAAACCAGAAGGACCTGCTGTCAACGCCGCTGGTATGGCCGCTGGTATCGCTTGTGGGGCGCCTCAAACGCTGACATATTACGTGAGCGTTGTGCCAGCGAAGCGATTCGCAGCACAGGACGACGACACGGCGAACACATGTTCAATACCAGCTTCCTCTTCGCTTCCCTCGTTTGGGGCTCCGTGGGTGTGGGCTACTTCATCTATGGCAAGAAGCAGAGTTCCTGGGCCCCGATGGTCGGCGGCGTGCTCATCATCGCCATTTCCTATTTCGTTGCATCGGCGCTGCTCATGTCGTTGCTCTGCCTCGCTTTGATTGCCGGCGTTTACCTGGTGCTGAAGCAAGGGTATTGATCACCGGGGCATGAAGAGACGACTGCTATTCTCAGACAGGCGGAAGCGTGCGCTACCGTCAGGTGGTCCTCACCGATTTGGTTGGCCTCAATTCTTCCGCTTGCTGCTGTTGCTGGCGGGGGTGGGCCTGGCCGCCGAGCCGCCAGAAGCGCCGCCGCTAACGACAACTTCCCCACCGAAAGTGCCGGCGGCATCGCCTGCAACGTCGTTAGAGGTTAATGCCGCCGGCGGGGATACCGGCGCTCCCAGTGGAATTCCTCGTTTGGCCCCGACCCCCGGAAATACTTCGCAGGAGCCTCTCCCCGAGCTACGCACCGCTGAACAGGTGAGGCGCCTGACCACCGAGCAGGCCGCACGGCACTACCCTGTCCGCCTTCGTGGGGTCGTCACCTTTTACAACCAGAGCCTGTTCTCCAGGTTTGTGCAGGACAATACCGCCGGCATTTATCTTGGCGATTATCCCAACCCCGTTCCTCTCGCTCCGGGGCAAATCGTGGAGATCGTCGGCACTACGAGCCCCGGTGAGTATGCTCCGATCGTAACGCCTCAAACCGTCGAGCTGAAAGGAACCGGGACTTTGCCTGCCGCCAAACCCGTTTCCTTCGAGGAGCTCGCCAGCGGCCGCGAGGACAGCCAATTGGTCGAAGTTCGCGGGATCGTCCGTTCCGCCACGATCGATCCGGCAACCAAATTTCTACTCATCGAGATTGCAACGGGCGGCGGCCGTCTCACTGCCTATGCCACCAACCTGCCACCGACCCAAACCAAAGATTTGGTGGATTGTACGGTCCGGGTCCGTGGTGTTTGTTCCACCCAGTTCAACCGACAGCGCCAGCTCTTTTATATCCGCATTCTCGTCCCGCGGCCGGCTGATTTTGTCGTCGAGACACCTGCGCCCGCAGACCCCTACGCGATTCCGACCCAGACCATCGCCAGCCTCCTCCAGTTCACGCCGCAAGGAACCTATGGCCATCGGGTCAAGGTCGCCGGCACCGTGATCTACCAGCAACTGGGCGAAACCGTATTTGTCCAGGACGAGAACCAGGGGCTCTTTGTCCGGACCAAACAACTGGCTCCACTCAAAGCAGGCGACCGCGTTGAAGTCCTTGGTTTCCCGGCGCAGGGGCAATACACGCCCTCGTTGCAGGATGCGGTGTACCGCAAGGTCCGCAGCGGCTTCGCGCCGGAGCCTGCGCCGATCGCCTTAGGCGAAGCTCTGAAAGGCACGCACGATTGCCGGCTGGTTCGGCTCGAAGCCAATTTGCTCGACCGCGTCCGCTACGGTCGGGAGCAATTCCTGGTCCTCGAAGCCCAGAATTTTGTCTTCCATGCCTACAGCGAGCAAAAGCAGGTCGGCAGTTTTTCTGACCTGGAAAACGGCAGCCGCGTGGCCGTGACCGGAGTCTGTTTGATCGAGCCGGGCACCGATTGGCGCGCCGGCGAAGCCTGGCGAGCCAAATCGCTTCGCCTTCTGCTGCGCTCTGCCGCCGATGTTGCCTTAATCACGTCCCCTCCCTGGTGGACCCTCACCCGGCTCCTGTGGATGATCGCCCTGCTGGGCGTCGTGGTGCTCGCCGCGTTCGCCTGGGTCGGTGTCTTGCGCCGGCGCGTTCAGCACCAGACGGAGATCATTCGCCAGAAACTCCAGCTCGAGGCCGCCCTCAAGGAGCGCTACCTCGAACTGTTCGAGAACGCCAATGACATCGTTTATACTCACGATCTCGCGGGCCGGCTCACCTCGATCAACCAGGCCGGCGAACGCATTCTCCAGCGGCGGCGCGAGGAAATCCTGTCTCGCAACATCGTCGAACTGGTCGTGCCGGAACAACAAGCCGCAGCGCGGCATTGGCTCGAACAGGTGCTCATCGACGACGCCCCGGCAACCGCGGAATGGGACTTTACCGCGCCTTCCGGCCAGCCGGTCAAACTTGAGATCGGCACCCGGCTTATCGAGCAGAACGGACAGCAGGTCGAAGTCGAAGGCATCGCCCGCGACATCACCGAACGCCGGCGCCTCGAACGCGAACTCCTCGAAATCAGTAATCGGGAGCAGCGTCGTATCGGGCATGACCTCCATGACGGCGTCTGCCAACAATTGGTCGGGATCTCCTACCTGACGGAGACTTTGGCGGACCGTCTCCAGGAGAAGGGTGCCTCCGAGTCTGCGGACGCCGAACGCATTAGCTATCTGCTTAAGAGCGCCCTGACCCAGACTCGCGGGGTTGCCCGCGGCCTGTTCCCGGTTCGGCTCGCAGAAAACGGCCTGGGCTCGGCCCTTGAGGAATTGGCCGCCAACGCCGCCACGCTCTTTCGAATCCCCTGCGATTTCACATGCGAGGACGCGCCCGAAACAGTGGACAACGCCATCGCGCTCCACCTATACTACATCGCGCAGGAAGCTGTCGCCAATGCGGCCAAACATGGCCGGGCCAAGAACGTGCACCTCACGCTCGAACCGCTCAAAGATCGCTACGCGCTGACGATTCAGGACGACGGCGCCGGCTTTTCGGTTGCCGGCGCCCGTCCTGCCGGCATGGGCCTGCGCATTATGCACTACCGGGCCCGCGTGATCGGCGCGACGCTGGAAGTTAACAGCCGGCCCGGCGCCGGCACCATCATCCGCTGTCTGTTCGTCCCGGCTTTCTGCGAGTCCCCCAGTCCAATTGTGAAGCAAGCCGCATTCAAGTAAATCTGACACATGAGCGAGACCGCCTCGGCAAAACACCGCCTCCTAATCGTCGATGATCACCCTCTTTTCCGGGAGGGCTTGCGGCAAATTATCGAGCGCGACCCCGACCTGACCGTCTGCGGCGAAACCGCCACCGCCGCTGAAGCGCTCAATGCCATCCCCCAGATTCACCCCGACCTCGTGCTCGTGGACATCTCCCTCGGCGGCACAAGCGGCATCGACCTTATCAAGACAATCCGCAACGATTACGAGGAGCTTCCGGTTTTGGTCGTCTCCATGCATGAAGAGTCCCTGTACGCGGAGCGTGCTCTCCGCGCGGGCGCGATGGGCTACATCATGAAGCATGAGCCCGGCAAAACCGTGAAAACCGCCATCCACAAAGTCCTCGGCGGCGAGATGTACCTCAGCGAAAAAATGTCCTCCGCCGTCATCTCGAAATTTATGCGCGGCCAGGGCGACCGCCCCGCTTCCCCGATTGAACTCTTGAGCGATCGCGAACTGGAAGTATTCCGCATGCTCGGACAGGGCAAGGGCACTCGCCAAATCGCCCAAGACCTCGACATCACCATCGCCACCGTCAATTCCTTCCGCAACCGCATCAAAGAGAAACTGCACCTTAAGACCGCGACTGAGGTCATGCTTCATGCCATCCAATGGTCGCGCGAGGAAGCACCCAAATGATAAGGATCGGTGCTTGGATGCCTGAGCAACGGGCGTTGGTGTGAATTAGTCGGGTTGTGTCGGGCGTTCCTCCCGGCAGGCCGGGCAAAGGAAAATGGATCCGTCGAAGAAAGCCCGCGTGGCCACCATTCTGGCGCCACAGCGGTCGCAGAATTCGTAAGCTTCGCGCGGGTCCAGTTTGACCGCAATCCAGACAGTGCCATGGCTGATCCTGACGAGGCCGAGGATGGATTCGACATGGTCCAGTGCATAGTCAAAGACTCGGGCCCGCGTGCGCTCGTCCGTAAACTCCCAGCGCGTCGCGGTCCCGGCCAGGTACTGACCGTCCTCATTCACGATGAGAACCTTGATTGTGTCGGTCTCGTCCATCGAAGCACAGCCTCCAGGATCAGGGCGGCTCAGGATTTTGTGTGCCATCTGGCCAATGACATGTTCGCACCCATTATGCTTCGGGCCGGCTCTCCGGCAAGGAAGCGCACAGTCAAGCTGCGCAAAGGATGAAAGACCACCCGCAGCCTGCGGACCTCACTCGGGCTCAAGCCAGCGCAGCACCTCGTTTCTTAGAGTTGAGCGGTCCTGGCTTTGACCCCGGCCTCGAGGCGGTTATCAACGTTGGCGGGGCCTACGACTCGCTCAGCGGCCGAAACGATCTGCTTTATTTGCTTTTCGTTCTTGACATTGCCGCTCAGCGTGACCCGTCCATTCACGGTTGTCACAGCGATTTGTATGCTCATAAACCCACTGGTCTGGCGCACGATCTCAGTCAGCACGGCCTGAGTAATCTCCTGGTCGGAGCGACCGGAAGCGCCGGGCGTTCTGTCGGGCGTCCGGGCCGTGACCGCCACTGGCCGGGCTTGCGCGGGCGGGCCCAAGCCGGTTTCATAGTGCTGACGGACCGCCGCCGCCAGCGCCGGTAAAGCCATGTCATTCCAGAACTCCTTTTGAAAGTGCGGCCCTGCGAGGAATCGCGCCCGCTCAACTGGGAGCACTAGGAACCCTGCGCTGTCCCCAGGCCGAATGGCTGAGGGCGGAACGACATAGAAATCCCCCTGTCCGCCGGAGTTAGTCACCGGCTCGATAACATAATAGACGATCCGTCCGAATGGCAGATCCACCATGATGTCTTTTAGCGTGCCGAGGGTTTCGTTGCCGTGGCCGCGCACTGGCACGCCAAGCATCCCGGAAGCTGAAGTTAATTTTGCGGAAGGGCCGTCCGGGTTTTGCGGGCAGGTCTGGCCGAAATGGCGGCAGGACTCTTCGAAGCGGTTTTTGTCGAGCGCGTTAATCGCGCCGGTTTTGGCGACGTGCGGTGCGGTGGCGAATACCTTCTTGTCAGTATTCATAACCAAACAGGCAATCGAGGCATCCGAAAAACTGCCGGTCGGAACCAGGGCAACCTCGTCCGAGCTGCTCGATACCAGTACGAGTGGCACCTGTCCGTTCGCCACGTCCAGGACCAAATCATTTACCCGGCCCAGGTTTTTTTCACGTGCATCTACCACCTTCCGTTGGAGGAGGGCGCTGGCTTGTTTAAGCAGCCCCAGCCGCCTTTGTTCGGCCGGCGCGGTGGAATCCTGCGCGCCAGCCATGAAGCCAGGATAAAAGGCGCCGACTAAAGCCAGCGCGAAGATTTTGTTTTTAAGCGACATAACAACGACCCTTCCGATGCTTCAGATGTATCAAAACAGGACAAGGTGTCCCGGCGCGGCATGAAACTCAGCCGCTTTGGACCCGAGCGCTCTGCGCGGCGAGGCTCTCCTGCGCTCGAGCAAGACAGGTCTTGCATTCTTATGGTTTGGAGAGCGTTGAGCGTGCCAACTCACAACTTTTTCCTTCACCTCGCAAGCCGTGCGGCTACCATGAGTTGCTCTATGAAGAACTCGATCTCCGCTACCCTAAGTGAGCTGCTGTCGCCGGGCCGAATCAATTTGAATTTGCGCAGCGCCGACCGCGAGGCCGTCCTGAGCGAGCTGGTCAATCAGATCCCCGAACTCGCCAAGCAGCCGGAGGCGCGCCAAACCCTGCTGCGTGCGCTGCGCGAGCGCGAGCAGTTGCACAGTACCGGGATTGGCGACGGCATTGCGCTGCCGCACGCCCGGAATGCGCTCGTCGGTTTGGTCGACCGACCGTTGATCGTTTTCGGGCGCCATGCGGAGGGCATCCCCTATGGCGCGATCGACGCTGTCCCGGCGCGGATGTTTTTCTTGTTAATTGCACCCACCGTTACTCAGCACCTCGCCATCCTCGCCCGGCTCAGCCGCCTGCTCCATGATCCGCGGCTGCGGCAGAATCTGCTGACGGCGGACAGTCCCGAGAAGGTGATTGGGCTCATCCGGGAAGGGGAAGCGAAGATGTGAGGTGTGAAACGTGATGCGTGAAGTTAAACGATGACCGGGCCCCTTCTGTAGGTTTTCCGCATCACGTTTCAGGTTTCACTCATGACCCTCCCCCGCAAACCCCAGCTGCCGCAGCGCTTCGAACAACACCAACGCGACACAGTTCGACAAATTCAGCGAACGTGCATTAGGGTTGAACATCGGGATGCGCACCCAGCGCTCCTTATTGGCCGCCAGCAGCTTTTCCGGTAAACCGGCCGTCTCGCGGCCGAACACCAGGTAATCACCCGGCAAGAAACGCGGTTCGGTGTACAATCGGGGGCCGCGCGATTCAACGTACCAAAGTCGCGCGCCGGCAGGGAGTTGCTCCTGGAAAGCGGCCCAGGCTTTCCACCGGTGCCATTCGACCTGCTCCCAGTAATCCATTCCCGACCGCTTGAGTTGGGCATCATCCAGCTTGAACCCGAGTGGTTCAATCAGGTGGAGCTGTGAGCGCGTGGCCGCGCACAGCCGTGCGACGTTGCCCGTGTTCGGTGGAATCTCGGGTTCAACCAGAACGATATGCATAAATGGGGAAGCCAGAAGGCAGAATGAAGAATGAACTGACTGGCAGAAGAAACTGGCGGGCGAACGTTGCGCGCGCTTCCGCCTGCTGGCTTCGCCCGCCTACCTTGTGCCTGTTGGTTGCTTCATTCTTCATTCTGCATTCTACCTTCTGCTTTTTTTTTCGCCTGCCTCCTTTTTCTGTAGACCACCTTCCACAACACCAGGCCGTGGGCCGGCGCGGTCATGCCGGCGGCCCGGCGATCTTTCTTCGCCAGCATCGCCTTGATTTCTTCCGCGGCGAATTTCCCCAAGCCGATTTGTACGAGCGTGCCGACGATGCCACGGCACATTTTGTACAGGAAGCCGTCGCCTTCGATAAGAAACGTGAACAGGGGCCCGCTGCGCCTGACTTCGCAGCGGGCCAGCGTGCGCATGGTGCTGTCCCTGGCATAGCCGGGATTCGCGGCGAACGATCGGAAATCGTGCCGGCCCGTGAGCCCGGCCGCGGCGCGGCGCATCGCCGGCAAGTCGAGCGGACGCGGGACCTGCCACGCCGTGTGGCGGATGAGCGGGTTCATTGCCGTATGATTCCAGACGAAATAACGATACTGCTTTCCGGTGGCATCGAACCGCGCATGGAAGTCTTTGCCGGCACGGGCAGCCGCGAGCACTCGAATGTCTTCCGGCAGCCACGCATTCAGGGCCAGCGCGAGCTTGGGCGAGGCCATTCGACACTCGCCGCGTCGCACTTCGAAGTGAGCGACCATCCCCAGGGCATGGACCCCGGTGTCGGTTCGGCTCGAACTGTGCAGGCGGGGATGGCTGAGAAAGAGCTTCGCCAGAGCTTCCTCTACCTTCTGCTGCACGCCCGTGCCGATTTTCTGCACCTGCCAACCCTCGTAGCCGGTGCCGTCGTAGGCGATGGTCAGTTTGAATTTAACAACGTCCACAAAATCAACCACCGTTGAACCCAGATGGACACAGAGATGAAGGCGCCAGGGTGCCACGATCGGGCATTCAGAATCAGTCTGTTCTCGCTAATCTGTGCCGATCCGCGTCCATCTGTGGTTTGAGGGTTCAGCCAGCCAGACTGTCGAGGTAGCTCTGCAGTAGGATGGCCGCGGCCATTTTATCCACTTTCTCCTTTCGTTTTTCGCGGCGCACGTTGCCCTCGATGAGAAACCGGTTCGCCTGGGCGGAGGTCAGCCGTTCGTCCCAGGTCTTAATGGGCGCCGTGACGGCGCTTCTCAGGGCGGCGACGAATTCCTGGACCTTGAGCGCCGCCGGACCGTAGCTTCCATTCATGTTCCGCGGCAGGCCGACGAGGATCAGCTCCACCTCTTTTTCGCGCAGCAATTCTTTCAGCCGCGCCAGGAAGCTGGCGAACGGCTCGGCGGAAATGTATTCCAACGGCTGGGCGATCAGTTTCAGCTCGTCGCTGAGAGCGACGCCGATCCGCTTCGACCCGTGATCCAAGGCGAGGATTCTCATCGCTTACAAGGCCTTCATCGCTTTCGCGGCGGCGCGCACGGTTTTGTTGATGTCCGCGTCGGTATGCGCCGTGGAGAGGAAGCCGGCTTCGAACTGTGACGGCGCCAGATAAATCCCCTCGCTGAGCATGCCTTGGAAGTACTTCTTGAACCGTTCGCGGTCACTCCTCATAGCATCCGCCAGGTTGTGCACGGGGTGTTCGGTGAAATAGCCGCAAAACATCGAGCCGCAACGGTTGAACTGGACCGGCACGCCAGCTTGTCTTGCGGCGTCCTTGAGCCCCGCCTCCAAAGATGCGCCAAGCTGCTCGAGCCGCTCGTAGGCATTGCCGGCCGCCAGCGCTTCCAGCGCGGCGAGGCCTGCGGCCATCGCCAGCGGGTTGCCGCTCAGCGTGCCCGCCTGGTACACCGGCCCGAGCGGCGCGAGGCAATCCATGATCTCTGACCGGCCTCCGAAGGCCCCGACCGGCAAGCCGCCGCCGATCACTTTGCCAAAACAGCTCAGGTCGGGCTTGATGCCGAACCGCTCCTGAGCGCCGCCTTTGGCCAGCCGGAACCCCGTCATCACCTCGTCAAAGATCAATAGCGCGCCCTGCTTTCGGGTGATCTCCCGCAGGAACTCGAGGTAGCCGGGCCGGGGTAGATACAGACCCGCATTGCCCGGCACCGGTTCGAGGATGATGCCGGCGACCTGGCCTTCGTTGGCGGCAAATGCGGCGGTAACGGCCTCGGGCTCGTTGTAAGGCAACACGATAGTGTGCTGCGTGAACGCCGCTGGGACACCCGCGCTGTCCGGGTTGCCGAAGGTTAGCGCTCCTGAGCCGGCTTTGACCAGCAGCGAGTCCGTGTGTCCATGGTAACAGCCGTCGAACTTGATAATCTTCTCGCGCTGGGTGAACCCGCGTGCCAGCCGGATGGCGGACATGGTGGCTTCGGTGCCCGAGTTGCACATGCGCACCTTCTG
Organism: Candidatus Acidiferrum sp.; assembly: GCA_035566435.1. GTDB lineage: Bacteria > Verrucomicrobiota > Verrucomicrobiia > Limisphaerales > UBA8199 > DATMRF01. The sequence continues at coordinate 105,685 of DATMRF010000131.1, forward strand.
CACGCTGGGTACCAACGAGCAAATCCGCTGCGCCATCGTCACTTCAAACGGGTTCGGAATCCCGAAGCTCGTGCCGTTCTCAGCGGCCTGCTGCACCGCCCGGATGATGTCAGGGTAGGCATGACCGAGGATAGCCGGCCCCCACGTGCCAACATAATCCACATACTCGTTGCCATCCACGTCCCAGACCCGGGCGCCCTTGGCCTTGTTCACGAAGAACGGCTGGCCGCCGACCGCCCGGAAGGCACGCACCGGCGAGTTCACGCCACCCGGAATGTATTTCAGGGCCTCAGCAAATAGTTGCTCCGAGTTGGTGCGCGGCATCATGCAGGAAAAGGCTATCGGGCGGGGCGCCGGTTTTCAACCGGCTTTTCCCCCCGGACCGCGGGCGGATTTTACTTTATTCAAATGTTCACGCAAACCCATGGAAGCAGCGCAGGTTTCTAATCTGCCAAGCCTCAAATCGTCCGAAGCGCTCGACCAATTCCAGCCCTTGCAGAATGGAATTCTGCGAGACGGCAAATCGAGAATCTGCGCTGCCCCCGCGCTGGGATAAAAGTCTTGCTTGTGGGGCTGGTTTCTTGCTGAATTTTCGCATGGGGAAGAAGATTCTCTTCGTCGATGACGAAGAAGACTGGCGCTTGATCGTGGCGACCACGCTGAAGGGGGTCGGCCATGACGTAATGACCGCCAAGGACGCCTCGGAGGCGATGGAGTTAAGCGAGGGCGTGAAGCTGGGCCTCATCATACTGGACCTGAACCTGGCGGGCGAGAACGGCGTTATGCTCATGCGGTTTCTGCGCCGGAACCATCCTGAGGTGCCGATCCTGGTCTACACGGGGATGGAACATGACGAGGAGGCCGTCAAAACAATGCTCCTGCAAGGCGCGGCCCAGTACCTTCGCAAAGGTCCCATGGAAGATTTGGTTAAGGCGGTGAGCCGTTCGTTCCGGTAGCGACTCCCAACCGCGGCGTTACGGTGTTGGCCGTGCCAGATAGTCGTTAATAGCTTTGGCGGCGCGTTTGCCGTCGCCCATCGCCAGAATGACGGTCGCGGCGCCCCGGACAATGTCGCCGCCGGCGAACACGCCCGGCAGGCTCGTCATCCCATTGTCATCGACAACGATGTTGCCCCACCGGTTGAGCTTTAGGTCGGGACAAGTCGACGTGAGCAGCGGGTTGGCTCGAGTGCCGATGGCGACAACCACGATCTCGCAAGGAATCACAAACTCCGAGCCAGGCACTTCGACCGGCCGGCCGCGGCCGGAGGCGTCCGGTTTGCCCAGTTGCATGCGCACGGATTTCAGGCCGGTCACCCATTTTTTTTCGTTGCCAATGACCTCCACCGGCGCCACCAGGAATTCAAAATCGATGCCTTCTTGCTCGGCGTGGTGAATTTCCTCGGCCCGGGCGGGCATCTCCTTGCGCGTGCGGCGGTAAACGATCATCGAGGATTCGGCGCCCAGTCGTTTCGCCGTGCGGGCAGAGTCCATCGCGACGTTGCCGCCGCCGATAGTGGCGATGCGTTTGCCGCCGAGCACCGGGGTGTCGGAGCGGGGGAACTGGTACGCCGCCATCAGGTTCACGCGCGTCAGGTATTCATTGGCGGAATAAACGCCCTTGAAGTTTTCGCCAGGCACATTCATGAACACCGGAAGGCCGGCGCCGTTGGCGACAAACACCGCGTCGAACTGGTCCCGCAATTCCTGCAAAGTATAGGTCCGGCCAATCACCGTATTGCAGACGATCTTGACCCCGGCCCGCTCGAGGCGGGCCACCTCGGCCTGCACGATCTTTTTCGGAAGGCGGAATTCAGGAATCCCATAGACCAGCACTCCGCCGGGCTTGTGCAGCGCCTCGAAAATCGTGACGGCATGGCCGTGCTTCGCTAATTCGCCGGCGGCGGTCAGCCCGCCAGGGCCGGCGCCGACGACGGCGACCTTTCTGCCGCTGCGCGCTCCCGTTTCCAGTTTTAACTGGTCGCTGTGGCCGCCGGCCCAATCGCCCACGAAGCGCTCCAGGTAGCCGATCGCCACCGGCAACCCCTTGTGGCCGCGAATGCACTCGACTTCGCACTGCGTCTCCTGCGGGCAGACGCGGCCGGTGACGGCCGGCAGAGCGTTGTCATTGAGCAGTGACCGCGCCGCTTCCCCAAGGTTGCCCTCCGAAAGCAATTCGATGAAGCGCGGAATGTTCACCATCACCGGGCAACCGGACACACATTTGGGGTCCTTGCACTGCAAGCAGCGTTCGGCCTCGAGCAAGGCGGCCTTCTCAGGCAACCCCAGATTTACCTCGGTGAAATTGGCGTTGCGCAACAGCGGCTCCTGTTCCGACATTTTTTGTCGGTTGATTTGCAGACGCTGTTTGGTGGTGAACTTGGTACTCACAAGCCGATCTTGCAGGCTCCGGTTTCACAGGCGGTGCGGGCTTGCTGCTCGAAATTGCGGTAGGTCGTCAGGCGGTCCATCAGCAAGTCGAAATCGACCAGGTGCCCGTCAAATTCCGGGCCATCGACACAAGCAAAGAGCGTTTGGCCCCCCACACCGACCCGGCAACCGCCGCACATGCCCGTACCGTCCACCATCACCGGGTTCAAGGAAACTATCGTGTGGACACCCAACGGCCGCGTGAGGTTCACCACCGCGCGCATCATTGGTACCGGCCCCACCGCATAGACGACGTCCACGCCGCCCTTTGCCAGAGCATCCTTGGCCGCATCGGTCACAAAACCATGCCGGCCATAACTGCCGTCATCCGTGCAGACCAGTACCTCGCCCAGGCGCTGCAATTCGTTCTCGAAAATCACCCATTCCCACGAACGCCCGCCGATAATGCTGAGCACCGACACCCGCCGCCGCTGCAATCCTTGCGCGATGGGATGCACCACTGCGGTTCCCACGCCGCCCCCGATGCAAACGGCGCGCCCCTTGGAAATCAGTTCAGTGGGTTTGCCCAGCGGCCCGACGATATCTGCGATACCCTGGCCCGGTTGGAGCGCCACCAGTTCCATCGTGCTCTTGCCGACCGCCTGGATCACCAGCGCGATCGTGCCCTTCTCCGGTTCCGCATCCGCAATGGTCAGTGGAATTCGCTCCGCGCCCTCCCCCAGGTGAACGATGACGAACTGGCCGGGCTGGCGGATTTGAGCGATTCGGGGCGCAACGACGTCCAGCCGGGTGACGTTCGGGCTCAAGCGGGTCCTAGAAACAACTTCGTGCATGCGGAATTCAGTCAGCAGCGGGTGAGGGCGCGAAGGAGGATCATTGGCCGACCACTCCCCAGCAGATTGTGGGGGCGAAACGTAAGTACGGCGGCGCGCTAACTTTCATAAGCCGCCAGAATGGTGGGGATGATTTTGATAAAAGTCAACAGCGTTGGCGGCATTGCGAGAGCGAGAGGTGGGGAGGGCGAGCGTCCCCGCCAGCCCGCAATTCCGTGGCGAAAAGGGGTCGCGGGGACAATGGGGCTCGCGGGGACGCTCGCCCTCCCGGAGCGGGGGTTATTGGATAAGCAGCCGGTAGAACCGGCTGGGCTGGTTCGTCACCCCATCGGTGTTGGTCAGCCACGACCCGGTACCGGTGTTGGTTATGAACGGTGTCCAATTCAAGTCGCGGAGAGTGTTCTTATATTGGAGCAAGTAGTTGAGGTTGGCTTCGGTCTGAAAAGCGAGGCTGAACCGGTTCGCGACCAGGCTCGGCTGGGCAATCGCAGTCGGGGTCACCACCGTCAGTGTCACCTGGTCGCTCCTTAAGGAAATGAGCGAGTTATGAATGAACACTTCGTACGTCCCAGCATCAGTCTTACGAGCATTGACGGAATAGGCTGGCGCCTGGGCGCCTGGAATGTCGGTTCCATTCTGTCGCCATTGGTAAATCAGGCCGGTCCCGGAGGCAACGACAGAGAGAGTGACATTGCTGCCCACGAGCACCGTCTGGCTGACGGGCTCGACAAGAATTGAATCGACCAGCAACGCCGCTGGCGCGCTCGTGATGCTCCCGCCTGAGTTGGAGATAACCACGTTATAATTCCCGGCGTTGGTGATTTGAGCTTGCGACACGGTCAAATTGGTTGGAGTCGCCGTGCTCTGCAGGTTGGTGGCGTTAAAATACCAGAAATAGGTCAACGGCGGGCTGCCCGCCGCACTCACGAAAAAATTGGCAGAGTGGCCCGCCAAGACTTCCTGGTTCGTCGGACCGGAAACGATGTAGGGCAAAACCGTCAGCGTAGCAACGGAACTGGTAAGCGAGCCAAAACTATTGGTGAGTACCACCCGGTAACCACCCGCATTCGTGATGTTGACGCTCGAGATAGTGTAACTCGAGGCCGTCGCCGAAGGGATATTCGAGCTTCCGAACTGCCACTGATAACGAAGCGAGGCGCCCGTCGCGTCCACGGCAAAAGTGACCGACCCGCCGAAGCTTTGGGCTTGGCTTTGTGGTTGGGTGATGATGCCAGGGGTAGTAGCCAGTTCATAAGCGCCGATGTCGGCGCCTTTTCCCAGCGGCCGTTGTACCCCACGCTGATCGGTGGCTGGAAACGTGCCTGCGTTGGTGCCGACCGCGTCGATGGCCGGGCTGTTCGTCCGGAGGGCCATCGTGAGAGTAGGACCGCCGTTATTGGTCAGAGGGTTGAGCTTGGGGTCTCTGCTGGTTAGGCTGGTGGCCCCCAGAACGAAGCTGGCATCGGAACTGAGATTGTGGCCGCCGTCAATGAATGTTCCATTGCCATTGCCGCCGGGACTGTTCGTTGAGAGTAAAGAATTCACGAGCGTGAAAGTGCCGCGGTTACCCAATCCTCCTCCCAGCGCCTGGCCCAGCTGGCCGGGTGACCCCGGGAAGGAGCCGCTGCCGGCCGCGCCGTTGGTGCCGCCGACCGCTGCCCCGGCGGCCACCGTGCAATTTTCCGCCGCGAACATGCTGCCGCTGGCGTTGTACAGGCTCGCTCCCATTCCGTTCCCGCCGTTGCCTCCGTTCCCGGCCTGTGATGCCGAACCAACGGCATTGCCGCCGTTGCCCCCATTGCCACCAATGACCATGTTGTCGAAGAACGTGCAGTTTGTGCCGACCCCTGAAAACGCGCTGGTCAAGCCAGCGCCGACAGCGTCGCCTCCATTGGGTCCCGGGCTGCCGGCGCCATTGGACTTCGTGCCCCCGGCCGCGCTGTTACCGCCGAAAGAAGTGTTGCCGGAGAAGGTGCAAGCCAAAAGGACGATGTTACTCGCGTTGTAGATGCCCGCGCCGGAAGCAGCCCCGCCCGTCCCACCGTTGCCCGCTACGCCCGGAAAAGCCGCCGAGCCGCCCGCGCCACCCGCCGCGCCGTTGCCGCCGGCAACGCCGTTGCCAGTAAACGTGCAATTTACCGCCGTCATAGTGGCGCCGTTATAAACTGCGCCGCCGCAGGCCGGCGCTCCCGAACCGCCGGCACCCCCATTGCCGCCCTGGCCAAGGCCGCCGCCGCTGCTGCCGCCGTTGCCGCCCGCGGCGCCGTTGCCGGCGGCCGCATTGTTCGTTACCAGCGTGCAGTTCCATAAGGTAAGCGTGCCGGCGTTGTAGATCGCGCCGCCGCTGGCTGAAGTGCCCGCAGTGCCCGCAGTGCCACCGCCCCCGACGCCGAAGGCACTATTCGAGCCGTTCACACCGGCAGTGCCGTTGGTCCCCGCAGCGGTATTGCCCGAAAATGTGCAGTTGGTGGCGAAAACGTCGCCGCTCGGGTTGATATAAAGCGCGCCGCCAGAACTGCTAAAACCCCCGGCCAATGTCATGCCTTTCAGGGTAAGGTTGCCTTCCACGGTGAACAAGGGCACTGCGCCCCCGCCGCTAAGGGTTACGGTGTAGGGGCTGGCATCGATAATGACCGTCCCGGCGACATTGATGGGCTGGCTAAGCGTAATGGCGCAATTGCCGCTGAACGTCACCGTGCCGCCGGCGCTCACCGCGGCAACCAGCTCGTCCTCCGTACAATCCGTCACCACCGTTTGCGCCCTAGCCGAGAGGCCGACGCTCAAAGCCAGCACGGCGAAGGCGGTCTGGACCACGCCGTGTAACGTGCGCCCCGCACCGAAGCCCGAGGTAGGGCTGGTTGTCCTCAACCGGCCGCTCCTTGAGCGCTCGGCGAAGTCCAAGTTGTTATCGGGCGCGCTCCGGGCAGTGCGCCCTACCGTTGGGCAGAGAAAACTTCGCACCGTCGCCGGTGCGGGGAGGAGGGTTGCCTTCATGATAAGAAACTCGGAGCCAGCCACGCCTCAGCGGCTCACTTGTTGTCCTGCTGTTGCTGATTCACCTGGTGGAGGCGCTTGACTTGTTCGCGCTCGATCTCGGCTTCGGTTTGCCTCACCGCAGGCATTTTGTCCTTTTCCGCCCGGGCAGCCAGCGCCGCTACCTCGGGTGTCGGTAGCACGGTTGGGCGGATGAGAACAATCATTTCCTGTCGCGAGTTGTCGGCGGAGGAACTGCGGAAGAGGTAGCCGAGGAGCGGGATGTCCTTCAGGAGCGGTATCCCCGAGTTATTGGACGTCTTCGAATCTTGGATGAGGCCGCCCAGCATAATGGTATCGCGGTCGCGAACAGCCACTTTGGCGGTGGCATCTTTGGAGCTGGTGACCGGCACGTCACCGACGTTCTGGATGGTAACATTGCCTTCGAAGCTGTCGATTTTGGTGTGGATATCCATCACCACCAAACCGTCGGGGTTAATGAGCGGGGTGACTTCGATGGTGACACCGATTTGAAGCTGCTGAATCGAGGCATAGCCGCCGAATGCGCCGCCGCCATAATAGCTGGAGACCGGATAGGGTCGTTGTTCGCCGACGAACAACGTCGCCGGCACCGCATGCGAGGTTTGAATTCGCGGCCGCTGGAGGATCTTGGCTTTGGAAGAAGCCGCCAGGGCTGTGACCGAGACATCGAGATCGTTGTTGCCGAGTTTAGCCAAGTAGCTGAAGCCGCCCGGAAGACTTCCGGCAATATTCGTCCCCGCACCGCTAATGAAGCTGCTGTTGTTAAGGATATTGTTGTTGTTGAGCGCGCCGATTCCTTGGAAGGAGTTGCCGACCTGCGAGGGAGTCCTTTGGACGTAACTCACGCCGAGGCTGTGCGAGTCATCCAGCGTCACCTGGGCGATGACCGCTTCGATTAGCACCTGGGCCAGCACCACGTCCAGTTTGGAAACGATATCTTTGATCATTTTCATGTCTTCGCGCGAAGCGAAGATCAGCAGCGAGTTGGTTCGCTCATCGGCAATGATTTTTGTCTGGCCCAGGACCTGGATTTCGCCCGACACGCTCGCGCGGCTAATGAGGTTCTGCAGGCGTTGCGTGAAGCTGCTCGCTCCGCCCGGTTGGGTGCCCGGGGTGGTGGCGCCGGGCGTCGCGCCGAACGGCGAGGTCATGCCGGGCGTGGTCGAGCCGGGATAGGTGCCGGTGCTACCCCGGCCAAAATTGCTGCCACGGGCGCCGCCGCCACCGCGCGCGCCGCCGCCACCGGCGCCAGCGCTGCCAACCGTGGTGCCGCCGCCGCCGCTGCTCAGGCTGTTCAGGGCACTCGCAATATCGGACGCTAGTGCGTACTTGATCGGAATGACTTCCGAGATGTATTCAGCCGGCACCGCAACGTCGATCTTCTTGATCATCTCCAGCATGCGCTTGACGTTTTCGCTATAGTCGCGCAGCACGAGGATTTGGCTGCTGTCAATGGGAAGAATCCCCTGCTGGCCGGGGCTGGCAAACGGCGTGAGCGCTTGCACCATTTCCGATGGCTTCGCATTCGTCAATTGCACGATGTGAGTCACGTACTGGCCCATGTCTGGGATTTGATCGATGGGCTGCTTGCTGAACGGCGCGCCGACCTGGCCGGCCTGGGCCGTCGGCACGACTTTTACAAATTTGTCGCCCACATCAATCATCGCGATGCCGTTGAGCGCCAACACCGCGTCAAAGGCCTGCTTCGCCTCGCGTTTGGTCAACGGCGTCTGCGTTACCAGTGTGATCGTCGGGGCCGGCAATGCCGTTGGCCGCAACACAGTGCGGTTGACGAGTTCGGCGTAGATTTTCAGAACCTGGTTAAGGTCAGTGGCCGGGAAATTGATCACTCCGGCGGGAAGTAATTCGTCCGGCGGCGCGTTGGTGGCAGCGGGCGAAGGCCTGATTATGGTCATCGGTTCGGAGGAGGCGGGTGGCTGGCCTGGCAGGGCTGGCACTGCATCCGAAGGGGGAGGCGGCACCGGTGTGCCCGGGTTAGGCGTTGCCGGGACCATGGCCGGCGGCGCGGCGGAAGTCGCATTAGTGGTTTCGTTCGTGGCCGGTTGGACCGGGCGCAGCGCTGTTCGCGGCGCGAATGGGAGCGGGCGGGACGCGGCCGGCGCCGGAAGGTTCGTTGCCGGCGGGGCGGGCGGCGTTTGATCGACGATGGCCTTTGGACTGGCCTCTGCGGCGCGGCGCAAGGCTTCTTGCAGCTTCGCATCACGGTTGGTGTCAATGACCGCAGGCGGCGTCTCCGGGAACCCGGGCTGAGGGGGAGTTTGCGCCGGCAAGCCGAGGCAAGTCACGAAAAAGGCGAGCAAGGTAGTTTTCACGGTCGTGTGGTATTGGCGGTTTTGGCGACGGGCGACTCGGCTGAAGCGGGTGTCGAGGCGCGCGCGCCGGCAGTTGAGGGGGGCGTCCGGGTCGGGATCTTTTTCTGGTAGCTGGCCACCAGTTTAACGTTCGCGACGAGTTCGTGATGGTTGGGCTCCGGGCGCAAGTCCATGTCGCGCACCCGAATCAGCGAATTGCCCGACCCGAGGTTGTAAAGGAAATCAACCAACTGCGGTTCGCCGGCCTGAAGCGAAATATTTTGGCTCTTTTCGATGAAGAACTGGTTGGTCGTGGTGGTCAACCTGCCGTTAGACATGATCCTTACGCCACTTTGGCCGGCCTGGAGATTGATTGCGTTGTTGAACTGGAACGCCTGATCCTCAGGCGGCACTGCCAAACCCTCGCTCTCCAATTCTTTCACCAGTCGTTCATATTTCGGCTTTTGGGCGATCTCTTCTTCAAACAGGGCGAGCTTCTTCTTCGCATCCTCCATCCGCGCTTTGACTGCCGCCAGGTCCGAGGAGTGCGGCCACACAAACAAAGCGTTCAGCACGACAAAAAACAATGCCCCGACGCCGACCACGACGCGCTTCTCAAACGGGCGCAAACCTTGCCAGTAGCTGCTCATTGCGCCTCCGAGCGTTTCAGTTCCAACCCGAGGCTCCAAGTGGCGCAATTGGCCGAAATCCGCCACTGCAAGCTCTCCCCTATATTAGCGTCAAAGAGGGCCTGTCCCTTTGGGGTGTACTGGCGCAGCTCTTTTTCAAACTGGAAAAGTTGTTGAACCTCGCCGGACGGCGCAGTTCCGCGTAGGCTCACTCGTCTTCCCTCGCTGAAGATCAGGTTATCGAGCGTTACATTCTCCGGCAGTTTTTTGGCGGTAGCATCCCAGCTATCGAGGGCGGCGTACTTGAGGTCCTGCCGGTCTTTGAGCACCTGGTAGCGAGTCTTGAGCTGAACCGTGTTGGTGTAAGCATTGGACAGCGCTGCCGCCTGGGTCTCGACGCCAGTAGTTCGGAAGGTCGAATACCCCACTAACCCCATGTACACAGCCACGACCGCCAAATAGATGGCTCCCGCCCCCAGCAACCCGCGCATCCAGAGCCGATCAAAAAACTGCTGTTGATACCGTAGCGCGAATTCCGGCGGCAGAAGATTGGCCCGGGGTTCCGCCTGCCCCGAGCGCCGCGCCGTGAGCGCTGCCAACTCGCGCGCCGGCAACGGGATGATGGTCTCAACCGTTTGCTCGAGGCCGGCGCGCAACGCCGGCTCCCATTCCGCCGCGGCGACATCGGCGACCAGGTGCCATTCGGGAGCGGCCTTGAGCCAGCCTTCGAGCTCGCCCGCCCAGGCCATTTGCGTCAGTTGCTCCTTGAGGACAGCGGAGCGAGTGGGGCCGGCTGCGGGCAAGGTCAGCAAATCAATGTTTTGGAGCACACCACCATACCACCAGGCCACCACAGCGGTATTCTTGCTCCCGCCGACTCCCGGATAAATCCAGGCGCCGTCTTCGGTAATGGCGGTGGTCTGCAACTGGTCCAGCAAGGGGAGCTCCAGGCGGTCGGCCAGGTAGCCCTCACCCTCCAGCTTGCCGAGAAATTCTTCAACCACGCTGCGCGCGATGATCATCACAATGACAGTCTGCAGGTTGCCTTCCGCGTGCGGCAAAAGGTGCAGGCTCCATACGATTTGCGCGACCGGCATCGGCGACAGTTTTTCGAGCTGTAGCTCCACCATCGCAAGAGTCTCCTGGAAATCGCTGCGAGGGAATTGCGCTACGCGCAAGAACGCATGCTCGGGAGGCAGCCAGGCGATATTAAGCTTGCGTTGGAAAAGCGCGCGCCAGTCTTTCGCAACCAGCCCCCTCGGCAGCGGCTCGCCGTCAACGCAGGTCTCCTGGCGGTCCAAAACGTACCGGCCCCCGCGCGCGTCGAACTGCCATATCTGCCGCGCCTCGGCGCCCACCTCCAGCACATTCGCTGAATGCAGTGCGGCCGCGCCAGGTTTGCGGGCATAACCTTTGGCAATCAGTTTCGAGGGCAGCGACGGCGTCAGCGCCTTGCCTGTTTTCGCCGTTTTGGGCTTGAATGCGCGCGCAAGGAAAAGCGCGGCGAGGCAAAGCGCGATCCCGATGACGGCGGGATAGAAGGCGCGATTGCTCTGGAGTTGGCGGAACGTTTGGCCGAAGCCCGAGGCGGCATTGGTTCCGGCCGGCTTGGCAACGGCGACGGTGTTGGTTCGGGCGCTGAGCCGGAGCGTGGGAGCGGCATTAGTCCGAGTGGGCCGGGTCGGAAATGCGGCCGGATTAGTGGCTGCCGGAGCGCACGGCGCTGTCAGCAGCGCCAGGGCCGCCACAAGCGGAAGCGCTGAACAAACCAACGCGGTGCTGGAGTAACGGAGTGACGGGGTAGTGGAGTGACGGGGTAGTGGAGTGATGGAGCGCTGGAGCAAAGAGGAGCGCCGCTTTTCGCGGCGTCCAATCTGCCAAAAGGCGGTGAGGCTATGCTTCCAGTCGTTCACGTTTTATTCCATCAATCCAAAAAACCCAATAATCCATCACTCCATCACTCCACTCCTCCGCCTACTCAATCAGCGAGTCCAGGTGCTCCTCGATCTGGGTGACACGCAAGACTTCCTCGATGGTGGTCTGGCCGGCCCTGACCTTGTTCCAGCCGTCCGTGCGCAGGGTGCGCATTCCGAACTCGATGGCCTTTTGAGCGATGGTAGACGCCGGGGCGCGGCTCAAGATCAGCGGCCGCAGCGCCTCGTTGAGGATGAGTAATTCGTAAATTCCCATGCGCCCCTGGTAACCAAGTTGCCGGCAATGCTCGCAGCCGGCTCCGCGCCAGAACTTTGCACTCTCAATCTCACCTTCGGGGAAACCGATCCGCCGAAGGTAATTGGCCTCCACCTTTTGCTCCGTTTTGCAATGCGGGCAGATCGTGCGAACCAAGCGCTGGGCCATGACCGATTCAACCGAGGAAGCGACCAGGAACGGCTCGATGCCCATGTCGATGAGTCGGGTGAACGCGCTGGGCGCGTCGTTGGTGTGCAGGGTGCTGAAGACCAGGTGCCCGGTCAGTGCGGCGCGGATGGCGATTTCGGCGGTTTCAAGATCCCGAATCTCGCCGACCATGATCACGTTGGGATCCTGGCGCAGGATATGCCTCAGGCCCATCGCAAAAGTGAGGCCAATATCCGGCCGCACCGCGATCTGGTTGATGCCCTTGAGCTCGTATTCGACCGGTTCCTCGATCGTGATGATGCGCTTGTGCACCGAGTTAATCGTGCTCAGGAACGCGTAGAGCGAAGTCGATTTGCCCGAGCCGGTCGGGCCGGTCACCAGGAAAATCCCGTGCGGCTTGATAATGATCTCTCGGATCGCTTGCTCCTCCAGCGGCGCGAATCCAAGCTTGTCGAGACTCAAAAAGATCTTGCCGCGCGTCAGCAAACGGAGTGACACGCTTTCGCCGTAGACCGTCGGCACGGTCGAGACGCGGATGTCGATTTCCTCGCCCTTAATGCGGACGTTGATGCGCCCGTCCTGCGGGAGGCGCTTTTCGGAAATGTTCATACCCGACATGACCTTGATACGCGAGATCAGCGCCGCCTGGAAACGTTTCAGCTGCGGCGGCATCGGCGTCTGGTGCAGGATGCCGTCGATGCGGTAGCGGATGCGCAGTTCGTCCTCCGCCGGCTCGAAATGAATGTCCGTCGCGCGGTCTTTGAACGCTTCCCAAATGACCTGGTTGACGAATTTGATGACGCTCGCTTCCTGATCGCTCTCGGTGATTTCCTTGTCCAGCGGCAGGTCGAGCTCCATCGAAGTATCGTCCTGGTCCAGTTCGCCCAGGGTCTCAGCGCCGACGCCGTAGAAGTTCTTGAGCGCCTTTTCGATTTCGCCCTTCGTGGCCAGGGCAAACTGGACCGGGCCGCGCGCGTCGAACCGCACCGCGTTGAGCATCGCCGTGTCGAATGGGTTGCTCACGGCCACCTGGAGGGTGCCGTCCTGCACCTGTGTGGGCAGCACCGAGTACTGGAACGCCACTTTTGTCGAGATGCGACTGCGAGCTTCCGTCGGGACCTTTAGCTTGGGCAAATCCAGGAACGGCCAGTTGAGGGCCTGAGCGAGTTTCTGCAGGAAAACGTCATCCGCAAGGCCACGCTCGCGGCAAAGAAAACCCAGCAGCGACTCCTGCGAGCCGCTTTCGACCGCCACTTTCCAGGCCTTGGTCCATTCGTCGAACTGGGCGGGAGTGCCCAGCCCCACCTGGGATAAAAAGTCTTTTAATGATACGAATGCCATTTATGACCGACTAATCGTTAGTTTTCTGAACACGCTAACCTATGAAAAGTTGCGGATGGGGTCAAAGTTTAATCCGCCCCGCCCTCGTGAAAGGTATGTGACAAACCTCCAAAAGACGCGCAGCGGCAAGGCCGAAACTGAACGCCACCGGGCTCTTCCCCGTTCTCATTCGCCTCCTCGAGAGACCAAATTGATGACGAGGAGGAGAATGAGGATGCGGACGAAATCCCTCGCAGCTTGCCAACATGTTGGCCGGTTGCGGTGCGGTGGGCGCCGGGCGGAATGGCTCGCGTCCTGCTCTGTTCTTTACAAATTCATGACACTCCTGCCTCCTGCTCAGGGCTAATCTAAACCCATAAATAACCGCAGCTATGCCGCGCCCGCTTCCGAGACAAAAACCGACCTTCCTCTGGCAAGGGATGCTGGTGGTCTTGCCAGTGGCGCTGCTGGCGGCCGTCGCCTTTGCTTCCCTGCGACAGGACGAAGCGCTCGCTCGACACGACGCCACCGAGCGCGCGCAAGCGCTCGCAGAAGTGCTGGCTCAAAAGATGTGGAACAGCCTGACGGCGCTCAAAGCGCCGGCCGAGCTCGACCGCCATGCCTTCCAAGTCGATGCCGCTGGCCGCTTGATGTCCCCCCGCCCGATCCCGCCCTTTCCCGCGGCGCGACCGCTGGACCCCGCCGTCTTGACGCCCGAGCAATCCCGGAGGTGGCAGGCCGCACTGGCCGCTGAGACGGATGGGCGTGCTGGCTCCGCCGTGGGCCAGGCTTACTCGGAATTCCTCGGCTCGAAGCCGCCGCCAAACTTTGCCGCCGCCGCCCGGTATGCGGAGGGCCTCTGGCTGGCCAAAGAATCAAAGCCCGACCTGGCTGCGGAAGCGTTTCGAGCGGTCGCGCGCGACTATCCGGATGCGGTGGGGGAAACCGGCCTGCCGCTCCAACCGCTTGCGCAATTGAAACTCCTCGAGTTGGCGGTTCAGGCGCCAACGCCGAGCGCTGTCGAACTAGCAGCGAGGCTGGATACTCTGTGTTCCAACGCGGTCAATTACCCCTCTCCGGTCTCCTCGACAATCCTGAGCCAGGCGCTGGAATTAGCCGCCGGCTCCGAGCTCCGGACGAGCGCCCAGCATTGGCACCAGCTCTGGCAGCAGCAGCAATTCTGCCGCGGCTTGTTTGCCGCCGCGAGCCCGTACTCCTTCGACCAGCCGGTGTTCTGGTTTACGCTACCGCTTGACTCCACGGCACATGAGCCGGCCCGGCTCGCCGTTCCAGGCCCTGCCGTTTTTCTGAACACCAAGCCCCCGCCTTCAGCGGAAACGTGGAACGCGGTTTTCAGACTTGACCCGCGTCCAGAGTGGTTTTTTGCCGACAGTGCCTGGCTGGCGCTCGGAGTCCGCGACAGCTTCAGCAATCATTGGTTTGTTTGCCGTACTGAGTCCGAGCTCGGCTATCAACTCGCGGCGTTAGTGTCCGGCACCCGGGGGATTCCCGACTACTTCGGCGTCGGAATCGAATTGGCGGGGAAGCACCTGACTTCGTTTGCCTGGGACCTTCGCGTCTGGCGGATGGAGCACTACATGGGTGGCAAGGGCATGGGCCAGGACAAAAAGGAGTATTCGGAAGCGTTAGCTACGGAAGTGTTGGGCTCAGCCACACCCTCGGGCGCAGCTACGGACCCGCTTAAGATAAAAATCTATTTGACCAGCCCGACAACCCTCTATCAGCGCCAGCAGACGCGCACCTTCTGGTTTGGATCGTTGATCGGCGCGTCTGCCTTGGCCGCGTTCATTGGATGGTTCGCCGCCTGGCGCGCCTTCCACCGGCAACACGAGCTTGCGGCATTGAAAAGCAACTTCGTGTCGAGCGTTTCCCACGAGCTCCGCGCGCCCCTCGCCTCGGTGCGACTGATGGCCGAAAGCCTGGAGAGCGGCAAAGTCCCCGACGCTCCCAAGCAACACGAATACTTCGGCTTTATCGTCCAGGAGTGCCGCCGGCTCTCTTCGCTGATTGAAAACGTCCTCGACTTCTCCCGCATCGAACAAGGCCGCAAGGAATACGATTTCGAGCCGACCGACCTCGTCGCGCTAACCCAACAAACCGTCAAGCTGATGGAGCCCTGCGCGGCGGAAAAACAAATCAAGCTCCACCTCCAGCTCCCCGAGGCGGAGCCCGGTACCGGCGCGTTCCAACCGTCGGCCGACGGCAAAGCCCTCCAGCAGGCCCTGGTAAACTTGCTCGACAATGCTATCAAACATTCCCGCAAAGGGGAAACCGTAACCGTGGGGCTTGAAATGCTTAGTGCGGGATGCGACGTGGGAAATGCCTCGTTGAGCGGAACGCCGAGGGTGGAATGCGTCGCGCGGAATGCGCCCCCAGTCGAAGTGCAGAGTGCGGAAGGCCGCAGACCGGGTGAGCAAAGGAGTGCAACTGGCTCCTCGGACTCTAATTCACGCATCACGCATCACGCATCACGCACCTTGCCTCAGGCATCATCCGCCCCTGCTCAAGGACCCCTCCTCCTCCTTTGGGTCGAAGATCACGGCGAAGGCATCCCCGCGGCCGAGCTCGAAAAGATTTTCGAGCGCTTTTACCGTCGCGGTTCGGAGCTGCGACGGGAGACCCAAGGAGTCGGAATCGGTTTGAGCATCGTCAAACACATCGTTGGGGCGCACGGCGGCCGCGTGCTGGTGCGCAGCGACGTCGGCCGGGGCAGCCGCTTTACGATTGAGCTGCCCTGTGCACCGGAAGACGGGAGGGCAAAATGAGTACGGACCGGATACGGTTCAACCGGTCAGTCAATTCTTTGGGGCGTACCGGGTCCAAAGGTTTTCGCTGCAAGCAGTCCACGGGGTGCGTCGCGGGGCTGGGCTGGTTTTCGCGTCGAGGGAGAGGAAAGCGGCAGAGGACTGCCGCACTCCAAAACGCACGCGACTGCCGCAAATTCCCCGTCCGTCCGAAGGTCTTGGAGTGCGGCAGTCCTCTGCCGCTTTCGCTTTTTGCTCCCCTCCTCTCCACCACTTTTAATCGCATGCGTTCGAGCTTTGCGCCCTGCACCTTGGATTTCCGTCTCTTGCCCCTCGCCACCCGCCTCTTGTCACTCTCCTCATGGAACGCATCTTAATTGTCGAAGACGAGTTGCCGATGCGTACCGCCCTGCACGATGTGTTGGTGGCCGAGGGTTATCGGGTGCTCACCGCTGCAGATGGTGAGACCGGCCTGCAAAAGACCATCGACGAAAAACCCGACCTCCTGCTCCTCGATATCATGCTGCCCAAACTGGATGGCTTTGCCGTCGCCGCCGAACTCCGCCGGCTCTCCAATTCGGTGCCCATCCTGATGCTCACCGCCAAAGGTCAGGTCGAAGACCGCGTCCAGGGCCTTGATGTTGGCGCGGATGATTACCTGGTCAAGCCCTTCAGCACTGAGGAACTGCTGGCCCGGGTGCGCGCGTTGCTGCGCCGCGCGCGTCGCCAGACTCAAACTCCCACTAAATTCAAGCTGGGCACCGCGGAAATCGACCTGGTGAGGCAGACAGCGTCCAGGGGAAAGCGCCCGCTGCACTTGACCGCCAAGGAGTTCGCGATGCTCCGGCTGATGGCCGAGGCTGCGGAGGAACCTGTCTCGCGTGAGCGCTTCCTCGATATCGTCTGGGGCTACACCGCCTTCCCGACGACCCGCACGATCGATAACCATATCGCCAGTCTCCGCGCCAAGCTCGAGGTGGACCCGGAGCAACCGCGCTGGATTCAAACCGTGCATGGCGTGGGCTACAAGTTGCAGTTGCAGCCCGAAAAGTAACCGAAAGGAACGCCTGGCACAAAGCGTGGGAACAGCACAGGAAAGTATGAAGAATTTGGACCTTATTCGTCCCCCATTGTGGGAGGACTTCGGAGTTCAGATTTCTGGCTCTGCCGGCCTGCGTTCCTGGCGTTCTCTGCGGTTCGCTCTCCGGTAGGATTTCCGCCGCCCGCCAACAAGCAGAGCGCTATCCCCGCCGGACCCTTCTTGCCCCTTGTCACTTAGGTAACAGGTTTTGTGGCCCTATAATAGAGTGAGAGCGCTGCTATAATTATGAAAAACCCGATTGACCTGGATCCCCTCCCTTCGGGGTCCGACTTTCCTGGCCCGTGTCCGGCGCCCCGCTCCCCGCCTCTCGTTCCTGTAACACGTTTTGTGGCCCTATATAGGGTGACAACACTACTCTCAATATGAAAAACCCAACCC
>DATMRF010000132.1:0-16576 GCA_035566435.1 Candidatus Acidiferrum sp.
GCCATGCTACAGATTTTGAGTCTGACGCTGTTCGAGAAAATGCCCATTTCACAGGCCTTTTCTCAACCGCTACCGTCAAACGAGTTGCTCGATCCATACATCCAGCCCTGTTTACCTGGCTTTTTAACCGGACAGTAGTGATCAGTAATCAGTAATCAGTAATGCGCGGCGCCTGCATTTCGTAGTTCAGCACCGAGAGGCAATAGATGGCGGCGGTGTCGGCGCGAAGGACGAGCGGGCCCAGGGTTATCGGCTTTGCGCCTGCGGCCTGGATGGCCTGCAATTCGCCCGGCGTGAAATCGCCTTCGGGTCCGACCCAGACGCCGACGGTCTCCGGGTTGCGGCCATGCTCGCTTCGGAATGTCTGAAAGTATTGCCGTGGGTGGCGAGCGTCCGATTGCAGGGAACCGATTAGTGAGAGTTCGAAGGGCTCGCGCCGCGCCAGGAACTGTGCCGGGGTGAGCGGGGCCTCGACCTTTGGCAACCAGGCGGAGCCGCACTGTTTGACCGCCTCGATCGCGATCGATTGCCATTTATCTGCCTTGCGCGAGGCGTCGCCTGACGCGAGGTGAACGACGACACGTTCGGAGAGAAGGGGCACGACCCGAGCAGCGCCGAGTTCCGTGGCTTTCTGGATGATGGACTCAAGGAGTTTCCCCTTGGGCAGGGCTTGCAGGAGCGTGAGTTCGCACGGCGGTGACGGATGCGAGTGCTTTTCGACGATACGCAGTCCGACCTTGTCGTGTCCTGTCTTAGCCACTTCGCAGGCGAACTCTCCGCCAGCGCCATCGAGAACCGTGACGCGGTCGCCGGGCCTCACCCGCAGCACATGCACGGCGTGATGCGCCTCGCCGCCGCTTAACAACAGCGCCGGCCCGCGGCAGTGGTCGGGCGGCAGATAGAAGCGATGCATGGCATCACTGGAACAGTTTTTTCGCTTTCTCGAAGAAGCTTTGGCTCAGGGGGCTCTCTTTGCCGTTGCACAGCTCGGAGAATTCCTGGAGCTTGGTTTTCTGTGCCGCGGATAAATGAGTAGGGATCTCGACGTGGATGCGGACATGGAGGTCGCCGGAGCCATAGCCCTGAATATTTTTCACGCCCTTTCCCTTGAGGCGAAACAGGGTGCCCGACTGGGTGCCTGCCGGAAGTTTGATTGCGCCTTTCCCGTCGAGGGTCGGGACATCGATGTCGGCTCCGAGGGCGGCTTGCACAAAGCTCACCGGCACTTCACAGAGCAAGTCGTCGCCCTCGCGCTGGAAGATCTCGTGCGGCCGAACATGAAGGACGACGTAAAGGTCTCCCGAGGGTCCACCCCGCCAGCCGGCTTCGCCATTGCCGGCCGAACGCAAGCGCGAGCCGGTATCGACGCCCGCAGGGATGCGCAATTTGATTTTCGAGGCGCGCTCGCGTCGGCCATGGCCGTGACAGACTTTGCAGGGCTTGTCGATGATGCGGCCGGCTCCCTGGCACTGGGGACAGTTTTGCGCGATGCTGAAGATGCCGCGCGAGCTGATGACCTGGCCGCGTCCGCCGCAGGTCGGGCAGGTGCGCGCCCGCGCGCCGGCTTCAGCCCCGGTACCCTGGCATTCTTCGCAGCGGTCGGGCTTGGTGACGGTGATTTCTTTTTCGCTGCCGTGCGCGGCTTCCTCAAAAGTCATCTCCAAGTCGTAACGGAGATCGTCGCCGCGTTGGGGCTGGCTGGGATCGCGTTGGGCACCGCCGAAGAGGTCCTCGAAGATGCCGCCGCCGCCGAAGACTTCGCGGAACACCTCGAAGGGATCGTGGAAGCCGCCGGCGCGGCCGAAGCCGCCGGCGCGGCGGTCGAAGGCGGCGTGGCCGTATTGGTCATAGGCGGCTCGTTTCTG
The DNA here is from genome assembly GCA_035566435.1 of Candidatus Acidiferrum sp. Lineage (GTDB taxonomy): Bacteria > Verrucomicrobiota > Verrucomicrobiia > Limisphaerales > UBA8199 > DATMRF01. Next base: position 1,866 of record DATMRF010000132.1, read on the forward strand.
CGAGTCGCTGAGGACCTCGTAGGCTTCGCCGAGTTCCTTGAACTTTTCTTCAGCCGTTTTGTCGCCTGGATTCTTGTCCGGGTGATGCTTGACAGCCATTTTCCGGTAGGCCTTCTTGATTTCTTCGTCGCTTGCGCCTTTCTCCAATCCCAAAATCTCGTAATAGTCGCGTTTTGTCATGGATGGGTGTCGGCGGCGGGAGATTTGGCAACCACCACGGTGGCGGGACGCAACAGGCGGTCGCGCAGCTTATAGCCTTTGCGCATTTGTTGGATGACCTGGCCTTCGGGCGCCTCGGTGGTTTCCTTTTGCGCCACGGCCTCGTGCAGGTTGGGGTCGAAGGGTTTGCCGGTGGCATCCACCGTTTCCAGGCCGGCGTCGGTCAAGAGGCCTTTGAGTTGCTGGTGGACCATGCCGATGCCTGTTTGCAGCGACTGGACTGATTTGGTGTCGCCGTTCTGAGTGGCGGCGAGGGCCATGTCAAAGGTATCGAGCACCGGGATGAGCTTTTCGAGCAGGCTTTCGTTGGCGAATTTTATGGCCTCCTGCTTTTCGCGGGCCGCGCGCTTTTTGTAGTTGTCGAAATCGGCGGTGGTGCGTACCAACCGTTCCCAGTTCTCATCCGCTTTGGTGGCGCGCTGTTTCAGCTCTTCGAGTTGTTCCGCCGTCAGCGCTGCCGGCTCGACCGGCACCAAAGGCTCGGTTTCCGGGGAGGGGTCCGGCGTTGATTGCTGTTTTGTTGTTTCCAAATCGTGCTTCTTCATGGGATGACCAACTTCCTGGCAACCCAATGCCAGGCTGGAAAATAGACGATCACTGGCGCAGGGGCAAGGGGCGAGCGGAGCGGGTCAAGTTGATAGTTGATAGCGGACGGGGGACGGGAGCGTGGAGCGTCGAGCGTGGAGCGGGGGGAGGCGGAGGTCGATAGTTGATCGAGGGAGGGCTGAGGGTCTGCGGGTGCGCAGCCTTGCGTCTTTGCGGTGAGATCAGTTATTGGCCTGGGCTGATCAGTTCGTTCCGCGGAACATTCTGGCGTTCGAACTTCCTCCGCTGCCGTTGGTCCATTCGAAGGTTTCAGCGGGCACAGTATTCTGGTCGTGGGCAAAGCTGCCGGGGAGCCAGGAGGCGGCGCTCTGGTTGCTGAGTGCGACGGCGACCATCGTGCCGGTGCCGGGGGAAGCCGGGAAGGGGTTGTTGCGCTGATTGAACATGATGCAGAGGAGCAGGAGCGCCATCGTCGCTGGTGCGAGCCAGGCGAGGCGGAACGGAGGCGACGGGTGGTCGGAGAGGGGCGACTGGTCCTCGGCGACGGATGCGCTCCGGGCGGCGGCGGGCTGGGCAAAAAGCCGGTGTTTAAGTCTCGGCGAGGGGCTGCGCAGCGGCCACGAGCGGAAGCGCGTCTCCAAATCGTTCATCTCTTTCATGCGGTGCTCCTTTCAGGTGTGAGCGGATTTTTTGCAGGCCATAGCGGTAACGGCCGGCGGCGGTGTTAGGCGAAACGGCAAGCAGCTCGCCTATTTCTTCAAAGGTATATTCATGCCAGATTTTCAGGACGATGACTTCGCGCTGCTCTGCGGGCAGGCGGGCCAGGGCTTGCATCGCTTCCCGCTCGGCTGGCCCGGCTTCAGGCGGCCGCTCGAACCAGCGTTTGGATTCCAGCTCCCGGGTCAGGCGCCTCCAGAGGCTGCGCCGATGATTTAAGGCCCGGTTGCGAAAGCTGCGCACACAGTAATGCTCCGGCTTGGAGGGTGGTTCGGCGCGCTGCAGCAATACGATAAACGTCTCTTGCAGAACATCTTCCGCCTCGCCGTGGCTGAGGCCGAGCGCCCGCCCGTACAGCAGCAATTGCCGCCCTTTGGCCTCGTAGAGCGCCTCGCACCAGCCCGGTTGCTCCGCAGGATTCACAACTTAAAGTTCACTACATAGACACCGGAACCCGGAAAGTTGTATAAAGATTTTTTAGAGGGTTGCGGGGCTCAAATCCGTCAGAGCAACAATTGGCGTTGGGCCACCAACCGGAGTTGCTCGAAGCGCCATCGGTTTTTCTCGTGCAAGGTCCAATCCTCCCGCTCACCAAGCCATCGGAAGTGAAGGTAGAGTCGCGCTGCGTCCAGGATGCTTGGAAACTCGGCCGGGGGGCCTCCCGGCCAGCGGTTGCGCAGATACTCGCGCACAGATCGCTGCACGACCTCCGGTCGCCACGGGCCTTCAATCAAGGCGGCCAAGTCGATTTCGGCGGCGGCGATGGCGGCGGATTCCCAGTCCACCGGGAAGACGTTTTTGCGGCGGACGAGAATATTATTGATGTAAAACTCTCCGTGAATGAGCGTCGGGTTCACGTCAAGGAGGGGAGCAAACATCTTGTGGGGCTGTTTGCACAGAGCGGCCAGCCAGGGGAAGAGGGGGCGGAGGGGTTTGGCCAATTCCCACGTTCGGCGCACCCAGCCGGCGTAGTACGCGGCATCGTATCGTTTGAGGAATGAGAGGGACTCGCTTGAAAGGCGGGGTTGTGCTGCGGTGTGGAATTGTCCCAGCCAGCGGGCGGCCAAAGACAAGGCGACCGGCTGGGAGATGCCTTTGCGACGCACGCGGATATCTTTGAGGCGGGTGCAGTGGTCGAGGTATTCGAGCAGCAGCCAGGTTCCGCCATCGGAATGATCGGTGTGGGCGGCGACCAGGCCGGGGCGGACGGTTCCGAGCGGGCGGAGGATGCGATAATAGACTTCAGCCTCGTAGGCCAGGCCGCCGCGATGTCCATAGGAGGAGTGGTTCCTCCCCGCTTCGTATTTGCAGAACAGCCGCCGGTTGCTGCCATCCGGCAACCGGCAGGTGACAATTTCGTTGGGGAAGGTGCTCATGTAGCGCGGACGTTTCCGCTCCAGAACGGTGACGAGCGAGGGGCGGCTGGCGTTGAAGGCCGCGACCAGGCGGGCGGTCAAGGTCAGCGAATCCGGCAACAAAGCTTCCGGGGTTTGCATAAGGTCAGGCAATTCCGAGGGACTGAATGGCATCGCCGAGCGCGGCGCGATAGACGCGGACCTTTACCACGGGCCACTCAACCCATTCATCATAAAGCGCCAAACTCTCCCAATAAATGGAGATGAGCGCGCGGAACAGTTTCCCCACTTCGGCTAATTTCGCAACCGCGTCGCCGGTCAATTGAGGCCAGGATTTCCGAGCTTCGTTCCCATAAAGTGCAAGATCCGGGCACTTCAAAAGGTCGGTGGCGGGGACCCCCCAACCGGCGAGTTCCCAGTCGAAAGCCAGGAGAACGATTTCGTAGCGGGTAGAGCGGACACGAAAGTTTTTTGCTTTGAGGTCGCCATGGACGACGGTTGGGGGGACGCCGTGGCAGAAATACTCGACCTGGTCCCAGCGCTGTTCGAGGAAATCGCATTGGGTTTGGATTGTTTTCAGCTCTTCGAAATCCCTGGGCAGCAAGGCAGGGTTGGAAAAACTTTTGATGATGTTCTCACGCGCGAGGCGAAGTTGCTCGAGATAAAAGCGCGGGCCGCGTTCGGGCAGAGTTGCCGCCAACGGGAGGCGCGCTGTAGAAGTGTGAAGCAGCGCCAGCCACCGGACAGCGGCGGCGCAATGTCCGGGGAGCCCGGGTGAATATAGCCCGCTTCCGGCATCCTCCATAAAAAGCCACTGGAACCCAGGCGCGTTATCTTCGACGTATCCGTAGAACCGGAGCGCCGGCAGCGGCAGGCGGGGAAGGATTTGCTGATAGACGGTCCGTTCGGTCAATGCCGTTGAGGTCAAACAGCGTTTGGCGATGACGGCCGAGCCTTCGGGACCCACGCCGCGCAACCGGTAGATCGCGGACTTTTGCCTCCTTTTCAGCGTTTCGATCCGTGATGGCACCAACCGCTCGGGCTGGAGCCGGCTCCAGGCCTTGACGGCCGGGTGCTGCAAGAGATCATCGGGCTCGAGGGCAGGAGTGGATGCCGACTCAGACGCACGATTGGCACCGCGCGCCCCATCGATGTTTGGCGGGGCGGGATCAGGCATTGAGTGACGCCTCCTCTGCGTGGAACCGGTTACGGCCGGCGATGGAGTCTTCGTGGGTGAGGCTGAGGTCGCCGAGGGCGGTTTGGGCGAGGCGTCCGCGTTCGAGCTTGAGGATGACATTGCACGGTTTGAGGGTGCTGAGGCGGTGGGCGATGATGAAGGTGGTGCGGCCTTGCATGAGGCGAGCCATGGCTTCGACGATCAACCCTTCGGTTTTAAGGTCCACGGAGCTGGTCGGCTCGTCGAGGATAAGAATGGGGGCGTCTTTGAGGAAGGCGCGGGCGATAGCGACGCGCTGGCGTTCGCCACCGGAGAGACACATGCCGCGTTCGCCGACGAGGGTTTCGTAGCCTTGAGGGAGGCGGCTGATGAAATCGTGGGCATTGGCGGCCTTAGCGGCGGCGACGATTTCGGCGAAGGTGGCGTGCGAGCGAGCGTAAGCGATGTTCTCGGCGATGCTGGTGGAGAAGAGGACGGGCTCCTGGAGGACGATGGCGAACTGGTTGCGGAGGTCGGCCAGCTTGTAATCGCGGAGGTCCACCGCATCGAGCAGGATTTGTCCGGCGGTGGGATCGTAAAAGCGGGTGAGCAAATTAACGAGGGTGGTTTTGCCGACGCCGGTGGTGCCGGCGATGCCGAGGCACGTGCCCGGGGCGAGCTCGAAGGAGATGTCGCTTAAAACCGGCCGGGTCTGGACGTAGGCAAAGGAGACGTGGCAAAACGACATGGCACCCGAGGCGCGAGCGAGGCGGCGGGCGTTGGGGCGTTCGGGGACATCGGGGAGCTCGTCGAGGAGGGCAAAGGCGCGCTCGGCGCCGGCCAAGTGGGATTGCATGCTGGCCATTTTTTTGCTGATCGTTTTTAGGGGCGCATAGACCTGGGCCAGGTAGCCCATGACGAGGAGGAGATTGCCGAGGGTGAGGTGCCCGGCCTGGATGTCGCGGACGCCGAGAAAGAGGACGGCGGCCATACCGACCGCGGTAATCGAAGCGACCTTGAGGCCGAAGCTGCCCTCGATGAAGGCCATGCGGATACGGGCGCGCATGCCTTCATTGGAACGTTGAACAAACCGGTCTTCTTCGCGCTCCTCCTGTCCGAAGGCTTTGACGACGCGCGCGGCGCCGAGGACCTCCTGGACCACGGTCAACGCCGAACTTTCGAGTTTTTTGACTTCGCGTGATTGGCCGCGCAACCGGCGCCGGCTGGCGCGAGAGACGGCAAAGATGAGCGGCGAGATGCCGAGGCCAACGAGGGCGAGTTTCCAATTGATGCGGGCGGTGACGGCCATCATGGAGACGAGGGTGATCGAGGAGGCGATAAACGGGACAATGCCATCGACGGCGATATTTTGGATCGAGGCCGCGTCGTATTGAATGCGGTAGATGGAATCGGCGGTGCCGCGGGTATCGTGATAGGAGAGGGAGAGCCTTTGAGCGTGGCGAAAGAGGCGGGCGCGAAACCGGCGGAGGAGTTTTTCGCCGGTATAAGTGGCCAGCAGGGTATTGCCGAAATCGCGGAGCTGGCCGAACAGGGCGACGAGGACGACGAGCGTGACGGCGACAGCGAGCATCGCGCCTGGCGAGCGGGGGAGCGCCGCCGGCAGGAGGACATCCAGGAGGTGCGGCACGGGCCGGGAGCCGAGCACATTGTCCACGGCGAGCTTGACCGGCACCGGGGTCAGCAGCGCCAGAGGTGGCGCCAGCAGGCTCAGGAGGAACATCGCCAGAAAGTAAATCCACGCGGGGCGGACTTCCTGCCAAAGCCGCCAGTAGAGATTCCGGTTCAGGCTCGCGCGTTTCATGCCCAACTCATTTTTCGGGCTGCGGGTTGGGGCGTTCGATTCTGCGCACGAGGGTAAGGAAGGCGGCGTTGGCGCCGGAGCACTCTTTGGTGAGGCGGACGAGGATCCACACGACGGTAGTCCAAAGGACGCCGCAGACGACCCAGGCCCCATCGAGAGCGGCGGCCCAGCCCAGCCCGCCGGCGAGCAGGCTCAGGGTCAGGCCGAACACCGAAGCGCGGGGCCGGCACCGGATGCGGAGCAGCTCGCGTCCGCTGCCGTGTTTTTCGACGGCCATGTGCAAGCGAGCGGAGCCGAGCAAGCCGCACGTGACGTCGAGGTCCCAGCGATCGAAATCGCTGCCGCAGCCGGTGACGAAGCCCAATCGGCGGAGGCGGCGTTCCATGGAGCTGAGGCGTTCTTCGATGGTCTGGTTGCCCTTGGTCCAGATGTCGGCGGTCCAAGGGCAGGGGAGGGCGTAACCGAGGGCGGGCTGGCGGCGCCAAAAGGTGAGGCCATGGCGGACCCGGCCCAGCAGGCGCGCGAGCGGTTGCAGCAGGTACAGGAGCGCGGTCAAGGCCCGGCGCTGCCAGCGTTCTGGCGTGGAGGCAGCGGGCAGGCGGAAGGCCGCGCCTTTAGCGCAGCGAATGGCTTGGGCGCAGGAAACGACCACGCAAAGCGCCCAAACCGGCACCGCCAAAAGCAGCGGCCTCCACGCCAGCCCCAATAACGACAACGCGGCTGAAACGACGATGATCAAATACCACTCGGGCATCACGGGCAGGGCTTCGAGTGAGCTGGGCGCCGGCTCGTAGAGCGACTGAAAGGGCGCCGTTCCCCAGATGCCGTGATAGATGCGCCGGGCGCGCCAACCGGTATAGGTCAACCCGTTGGTATAGACGCGGCCCGACCAGACGGTCTGGCCGGCGAGGTTATACTTTTCGGGCCACTTGCGTTCGAGCATAGCTTCGGCCTTACCGTAACCTTTTTGCTGGCGCCAATAGGCGCGGACGGAGTTGCGCCGATGGTGCCAGACGACGGCGGCGGGGCTGAACCCTAGCGCCAGCCCCGCCGCCTGTAACCTCCAGCACATGTCCACATCATCCCCGGCGACATGAAATTGCGGGTCGAAACCGGCGATGGCTTTAAGGGCGACTTTGCGGAAAGCCATGTTGCAGCCCGGGATGTGTTCGGCTTTCCGGTGGGTGAGCAGGACGTGAACCGGCCCGCCCGGCGCATGGGCGACGCAATCAGCAATCAACCCATCGCCGGCCGGAGCGATGTTCGGTCCCCCTACCCCAGCGTACTTTTCCCCTTCAGGTCCTTGGCGAATCGACCACGCCAGATACCGCAGCCAGTGCGGGTCCGGGTAGGCATCGTCATCGATGTAAGCGACAATTTCACCGCGGGCGGCTTCGAGGCCGAGGTTCCGGGCGTTGCTGAGGCCGCGGCTAGCCTTAGTGATGACCCAGTCGTGGCCGTTGGTTTTGCCCGGCAACGAGCTGGCCAGGCCGCGATGGGAGGTGGTCAGCACGCGGAAGCCGAACTGGCTGGCGATGAATGCCGAGTTGTCGCTCGAACCGTCATCGACGACGAGGACTTCGTAGTCCGGATAGTCGAGCCGGCGCAAACCCTCGCAGGTGTCGCCGAGGGTGCGGGCACCGTTGTGGGTGCAGACGATGACGGAGACCTTGGGCCAGCGTATTCCGGCCGGGAAGGGCACCTCGGCGAAGGCCTGGCTGACGGCATCGAGCGCACGCTTGGGCTGCCGCTGGCGGTCCGTCAGGCCGAATTTCCAGTCATAGACTTCCCCGCCGCCGCGGTACCATTCGTCCGTCCACGAATAGACAAAGACGCCCGCGCAGCCGGAGGCGAACGCAGTGCGCACCGGCCAATCGAGGGTGTGGGCCTGGACGTGTTCGCCATTCCGGAGGCTGTCGAGGCCGAGCTCGGCCATCACCAGGGGCCGTTCACAGGCGTAGTTGTGGAGGCAGGCCAGGTAGGCCTCGAGTCGTTCCTGCGTTTCGAGATAGACGTTGAAAGAAAGGAAATCCAGGAAGGGCAGCCGAAGGTATTCGGTCGAAGGATAGCTGACATAGGTGACCAGGCCGCCCGGGTCTTCCTCCTTCGCGGCCCGGTAGAGGCATTTGAGAAAGCGCTCGACTTTGGCGCGCCCTTGCCACCGCGCCACGGACGCAGGGATTTCGTTCCCAATCGTGTAGCACAGAACGGCAGGATGGCCCGCGCATGCCCGGACTTTCTCCCGCACCATTCGCTCGATTAAACGCGCGCACTTCGGGTAATCCAGGAAGCCGCTGTCCCGCTCGACGGGCAAACCGACCATGACGCGCAAGCCGTGCTGCAGGGCGGCATCGAGCAGCCACCGGGGCGGGGCGGTGTAGGTGCGCACGGCGTTGATGCCGGCGGCCGCCATTTGGGCGAAGTCCGCCTCGACCCTTTGCCGGGTGGGGAATTCGTTTCCGTGGGCATCCGGCCGGAACGTGCCGTAGGTGACGCCGCGAACGTAGAATTTCTCGTCCCCGACGAAAATGAACTTGCCTCGGACCTCGGGCCGCGGATGTCTCTCCACCGCTTGTTGAAAAACTACTTCCCGGGGCTCTGCAAGAGCTATCGCCGTGACTTCTTCGAGGTTAAGCCGGTCTGCAAGCACACCATTCATTTTGCCTGTTCCCATTTTCCGGACATCGGCTATTACCCCCCGCCTCACTCCCGTGGACGGGGCTCCCTGAGTTCCACTTCGACGCGTTTCGCTTCGAACCCAGGCCAATCGCATTGGCAACGCGACTAACCAACCCGCTTTCCAACAACCCACTCCTGATTCTACCCGGCGTGACGAACGTGTCACAAATCTGTAACAAATGCTTTACCGCGGAATGGTATAATCCTTGTATCACAGGTACAAAATGACCGCGATGGGGTGGGTTCCTACTTCGGGGGGGTGATCGCGCCCACTACCAGCGAGCTAAGGCCGAAGGATAAAGCATGTCCGGACCCAGGGGACGGTCCACGGTCCACAGTTCCAAGGCTGAAGGCTCAGGTCCCAAGTCCAAAGGCAGAGGGGGGCATCAGTCATCCGGAGGGTCCCCGGCAGGAACTCGGGAATCTGTAACGAGAATTAGCGCAAAAAAGCGAAAACAACTGCAATTAACTGCAAATCGGTGCAAAAAAGTGAAGAATTCTGACCAGAACTGAGTACAAATGAAAACTGGTGCTCATGGCGGTCGCGTCAGGTTCAGCTTCCGGCCCGAAGTCCTGGAGGGTTGTGCGCGGGTGACCTGGACAAAGGCCGTCCAAGTGCCGATGTTTGCAACTTCTCGAAGAGAGGTGGTTCATTTATGACCTTTCTCTGCGATGCAAAAGCAGCATATTTTGTTCCAGTGTTTGTGAAGTAATAGTAGCGGCGGTGGATGGAATCTAATCGAACTTGGCGTGGGGGTGGACAAGAAGTGGTGAGGCGCGGGGAAAGGAGGGGGGAATTACTGGTGGTATTGGGCGATCGAATTGTTTTTACCGGGGAAGGAGCGCTTGATAGCATTAATGGGCGTTTCAAGATGCGTGCGGGCACTGACACCTCACGGTGGTTTCGGCAGCTGCCGCCGCTCCTGGCGGCCTTCGTAGCGTTGACCGCTGAGCCTCCGGCCGTTGCATCCACTAACGGCATCCTGCCGTACACCGTCCGGATTTGGCAAACGGACGATGGCCTACCGCAGAATTCAGTTTTCGACATCGCGCAGACCAGCGATGGCTATCTTTGGGTTGGCACGAGGGAGGGATTGGCCCGTTTCGATGGCGTGCGCTTTACGGTGGTGGACGACCTGGCGGCGCCGGAATTGAAGAATGGCTGGATCACTGCCCTGTGTACCGGTCGGGACGGCAGCCTCTGGATTGGGCTCGAGGCCGGCGGCGTGACCCGGCTCAAGGACGGTGTGTTCTCTCACTTCACCGAGGCGGGCGGTTTGGCGAGCACACAGATTCATTGCCTTTTCGAAGCCAAAGATGGCACGGTCTGGATCGGCAGCCGCGGCGGCCTGAACCGATACCGGGACGGCAAACTCACCAGGCTCACTCAGCAGGAAGGGCTGGCCGACAACTTTGTGCAGGGAATTTGTGAGGATTCCCAAGGCTTGCTGCGGGTCGCTACGCGGCGGGGTCTGAACACCCTCAGCAAAGAGGGAGTGGTGACCGGTGTCGTCAGCTTCGGCACGAATTGGACCGCCAACGCGTTAAGGGAGGTGTCCGCGGACCGGCAAGGCAACTTGTGGATTGGCTCGGTCGATGGCCTCACCCGGGTCAGCGCGACCGAAACCGCCTTCTACGGGTTGGCGGAGGGTCTGCCGGACCGGGTGGTCAACGTGGTCTTTGCGGACCACGCGGGCCAGACCTGGGTAGGGACCTATGGCGGCCTGGCCCGCATCGTTAACGGCAAGGTCATTCCACGGACGGGCCACGAATCGGTTTTTGGCGACCTCGTCTATGTCATCTTTGAGGACCGCGAGGATAACCTTTGGGTCGGCGCGCGTGACGGTTTGTACCGCTTGAACCCCGCTCGTTTTACTACGTATACGACCAGCGAAGGCCTCACCCGCAACAACGTCATGTCCGTCTGCGAGGATCGGTCCGGAACCATTTGGCTGGGCATCTGGGACGGCGGCCTCAATGCGCTCCGCGGAGGCAAGGTTACCGCTTACAACAGCCCGGTTGAGCTGGCGCGGGATTCGGTGTTGTCCCTGTACGAAGGGAGGGCGAGCGTCCCCGCGAGCCCCATCTTGCCTGCCAGTGCCCAGGCTCGCGGGGACGCTCGCCCTCCCGGGGATGCCCAGAGCGGCGCGTTGGGGACAACGCGCCCTACCACCAATGTTGATTCCGGGGCTCGCGAGGACGCTCGCCCGCCCGCCCGCAGCGACATTGCCCTTTGGATCGGCATGGACCTCAACGGCGGTTTGAACCTGTTCACAAATGGCAGCCGCGAGGCCGTGCCCAGGCCCCCGGGTCTCCTCAACGGCGCCATTCGCGTCATCGAACAAGCTGCCGACGGCGCACTTTGGATTGGCACCAGTGCCGGACTCAACGTGTGGGGCGGCAACGCTTGCGCCGCCTATACCGTCGCCAACGGCCTCGCGGGCGATGATGTCCTCGCCATTCTTGCCGACTCCGATGGCGGCGTCTGGCTTGGCACCGACGGCGGACTGGCCCGCTGGGAAAAAGGGAAGTTTACCAACTTTACGACTCGCGACGGCTTGTCCCACAATGCCGTCGATGCGCTCTACCAGGACCGCGACCACACCCTTTGGATTGGCACTCGCGGCGGAGGCCTGAATCGATTCCACGCAGGCAAGTTCACCGCCTACACCGGAAAGCAAGGCCTCTTCAGCGACGAGGTCTATGAGATTCTAGAGGACGATTCCAGTTATTTTTGGATGAGCTGCCGGCACGGCATTTTCCGCGTCGCCCGAAAAGAGTTCGACGACCTGGACCACGGCGCGCTCAAATCCCTCACCTGTACCGTCTTTGGAAAAGCCGACGGCCTGGTTAGTGTTCAGTGCAATGGCGTCGCCAAACCCGCCGGCTGGAAGGCCCGCGATGGCCGCCTTTGGTTTCCAACCATTCGCGGCGTCGTCGCCGTCGAAACCGGAATCAAGACCAATGCCAAACCGCCGCCCGTCGTTATCGAGGAAGTCCTCGCCGACAGGAAGGCAGTCCGCGGTCCGCAGTCCCAAGTCTCAAGTCCCAAGACTCAAGGGACAGCTTCCGGGTCGTTGCCTCAAGCTCAGGCGGCGGTGTTCTCGAGCCCGGAGTTTGGTGCCAGGCCTTTGGAGATTACGCCGGGGAGGGGCGAGTTGGAGATTCATTACACGGCTTTGAGCTTCCAGGCGCCCGAGAAGAACCTCTTCAGATACATGCTCGAGGGGGCCGATGCGGATTGGAGCGAACCGGTGACGCAGCGCACCGCCCATTACCACAACCTTGCTCCGGGCCACTACCGGTTCCTGGTCAAGGCCTGCAACAACGATGGCATCTGGAATGAAACCGGCACGGCGGTGGCCCTGGTGTTGCAGCCCCATTTTTGGCAGACGTGGTGGTCCCGCGCCGCGGTCGGCGCCGCCGTCGTGCTCTTCCTGACAGTGCTCTACCGTTTCCGCGTCGAGCGCTTGCGCGAGCTCGAGCGCCTGCGCGTCGATATCGCCGCCAACCTCCATGACGACGTCGGGGCGCGGTTGACCAAAGTGGCGATGCTGACGGAACAGGTTGCTCACGAGGCTGCGGCGACCGACCGCGTCCAGCCCCAAATCCAGGCCCTTTCGCGCACGGCTCGCGAGGTCATCCAGGCGATGGATGAGGTGGTTTGGACGATTAATCCGAAAAACGACTCACTCGAGAATCTGGCGAATTATGTCTTCCAGTACGCCCAGGAATACTTTCAGAACACGGACGTCCGGTGCCGGCTGGATATGCCGGCGCAGTTGCCGGACCGCGGCATCTCCACCGAGGCGCGGCACAACCTGTTTATGGCGGTCAAGGAAGCCCTGAACAACGTCCTCAAACATGCGGCCGCGACCGAGGCGCGAATTTCCCTGGCCGTCGCGGAAAAGAAGCTGACGCTTACGATCATCGATAATGGACGCGGCTTTGATCCTCGCCAGGCGCGCGCGACCGGCGATGGCTTGCGCAATATGAAAGACCGGCTCGAACAAATCGGCGGGCGCCTGAGCCTGGCAAGCACACCAGGCAAAGGAACTACTATCAGGCTGGAAGCCCCAACCAAATGAAAACCATCAACGATTCCGAGTCACATGTTCGTGTGACTGGTGAATCCCGGGCCACCGTGCATCATTTCCATGCGTAAATCGCTCATGCCAATTAAAGTTGCCATCATCGAAGACGACGACTGGATCCGCGAAACCCTGGCCACCCAACTCCGGGAGACGGACGGATTTCTGTGCGCGGGCTCGTACCGCACCGGCGAAGACGCCCTCGCCGCCATTCCCGCTAACGCCCCCGACGTTGTCCTGATGGACATCAACCTGCCGAAAATGAACGGCATCGCGTGCGTCCGGCAGCTAAAAGCGCTGGTTCCCTCCGTCCAGATTTTGATGCTTACCGTTTACGAAGATAGCGACAAAATCTTCAACTCGCTGCTCGCCGGCGCCAGCGGCTATTTGCTCAAGCGCACCCCGAGGGCGGAGATCCTGGAGGCCATTGCTGACGTTCATCGCGGAAACTCGCCCATGACCGGGCATATTGCGCGCAAGGTCGTACAGTATTTCAATCAGCGCGGCGGTGGCGACCCGGAGCTTGAGAAACTCTCCAAACGCGAGCACGAAGTCCTGGACCACCTCGCCCAGGGCGTCCCTTACAAGGAAATCGCCGATGTGCTCTCCCTCAGCATCGATACGGTCCGTATCCACATCAAGGGCATTTACTCCAAGCTTCACGTCCATTCCCGCGGCGAAGCGGTGGCGAAGTATTTGAGGAAGTAGCAGAGGGCGGGACCGTAACGCCCACCCACCCTCAGCGCACTGAGGACAGCCGCGCCCTGCCTACGGCGGCTCATGGAGAGTTTCCCATCCTGAATTGGGCGTGCATTGGGACCCTGAGCCGGGGCGGGGACGGCCACGTCCCCGGAACTCACTAGCGTAGTGTCTCACAAACGACTGGAGTTATTTTCGTCAGCGAGAAAGCGCGAGAGTCCCGGTTTTGCTCAACAATCGTGTAAGTCACACCACCAGTTATTTGAGAGACACTACACCAGCAGCATGTTCTCTACGGGGACGTGGCCGTCCCCGCCCCGGTCTATTGCGCTAGCACAGTAACGGCCCCCGGGGGCTAACAGCCTCTTACTTCGGCGTGGTGCTGGCGCGGGCGAGGCGGGCGAGGTCGGCGTTGCCGGATTGCTCGGTGGCGGCGCCGCCGACGTGAAATGTGCGCGGGTCGGTGTGCCGCCAGATTTCCGTGTGGCCGTCGGCGAACGTCAAAGGATAACTGAAATCGTGTCGGTGGGCCGAGATGGCCGGGAAATGATACCAAACGTGGCCCGCGGGGTCGGTGACAAAAAAGCCATCCGTTATGCTGCGTTCGTCTTCGTCGAGAAGCACCCACATCTCGGATGGCCGTGGGATTTCCGACTCTTTGGCAAAGAACGAAACATAATTCGCGGCGGTGGGCGGAATGGGGCCCGGATCCGGGTCGCGCCCGCCGAGGAAGGAATTCATGGAATAACTTCGGACGGACCGAAAGTTTTGCCCGTTGATCGTGACGCCCTTGTCGGTCGGGCAGCGGTAGATGTCCACGTTCTGGTTATAGTGGTACAGTTTGCCTTCGGCGATGAGCGCGGAGTTGGTCGCCTCGGAGGCGATGCTCATATCCCCTTTGACCCAAACATCCGGATTGCCGGCCGGATAAGACTCCGCCAGGAGCCCGTTGTTGTCGTCGTGATAATAGGTCCAAGCGAGCCCGAGCTGACGCAGATTTGAAAAACACGCCGTCCTTTGGGCTTTAACTTTTGCTTTGCTCAGGATGGGCAAGAGCAATGCAGCCAGGATCGCTATGGTGGCAATTACGGCCAGGAGCTCGAGGAGCGTGAAACCCCGCCGCCGAATTGACCGACCCAGATTTATTTGATGCCAATTCTGCAACGTTCTGCTGCTCAGAATATAACTTTGATGCCAACGATAAAGCAAGGGAATTCTCTGCAGGGAATTATCCTCGGGCACGGGACAAATTTCTTCTGAACCGGACAGCGGCATGCACCGCGCACCGGTGCAACGATGGATAGGGGTAGGGATGGCGCAGGTGCGCCACCCCTCCCTCCGAACCGGACGGGCGGATTTCCCGCATCCGGCTCTCCAGTTAGTGGGCTCTTTGGTGAGCATGGCTCGCTTGTTCCCGAGCTAAGGCT
>DATMRF010000133.1:0-19626 GCA_035566435.1 Candidatus Acidiferrum sp.
CCCCTTCTCCCCCCTTCTCCCCCCTGTTTCGCCCGACTTCCAGTTGTGACGGGCTTGTTCAACTAGGGGTGTATTTGCTGGCTCCGCTTCGCTCCGCAGCAATACACCCTTCAGGGTTGGGCCGTCGAAATCTCATTCCCACTCACATCGGCTGCCAAAGCGCGCCACGACTGCTTCGGCTGCCTCATCGACCGTCATGTAACCAACTTGGTCGACTGCCCAAGGCTGGTCCGGCGGGACAGGACCAAACAACAAATAGTAAGCGTCGCCATCGGCGTTCAGGCGCGGTGCTTTTGGCGCACCCTCCGGCCAGGGAGTACCCTCCTCGGCTTCGGCCTTGAATAACTCATAGGCAACATCGTAGTCCTGCCTCACGATGTGGACCGGCGTCGGCGTCTGCCCCGCGTAGTACCAAACGCCCGACCGAACGATTTCCTGGCGAGTTCCGGTCATGTGTTCATTTGGCCCAACTATTTATTGACAGGGCGTTTCGCCTTGATAATAAGATATTGGCATGGTTTTCGGGCAGTTTCGCCTTGATATCAGGAAGATCAATATCAGGGCGAAAAGTCCAAGAACCCATAATCATAATCAAATCTTAGAGGGTTGAAATGGAAAGTCAAGGCCATTCTTCGAAGCGGTTGGATCAGGTTCGGAACGTGTTGCGGTTACATCATTACTCGATTCACACCGAGCGGTCGTAGGTTGATTGGATTAAGAGGCACATCCATGTCAATCCCATGCGCTCACCCGAGGACCTGGCCCAGGGCGAGAGCAAGATGGAGGCGTGTTGCACAGGGGCGATCAACGATGGGGCTTGGGCAGCGCACTCCCAAGGCGTTCGGAATGGAGCAGAGGCGCTGTCGCGACGTGAGCTGCTAGGTTCGTCTCTGACATCTCTCACCTTGGCCGAGCGGATGACCTGAAGCCCCTCACCCCTGCCCCTCTCCCCGCTCGTTCCTCGCGGGGCGAGGGGAATGAAATTTGGGGGCGGTTTACCCGGGGCTCCGCTTCGCTGCACCCCGGGCTATCACATTTCGTCCCTTCGGGACTCTTGGTTTTGGCTCGCTCCGCTCGCTGGGATTAAACGCAAAGGCGCAAGGAGGCAAAGACGCAACCAAAAACGGCAGAAGAGAACCGCGGAATACAGGGAACACGGGGAAGGCGGCGAGCGGGAGAATCGCCACAAAGAGGCACGAGAAGGCGCGAAAAGGAACGCCGCGTTGGGGGCTCCGCTTCGCTCCACCCCGGGCTATCACATTTCGTCCCTCCGGGACTCCTGGTTTTGGCTCGCTCCGCTAGCGCAAAGACCAACGACATTTGTCCCTTGAATCAATTCAATGCGAAATCGCCGCGTTTACGGAGCGGGGCCCCAACTTCTCCTTGCGCGGGAAACGATTCGGGTCAGTATTGCGTTTATGCACCTCGTTTCCGCTCAAAGGGCAGGCCGGCGCAGCGACCGACTACGGCCGGGTGCACGGATGTTGGCGGGCATTTTATCGTTGAGCTGCTGGCTCGGGGCAGGTGCCGCGTCGAGAGCGGCGATGCCGCCGAACATCGTGATCATCCTCACGGATGACCAGGGGTATGCGGATGTCGGGGTGTTCGGCGCGAAAGGATTCCAGACGCCGAACCTGGACCGATTGGCTTCGCAGGGGTGCATTTTCCGCAATTTCCACGTCGCGCAGCCGGTGTGCTCGGCGTCGCGCTGCGGGCTATTGACGGGCTGTTATCCGAACCGGCTGGGGATTCATGGCGCGCTGGGACCGCGCTCGAAGGTAGGGATCAGCGATGGGGAGATGACCCTGGCGCAGTTGGTGAAACAGCGCGGGTACGCCACGGCAATTTTCGGCAAGTGGCACCTGGGCGATTCGCGACAGTTCCTCCCCCTGAAGCACGGCTTCGACGAATATTTCGGCCTGCCTTACTCGAATGACATGTGGCCGCTTCACCCGGATTTAGTCAACCTGCCGCCGAACGATGCCAAGCGAAAGCGCGGCTATCCTGATTTGGTGATGTATGATGGCGACAAGGTCGTCATCCCGCAGGTGACGCACGAGGATCAAAACCAGCTCACGACGTGGTACACGGAACGCGCCGTCCAGTTCATCGAGCAAAACAAGCACCGGCCGTTCTTTCTCTACCTGGCGCACAACATGCCGCACGTGCCGTTGCACGTGAGCGACAAGTTCCGCGGCAAGACCCAGCGCGGCCTGTACGGCGATGTGATTGAGGAGATTGACTGGTCGGTCGGCCAAGTGATGGACGAGCTCAAGCGGGCGGGGCTGGAGGAGAGCACGTGGGTGATTTTCACGTCGGACAACGGCCCGTGGCTGAGCTACGGTGACCATGCCGGGTCGGCGTATCCGTTGCGCGAGGGCAAAGGGACGAATTGGGAAGGCGGCACGCGCGAGCCGTGCATTATGCGCTGGTCCGGCCAAATCCCGGCCGGGACGGAGAGCCGGCAAATGCTGATGACCATCGACCTGTTCCCTACGATTGCGAAGCTGCTAGAGGTGGACTTGCCCCGGCACACTATCGATGGCCTGGATGTGTGGCCGATTATTTCGGGCCAGAGCGGCGCGAAGAATCCCCACGCGGGGTACTGGTTTTATTATGAAGTGAACCAGCTTCAGGCGGTGGTCAGTGGCGATGGCCGTTGGAAGCTCCAACTGCCTCACACGTATCGGACACTGGGCGGCAAACCGGGCGGGCATGGCGGCGTTCCGGCGCCATACGAGCAGCGCAAGCTGGAGCGGGCGGAGCTTTACGATTTAGTAAACGATATAAGCGAAGCGACCGATGTGGCCGCCGACCACCCGGACATTGTTAAGGGCCTGGAGGCCGAGGCTGAGAAAGCGCGGCAGGAACTCGGGGATGCGCTGACGAAGCGGAGCGGCAAGGGGGCGCGCGAGCCGGGACGGATGGCGGGGGAGGACGCGTCCTAGCCCGCAAATTTCACACCCACGACTGTGCCGCGGCAGCAGCGGTCGTAGCGCAGGTTTCCAAACCTGCCGTATCGCCGACTTCCAAGTCGGCAGAGTGTCGTGATTGCATTGGTGCCCGCAGGTTCGGAAACCTGCGATACAGCAGGTTTGGAAACCTGCGCTACCGTCAACGATGTGAAATATCCGGGCTAGCCGTGACCGTGTGAACGGAGTTTAACGCAAAGAGGCAAGACGGACTTTAACGCAAGGACGCAAAGGCGCCGGCGACCACGGATGGCACGGATGGACGCAGGGAATGTGTGCAATTGGTGGTTTACGCCGTTTTGCGTCCATTGGAAGCCTTCCAGAAAAGATGGGGACGCTGAGGACAGCGTCGCTACCAGCTCTTTGACCAGGGTTCAGCAATTGCGGAACATTTCCCCTGCCCTGTTGTCTAACTATTTAACACTGGTCAAACGGGGCCGGGTGCGGCAGGTTTAGTGCAGGGTATGAGCGAACTCCAAGTTATCCAGTCGGCGCTCGAACGGGCGGCGCGACGCCGCCGGTGGACCCGGGCCTTGCGAGGCATGTGGCAGGGGCTGCTCGTCGGAGCGATTCTTTGTCTCCTCATCATCGGCGTTTATCATTTGGCCCCGTTGCCGTTGTGGGCCCTGGCGTTTGCAGCCGTGGCGCCTTTCCCGTGCATGGTCGGCGGTTTTGTGCTTGGAGGCTGGCGGAAACCAAAGTTGGCGGAAGTGGCCCGCTGGGTGGACGGCCGGCGCAACCTGCAGGAGCGACTGAGCACGGCGCTGGAGGTTTCGGGCGAGGCCAACGCGGGCTCGTGGGGAGACCTGGTGCTCAACGACGCCGCGGCGCATGCCAAGGGCCTGGACCCGCGCCAGATGCTGCCATTTCATCTGCCCCGGGCGACGCGTTGGGCGCTGGTAGCGCTGGCTCTGGGCGCCGGCCTTGGTTTCGTGCCGGAATATCGCAGCAAAAGTTTTTTGCAGAAGAAGGCGGACCAGCAGGTGATCAAGGAAACCGGCCGGCAGCTCGCCGAGCTGACCCGGCATAACCTGGAGAGGCGCGCCCCGGCGCTCGAGCCGACGCAGAAATCGCTCGAGGTGGTGACCAACCTTGGCGACCAGCTCGCGGTAAAGGCAATCACCCGCACTGAGGCGCTTAAGGATTTGGCCAACGTCACGGAAAAGCTTAAGGAACAACTTCAGGAACTCGGCAAAGACCCCGGCTTGAAACGGCTGGAACAGGCCGCCCGGGCCGCCGGCGGGACCGATTCCCAGACGGCTGCCGGTTTGCAAAAGCAAATCGATGCGCTGCAAAAGCAGGTGGGCACGCCCACCGGCAACCCGGACGCGATGGATAAGCTCGAAAAGAGCCTTCAGAAACTGCAGGAAGCGGCGCGGGGCATGGCGGAAAAGAATTCGGCCAGCGGCGATGCCGAACGGCAAAAGATGTCGGAGTCGCTGTCCGCCCTCTCGCGCGAGGCCCAGGACATGGGGTTGCAGATTCCGCAATTAGACGACGCCATTAACGCGCTGGCCGCCAACCAGACCGATCTGTTCCTGAAGGACCTCCAAGCCGCAACGAACGACCTGGAAAAGATGCGGGACATGGCCAAGAACCTGCAGCAGCTTCAGCAGCAGGTTGAAAAGCTGGGCAAAGATTTGGCCGAACAGCTTAAGAACGGCCAGCCGGAGGTGGCGCAGCAGACGTTGCAGAAGATGATCAGCCAATTGAGCTCGGCCAACCTCGCGCCGGAGCAGCTCCAAAAAGTGATGGATGAGGTTTCGAAAGCAGTCGATCCGGCCGGCAACTACGGCAAGGTGGCGGAGCACTTGAAGAGCGCGGTCAAAAAAATGCAGGGGCAGGATAAACCGGGCGCGGCCAAGTCTCTCGCGGATGCCTCGAAGGAGCTGGACAATCTCATGCAGCAGCTTGGCGATGCGCAGCAGTTGCAGGAAACGCTGGACGCGCTGAACCAGGCCTCGACGTCCATCGGGACGTGCCAGGGCTGGCGCGTCGGCCTCAAGCCGGGGTCCAAACCCGGCGGCAAACCCGGCCGCGGCGTCGGCACTTGGGCGGATGAAGACGGCCAGTGGAATGGTGAATGGACCGGCGGTTGGGACAATTCCGGCGTCCAGCGGCCGGACATGGACGCGCGCGGCCATACGGACCGCGGCGAGGGCGAGCTGAGCGACGCGCTCCAACCGACGAAGGTAAAAGGCCAATTCTCTCCCGGCGGACAGATGCCCAGCATTACGTTGAAAGGGGTAAGCATCAAAGGTCAAAGCAAGGTCGCCTACGAGGAAGCGGCGGCGGCGGCGCAGTCCGATGCGCAGAGCGCGCTCAGCCAGGAGAAGGTGCCTCGGGCGTATCAGGGGGCCGTGCGGGATTATTTTGATGATCTTAAGAAGTGAGGGAGTGGGGGGGGTGGAGGTTGAAGGTTGAAAGTTGAAAGTTGCAGGTTGTGGCAGTCGTGCGTTTATTTCGGTTTGAGGGTGGTTGAGGGCAACGGCAGAAGCTTCAGGTTGAAAGTTGCAGGTTGTCGCGGTCGTCTGTTTATTCCATTTTGCGGGTGGTTCAGAACGAATTCAGAAGTTTCAGAGAATATACCTATGGCAACTGCGCAACAATTCGAAGACTTGAAAGTGTGGCAAGATGCACGGACTGTGGTCCGACAAATCTACGAAGTCAGTAAACAACGTCCGTTTCGGCGTGATTTTAGTTTGTGCGACCAGATCAGGCGCGCAGCGACCTCGACAATGTCGAACATCGCCGAAGGCTTCGAACGAGGCAGTCGCAAGGAGTTCATCCAATTTCTAAATGTAGCGAAAGGTTCGAATGGCGAGGTGCGCTCCCAGCTTTACATCGCGGTTGACCAGGCATACCTCGACGAAAAGCTGTTCAACGAGCTACGCGCATCGGTTCTGGCGCTTTCGCGGCGCCTGGCCAAGTTCATCGACTATTTGGAAAGCGTTCCGGACAATTCGCGCCGTCGTTCTCGCAAACGTCCTTAGCACGCGCGATACTTGATAACTTGAAAACCTGAGAACTTTCAACCTGCAACTTTCAACTTCCCTATGAGCACCGAACAACAGATTGAGCAGTTCCGCCAAGCCTACGCGGCGCTGAGGGCGGAAATCGGCCAGGTCATCGTCGGGCAGGAGCCCATCGTCGAAGGCACGCTCATTTCCCTGTTCGCCGGCGGGCATGTGCTGCTCGAAGGCGTGCCCGGGCTTGGGAAGACTTTGCTCGTGCGCACGCTGGGCGAAGTGCTCGACCTCTCGTTCAGCCGCATCCAATTCACGCCGGACCTGATGCCCGCCGACATCCTCGGCACCAATATCGTCATGGAGGTGCCCGGCGGCCGGCGCGAGTTCGAGTTCCAGCGCGGGCCGATTTTCGCGCACCTGATTCTGGCCGACGAAATCAATCGCGCGACCCCCAAGACGCAATCGGCGCTGCTGGAGGCCATGCAGGAGCACCAGGTCACCGCCGGGGGCGAACTCCGCCCTTTGAACGAACCGTTCTTCGTGATGGCAACGCAGAACCCGATTGACCAGGAAGGCACTTACCCGCTGCCGGAAGCCCAGCTCGACCGTTTCTTTTTTAAGATCCTCGTTGGCTATCCCTCAGCGGGCGAGTTGAGCGAGGTCCTCACCCGAACGACCACCGGCGCGAGAGCGCAGGTGGGAAAAGTGCTCGAGCGCGAAGCGTTGCTCGAATTGATGAAACTCGTTCGCGGGGTCCCGGTCGCCTCGCACGTGAAGGATTACGCCGTCCGGCTGGTGCTGGCGACGCATCCTGGCACAGAAACGGCGGCGCCGATCGCGACGCAATACCTGCGGTTTGGCAGCAGCCCGCGCGGAGGCCAGACGCTGATGCTCGCGGGGAAGGTTCGCGCGCTGACCCAGGGGCGGTTCAATGTCAGCTTCGATGACATCGAGGCCGTCGCAATGCCTGCCATGCGCCACCGGCTGATCCCGAATTTCGAGGCCGAAGCGGAGGGCGTGACGACCGACCATATCATCGCACAGATTCTCCGGGACGTGCCGCGGGACACCCAGGCCGTCGCGGTGTGAACCTGCAATGGCTGGTGAGATACCGACCTCAAGCCAGAACGATGCAAACAGAGTTTAACGCAAAGACGCAAAGGTGCAGAGGCGCAAAGGCGCGAACTGGGAGTGACAGGCATGAAGCTCACGTTTCAGTGACTTCAGCGGACCTGCTCTTTGGGCGCGGCTTGCCCAGACCGCTTGCGGCTCCGCCAGTTTGGGCCTTTGCGTTAAGGATTTCGGCTGAATAGATGCAGCTAACGGCTTGAGGAACGTGAGCAAACCGCCATCACGCATGCCGCATCAGGCGTCACGCATTGCTGCCATCCCATCCTCCATCGGCTATCCTCTATCCTGGCCGTAACTAATGCGCTCCTCGCTTCTCACGCCTGAACTCCTGCGCCGGCTGGAGCAATTTCAACTGCTGGCCGCGAGGCGCGCCAAGAGTTCAGCCCGCGGCGAGCGGCGGAGCCGAGCGCGCGGCCAATCGGTCGAGTTTGCCGACTACCGCACCTACGTGCACGGAGATGATTTCCGTTATCTCGACTGGAACCTTTACGGGCGTCTGGAACGACTTTTCCTGAAGTTATACGAGGAGGAGCGCGAGCTGCCCGTGCGCATTTTCCTCGATGCCAGTGAGTCGATGGGTTTCGGCGAACCGCGCAAGTTCGATTTTGCCCGGCAGGTGGCCGCGGCCGTCGGTTATGTTGCGCTCTCCGGGTTCGACCGCGTCAGCGTGATTCCGTTCCCGCCCGTGGCGAGCGAGCCGGGGAGCGACCCGACAGCCCGCGCCGCTGAACTCGCGGCCCGGGGCGCTTTGCGCTCGGTGCGCGGCAAAAAGTCTGCCATCCAATTTTTCCAAAACCTGTCGGCGCTTACCGCCGGCGGGGCGGCGAATTTGAATGAAGCGCTGCGCCGCGGGGCGCTCGAAGCCCGCCAGGCTGGACTGGCAGTGGTGCTGGGCGATTTCCTGGACCCGGCCGGCTACGAACCCGGCCTGACGGCGCTGGTTGGGCGAGGGTTCCAGGTGGACCTGGTACAGATCCTCTCGCCCGATGAACTCTCGCCCGGCACGTTCGGCGACCTGCGGCTGGTGGATTCCGAGACCGGCGGGACGCAAGAGGTCACGTTCGGCCGCTATCGGCTCAAGCGCTACCAGCAGACGGTGCAGAATTATATCCAACGTCTGCGGGAGTTTTGCCAGGCGCGCGGGATTAATTTCTTCATGGTGAGTTCGAAGACCCCGCTGGAGGAATTGCTCTTGCGGCAGTTGAGAAAGGCGGAAGTATGGGCGTAGCCCTCAGATGAATTTCCTCGCTCCAGCCGCGTTCGCGTTCGCCGCCGCCATCCCGGTGGTGGTCTTGTTTTATCTGCTCAAGCGCAAGCGGGTGGTCAAATTGGTTTCCAGCACCTTGCTTTGGCAACAATTCCTCGCGGAAACGCAGGCCAGCGCCCCGTTCCAGAAGCTGCGCAAGAACTGGCTGCTTATCCTGCAGATCATTCTGCTGGTCCTGGCGGTCCTGGCGCTGACGCGGCCCTATTTCGCGTCTAAGATTAAGCCCGCCCAGTTGCGCGTGGTAATCCTGGACGCCTCGGCGTCGATGCAGGCGACCGACGAGTCGCCATCCCGATTTGAAAAGGCCCGCGCGGAAGCGCTGAAATGGGTCGATTCCCTGGCTAATGGCGATTTGATGGTGGTCCTCCAGGCAGGCGCGGACACCGAGGTCAAACAGTCGGCCACGAGCGAAAAGGCGGACTTGCGGCGGGCGCTCCAGGCTTGCGTCTGTTCCGACGGTCCGACGCGCCTGGTGCCGGCGCTGCGCATGGCGGAATCGCTCGTGCGCGACCAAAAGGGCGCGGAGATTCACCTTTTCAGCGACGGCGCCGTGCCGGAGTTGAGTGAGTTCGAGAACAAGGCACTGCCCCTGGTGTATCACCGGGTGGGCAAGAGCTCGAACAACCTGGGGATCACGGCGCTGGATGTGCGGGCCAATCCCGAGAACGCCCGCCAGCGCGCGGTCTATGTCAGCGTGGCAAACTATTCCTCGAACAGCGTTCAGACCGAGCTGGAGCTGTTGCTCGACGGCCGGTTGGCAGAAACGCGCCCGCTTACGATCGGAGCCGGCGAAACCGCCCCCCAGGTGTTTCTGGCCACCCAGAGCCGCGATGGCGTTTTCACGGTGCGCCTCACGGCCGAGGATGATTTAGCGGCCGATAACCAGGCCTCAATCGTCAGCCTGCTGCCCAAGCCGGTGAAAGTGCTGCTCGTGTCGCGCGGCAACCGGCTGCTGGAAAAAGCGCTGCGGGCGGCGGCGGGTGTCGAATTGGCCACGGCAACCGATTTAACCGATTCGGCGGGGGCTTATGATTTCGTGGTGCTGGACGACGTGATGCCGACCGTGTGGCCCAAGGGCAACGTGCTGGCCTTTCATGTCATCAATACGAACTGGGTGCCGGGCGTCAGGCGCCTGGAAGCGCCGATGATTGTCGATTGGAAATCGACGCATCCGCTGTTGCGCTATGCGAGTTTCGACAACGTGCAGGTCGTTGCAAGCCTTGCGGCGAGCGCGCCGACGTGGGCGGTGTCGCTGGTGGATTCCCCGCAAGCGCCGCTCATTTTGGCGGGCGAGCTGGGCCGGCAACGCATCGCCTGGGTGGGATTCGACATCCTGGAAAGCAATTGGCCGCTGCGCGTCTCTTTCCCGATCTTCGTTGCCAACGCCGTCGATTGGCTCAACCCGGCCAACGTCAAAAGTGGCGAGCTGCTCGTCAAAGCCGGCGAAGCTTTTCGGCTGATGCTGAGCCACCCGGAAACCAGCGCGAAAGTGACGTTGCCCTCCGGCGAGACGAAAATCCTGAGCCTCGACCCGAACGCGAGCGAGGTGGTGTTCGGAGACACCTACAGACAGGGCACCTACCATTTGCTGGCCGGCACGAACGACACGGTCTTCTGCGTGGACTTGCTGGATGCGAATGAAAGCAACATCAAGCCGCGCGACGAACTGCACCTGGGCCAATACACGAAAATCACCGCGACCAAAATGCAGCGGGCGAATATGGAACTGTGGCGCACTATCGCCGCCCTGGGGCTTCTGGTGCTGCTGATTGAATGGTGGTACTACCACCGGAGGACGGCGTAGGAGGGATTTACGATTTACGATTTACGATTTACGAGTGGATTAGCCAAGGGTCTCGGATTTCAGATTTCCCGCTTTGGCGTAGTGCTCCTATGCCTGTTTACCTTCCTCACGGCCTGCAAACACCAGCAAGAAGTTGTTGCCTACTGCGCCCAGGACCAGGTTTATGCCGAACCGCTCTTCCGCGACTTTGAGAAGCAAACGGGCATCAAGGTGCGGACGGTGTATGACAACGAGGCCGTGAAGACGGTCGGGTTGGCGAACCGCCTGCTGGCGGAGCGTCACCACCCGCAGGCGGACTTGTTCTGGGGGAACGAGGAGATGCGGACCCGGCAAATGGCGGCGCAGGGGGTCTTTCGCGAAACGAACGGCTGGGCGGCTTTCGGCTATCGCAGCCGGCGGATCGTCATCAACACTGACCGCCTTTCAGTCACGTCCGCGCCGCGTTCGCTGAGCGAGCTGACCAATGTTGCGTGGCGCGGCAAGGTCGCGCTGGCCTATCCGCAATTCGGCACCACCGCGACCCATTTCCACGCGCTGCGCCAGCTTTGGGGCGATGCGACCTGGCAGGCATGGTGCCGGGGGCTCGCCGACAATAAGCCCTTCCTGGTGGACGGCAACTCGGTGGTCGTGAAATTCGTGGGCCAGGGTGAGGCCTGGATTGGCCTGACAGACTCGGACGACATCGCCGACGGCCAGCGCGAAGGCTTGCCCATTGCCGCCTTGCCGATGTCCGGGGAAACGCTGTTGATTCCTAACACCGTCGCGGTCACTCGCGAGGCGCCGCACCCGGAGGCGGCCGAGCGGCTGTTCGAGTTTCTGCAAAGCCGCGAGGTCGTCGAACGCCTGGTGGCTGCGAGAGCCCTGGAAGGCCCTTCCCTGCCCGATGCGTCTGCCCCGGCGCTCCGTGTGAACTGGGAGATATTGTTGAGCGAACTGGAGCCGACCACAACTAAACTGAACGAGATTTTCCTCAAATGAACCTGGGGATGCGTGCATTGCACTTTATTAGAACGGTCTCCCGAACCAATGGAAGTAGCGCAGATTTTCAATCTGCTGTATCGCAGATTATTAATCTGCCAGGCCTCAAATCGTACGAGGCGCTCGGCAAGGCCCAACGCATGCAGAATGGAATTCTGCGATACAGCAGATTGAAAATCTGCGTTACCCCCGCGTAAATCGTAAATCGTAAATTGAACTGGCTTTTGCTTAGAAACAGCCTCCTGGTAAGCAGCCTGACAACACTGCTGGCGGTCGGCTTTGGTTTCGTCTCGGCGCTTTGGCTGGCGGGGCTCGGCCCTCGTTGGCGCACCAGGTTTTTCGCCCTGGCGATTACCGCGCTGGCGCTGCCGCCGTTCCTGGTGACGAACTGCTGGCTCCATTTTCTTGGGAACGCCGGCGCTTGGCGCCAATGGCTGCCATTCGATATCCTGTCGCTCGGCGGCACGGTTTGGATTCTCAGCGTGCTCCTTTGGCCGATTCCGCTGCTGGCGGTTTGGAGCGCCTGGCGGAGGCTTGAGCCGGCTCAACTCGAATCGGACATGGCGGTCACCGGCTGGGCGTTGATCCGCGGTTTGTTGTTGCCGCTCGCCCGAACATCGGTCGCGCAGGCGGCGGTGTTGACCTTCGTGCTCGCGCTGAACAATTTCGCAGTCCCGGCGATCCTGCAGGTGACCGTGTTGCCGGCGCTGGTGTGGATTCGATTCAGCACGACTTTCGACACTATGGGCGCGCTGCTACTGAGCTGGCCGCTGGTGATTGGGCCGTTGCTGTTGCTGGTTTGGTTCACGCGCCGGGAGATTCCCTGGCCGCACCTTGAAGCCGCTGTGCCGGCAAGGCTGTTCCGCAGACAACTCGGCGCGCGCTGGTTTTATTCGTGCGCGGCGTGCAGCCTGCTGCTCGTGGTTGTTTCAGTCGCGCTGCCCCTGGCGCAGATTCTTTCCGTGAGGAGGACGTGGACCGAGCTGCCGGGCGCACTGGCGGCAGGCCAAAGCGCGGTCTGGAATTCGTTCTGGATCCCCGCCGGCTCCGCTACAGCGGTTATCGTCCTTAGCTTGATCTTAGCGGCGATTGCAGCTAAGGCGCGGTTGTTCTCAGCCCGCCGTTCGTGGTGTTGGACCATTCGGCGACACGCAAGACGGCTAAATTCCAAATTGCTCGAAGGTGGCGAAGGTTTCGCGGAACCGTCAGACCGGCTGTTCAACCGCAGAGACGCGAAGAGCGCGGAGGACAGACACGGAGCAAAAACTCTGCGCTCGTCGCGTCTCTGCGGTTTAAAGGTGCTTCTTTTTTCGTTGTGGCTCCGCTGCGCTGAGGACAGGCGCGCACCGCCGTCCGCAAACCAGCCATCTGACTCCCTGTTTTGCTCCTTGCTTTGGCTCCCGTTCCTTGCACCAGGTGTGTTGATAGGCATTCTTCTCATTGCCGGCTTCAACCACGCGTGGTCGGCATTCTTCTACCAAAGCGCGGGCATCGTCCTGCTCGCTTTTGTCATCCGCTACCTGGCGCTGGGTTGGACCACCGTGGTCCGTGCGTCGCAGGGCGTGGATCGCGATTTGATCGACGTCGCGCGACTGGAGGGGGCGTCGCGCTGGCAGACACTGCGCCACGTTTACTGGCCCCAAATCGCTCCGCAGGTGGTTGCGGCCTGGTACATCGTCTTCTTGCTATGCCTGTGGGATGTGGAGTCGATGCTGCTCGTCGTGCCGCCGGGCCGCGAGACGCTGGCGCTGCGCATCTTTAACCTGCTCCACTACGGCTACAATGCGCAGGTCAACGCGCTCTGCCTGACACTGCTTGTGGTGGCGATCGCCCCGCTGGTGCTTTGGAGAGCGTGGTGCGTATTGCGTGGAGCGTCCGGAGGTTCCTTAGGCCACCTTCCACGTTTCACGCAACACGGACCACGCAACCCGGACCACGCAACACGCAGCACGAACCTCTTCTTGCCCATCGTTCTCGCTCTCGCTTCCGCTTCTCTCCTTTGTTCCTGCTCCGCTCCCTCCTCTGCGACCGACGTTCCGCTCCAAAGCCAGCTTTTCAGCCGCGTCGAGGTGATCGGTTCGCGCGGCGTCGGCGTGGGCCAGCTCAACAAACCACGGTCGCTCGCGGTGGACCGGCAGGACAACCTGTACGTGGTGGATATGACTGGCCGGGTGCAAAAGTTCTCGGCGTCCGGCCTTTATGAACTGCTCTGGCAGATGCCACAGACCGACCTCGGCAAGCCCAAGGGAATGGGGCGGGACCGCGACGGCAACATCATCGTAGTGGAACCGCACTATCAACGCGTGAATCACTTTTCGACCGCGGGCAAGCTCGTCGCGCAGTGGGGCCAAAAAGGAACTAACTTTGGCCAACTCTGGATGCCGCGCGCGGTGGCGGTAAACTCTCACGGCGATATTTTCGTGAGCGAATACGGGGCCGTGGAGCGGGTGCAGAAGTTTTCGTTCACCGAGGGTCTCGCCGGCGTCCCGCGGTGCGTGCTCAGTTTCGGGAAACCGGGAAATGGTCCCGGCGAGTTCAACCGGCCGGAGGGTTTGTGCGTGGATTCACAGGAGCGACTCTACGTGGCTGATTCCTGCAATCACCGCATCCAGGTTTTTTCGGACGCGGGCAAATTCCTTCGCTGCTATGGCAAAGCGGGCGCGGGCAAACGCGAATTGAGTTATCCCTACGACATCTGTGTGGACGCCGCGGGCCGGCAATATGTGTGCGAGTTCGGCAACAGCCGCATCCAGGTTTTCGACGCGAACGACCAGCCGATCGAAATCATCGGCGGGCCGGGCGCCGACCCCGGCTGGTTCAGCAATCCCTGGAGCGAAGCGCTGGACTCGGCGGGGAACCTGTACGTGGCGGACTCGCAAAATCATCGGGTGCAGAAGCTGGTGAAGCGATGAACTTTCAATTCACCCATCCTTATTACCTGCTGCTGCTGGTTCCGGCGCTGGGGTGGGTGGTTTGGTTTGCCTGGAAGACCGACGTGCAGGTCGGCGCCTGGCGTCGCTGGATGGCGCTGCTGATTCGCGTTGTTGTGGTGCTCGCCATCGTATTTGCCATCGCCGGCCTGCAGTGGCTGCTGCCGATCGAAGGGATGAATGTCTTTTTCCTGCTCGACCGTTCCGACAGCATCCCTTCGCCCCAACAGGAAGCCGCGCGAGAGTATGTCAACAGGGCCAGCAAACAGATGAAGACTGGCGACAAGGGGGGCGTGATTGTTTTCGGCAGTGAGGCCAGCATTGAGACGTCGCCCAATCCGGCGGTGGACGTGCAGAAGATCCAGGCGGTGGTGGGGACGGAACGCACGGATTTAGCCGCGGCCATACGGTTGGGGACGGCCGCGTTCCCCGAGACCGGCCAGAAGCGGCTCGTCCTGCTCAGCGACGGCAATGAAAACGTCGGGGACGCGATGAGCGCGGTGCTGGCCGCCCGGCACCTGGGGGTGACGCTGGATGTGCTGCCGATGGGCGTGTCCCGAGCGAACGACGTCGCCGTCGAAAAAGTCCAGCTCCCGGCGCGCCTTAAAAAGTCACAGGCCTTCGAGGTGAAAATTTTCGTCCAAGCTGAGGCGGCCGAAACGGCGACGGTGCGCCTGATTCGAAACGACCAATACCTTGGCGAGCAGAAAGTGGAGCTGTCGGCGGGCAAGAACCTGTTTACCTTCCCGCAAACATTGACCGAGCCGGGGTTCTACAGTTACGACGTGCGGGTGGATGCGCCAAATGATCCCCTGCCCCAAAACAATCGCGCCACCGGCTTCACCATTGTGCACGGCGATCCGCGCATCCTCGTCGTCTCGGACGATCCCGACCAGGACAAGCAACTGGCCGCGTCGTTGAAATCCTCCCGGTTGGAGGTCGGCCTGGTGGGAACCAAGGGGTTCCCGGGCACGCTGGCCGAGATGCAGAGTTACGATTCCATCTTCATCAGCAACATCGCTGCCGGTGAACTGGGCCTGGAGCGGCAACGATTGCTTGAGAGCGCGGTGCGCGACTTCGGCGTCGGCCTGGTGTGCGTTGGGGGCGACCAGACCTACGCGGCCGGCGGTTACCGCGGCACTCCGCTCGAATCCACCCTGCCGGTCAGCATGGAACTCGACAGCAAAAAGGTGCTGCCCAGCGGGGCGGTCGTGTTGATCATGCACGGCATGGAGTTCAACGGCGGCAACCAGGTTGCCCGCGATTGCGCCCAAGGTGTGTTGGCGGCGCTCGGGCCCACCGACCAGATGGGAGTGTTGCTCTGGGACGGAGCGGAGCGCTGGCTGTTCCCGCTGCAACCGGTCCGCGGAAAAACCGACCTGGCCCGGCAGATCGCCGGTATGAACCAGGGCGACCTCGGCAGCTTTCAAGGCATCATGGCTATGGCGCAGGAGGCGCTGCGAAAATCCAACGCCAATCTCAAACACATTATCGTTTTCAGCGACGGCGACCCCGGCGCGCCCAACCAGCAGCTCATGCAGGCCATTGTCGGCGACCATATCACCGTCAGCACGGTCCTGATCGCGGGCCATGCCGGGCCCGAGACGATGATTTGGATGGCCGACCAGGGCAAAGGCCGGTTTTATAACGTCAGTTCTCCAAACGAACTGCCGCAGATTTTCATCAAGGAAACCGCGGTGATCCTGAAGTCCGCCATTTACGAGGACCCCTTCAAGCCCCAGATCCGCGCGATGAGCGAAGTGGTGCGCGGGATTAGCGCTGCGGAGTATCCCACGCTGTTGGGCTACGTCGCCACCACCCCCAAACCCCGCGCCGAGATTCCGCTCTGGACCGACAAGGGCGATCCCCTGCTGGCCCATTGGCAATACGGCCTTGGCCGTGCCGTCGCGTTCACTTCAGATGCCAAGCCCAAGTGGGCCAAGCTTTGGCTGAACTGGGATAAATACCGCCAATTCTGGTCCCAAATCGGCCAATGGAGTCAGCGGCGGCTGGACAGTGCCGATTTCACCACCGAAGTCACCGTGGAGAAAGGCGAGGGGCTTATCAACGTCGAAGCCCTCGACGAGCAGGGTAACTACCGCAACTTCCTCAACCTGCAGGCCGCGGTCGTCAATCCCAAGGGCGAACGTCAAAACGTACGCCTCGAACAAACCGGGCCCGGTCATTACGAAGCCCATTTCCAAACCAAAGACGTGGGGGCCTACCTGTTAAACCTGATGGATATCAAGGACGGCGAACTTCGCGCCTCCCAGGTCGTTGGCGCCAGCGTTAATTACTCGCCGGAGTTCATGGCCGCCGAGCCCAACGCCAACCTGCTCCGTCGCCTGGCCGAAAGTGGCAGCGGCCGGATTCTTGACCCGGTTACAACCACTTTGAATCCATTCCTGCACGACCGGCAGAAAACGTTCCAGCCGCGGGCCTTGTGGGAATGGTTGCTAAAGTTCGCGGTGGTCCTGTTCACGGTAGACGTGGCCGTGCGCCGCATCCAACTGGACCGCGACGAGGTGCGCAGGGCCTGGCAGGCCGTGCGTCGCCGGCTGTTTTTCTGGCAAGGTGTGCCCCGCCCGGCCGAGGCAGAAGAGTCATTGGCGGCGTTGCTCGCCCGGCGCGACCGGGTTCGCTCCACCCAAACCGCGCCGCCGGTCGAGCCCAAACCGGAATTGTTCAGCCCCGAAAGGCCCGCCACGGAGCCGCTGCCGGGTCAGGCCGCGCCTCCGACACCTTTACCCTCCTCCCCGGCGGCCCCCGAACCTGCCCAGCCTGCCGAGGAACCCGCCTCCACTACCAGTCGCCTGCTCGAAGCCAAACGCCGCGCCCAAAAACGCAAGGGGTGAGCGGAGAGGGTGGCTAGTTTTTCCTCTTCCAGCTTGGGATGCTGAGGACAGCGTCCCTACCACCCGATTGCACGGCCATGAACGAGCAAACCGACGTTGCAGCTGTACTCTCCCATACCTTTGCTGCCTCTACCATTTTTGCGCCGCCTGTGCTTTTTCGCGGCAGGCCTTTTCACTTCGGCCTCAAAAAGTGATGTCAAAAAGTCATTGCGCCGCCCTGCCGGGTATGGCTTTATCCCCGGAGTCAAACCGGCGGAGGGCTGATTTTCCTCCCTCAAACGGGCCGCTTGTGGCAGATTGGCGCGGGTCGTAATGTGAATCGCAGACGAATTCAGGTCTATTATTCGGGTAGTGTGCAGGGCGTCGGTTTCCGTTATACGGTCAAGACCGTTGCCACCGGGTTCGAGGTCGCCGGCACTGTTCGAAACTTGCCCGATGGCAGTGTCGAACTGGTCGCTGAAGGCGAAAAGGCAGAGTTGGAAGCCTTCCGCCAGGCGATCCGAGACGCGGGGCTCGACCATTTCATACGGAATGAGACCGTCCAGTGGGACAACGCCAGCAATGAATTTCGCGGTTTTGAAATCGCAAGGTAAAGTGACATGAAGTTTGCTATCATAGCGGATATCCACGCCAACCTGGACGCGTTCAAGGTTGTCC
Organism: Candidatus Acidiferrum sp.; assembly: GCA_035566435.1. GTDB lineage: Bacteria > Verrucomicrobiota > Verrucomicrobiia > Limisphaerales > UBA8199 > DATMRF01. The sequence continues at coordinate 17,564 of DATMRF010000133.1, forward strand.
TCGACGACATCAAGCAGCAGAAGTGCACCCATTACGCCTGCCTCGGGGACGTGGTCGGCTATAACGCCAACCCCAAGGAATGTCTCGAGCTTGTGCGGAAGATGAATATCCCGTGCGTCAAGGGCAACCATGACGAGTATTGCTCAACGGACGAGCCGCTCGATGGGTTCAACCCGGCGGCAGCCGAAGCGGTCAACTGGACCCGCAAACAATTGTCACAAGACGACAAAACCTGGCTGCGCGACCTCAAATACGTGCGGATGATCACCAACTTCACGATCGTCCATGCCACGCTCGACGGCCCGCAGCGCTGGGGCTACGTCTTCGACAAGCTGGCCGCCGCCGCCAGTTTTACCTACCAGAACACGTCGGTGTGTTTTTTCGGCCACACCCATGTGCCGGTGGCGTTTATTCGCGACAGCATGGTCCGGGGGGGCACCTACTCCAAATTCAAGATCGAAGCCGGCAAGAAATACTTCGTTAATGTCGGCGCCATCGGCCAGCCCCGCGACAATAATCCCAAGGCCGCTTACGTCGTGTTCGACGTGGACGAAGGCACCATCGAGTTGCGGCGGCTGGAGTACGACATCGCGTCCGCCCAGAAAAAGATTCTGGATGCCGGCTTGCCGCCGCGCCTGGCCGAACGCCTCGCGTTCGGCAAATGACCTCCCCGCGGCCGGGCTCCGCCGCGATGAAGATCCTCATTCTCAAACCCAGTTCGCTGGGCGACGTGGTGCAGGCGTTGCCGGTGCTGAGGCTGCTCAAACTGCACCTGCCGCAGAGCGAAATCTACTGGTGGATTGAGTCAGCGCTCGCCCCGTTGCTGGAAGGCGACCCGGATCTGGCGGGCCTCATCCGTTTTGACCGGCGACGCTGGGCCGTGCCACGGAACTGGGCCGCCCTCTGGCGCGGATTGCGGTGGACGCGGCAGCAGGCCTTCGACTGGGTGATCGATCTGCAGTGCCTGGCGCGCAGCGGGGCGTTCGCCTGGCTTGCCAATGGCAAGCTGATGGTCGGCCTGGATGAGCCTCGGGAAGGCGCGCGGGGTTACTACGACGTCGTGGTGCGCCGTCCGTCGTTCCTCACCCATGCGGTGGACTGGTATCTCGAGGTGTTGCGGGCGTTGGATGTGCCGGCGACCTGGTCCTTTCAATGGCTGCCACCACGCCCGGCTGTCGCTGCAGCCGTGCGCGAAAAATGGCCTGTCGAGAATGCTCGCTGGGTCGTGCTCCAGCCGGGCGCACGCTGGCTGAACAAACGCTGGCCGACGGGCTCGTTTGTCGAGCTGTTGCGGCGCCTGGCCGAAGCGCGCCCCGACTTGAGGTTTGCCGTACTGGGGGGAGTGGACGATCGCGAGGCAGGGGAAGCCATCGTTCGAGCCGCTCCCCGGCGTTGCCTCGATTTGACCGGGAAGCTTTCGCTCCCGGAGATGGTGGAATGGCTCCGCCTCAGCGAGCTGATGGTGACCAATGATACCGGGCCCATGCATGTCGCCGCCGCACTGGGCACGCCCGTCGTCGCACTCTTTGGCCCGACCGAACCCCGCCGCACCGGCCCTTACGGCCAACTGGAGCATGTATTCCAACTCGCGCTGCCGTGCACGCCCTGCCTGAAATCCTACTGCAGGTATTCCAAACCGTTGGAATGCCTTCGTGCCCTGTCCACCGCGACAGTTTTTGATGCGGTACAGAAACGCCTGGATTCAGGGTCGGCGCAGCAGTGCTGATCCAGGTAAGACGAAACCAGGGGCGGGGAACGGCGACGTCCCCGCAAGTGGTTCATTGGGCGAAGCACTCGGGGAACGCGGCCGTCCCCGCCCCAGTTCTTGAATTGGACCGGCCGCAGCTCGAAGACAGAAGTTGCGCCGGGCAAACGCATTTAAGTCGCCGGAGAACAGCGCGGTCCCGGAGGGACATCCTGACAAATAGGGGTAGGGATGGCGCAGGTGCGCCACCCCTCCCTCCGAACCGGACGGGCGGATTTCCCGCATCCGGCTCTCCAGTTAGTGGGCTCTTTGGTGAGCATGGCTCGCTTGTTCCCGAGCTAAGGCTAAGGAGATTAGC
>DATMRF010000134.1:0-52053 GCA_035566435.1 Candidatus Acidiferrum sp.
ATATCGTTGAGAATGGCAGATTGGTCGTCCATTCCCGGCAATCCTGAAATCAGAGTGTTCAACGATCATATTTCCGAAGAGGATTCCCTCGTTCAACGCCTGTTTCCCTTCGATGTTGTGTGCATCATGCGTGAACGAACGTTGATGTCGGCGACGCTTCTTGACCGTCTGCCAAATCTTAAACTTATCGCATCTACAGGTCCACGCAACGCCGCCATCGACCTGGAGGCGGCCGAAAGAAGGGGTATCGAAGTCTCGCATACCGGCTACAACTCGACACCCACAATCGAGTTCACTTGGGCGATGATCATGGCTTTAGCGCGAAACGTAGCAAATGAAAACGCTTCCTTGCGTAACGGCGGATGGCAAACAAGCCTGGGCGCTGATCTCTGCGGCAAGACTCTTGGCGTTCTGGGTCTAGGCAACATCGGTTCACGAGTCGCTGAGATTGGGAAAGTTTTTGGAATGAACGTGATTGCGTGGAGCCAGAATTTGGCACAGGAAAAAGCCGTGGCATCAGGTGCGCGTCTGGTTTCCAAAGGCGAATTATTTCGCGAAGCGGATTTCCTAACGATACATCTGGTTCTGAGCGCCAGAAGTCGAGGGACGGTAGGAAAAGCTGAACTCTCTTTGATGAAGCCCACGTCGTTTCTTATTAATACTGCTCGTGGTCCAATTGTTGATGAAGCCGCACTTGTTGAAACGCTGACGGCCCGAAGAATTGCGGGAGCTGCAATTGACGTGTTCGAGCAGGAACCGTTGCCAGCCGAACACCCGTTCCGCCATCTGCCAAATGTGCTTGCAACGCCGCATATCGCTTACGGTTCTCGATCTTTGTATGAAATTTTCTATGGGGACTCTATCGCGAACATCTCGTCATGGATTCGTCGAAATGCACCGTGATCAGGAATCTATCCACACTCTTGAAGCCGGAGCGACCAGAGGCGCGGGCGCAGGCGGGATGAACACGACAAAGCCGAGTCTGCGGATGCTCAGCTCAATACACGAACCCAACGTTGTTTTGGAGGTCATCTCCTCGAAGTTTTGCTGGCAAAAGTGGTGAAAATAATCTGGATTCGAGTGCCAGTGAAAGAGTTGTGGAGGAGTACTTGGGGAGTACTTGCAGAGTTATCCTGAGTTACGCGGAGTGCTTGACCACCTCACGCAAGTGCCTGATTCTATGGGCGTTCGAGAGTTCTGAGGCTGTACGCCTCTGGTGGTGAGGGAGTAGTGCCGGAGTAGTTGTTACCGCTTCTCCTGTTCGAGTCCCACCACCGGCACCAATTGCAAGTGACTTATTTTCAATAGTTTGCACAGACAAGATTGGCGAGTGCCAGTAAAAGTGCCAATGAAATTGAAACTCGCGTAGTACTCAATCAGTACTCCACAAGAACCTGGCAACAACTGGACGTGACGGGATCGGCCGCCCGTCTGGTGTAACTGATACACCCAACGCTGCGTACATCCGCCTGGCCAAGGCCAATCGTGTGCCTGACATGGACGTCGGTTTTAAGTTACACCCACACGACCGCATCCGAAAACTTCGTTGCGCCGGCCGAGCATGACACAACGATGCCCTCTCCGATGCTGACAAGGCCTTATCGAACTCGACCGAGCCGGTGGTCTGTGGAACATCGAATTTTGAGAACGGTTCACACGGAATAAATCCGACCACGGCGTCAGCGCTTCGCCCCTGATAGCAGCCAAGCTGTTCGCGGTTTTTGGTAAGGGGATCGCAAAAACCGCAGAGCCTGCCAAGCCAGCAGGCTGTGATGATAACCAGGAGTCCAATCGCTCTGCCGAAATTCCCGACTCCCGACCGCAAGAAAGCGAAAGCGCTTGCCAAAGATCAAAATTATGAGGGCGTCTACTCCTTGCCGGATTGCAGACTTCGTTTTATACGCTCGCGGGCTTCGGGTGAAAGCGCCGGCGGGGGGGAAGGGAAGTCGTCGTCTGAAGCGGACTCTTTGGCCGCCGAGTGCAGGAACCTGATCTGCTTGCCATAGGCGCGGCACCATTTGCATAACAGGAGGTGAAAACGCAATCCGAACCTCTCCACAGGCGTGAGCGTGCGATCAAGCGCAACGGACTGCAGTCGAGCGGCCTCCTTGCAACTGGGTGAAAGTTTGCCGACCCCCCGGACAAGGGTTTTCAAAGCGTTAGGGGGCATATTGTTTTCCGCCAACGAACAAGCAATGTGCGAGTTGGTTGCGCCGCCGCACCCGCGTCGAACGCAGCGGCGCCGATATCTTCGTCGGCGAGAGGGCAAAAATCCTTGCGATTCTTTCGTTTTTTAGATTCATGCTTCTATCGTCACGTTCCCGGTGGACCTGGCTTGGCAGAGCAAAATGACGTTTTCCGACTGGTCCACCTCGTCCAAGGCATCCTGAACTTCCATGTTGACGGAGCCGGCCAGGAGCCTGGTCTTGCACCGGCCGCAAACGCCGGAGCGGCATTCAAAGTCTATGTTTAAGCCGGCATCTTCCGCTATCTCCAGCAGCGTTTTCTCTGTTGTCAGAGGAGCGGATTTCATCGACCGAGCAAAGGTCAAGGTGGGGACCGTCGTTCCGCCAGCCGGCGAGGTTGATGAAAGCGGAACGGTCAGGGACGAAGTTGGAACTGGCGGAGCATCTGGTGCAAGGGCGGCCTCGGCCCGTTTGCCGGCGACAAACGCCTCGGACTTGATTCGATCGGCGGGAACACCCAACTCGCGAAGCATTTGAATGGTTGGCTCCATCATGGAGGCGGGTCCGCAGATATAGACGGGCCGCCCGGCGAGGTCGGGTATGGTTTGCCTGAGGAATTCGCCGGTGATACGTCCCTTGCGGGCGGTCCAGTCGGTTCCATCGGCCCGCGTGAGAGTGATGTGGAGGTGGAGATTCGGGAACCGCCTTTGGAGGTCATCGAGTTCCTGGCGGAAAATGATGTCTTGCGGAGATTTGGCGCAGTAAAGGAAGTGGATGTCGCCTTTCCAACTCTGATCGGTCAGGTAGCGCAGGATGGACATCAGCGGCGTGATGCCGACACCTCCGGCAATGAGCACGATGCGGTTGGACTCCGTGCCGTCGAAGGTGAAACGGCCGGCGGGAGCGGAAACGTTGAGCAGGTCGCCTTCGCGGAGGGTGTCATGCAGGTGGCGCGAGGCAAGGCCGTTGTCCTCGCGCTTGACGGTGATTTCGCAGTAGTCGGGACGGGACGGGGACGAAGCGATGGTGTAGGTGCGGTTGACTCTTTTCCCATCGATCGGCAAGGTAAGGATGAGATATTGGCCGGGCAGATGCCGGAACGGCAGACGGTGCCCGTCGGGTGAAGCCAGGCGGAAGGTTCGGACGTCGGGTGTTTCCCGAACGATGCGCGCCACGCGCAACGAGCCGGACCAGAGCTTTGGCCTGGCGGTGGCGCTCACCGCTGCCGGCTTGGCGCGGTGGCGGTTGGGAATGAGCCGGCAGGCGAGCAGCACCGCCAGCACCGCCGCGAACGCGAGCGGCTGGCGCACGTCGGCCTTCACCTGCATATAGTAATGGACCACACCCGTGATGGCGGCCACATAAGCCAGCCGATGCAACGCCCGCCAACGTGTGCCCCCCAGGCGTTTGATCATGGCGTTGGTCGAGGTGAGGGCCAGGGGCACCATGGCCAACAAGCCAGTGATTCCCACGATCAGGTATTTGCGTTTTACCATTTCTGACAACGTGCTGGAAACGCTGAACCACCGGTCGAGGCTGAAGAAAATCAGGAAGTGCAGGCAGGCGTAGAAAAAGGCGTAGAGGCCGAGCGTCCGCCGGGCGAAAATGAGCCAATTCCAGCCGGTGATTTTTCGCAATGGCGTCACCAACATCGTCAGGATCAAAAAAACCAGCGCCAACATGCCGGTCGTGAGGATCGCGAAATTTACCGGGTTGGCGCCCAGCCGATGGTGCCCGGCATCCCAGCCCAGCAACCCCAGCGGCACGCCCGCATTGACGAGCACCAATAACTTGGCGAAGCGAATGTCGTTCTCTTTCACGGCTGCTTGTTCCCGGTCAGAAATTCGCGCGCAGATCGATCCCGGTGTATAGACCGGCGACCTGTTCCGCGTAGCCGTTGAACATCAGCGTCGGGTGCCGCCCGGATTCGCCGATGCGCTGTTCGGTTGCCTGACTCCAGCGTGGATGATCGACCTGCGGGTTCACGTTGGCATAGAAGCCGTATTCATTCGGAGCCTGCGCGCTCCAACTCGTGCGTGGTTGCGTCGGCACCAGCTTGATCTTGACAAGAGACTTGATCCCCTTGAAACCGTATTTCCAGGGCACCACCAGCCGGATCGGAGCGCCGTCCTGGGGCGGCAGCGCCCGCCCATACAGGCCGCTGGCCAGCAGCGTCAGCGGGTGCATTGCCTCGTCCATTCTCAAACCCTCAACATAAGGCCAGTCGAGCACCTGGCTCCGCTGACCCGGCATCCGTTTGGGATCCAGCAGGGTCTCGAAGGCGACATACTTCGCAGCGCTCAGCGGCTCCACCACCTCGAGCAGTTTGGACAGCGAAAAACCAACCCACGGAATGACCATGGACCAGGCTTCGACACAACGCATTCGGTATATCCGTTCTTCGGGCGGACTGATCTTCAATAGCTCGTCGAGATCGAAAACCCTGGGCTTTCTCACCAGGCCCTCGACCGATACCTGCCAGCCTTTGGCCTCAAATGTGGCCGACGCGCCTGCGACTCCTTCCTTGTCGGTCGAGAATTCATAGAAATTATTGTAATGGGTGATGTCCCGGAGAGAGGTCGCCGGATCGGCTGCGCGAAAGCCGGTGGCATCCGCCCCTGCAGCGGGCGTTGTCAGTCCCTTGATCAAGGGGGTATCAACGGTACCGGTTGCCACATGATTGAGACGTCGATAGAGCAAGCCGGTGGCCACGGCGCTGGCCGCAACGATTCCAGTCCGTATGAATGTCCGACGGTTGAAATAAACGGCAGGGTCGGTTACTTCACGGGCCAAGATTTTATTTGAATCTTTCAAGGGAACACCAAATCGCGAAGGCGATCGACTATTGAGTGGCGTGTGTCGACATAACCATGTTCGACATACTGTGGGTTGCAGACATGTTCATATTGGACATATTGCGGGTTGCCGACATATCCGACATATTCATGTTCGACATGTCGTGGGTTGCCTTCATATTGGTCGTTCCGCTCATCATGCCGCTGGCATTTCCCATACTTGAACTCGGGGATGACATATCGGTTGAATTGCGTGGAGCGGTTTGACTACAGCCGGCCAGGACCACCGCGGCCAGAGCTGGGATTGCCAGGAGTGCAATGCTTGATTTCATAAGCTTGTTATCGTTTTGTTCGTTCTTATTGTTAATATTTTACCGTCAACGATGGGTCGTCCCAGGCAGACAAACCTTACAAGTAAGTTTCTTTCGTTTTTGATTCGCTCCTCATCGACAATTTGCAGGCATTGCACCATGCGCCCCGACAACTTTCATCCCGGCCGGTCCCTTTTTCCAAACCAGTTCGCTTCCATGCAGCGCCGCAACGCCATGCGGGCACGATGCAACATCACCCAAAGATTGCTTTCGGAAATGTTCAGCATGGCGCAAATCTCCCTGCTCTCGATGCCGTCAACCTCCCGCAAAGTGAATACAGCCCCGACGTTCTTTGGGAGCTTGCTCGAGCAATCGCGAAAGGTTTGCCAAAATATCTCGCTGTCCAAACTGGCGCCGGGACTGGACCATTCCTGCGGACCAAGTTCGTGAATCCAACTGTCTTTGGACAGGCCGTCCGCGACAAATCGGTCGCTCTCTTCATCCGAGTAAAACTCCATGTCCGTGAACGAAGTCTCGCGGCTGGCTTTGCGGTAATAATCGGAAACCTTGTTCTTAAGAATACCGACCAGCCAGCTCTTCTCCGCCGACCGTCCGGCAAAACTTTTGCCTCCTTTGAGCGCGGCGAGGAATGTTTCCTGGACCGCGTCTTCCGCCTTGCTGGCGTCGCGCAAACGCATCATGGCGTACCTGAAAAGGTAATCGCCGTGAAGTTCCACCCACCGCTCCGGGTCCGAGAGGCCGGGCGCCGCTTGGGCGCCTTCCGTCGGCGACGCCTGGCTCGCGGCTGACTGGTCGTCGGGATCCACGGGCAAAAACTAATTGTTCGTGCGGGAAAAGCAAAGTCTCCCCGCCTTCTCCTGTGGAAGGTAAACCAACGCCTTTTCTGATTCTGTTCACCGGCGGGTGCGCCCTCGTACTGATCGCGTCGGGCATCTGGCACGGCCGGGGCGCGAAAAAGCAGAACGCCGATTGCGAGGAACCGAGCGCGGCCCATTCTTCTATTCGGTCGTAATTAAACTGATTGTGGAAATGGCCGTTTTGGCTTTGAGGTTTTTCATTTCGTTTTCTCCGATGGCACGAGCCAGCCACCAACTGCTTGCACCGGCTCCGGGCGTCCACTACAGCTGGCCCAGACAGCTAGCGCCAACCTGCCTTCCAGCTTCTTCTCCTGGGCAGGCAGAACGAACGCGCCCTGGAACCCGGCGTTCTTGAGGATGAGCGGCTGAGTGACAAGTTTGAGTACGACAAAATCGTGCTTCAAATGACGCCCGGCGTTCTCCCCAGCCTTCACGTCAGAACCCACCCCGCTAATCAGAAGCGCGGCGTTCACCTCGTAACCTGTGGTTCCGCCCGCTGCGGGGATAAAACTCACGTCCCAGTGATTCGTGTCTCTGGAGGTGACGCTGAGGATGCCGACTTTGGTTCCGGACGAACCGGGAACACCCCCCAATCCGAGCCAGTTGTGCCACTCCTTGCCGTTGAGAACAAACTCAGGAGTGTAAATACTCTCGCTGCCCCAGACTCCGGCGTAAGCGCGCTGACGGTCGGAATGTTGTTTGCTGGACCATTTGTCGCGCCAGCCGAGATAGTCCCAGTAATCAACATGGAAGGCAACGGGCACAAAGTTGCGCCACAGACCGGAGGCTTCTTTCAGCCCGCTCAGCCACGACTCGGCCGGCGGGCAACTGCTGCACCCCTCGGAGGTGTAAAGCTCCACCAGCGCCGCCTGGCGCTCGGAACTCTGAAATTGGACGGGAGCGGCGCTAGTAGCGATGCCGGCAAACACTCCTAAAATCACATAGCGTGCTGGACTCATACATTCGCTTTGGAATCATTTCGCGTTTTACCTGGTTCAATGCAGAGGCCGGCTGGCCTCGGCGATCATCGCCTCAAAAACCGAAAGGCGGCGCGCACCGATGAAGCGGCGGCGCACGTTACCCTCGGCGTCCACGATGACAGTTGTGGGCAGTTCGCCGCCGTTGAACCGGGCGCCTGCCCTATTCTTTTCGTCAAGCAGAACACTGTAATTGATTTTTCGAGTCTGCACCGTGCGGGCCACTTTTTTGCGGATTTCTTTCAGCGAAGGCCGAGCTCCGGCATGGCTATCCTCGTCGTCGTCCGGAACGCAGTCCAAGGACACCCCCAAAATGACGAGTTGATCGTGATGGCGCTTTTGTAATTGGATCAGTTCCGGAATCTCACCGATGCAAGCGGTACACCACGTCGTCCAGAAATTGATCAACACCACCTTGCCGCGGAAGTCTGATAACCTGAGTCGCCGTCCGTCGAGCGTCGAGAGCGAGAAGTCTCCCGCCGGGACCGGCTCAAGAGCGACGAAGACACTGGCCGGCACCAGGCGGTGGAGGGGAGTGAACTCGGTCCGGTGTTCTGCCCACCACGCTTTGGCGCGCTCCGCGCCGGCTTTGGCCTTGACCGTGCCTGCTTCGCCACACTCCATCAAGCCAGTCTCTTTGTTCTCGGTCGGCACTGTGTCGGCCAGTTTCACACCGAACGTCTGGCCGGTCCAATTCTCCAACAACTTCAAACTTCCGGCGATAATTCGCGGATCGGAATCTTGCAGCAACGGCATCACTAATGGAACTCCGATCTCGGCATTTACCTGCTTCAGATTGTCCAATCCAAGCTGTCGCACTTCCGGGTCGTTATCCTGGAGCTGTGCCACGCAGATTTCTGGTAGCGCTGGATGTTTGTGTTCGCGCAGAATCGCAAGAGCTGCTTCCCGAGCATTCATGTCCGGGTCCATTGCGGCCGCAAGAACCAGTGATTCCAACTGAACGGGAACGGGTTCGCCGGCAGGAATGAACCGTGACAATTGACGCAGGGCCGCCTCTCGATGCACAATTCTTTTCGAGCTCCAAAGTGCTCGGATGGCTGTTTGGGGGTCTTTGGCTTCATCCACCACTAATTCCATCGCTTCTTCGGTTGGCGCGTCATTGAGCATTACACCTTTCGCGAAGACAAAGTTGCGCAATGGGTCGCGCCGGAACCACACGGTCGCCGCGCCAACGACGAGCAAACTTAAGAAAACGACACGCACCACGCGCCTCAGAACCGAGGGAGCGGTGTTTGATCGATCATGGGTCGTTGCCTTCATGATTTAAGGCAACCCTCATCTCCTGTCAGACCATGCATCAGCGATGGGCGGTTGTGTTCATTATCCATGAAGGATTGGTAGTGCCTGCCAGGAAAACCTTACAAAGTGCTTACAAAGTGCCAGTAAACGGGCAGTGGCTGAGCGATTGGTGAGCACTGGCTTTGTTATAGATGAGTAATGCCGAGTGCTTGACACTGCCTCGAAAACTCCTGATTCTACGGGCGTTCGATGGTTATGAGGCCGTACGCCTCTGGTGGTTGAGGGGTAGTAGCGGAGTACTGGATTTCCGAAAAATCCTGAAATTCTGTTCGAGTCCCGCCACCGGCACCAAAGTGCAGAGCTTTCGGCCCGGGATAAACCATGAATGCATCCGACCATATGAAGGCCCTCGTGATGATCCTGGCATTTGCTTCCCTCACCAACCCGGTCCACGCCCAGGAAGTCCTCTTCCGGGACGATTTCAAGGCCAAGCTGGGCGAGGGGTGGTCCTGGGTGCGCGAGCATCGTGACGCCTGGCGCGTCACCGAACGCGGATTGGAGGTGCGCATCGAACCCGGAAACATGTGGGGTCCTCAAAACGACGCCAGGAACTTGCTGGTCCGGCCAGCACCCGACGCGACGGAACGAGAAATCGAAGTGAGGGTGAAAGTCGAGAACCAGCCAACGAATCAATATGAGCAAGTGGACCTGGTCTGGTATTACGACGACAGCAACATGGTGAAGCTCGGCCAGGAACTGGTCGATGGCAAATTGAGCGTGGTGATGGGCCGGGAAGAAAACGACAAGACGCGGACGGTGGCGATCATCCCGCTGGCCTCGACCTCCGTCCAACTCAGGCTATTCGCCAAGGGGAGTCAGATCCGAGGTCAGTTTCGCACCCCGGACGCAAAGGAATGGAACGACGTCGACCAATGCACAATGCCTGCTCGGACAAATGAGGCGGCCAGGATCAGCCTCCAATTCTATCAAGGGCCGGAGAAGGCTGAGCACTGGGCGCGGGTGACGGAATTTCAGATCCTGAAACATCAATGAAACCCCAATTGCACTTACGAATTTGGCTGGTAAAGGTGTTGGCCGTGGGGCGCAATACGAAGGCCGGCACGGCAGGGGCTTGACGCACGCCTCTGGCGGTGCTGTAAATAGGCCCATGCTTGCTCGCAGTTTGATCTCCTCCCGGCGTTTGCCCCTTCCCCCTCCTTAAGGAAAGATTTTATGGCCGACATTAGGTTTTCTTGCCCACAGTGCGGACAGCACGTCTCTTGTGACGAAGCCTGGGTCGGCCGCGAAATCGAATGCCCGGCCTGCCATACCAAAACCATCTTGCCGCAAGTTCAGGTTCCATCGCCACCTCCACCTGCCTCTGTGCCAACCAGGGAAAGTTCAATGGCCGGGGGGCTGAAACTCTCAGCGGGTGCTACGCAGGTCCCGCGTTCTACAGCGCCTGCTCCGAGTGCGGCCAGGAAATTCACCCCGCGATCGCCTCGCGGCAGCAATTCGCTGCTGAAATATGGCCTGCTGCTGGTGGTAGTGGCCGCTGTTGGTGGGATTGGATACTTCTACGGCCTCCCCGCGCTGACAAAGGCTCTTGATCATGAGCCAAACGCCAAGCCGCCGGCGGGTGCAAACGCCTCTCAGACCGGCGGGAGCGGGGGCGGACCTTTGGGCGAGGTCAACGGGGCCATGGATGTCTCGGAAACCTTGGATGGCGGCTCAACACCGAAAACCCGCCCCACGCCCGCAACGACTAATACTGCTCGTTCCCAGCCGGTCGTGCCGCCCCGATGATGCCAGCCAGCGAATTCCGCGTGTTGCGGCATCAATGAACCCTCGGCTGTTCCTCCGATTACGCCCGGCGACCGCACTGGTCGTGGCCGCTGAATGTCCCCTGCTCTGCCTGGCCCGGAACGGCCTAGCCGCCGTCGGCGGGGTCGGCTCCACCAACACGGCCTTCGGCTTCATCTGACCTTTCCATTCAGACCTCGTCCTGGTTACACTTCGGCCGTCATGATTAGAAAACTGCTCCGCTACACTAGATCACTTCGGTCGAATCGGTTTTGCAGCGCCTTGGGCTTATTCTCGGCCTTGTTTCTGTTACCGTTTTGCTTGCCGGCCGTGGCGCAACTCCCACACACCGATCCAGCCGGGGCAAGGAGCGCCCTGGACGCCGATCCTCAAGGCTGGCTCGATATTTTCCCTGGCGCCGATCTGAAAGGCTGGTATCGCGTGCCGGTTCCGCCAGGTGCCAAGCTGGGTCGCGACCAATGGCACGTGGATACGCAGCAAAAGGTGCTCATCTGTGATGGCGACGGCGGCCACGACATGCTGCTTTTCGACAAAGAAATCGGCGACGCCATTTTCCATTTCGAATGCCGCTACACCCGAATCGAGGGCAAGAGCGGCTACAACAGCGGTGCCTATGTGCGCAACTCCAAGGATGGCGCTATCTGGCACCAGGCCCAGTTCGGTGACGCCAAGGACGGATATCTCTTTGGCGAGACGCCCACACCTGGCGAGAAGAAGAAGTTCTTCAGCCTGAAGAAAGAGGTCAAAGACATGCGCGTCAAGCCTGCCGGAGAGTGGAACACCCTGGAAGTGACCGCTCGCGGCAAGACGCTGACCCTTTGGGTCAACGGCAGCGTCACCTGCCAGTTTGACGACTGCGGCCTGGCGCAGGGCCGGGTTGGGTTGGAGGGCGAGGGCTACCGAATCGAGTTCCGGAATTTGAAGATCAAGGCGCTCGAGTGAGTTTCGGACGTGGCAACTGGCCCCCTTGATAAGGGATTCGTTACCAGTTCAACAGCTCCAGAAGGGTGCGCGCCGACTTCCGCCATTCCCTCGGCTCGTATGTCCCCCGGAACCCAAGCACGCGTCTATTAGAACGCGAGCGGAAGCGTGAAGTCCGGGCTTTGCACATGCCGGGTGTAACCCTCTGCTTGCTTGCACCCGCTCTCGATCCCGCGCATCCGGGTGACCATTTCCTGGAGCGCAAAAAACTTATCCGGTGTCTGGCTGGCGTGCGCGTAGCAGGCCAGGCGTTTCCGCGATGCGGTGCCCGTAATATCGACGTAGTGGGTCGGGGCAAACTGGACTGTGTCCTCTCCGTTAGACACCTCGTAATAATAGAGGGCGAACTTCTTCCCCATTCGCAGCCAGGCTTCATAAACCAAGAGCGAAATGGCGCGATGATCAGCATGGTTGTCAATCGGCCAGTGGGTGAAGACGAGATTGGGTTGTTCGGCCTCCAGGAGGCGTCGGAATTTCTCGTAATGGACGGAATCAACGATCGCGGCACCGTTAAGTTGCCCGGCATAGGCCGGTCGGGCCTTGAGAATTTCGCAGGCTTTCTTGGCCTCAGCTATGCGGACCGATTTGGCATCTTCCAGCAATGGATTCTCGGGCCACTCGCCCCGGTTGAGGTAGAGCAGCACGACGTCGTGACCCAGATCAGTATAACGGGCAATGGTGCCGCCACAGCCATACTCGGGGTCTCCCGGATGCCCACCGGTAACGACCACCTTCAGCTTGGGCTTTTCTGTTAGTGGTGTCTTGCCGGACAACGGCTCCGCGGCGGTCGTCGCTAGCGGCAGCCCAACGGCAACGGTAGCCCCCAACAAACCGGCCTGGTTCAACATGTCTCGCCGCGAAATCGGCTTCATGTGCCCGTCCTGGACGCCGCCGCGGCGAGTAGCGCGGTCCTGCTCAGCCCGGTCATCGTCAGCCTGACAGCCAGGCACGACTTTCTGTTTTGCGCCTTCGCCTAATCCGTCCCAGCGCGAAGCTCGCGCATCGCTCACTTCACATGGTTGGAAACCAATTTGGTCATCTCGAACATGCTGACCCGGTCCTTGCCGTCGAACACTTGCTTCAGGTTTTCGTCGGCTTTTATGAAGGTCCTGTTTTCCGGGTCTTGCAGGTTGTGGTTGCGGATGTATTCCCAAAGCTTGCGTGTCACCTCGGTGCGCGGCACAGCCTCGTGGCCGATGATGGCGGCCAGTTTTTCGTCCGGTTGGACGGGTTTCATAAAAGCCGCGTTCGCTTGCCGCTTGGCTTTGGGTTGCGATGTCGATTCATCCATAGCTTTACCGTGTTACATCTCATTTGGATTGATATCAAGCCCGATTTGAGCTCAGAGAATTCCCCAGATCACGCGGCGTGCCAAAATCCTCAAACCGTAGCAGGCAGAGTCCGTAAACTCCGATTCCCGCAGGCCGGCAGATCACGCTCGGTGGAAGAAAGCGAAGGCTCTGGGAAGAAGGACGCTTTAGTTACTTCCACGCAACGGGAGTAGAACCAAACCTCGATTCGCGTCCAGCTACAATTTCCTGCGCGAACAGTTGTTGGGCCAACCGGCTGGCTTTTCGGCTCGATAAACGGATTCTCAGACTGATGCGCCAGAAACTCCGCTTGCCGAGGTTCACATGTCGGAAATCCAGCAGATCCAAACCTGCTTTCGATAAACCAGTCGATGCGCCCAGATACCGGATAAACTTGAAATCCTCCGCGAACAAATCCGGCTTTAGCTTCCGCAGGACAGGCGCCAGCCACCGCGCATGCCAATACAAACACACCCGGAACGCCCGTTCCTCATACTCTGAAGGTGAACAGTTGAATCGCTGGCAGAACAGCTCCTGGAATTGCTGCGTGGACCCGCGCGGAGCCGCTTTGTTAGGAGTCGTGGTTTTCAAGATAAGCCTTTTCGCGCCTCCTCCACGAGGTCTCGCCCATGCTGCACCCAAACAACACCGTCAGTAAGGCGAACGCAGCAACCATATTCCAAATAGACGATTGGAAATGGTGTGTGAAAATGTCGTAGATGAACGGGCCGAGCATGACTACGGTCCCAAACGGGACGCCCCAGCACAACACGCCATGGAGCAAGATAAACCGTGTGTGCCCTCTCGCTCGAACCTGCTCCCATGCTTGATTCCTGGAAGTTGTCATAACGCGTAACGCTCGCGAACCTGCAGCATTGTATCCGCTGTGGCCTGGGTTGCAAGCCTCTCGCGTTCGGTGTGGCGGCAAGAAGCTGGTCGGGTCCGGATATCCATTTATTCATCTTGACGCACCACATGCTTTTCAGTTCAATAACTTATGCAAATCGAGAGTCTGAAGGCCTTTTGCGACCTGGCCGAATGCAAAAGTTTTACCCGGACCGCCCACCTCAACAACGTCACCCAATCCAGCGTCAGTCAGACCATCGCGGCGCTGGAGCGCCAGTTCCATTCGCTGCTCATCGAGCGGAGCCAGGCGAACTTCCGGCTCACCGCCGAAGGGGAGGTATTTTACGATTTTAGCAAAAAGATTGTGCGGAGTTACGAGGCGCTCCACACCAAACTGCAGGAGATCAAAGGCATCATCTCCGGCAACATTCATGTCGCCACGGTTTACAGCTTTGGGCTTTACGATTTGCCACCCTACGTCAAACGCTTCCTGCAGGACTGTCCGAACGTGAAAGTGCATGTCACCTACCGTCGCCCCAACGAGGTTTACGAAGATATGCTGGGTAACGTGGCGGATTTGGGATTGGTCTCCTTTCCTGAGCCGCACACCAAACTGGAAATCGTCTCCTTTCGCAGCGATACGCTCGTCCTGGCCTGCCCTCCGCAACATCCCTTGGCCCAACTGAAGGTGGTGAGCCTTAAAGCCCTGAACGGGCAGAAGATGGTCAGGTTCGAGCTGAACATCCCCACGCGCAAAGCCGTGGACAAAATCCTTAAGAATGAAGGCGTCGAGGGGAAGTATGTGAGCCAATTCGACAACATTGAGACGGTGAAACAGGCGGTGGAAATTGGCCTTGGCATGGCCATCCTGCCCGAAAACACCATCCGGGGGGAGGTCGCCACTCGGACCATCGCGGCGGTGCGCCTGGAGGGGAATTATTTCGCGCCGTTGGCGGTCATCTACAAGAAAGGAAAAGTGCTGTCTGCGGCCATGAGGAAGTTCATTGAGCTTCTGAAAACACCGCTTTGAAGCGGTGGTTCGGAGTGGGTTGGTCCGATAGAGGCTTGGCGCGATGTCAAAACTTCGACGCTCAGGTCGTGCCACTGCCGACGAGCGTGGGCGACCACCGCCGACAAGGCAGTCCGTCCAAGGACGTGCAGGTTTATTATGAGCTTGGGAAATTACCCTGCGACCAAGGGGGCTCAGTCGCAGGGTCTGCTTCGGCAAGTCTGGTGGACGAGCGGGGGCTGAAGGCAGCCATGGTTGGAGACGACTTGTGCTCGGAGGCCGAATTTTCCTTGGCTGAAGATGGGAGGCGGCTCGATTTGCTCGCAGGCACGGTCGGCCTCGTGCAAGACTTTTTCCACGGTTCCCAGCAACTCGTCGCCGCTAAAGGGTTTTGCCAGCGTGGCCACAGACTGGAGCCACGCGTTCCCGTCCAACTCTTGCGCAGGCAAGTCTCCCGACGCCAGAATAACGGGTAGTCTCATGTGCGCCGAACGCACCTTCTTGACCAGCTCAACGCCCGAAACCCTCGGCATCCTGTTGTCGGTGATAAGAAGGTCGTAGTCGTTGTCCTGAAGCGCTTCCCAGGCGGCGGCTCCATCTTCGGCGGTTTCCGTTTGATAGCCGGAACAACTGAGCACTCGGGCGCAAGACCGGCGGATGGACAAATCGTCATCAACCACCAGAATGCGCTTGGACGGGCGCGTCTGGCCTGCCGCTTGTGGGGCCGCTGACGCTCCACTTTGCACCAATCCGCCAGTTTTCACAACCCAAGTATAACCCGCACATCCATGCGCACTCTACAAGGGGATTGACCGTGGGGTATCTCCCCCACTGATGATATTCAGAAGTCCTGCTTAAAAAGGAAGAGGCCTCCGGGTCCCGTGCCACGTTCAGCGCTCCCCAATGCCTGCGGCTCCCAGGCTGGCTCCTCGGCATTGCGCTGGCGTCGCAAGCACAGCCCAGCCAGACTCCGCGCTCAATAAGGCGAATCGTAAAGCAGGTCACCTCTCGCAACGGCACCAAAAGCCCACCGGCCTACGCTTTTGCCGCCGTCGTCTACGCCGTCCGGGCCAACACTGTACAATAGCCAGTTGGTCCCATGCGGGCGGTAAATCATCGTTTTGCCGCTGAACGGGTCTGAGGGCACCTTTGAAAGATAATTCGGCACCAGTTCATCCAGCCGTACCGGCACGCGCCCCTGCTCGGATTGGTAAACGCGTAGAGCCAGTTCAGCCTCCAAGAGACAGGTATGCGCTACTGCTGTTTTGTGCCTCATCGCCATCATTTGATTTGAAGGCCGCGACAACCACCAGAAACTCGCCCGGAAGATCGGATTGAACCGGCCTCTCATCTGGTAGCGATTCCACCGGTCGGTATTCCGCTGGATCTCATCCAGAGTGACACGGGTCTGATCGATGGTCTCCAACCGTCTCAACACCCGGCGAGCCTGCTCGCCGTTAAACTTGGGCACGAGCTTCGCGAGGGCAGTGTAACCCGCGAATTCGCACGCAATTCCAAAGACGCGGTCAATGGCAAAGCCGCCCCGGCTTATCTCATTTCCCAGGCGGATGGCGTCCGCATCGTCCAAAGCGGCCTCGGTTGGCTGGCCTTCCATTTCTCGCAGACGTCCCTCCGCCGCCAGTACTTCGGCCAGGGATTTTAGACGCCCCACCCCGCTCCTGCCAGCGTCATTGGTCAGGTATAAATCGGTTGGCACTGAGCACTGGCGAGTCAGGCCCAGACGCAGCAGGCGCAGAGGTTCGGCATTGGTGGACACCAATATCCGAAGGCTGTCATGGTCGAAGGTCGAGACGTTGTCGAAGTCGCCGTACAAGGTCAATGATGCTGCGGCCTTCAGGAAATCGTCATACCCGTTGGGATTCGGCAGCGGCGACGGCGCAGGTGTCCGCCCCACGAACAAGAAGACTCCCGTCAGCATGGCCAGTGCGACGAGGACCACTAACGCGAGCAGCAGGGTGCGGACTTTTCGCGGCATCGCTGATGGCCAGCATGGCAGAACCACTGGTGCCGTCAACGACCGCCACGGCCAGCGCCGACCCGGAGCAGTGGCGGAGTGGCCGATGCCGAAGGGCACGGCGAGGGTGGGGTGAATTCAAACGCTGGTGCAGCCCGACACAGGGGGATATTGCTTCAGAGCGGGCACAAGCTGGCGGTTTAGACCCGCACTCCAATTGTGTCAAATATTCCGCGCCCGGCTGAACGATGGGCAAACGCTCACGGGTTCATGCCCGGGCCACGCAGGGCCACGGCATCGAACCGGCGTTGGACCCGCGGCGCCGGAGCCATGCTCGCCATTGCGATGCGGGTTACTGCGACGCGTGGCTGGTCGGCCCCACTCGAAGAGAGGCGGTGCCTTCCGTCCCAAAATCCCAAATCTCTCGCACGACCGCTATCCAACCCAAAAAGTCGACTGGCTTGGTGATATGTTTGTTGGCCCCCAGCGCAATGGCTCGACGAACATCGTTCGGGTCTGCCGAGCCACTGACGACGACGACGGGTATGGAGGAGAATACTGGAGAAGCCTTGCGCCAAGCCAGAAAGTCAAAACCATTCACCTGTGGCATTTTCAAATCCAGAACGATCACATCGGGCAGAGGATGTAACGAGCGGTCGGTGTAAGCCCCCTTGGCCGCCAGATAGTCAATGGCCTGTTGCCCGGCGGTCAGATTTTGAAGACAGATATTGACGCCAGACTTTTCGACGGCCATTCCGAACAAGTCAAGGTCGGCGCGGTTGTCATCGACGAGCAGAATGTCTAAATGAGGTTCCATAGGCGTGACCCACTTCCAACCAGACCCTAACGCCTTTTGACCCTTGCCACAAGGGGCCGAGGGTCGGCTTGGTGGGATACGATGCTCCGGGGGCCGGGCCAAGTGGCCTTCTGTGAAAGCACTGGTCACCCTGTTGGTTGCGCACCGCCATCCCGCCACTGCCGCCGCTGCTCCCGGCTCGACCTCGGCGATGCGCGAATCATTGAGCTATACACGCAGTCACCATTATATGCGCCTGAGGCTGCAAAAAGGCGCAAAAAAACAGTATTCCCTCGCTGATGATGCGCAGTTATTCATGACGCTGTGTATAATTCGTGACCAAAGGTCCAGTCGGGACTTGGCCACGGTTGAACTGATTGGCTCGCCCATGGCCCCCTCCGACAGACCGTGCCGGGCCGGACTTATGAATACCATCAGTGGGGGAAATACCCCACGGTTAATCCCCCGGAGGGTGCGCATGGGGTTCCGGCTTATGCTGGCACCTTGAAGAATGGCGGAATCCTGCGCGGTGGAGCGTCAGCGGCCCCGCAAGCTCGATGCCAGACGCGCCCAGCCAAGCGCATTCTGGTGGTCGAGGACGACCCATTGAACCTCCAGTTTAACGTCGCAGCGCTCAGTCGCTTCGGCTATCAAACGAAAACCGCCGAAGATGGTGCAGCCGCTTGGAAGGCTCTTCAGGCCAACGGCTACGACCTTCTCATCACCGACAACAACATGCCGAGGGTTTCGGGCATTGAGCTTGTCAAGAAGGTGCGTTCGGCACACATGACGCTCCCTGTCATTATGGCGTCGGCAGGCGTGCCGACGCGAGAGTTGGACCGGAACCCGTGGCTCCAGCCGGTGGCCGCGCTGGCAAAGCCCTACACCGGTGACGAATTGCTGCGAACCGTGAAAAAAGTCCTGCACGAGGCCGACAGTGCCCGCAAGCAAATCGAGCCGCTGCCAATCTTGAGCCAAAGAAAACTCGGCAACGGAGGACCCGTCGTCTCCAACCACGGCTGTCCTTAGCCCCGCTCGTCCACAACACGCCGAAACAAACCCTGCGACTGAACCAGCCTGGCGAAGTGGACGCTGACATGGAACGGCGCGCCCGCTTCCCTGGCCATTCGGTAGCTGTCCAAATCCTGCCGCGTCAGGTGCAGGACAGCCTGCTTGCCCTTGGCGATGGCTTCCGCCACTTGCTGCGCTCGCTCGTGAGCGGCTTCATAATTGCGGCAATTGAGCAGCCGACGCTCTCCGCT
This sequence comes from Candidatus Acidiferrum sp., assembly GCA_035566435.1. Lineage (GTDB taxonomy): Bacteria > Verrucomicrobiota > Verrucomicrobiia > Limisphaerales > UBA8199 > DATMRF01. The sequence goes on from DATMRF010000134.1 coordinate 18,411, forward strand.
GCTGCGGGCGTCGACAAGCCAGTAGCATTTTTCGGCTCTGAGCTTGAAATAAACTTTGATGGGGATGACGCCGCGCCCCTTGACACGGGCCGGGCAGACCTTGACCGGGTACTTTTTGTTTTTCGGGTCCGGCGTTCCGTTTACAACAACTGTGTGGCGTTCCATACACTTTCAAGAACAGAGTTTTTTTGGAACTGCCCGGAAAAGTTGTTTCAAAGTTGTTTCAAACCGTGCAACTTCGGCCCCATGCCCTTAAAACCCCAATAAAGTTAAGGGTTTTGCAAACAAGGAAGGGGGCCTCCCGGCCCCCTCGCAGGCTTCGCAGGATAGCCTCGGCAAGCCGAGGCGGAAGCCATAGGGCGGAAACTACTCGATCCGGGCGCATTGTCAAGCAGTTGCCGGTGAGTCGCGAGGGTTCTACTGCGGGTGGAACAGGCTTGTTCTGGAAGCCCCCGCCGCCGCATCGCGTAGCGATGCACTGACGGTAGACGTGGACTTCAGTCCACGGAACCAGAACCCGGGTGACTCACGCGTCGCGTCAGCGACGCCTGAAAACAGCTTGCTGAAGGTGTGTCCGCGGCGGGTTCCTGCATTCCCGGGTCTTGACGGGAGGCCAGAACGCGAGGAAGTTTAGGATACGGCCCGGCGTTCCGCCTCGCCGGGCTGCGCCGTAGAACTGTGTGAGGCGGAAACCAAACGGATGTTGCATATGAAAAGAATCGCTCTGGTGGCAAGCATGGCGTTGACTCTTTGCGCGGGGACGTTGAGCGCTGAGGCACACGGGTGTTGGCGCGGCGGGTGTTTCTGGCCGTTTTGGTCTTTTGGGCTCGGCTGGGGCCTGGGCGCGGCTTACAGCTATCCCGCGTACAGGTACTCTTACCCATACCCAGCCTACAGCTATTACTATCCGCCTCCCGTTTACGCGTATAATCCTCCGGTCAGCTACGCACCGCCTGCGCCGCCCGCGACGCCTGCGCAGCCAGCGGCTAGGGAGCTGGAGCCGCAGGTGTGGGTTCCCAGCTCGCCCGGGCCCGGCAAATGGGTCCCTGACCCTGAACCGTACCGGTATGTGCCGCCCGCGAGCAGCGCGAACGCCCAGCCTGCGCGACCAGTGAACCCGCAGACCGCCACCTCGACCACGTCCCCTGGCGGCGTGCCCATTCACGTCGTTCAGTAAGCGGAGAGTTGGTTGTTATGAAAACAAGCTGCCTTGCATGCGGCTTGCCCAGGCTGGCTGCTGCCTGGAAGTGCCGCGCATAAATAGTGTCCTTGGCCAGGAATCTTAACTTCCCGCGACACCCGGTCTTGGGGTTTGCTGCGTTGGCAATCCTGTTGAGCGGTTGCGCCACCCACCCAGGCGCCCTCTCAAAGCCAGACGGCGTTTCAAGGTTTTCCGGGCCTCAGGTTTTTCGCTTCGGGACAGTCGCCCTCGCGGAAGAATCCAGTCCCGCAAGTTTCAGTTTTCAAAAGGCCAAAGGAAAACTCGGTTCAGTCAAGGAAGCGGTTCTGGATTCGGCAGAGCTTGGGCTGAGCGGTCCTGGAGCCGGAGTGATCGCTGCGGGAGCTGTATTATCGGAGGCGGGATGTTATGGGGCTGGCGGTGACCCGCGCATTTACGCGGCGGTGGCGGGCGTGGCTGGAGGGGTGGTTGGAGTCGGCGTCGCCCTGGCCGGACCTGTCGTCGGGGCCGAAGGCTTGATCCGTTCTTTGAAAAAAGTCAGCCCCGCAGAGCTGGCCCAGCGCGAAGCCGCTCTGACGGATGCCTTAAGCCAAATGGCTGACCAGCGGCTATTTCATGGCGCCCTGCTGCAAACCGGGAGTGAAAGAATCCGTGGTGGGTTCCTTTCGCCCGGACCCAACAATCCCCCCCAAGAGACCGCGACCGACGCGGCCGACACCATTCTGGAAGCGTGTGTGGACGACTTGCGCTTGGAGCGGGCGGGCTCGGGTGAGGATTCCTATTTTCTGCGCATCAAAACACACCTGCGTCTCGTACGGCTGGCGGACGGCGCCGCTTGTTTCGAACAACGCGCCGAATACCACAGCGACAAAGCTTTGTTCCTGGATTGGACAATGAACGGAGCCATTGAAGGAGTGGCCGAAACGGGCTATCAGGCACTGGCGCGATATTATATTGACCAACTCCTCAAGGTGAAATCGAAAGATAGTTGATAGCCGCCTATTCTCCGATCGGGAGAGGGCCGACGTGAGGGGGATTTTTGGAACACCGGCCTCGGACATGGGGCTGCACTCCGCGATGATTCTGTTTTCTTTACAGTGGAATCGTTTGGCGGTGTCTGATTAATATAAGCGGCGTATGCAACCGCGCACTCACTTGAACCCTCACAACTCGCTCGCGACCATTCTTTTCGCCACCGCTCTTTTTTCCAGCGCCGGCGCGCAGGCACAAGTCGAATACGTAACGCCCTCCATCGGCAACGTGGGTCAACTCCTCGAGCCGACCCGGCCTACGGTCTCCCTGCCCAACAGCATGGTGCGAGTTTATCCCGTGCGACAGGACGGCCTGGACGACCAAATCCAATCCTTTCCGCTCATCATCATTTCCCACCGGCTGGGCGAATTGTTCTGGCTGATGCCGTGCGACGGCGAACCGGACGCCGGCGCGTGGCACCGCCCGGCGGCTTACGACCAGGCCAGGGAAACGCCCTATTATTATTCCGTGCGCCTGGATGGCTCGTTCATCCGAATCGAATTCACCCCCACCGCTCGCTGCGGTTATTTCCGGTTCACCTTTCCCTCCGGCAAACCGGTGGTCCTGCTGGCGAATCGGCAGGGAGGCGAGCTGACCGTCGAAGGCACGAACGCCATCTCCGGCGTGGAACGGTTCAATGACATGCGGGCGTTCGTGTACGGCCAGTTCAGCGCGCCGGTCAACCTCGTCCCCGGCGACAATGGCGGCAAATCACGGCTCGCCGCGCTGGCACCCGATCAGGGCAACATCCTCGAGTTCCGTTACGGCATCTCCTTCATCAGCCTCGACCAGGCCCGCCGGAACCTGCGACACGAAATCCCCGCTTGGGACTTCGAGAGCGTGAAAAGCCACGCACGCGACCGCTGGAACCAAGCCCTGGGACAGGTCCAGGTCGAAGGCGGCACACCGGCACAGCGCCGGGTCTTTTACACCGCGCTATACCGCTGTTACGAGCGCATGGTGAACATCACTGAGGACGGCCAATACTACAGCTCGTTCGACCACAAGGTCCACCAGGACACCCGGCCTTTCTACGTCGATAACTGGCTCTGGGACACCTACCGCGCGCTCGAACCCCTCCAAACCCTGCTCAACCCGGAAATGGAAGCCGACAAAATCCAATCCTATGTCCGCATGTATGAGCAGTCCAGTTGGATGCCGTCCTTCGCGGTGCTCTGGGGCGATTACGCGTGCATGACGGGTAATCACGCCGCCGCGTGGATGGCGGATGCGTGGTTTAAAGGCGTTACCCATTACGACCTGAAAACCGCCTACGAAGGCGTGCGCAAGAACTCGCTCGAAGCGACCCTCCTGCCGTGGCGCAACGGCCCGAAAACTTCGCTGGACGATTTCTACAACGAGCACGGCTACTTGCCGGCGCTGCATCCGGGCGAAAACGAAAGCGTCCCCGAGGTCAATCCCGGCGAGCGCCGGCAGGCGGTCTCCGTGACCCTCGAGCAGAGCTACGATGATTGGTGCACCGCGCAAATGGCCCGCGCCCTCGACAAAGACGCCGACTACCAGCTATTCCTCAAGCGCGCCGCCTACTACAAAAACGTGTATCGCCAGGATAAAGGCTTCATGTGGCCCAAAGACGCCAAGGGCAACTGGATTGAACCGTTCGATCCGAGGTTTTCAGGCGGCCAGGGCGGACGCGATTACACTACCGAAAACACCGACTACACCTACAACTGGGACGTGCAGCATGATTTCGATGGCTTGGCCCACCTGATGGGCGGGTATAAAGCAGCGGAAACCAAACTCGACCAGCTTTTCCGCGCGGACCTCGGGCGTTCGAAATATGAATTCTTTGCTGTCTTCCCGGATTCCACCGGGTTGGTAGGCCAGTTTTCGATGGGGAACGAACCCAGCCTGGTGATTCCTTATGTGTACAACCACCTGGGCGTACCGTGGAAAGCTCAGAAACGTCTCCGCCAACTGCTCGAATATTGGTTCACCGACACCGCGCTTGGCATCCCGGGTGACGAAGATGGAGGCGGCATGTCTGCCTTCGTGGTCTTTTCGATGATGGGCTTTTATCCAACGGTCCCTAGCGTTCCAATGTACGAGCTGGGCAGCCCGGTGTTTGCTCGCGTCACCGTTCGCCTGCACAACGGCAAAACCCTCCGCGTAGTTTGCAAAAACAACTCAGCGGACAACAAATACGTCAAGAACTTCCGCCTCAACGGCCAGCTTCAAAACAAGGTCTGGTTCCGCCATGCCGACGTCGTCAAAGGCGCCACCCTCGATTTGGAAATGGCCGACACCCCGAATCCCGCGCTCGGGGCCGACCCTGCCTCTTTCCCGCCTTCGAGCCTAAACCTCGATCCGCGGAAACTACAATAATTGCCGGGCTGGGGACCGAGCCTCCGTGAGGGCGAGCGTCCCCGCGAGCCCAAACCTTCAGCAATATGGGACGCTCGGGACGCTCTGGGGCGCCGCCCTCCTCGTCCAAAAACGCCCCACCCTCGGCCCCTCGACTCCGCGTGAACGGCTTAAGCCCTTTTTCGCCCTCCCCGCCCTCCGCGTCATCCGCGGTTCTTTTCCGCTGTTTTGGGTTCTGGGTTCCCCATTGACAACTCGCTCGTTTCCGATACCGTTGCGCGCCTCAGATTATTTAATGAAACATTGATTTATGCCGAATACGAAGTCAGCCCACCGCCGCATGCGCAACAGCGCCCGTAAACAGTTGCACAATCGCAGCCTCAAGTCCCGTCTGCACACCCTCGAGAAGGGTTATTTGCAACTGCTCGAGGCGGGCAAGAAAGATGAGGCAGCCACGGCCTTGCGCGGCATCACCTCCGCTTTTGATAAAGCCGCCAAATCGGGCGTGGTCCACCGGATGACCGCCAATCGCAAAAAGTCCCGTTTGGCTTTGCGGTTAGCCCACGCCAAGTAACCCTCCCCGGTAGGGCAAGCGTCCCCGCGAGCCCCATCGCCCCCGCCCCTCACTCCGCCTTCAGTATCTCGAAGCGCGCGCTGTTCCCGCTGACCAGGTTCACCAGCACCCCCTTCTTCAGGTCGGCTTTCTTCAAGGCCTCCCGGAATTGTTTGGGACTGTCGGTGGGTTGCTGGTTCACTGACGTGATGACGTCGCCGGGCTTGAGGCCCTTGCGGGCGCCCGGTGAGTCTTTTTCGACCGAGGCCACCAGCACACCTTCAGCCGCATCCACGCCGAATTGCGCGGCGAGTTCCTTCGTCAGCGCCTGGACCCCAATCCCCAAGGCCGCCGAGTCGGCTTCCGGCGCCGGCGACGCCTTCGTCTTGGTGACGGTTGCAGCCGGCTCAATCCATTCGGCAGGGCTGATCTTGACCTGAAGCGATTTGCCTTTGCGGAAAACATCAAGGACCACCGGCTGGCCGATTTTCTTGCCGCGAATCACGTTCCGGAGTTGCTGCGCCGTCGTCACGCGGCTCCCATCCACGGCCGTAATGACGTCCGTAGGTTTGAGGTCGGATTTGGCGGCGGGCCCGTTCGGCATGATCGTCCGAACCACCACCCCATCGTCGATGCCCGTGATGAACTCGCGCAGGTCCGGGTCGTCGCGAAAGCCCGCGATGGCGACACCAAGCCACGGCCGCGTGAATTTGCCCCGCGCAATAAGCTGCTCGGAAACCTCCCGCGCCAGGTTGCTGGGGATCGCAAAACCGATGCCCGAGTGCAGCCCCTCAATCAGTGTGTTGATGCCGATCACTTCGCCTTCAATATTGACCAGCGGTCCCCCGCTGTTTCCGGGATTGATGAGCGCATCGGTCTGGATGAAATCCTGGTCCATCGATGCCCCCTCGGGGCCGTCGATAATCCGCGAGCGACCCTTCGCGCTAACGTGCCCAAAGGTGACGCTGTAATCCAGGCTGAAAGGCGCGCCAATCGCCACCGTGAATTCGCCGACCCGCACCTGACTCGAATCCGCCAGCCTGGCCGCGGGCAGCCCGTGGCTATCTACTTTGATGACCGCCAGGTCCGATTGCGGATCCACCCCGCGAACGATGGCCTTCAACGTGTGGCCATCCCGGAGCTGGACGTCGATGCTGTCCGCCTCCTCAACCACATGAGCGTTCGTCAGGATGTAGCCGTCCTCGCGCAAAATCAGCCCCGAGCCCTTGCCCATCGTTTGTTCCGGCCGGCGCCGTAACTGCTCGTGAAACCGCCGCAAAAACCCCGGCGGCAAATTGTCGAAAGCACCCTCGTCCCCGTTGTCCTCGCTCGCAGCGGGTGTGGCCTTCTGGACGACGTTGATCACGACCACACTCGGCGACACCTTCGCGGCCACGTCGATAAACGCCTGGTTGAGCTGCCGCGCCAGGTCGAGATTGGATGCCGCGTCTCTCCCCACCACCGGCGACGCGCCGACCACCAGCGCCAATACCATGACGCGCCAACCTCCCGGCGGTCCCCCGGGTAACGACGCTGTTCCCAGCGTCCCCGGCGTTTTCAGCCACGCGGCCAAACTGAAATTCAATGTCTTCATAAATCAACTCGAGCCCGACGTCCCGGCCCCACAGTTTGCCGCAACATAGACCCCCTTTACCCCTTGCGCTACCAAATCGCGGCGCCAATCCTTTTGCCTTTCGGATTGGACTGGCTCATTCTGAGTACATGTCAGGTTTGATTGCCATAGTCGGTCGCCCGAACGTCGGAAAGTCGGCCCTCTTCAACCGCATTGTCGGCCGGCGCATCGCCATCGTTCACGATCAGCCAGGCGTCACCCGCGACCGTGTCACCGCCGAAGCTGAGTGGCGCGGCCGCCCCTTTACCCTCGTCGATACCGGCGGCATCGGGCTCCTCCGCCGCGAAAAGGCCGAGGATGTCATCTCGCGCGCCGCCCTCGAGCAGGTCGAACTGGCCATCCAGGCCGCCAACGTCATCATCCTCGTCGTGGATGTCCAGGAGGGCGTCGTAGCCCTCGACCGCGAAGCGGCTGCCCGGCTCCGCCACAGCGGCAAACCCGTCGTGGTGGCGGTCAACAAGGTGGACACCGGCAAAGCCGAACCCGGAGCCCTTGAGTTCGCCGCGCTTGGCTTCGAAAAAGTGCTCCCCGTAAGCGCCATCCACGGCGAAGGCATTGAGCCGCTCGTGGACGCCGCCGCCGCCCTCCTGCCAGTCGAAAGTGTTGACACAGGCGGGGCGGCGGGCGAGGAAGCCACCGGCGCCTCGCCGGAAGACCCGCGGCCTTCAGCCCTGCGCCTCGCCATCATTGGCCGCCCAAACGTCGGCAAATCCTCCATCATTAACGCCCTCACCCGCTCGGCCCGCGTCATCGTCACCCCCATCCCCGGCACCACCCGCGACGCCGTCGATGTCCCCTTCGAAGTTGACACCGACGGCGTCAGGCAATCCTATGTCCTCATCGACACCGCCGGCATGCGCAAGACCCGGCGCATCGACGATTCCATCGAGTTTTTCAGCGTCAAACGCGCCGAAGATTCCATCGCCCGTTGCGATATCGCCATCCTCGTCCTCGATGCCGAGGCCGGCATTACCGAACAAGACAAGAAAGTCGCCGACAAAATCGTTTCCGAGCGCAAGGCCTGCATCGTCGTCGTCAATAAATGGGACCTCATGGACCCCAGCGTCCGCCAGGCCCGCGAGGACGAAATCCGGCGCCGGACCCTAAAGGAAAATCGCCGCGCCCCGCGCCTCATGACCACTCTGTCCGAGTTCGGCGAGTGGGTCCAGGAACACCTCTTCTTCCTGGATTACGCACCCGTCATCTTCACCTCGGCCCTCTCCGGCTTCAACCTGGACCGCTTGCTCGAAGCGGTTCGCTATGTCGCCGCCCAACTGCGCCAGAAAGTTCCCACGGCCATCCTCAACCGCACCTTGCAGGATGCCGTCGAGCGCCGTCAGCCTGTCAGCTCCCACGGCCACCGCCTCAAGTTCTTTTACGCCACCCAGATACGCCTCGCCCCTCCCACCTTCCTCCTCTTCGTCAACCGCAGCGAGCTCTTCTCGGACCAGTATAAAAAATACCTCGCCGGCCAGATGCGCCGCGCCTTTGGCTACGAAGGTTGCCCCGTCATCCTCGTCCCCAAAACCAGGCCCAAAACCATCGAACCGGTCCGCAAACCGCGCCCGAACAAGCTCCGGTCACGCCTCGGCTCCCAGTTCTTTCATGAGCCATAATCTCTCCCCGCTGATAAGTTTCCAAAACTGATTTTTAAAACCCCGTTTTCCAGTGCATTTCGCCAACAAATATCGTTTGCGTAAATTTTTTGAAAATTTTCTTGCTCCCCTATATGTGGGGTGTAGGCTTGCAACGTTCCCCTACTAATTGGGGTTCCGGGGCCTCCGCAAGAGGCCCCAATATTTCGCACCAACGCGTGTTCTTAGTAACAACCTAATCGACCGGATATTGCTTCCGATTAGCGTCGCCGAACCCAGGCGCCCGGTCGCATAACCACCAAAAGGAATACCATGATAGACGTCAGTGAAGAAGTCGTCGCGTCCCAACCCCCCCGCCGCCGCGCCGCTGCCTCCCCCGCCGCCCGCATCACCCGCCGCGCCGAAGCCGGGTCCCACAAGGCCCTCACCATTGAGCGCACCTTCAGCCAGCCCGATGCCAACCCCTTCGACCAGGTCGAATGGGAACGCCGCACCGCCGAAATCACCGACGACGCCGGCAAGGTCATCTTCAAACAGGAAAATGTCGAGGTGCCCAGGTCCTGGTCCCAGCTCGCTACCAAGGTCGTTGTTTCCAAATACTTCTACGGCGAACAAGGCACCCCGGAGCGCGAAACCTCCGTACGCCAGCTCATCCACCGCATCTGCCGCACCATTGCCGACTGGGGCGTCAAAGACGGCTACTTCTCCAAAGCCGCCGGCGAGGTCTTTTACAACGAGTTGACCTGGCTCTGCCTCCACCAATACGGCGCCTTTAACTCCCCCGTCTGGTTTAACGTCGGCCTCTACCACGAATACCGCGTCGGCAACCAGTCCAGCAAAGGCAACTGGTACTACAATCGCAAGACCGGCCAAACCGAGCGCGCCAAAACCCAATACGAGTTTCCCCAATGCAGCGCCTGCTTCATTCAATCCGTCGATGACAACATGGAGTCCATCATGCACCTCGCCCACAGCGAGGCCATGCTCTTCAAGTTCGGCTCCGGCACCGGCACCGACCTCTCACCCATCCGTTCCAGCAAGGAAAAACTCAGCGGCGGCGGCCGCCCCAGCGGGCCACTCTCCTTCCTCAAGGTCTATGACCAGGTCGCCAACGTCGTCAAGTCCGGCGGCAAAACCCGTCGAGCCGCCAAGATGAACACCCTCAGGGATTGGCACGGCGATATTGAGGAATTCATCGACGCCAAGCAAAAAGAGGAGAAAAAGGCCTGGGCCCTCATCGAACAGGGCTACGACGGCTCCTATAATGGCGACGCCTATGGCAGCGTCATGTACCAAAACGAAAACCTCTCCGTTCGCATCAGCGACGAATTCATGCAGGCCGCCCTCGAAGGCAAAGAATGGTGGACCCGCTCCGTCACCAGCGGTCAGCCCCTCCACAAGAAAGACGCCAGCACCCTCTTGACCAAGATAGCCGAAGGCACTTGGATTTGCGGCGACCCGGGCATGCAATATGACGGCGCTATCCAGAAATGGCATACCTGCAAAGGCACCGAGCCCATCCACTCTACCAACCCGTGCTCGGAATACGTTTTCCTCAACAATACCGCCTGCAACCTCGCCTCCCTCAACCTCATGAAATTCAAGCGCGAGGATGGCACCTTCGATGTCGAACGCTTTAAAGCCGCCGTGCGCATCTTCATTACCGCCCAGGAAATCCTGGTCGATAATGCCAGCTACCCCACCCCGCACATCGCCGAGAACTCCCACATTTACCGCACCCTGGGCCTCGGTTACGCCAATCTCGGCTCCCTGATCATGAGCTATGGCCTGCCCTACGACTCCAACGAAGGCCGTGCCCTCGCCGGCGCCCTCACCGCCATCATGACCGGCCACTCCTACGAGCAGTCCGCGGAAATCGCCGGCGTCATGGGCGCCTTCAAGGGCTACCGCGATGCCCATTGCGCCCACGTTCCCAACCCCGTCGCGCCCGACAACGTCGCATCCATGCTCGCCGTCATTAAGCAGCATCGCGACGCCGTCGAAGCGATCCAGCCCAGCGAAGATTTTAATTATCTGAAAGAAGAGGCACGCAAAGCCTGGGACGGCGCCCTCGAACGCGGGCGCGCCACCGGCTACCGCAACGCCCAGGTCACCGTCCTCGCCCCCACCGGCACTATTGCCTTCCTCATGGATTGCGACACCACCGGTATCGAACCCGACATCGCCCTCGTGAAATACAAGTTGCTCGCAGGCGGCGGCTTGCTCAAAATCGTCAACCGCACCGTGCCCGAGGGTCTCCGCCGCCTCGGTTATACCCCGCAACATGTCGAAACAATCGTCGCCCACATCGAAAAGTTCGACACCATCGAAGACGTCGAGGAAAACGGCCGGACCGTCCACAGCGGCCTCAAGCCCGCTCATCTGCCCGTCTTCGATTGCGCCTTCAAACCCTATCGCGGACGCCGCAGCATCCAATCCCTCGCCCACCTCAAGATGATGGGCGCCGCCCAGCCCTTCATCAGCGGCGCCATCTCCAAAACCGTCAACATGCCCAAAGACAGCACCGTCGAGGACATCCGCGACGCCTACGTCCAGGCCTGGAAGATGGGCCTCAAATGCGTCGCCATTTACCGCGACGGCTCAAAACGCTCCCAACCCCTCAACACCAGGCGCACCAATGAAGGTGGCGACAAAGCCGCCCAGGCCGGCGTCCTCGATGCTCGCCTTAAAGAGCTCGAAGCCGAGGTCGGCCATTTGCGCGAGCAGAGCGGCAAGGCCCTGCGCCGCCGCCTGCTCGACACCCGCAAATCCATCACCCACAAATTCGACATCGCGGGCCACGAAGGTTACCTCACCGTCGGCCTGTTTGCCGACGACCAGCCGGGCGAACTCTTCATTACCATGGCCAAGGAAGGCTCGACCATCGGCGGCTTGATGGACGGCATCGGCACCCTCACTAGCCTGGCGCTCCAGTACGGCGTCCCGCTCGAAGCCTTGGTTCGCAAATTCGCCCACGTCCGTTTCGAACCTTCGGGCTTTACCAAGAATGCCGATATTCGCAATGCCGCTTCCATCACCGATTACGTGTTCCGCTGGATGGCCTTCCAGTTCATTCCTGGCTACCGTGAAGAGCATTCCGTCAACCGCAACCAGCCCGAGTTGGCCATTCCCGGTCTGCTCGAGGCGGAAAGAAAGAAAGTCAACCGGCCGGTGCCCGAGCTGGCGCTCGCGGAAGACACCGACCTGCTTGAGGCCGCCCACACCGCTCCTTCAAATGGCGCCGCGAAGCCAAGCGCCGGGCGCACCATCAAGACTCTGAGCGATTCAGTGGCTCATTTTCAGCAAGACGCCCCCACCTGCCCTAGTTGCGGCCACGTCACCGTGCGCAACGGCGCCTGCTACAAGTGTCTCAACTGCGGCGAAAGCCTAGGCTGCTCGTAAGCTAACGGAAATGCACACCCGGGCCGGGAACGCCCTGCGGCTTCCCGGCCCGGACTTAATCCGCCCGGGAGGGCGAGCGTCCCCGCCAGCCTGAGTCCAAAAATTATTTCTTGAGGCGGAACAGCTTTGACACACCGGAGAGATCGTTGGTTATCACGTAGCTCGTACCCACGACGCTCGACCCGAGCGAGACCGCCGTCCAGGAAGCCGCGGACAGCGATGACGCACTTTCCAGCGTGAAGGCGGAAGCATTGGTGGGCCAGGAGAGAATGATGTTGGTGGCACTGAGTCGAAAAACCAGCGTTGGCGGAACAGCCGGTGTTTGGAAAAACAGATAAGACGAATACCCACTGAACCCCGCGGCGCTGCTGGCCCGCATTTGCCACGCGTAACTGCGGGAAGCCGCCAGAGTCCCGGAAGGGAGCGCGAACGAAGTGACATTGCCGACGCTATCATTCGAGTAAATGTACGCATGCCCCGCGAAATCATAAACATACATGCCATAACCCGTCGCGCCGCTCGATGCGCTCCACGTCAATGTCGGTGTGAGCGTCGTGATCGTCGGGCCGGGACTTGTGACCGTGCCCGGCGAAATCAGCGCCGGCACCGGCGGTGGCGGAGTTTGCACCTGAAAATAAAGCGGATTCGACGAATCGCTGATACCCACGCTGTCCTGCGCCTTGAGAATCCAGTAATAGCTGTGGCCCACCGTCAGATATCCTCCCGGCAAAGAGAACGAAGTGACGTTGCCCAAACTGTCGTTGTAGTAGATCGTGTAGCCTCCAATCGTGAGATCGACCACATAGATGATGTAATTCGTTGCCCCGCGGTCCGCGTTCCAGCTAAACGTCGGCGTGAGCGTGGTCACCCCGGGCCCCGGAACCGTTAACGCCCCTGGCGACGCCAAAACCGGCGCCGATGGCACGATGGACGTAAGGAAATCCTGTTGCACCCAACCGCTCGACCCGAGATCGAAGCTGATGTTCCACCAGAGATATATCACGCCGCTGAGCGTCGCGATTTGGGGGCCGCTCATGGCCACCCCAAGGCTTCCCGTCGCTTGCGTTCCCAACTTGCCCGCACCCGGCATTTGGTACACAATCACGCCGCCGGTCGTCTGGATCCGGTCGCCAACGCTCAAACCTAGCGCCGAAAGCGCCCCCACTGGAAAGCTGACCCACAACAAGAGCAACCCCGAGTGGCGTACCGTCCATCGTTTGAGACCATTCATCGTTCCCGACTCCGCAGTTTCGCATTCATTGTGAGGACCCCTGCCCCGCAGTCAAGCACCCAAAGCGCCCAACGCCGTTAGCCTGGCGCCTTGCCCCTTGCGCCCCGCGCCGCGCGCCCTCTATCCTGTTGTAGATGAACAACAATACGAAGACCACGTTTATCAAAGAAGACCCCTGGCGCATCTTTCGCATCATGGCCGAGTTCGTCGATTCGTTCGAAACCTTGTCGCAGGTCGGGCCCGCCGTGACCGTCTTCGGGTCGGCGCGTGTCTCGCCCAGCAATCCCTGCTACAAGGCGGCGGTCGAGCTGGCCAAAGGATTGGCCAAGCACAACCTGGCCATTATTACCGGCGGCGGCCCGGGCATCATGGAAGCCGCCAACAAGGGCGCCGCGCTCGCTAAAGGCAGGTCCGTCGGCCTGAATATCGAATTGCCGCGCGAGCAAAGTGGAAACCGATACGCCAATATTCCCATCCATTTTCATTATTTCTTCTCGCGCAAGGTGTGCTTCGTCAAATACAGCCTTGGTTTCGTGTTCATGCCCGGGGGCTTTGGCACCCTGGATGAGTTTTTCGAGGTCCTGACCCTCGTCCAGACTGAGCGGATCCCGGAATTTCCGTTAATTCTTTTCGGCAAGAACCACTGGAAGGGGCTGCTGCGCTGGATGAAAGAGCGCGTAGAGGGTTCGAAGCTCATCAGTCCCGGCGACCTGGACCTCGTGAAGTTAACCGATAAGCCTCAGGAAGTGGTCGATATCGTCATGGATTACGAGCGCCGCGTCGGTCCGCCAGACATCGTTCCGAAGGCGTTCGCTTGAGAATTGAGAAACCGGCTCGGTGGCGAGCTTATTGGTCGCCTTTGGCCCCGGCGTTCTTTTTGGTGGCCAGACTGGCGGCGGGTTGGGTCGGCTTCAACTTTCCGTTGAACAGGATCTCCTGCATGGTGAAATCCGCGCCGTAGTACACACGGTTGAGCATACGAAATGCCGACTGGATACTTGAGGTCCCGCTGCTATGGTGAGCACAGCCAATGTATCAAGTCTCTCGGCTTAGAAACGGCCTGACCGTTGCCTCGGTAGAAATGCCGCATATGGTCGGCGTCAGTGTCGGCATATGGGTAGGCGTCGGCTCGCGTTATGAGCCACCCCAACTCAACGGCGCTTGCCATTTCATCGAACATCTGCTTTTCAAGGGCACGAAACGCCGTTCCGCCAAAGAGATTTCCGAAGCCGTCGAGGGCCGGGGCGGGTATCTGAACGCGTTTACCGGCGAAGAGACAACCTGTTTCCACGCGCGCGCCGGCCACGACCGCTTTGATGAACTGCTCGACGTGCTAATGGATATGCTGATGAACTCGCGATTCGCGCCGGCGGATCTGGACAAAGAGCGCGACGTGATCAAAGAAGAACTCGCGATGTATCTGGATGAGCCGCAGCACCAGGTGCAGGAGCTGCTCAACGCCACTCTCTGGCCGCGCCAACCTTTGGGTCGGCCCATCACCGGGACAAATGAAACCCTCGACGCAATGGCACGCCGTCATCTGCTCACATTCCGGCGCGCGAACTACGTTGCGGGGAACACTGTCATTGTCGCGGCCGGCAAGGTGAAGCACGGCCACGCCCTGCGCAGGGTGAAACGTTACGCCTCCCGTTTCACTCCTGGTTACGCACCAACCTGCTTGGCCGCCAGCAACGATCAACAGGCTCCGCGCCTTCGGCTCTTCACCAAAATTACTCAACAGACGCAAATCGCCCTGGGCATTCGAATCTGCTCGCGGCACGACGAGCGCCGTTACGCGCTCCGGCTGCTCAACGTCATTCTGGGCGAAAACATGAGCTCGCGCCTTTTTCAAGTCGTTCGCGAGGATCGCGGCCTGGCCTATTCCATCTACAGCACTCCGAGCTTTTTCAGCGATACCGGCGACCTGGTCATCTCCGCTGGTCTGGACACCGACAACCTTCCCCAGGTGTTGACGCTCATTATGCGCGAACTGCGGCGGTTGATTAACGCCGCGGTTCATCCTGCTGAACTCCGGCGCGCGCGCGACTACATCCTTGGTCAGATCGATCTCGGTCAGGAGAGCACCGATAACCAAATGAATTGGGTCGGCGAGCAGTGGCTGGGCTTTAGAAACGTCCTGTCGCCGGCCGCGGTCAAACGCCGTCTCGCCCGCATCACCACCCGCGACATCCACGCCGCCGCCCGCGACTTCTTCCGACCCGAGCGATTGAACCTCGCCATGGTGAGCCCGATGAAATCCAGCAACCGGATAGCGGCATTGCTCAACCAACAAGCAAGCAACCTCTAACCTGCGGTCGAGCTCGCTATCGACGTGCTTAGTCACTCGATAACTCACTGATTCACCAATTCCTCATGCGTCCTGTTCTCCAGGAATTCCACACGAACCACACGCCTGAGTCGCTGATCGACCAACTCCAGGGCGAACCTGGCCTCGTTCTCCTCCGCACTGGGCTTTTCGATTCACCTCTGTCTCGCTTTTCGTTCGTGGCGGCCCGGCCTTTCCTCACCGTTCGCGCATTCGGTTCGCGCTGCGAATTGCGGACCTTCCCCGTGGAGTGGAGCGTCGAGCATTCCTCCGCCAAGCCCGTCACCGGTTCCGGCGGACCAGCCTTCTGCCCAGCAACCGGCCCCGTCGAGGTTCAGTTCGGCGATCCGTGGCGGCTGCTGGAGAGTTGGATGAGCCGTTTTGAGCTGCTCGATGATGTGGACCTCCCCTTCCCGCTCGGCGGGTGTTTTGGTTACTGGGGTTACGATTTGAAGAATTTCGTCGAACCTAAGCTCGCGCGCCGTGCCATCGCAGACCTTGAGCTGCCGGATTGCTGCGTTGGGTTTTACGCTAGTCTGATTGCTTTCGACCATCACCTCGGCAAAACCTGCATGATAGCAACCGGCCTGAACACCGACGGCTCGCGGAGCGAAGGCCGCGCCCGGAGACAGCTCGGTTTTTGGCAGCATGCGCTCTCGCAGGAACCTGGGTCAAAGGGGGTAAGACAGCGGGCGGAGAAAGCGGGTCAGAAACCAGACCTTGAGACCTCGAATCGGCTGCAAGAATTTGAAGGGGCTCAAATTTCTGCGAACCTTTCTCGTGCTGAGTTTATCGCACGCGTCGAACGCGCCCAGGCGTATATCCGCAGTGGCGACATCTACCAAGTCAACCTCTCGCAGCGCTTGACAGCGCCGTGGGCGGCTTCCGGGTGGGTCCTGTTTCGCCGGCTGGGCGAGGTATCGCCCGCTCCTTTCTCTGCCTGGTTGGACTGCGGGGACTTCCAAATCGCTTCAACTTCGCCCGAGTCGTTTCTGCGTCTGAGTGGCGCACAAATTCGAACTCGTCCCATTAAGGGCACACGACCGCGGGCGGCCAACCCCGCTCTCGACGCGCGATTGGCTTATGAGCTGCAAACGAGCGGAAAAGAGGTTTCCGAACTGATCATGATTACCGACCTCCTTCGCAACGATCTGGGGAAGGTGTGCGAATTCGGGTCCGTTCAAGTGCCGGAACTCATCCGGTTGGAACGCTTCCCACAAGTCCAGCACCTGGTCTCCACGGTTGAGGGGCGTCTGCGTCCCGGCCTCAGCCATCTCGAGGCCCTTCGCTGCTGCTTCCCGGGTGGCAGCATCACTGGTGCGCCCAAATTCCGCGCGATGGAAATCATCGATGAACTGGAGCCGCTCGCGCGGGGCCCCTACACGGGAGCGCTGGGGTATTTCGGCTTCAACCGCGAAAGTCAGTTGAGCATTATAATCCGGACTGCCATCTGCAAAGGGGGAGAGGCGCACTTCCAAGTCGGCGCCGGGATCGTGGCGGATTCCCAGCCCGCCGCCGAATACGACGAAACTCTGGCGAAAGCCCGCGGTTTTTTTGAGGCGCTCCGGTTGCAGTACCCGCGCGTACTAACAGTACGCGCTACGGGCCCAGTCACCAATCACTGACTACTGACTACTGACTACTGATTACTGATTACTGATTACTGATCACCACTCACCTGCCATTAACCCCACCCCATGTTCGTCTCCCTTAACGGCCAACTCGTTCCGGAAGAGCAGGCGGTCATCTCGGTTTTCGACCGCGGCTTCCTCTACGGCGATGGCCTGTTCGAAACCATGCGGGTGCGTACCGGGGTTCCCTTCCGCTGGGAGCAGCACCTCGAAAGGCTTCAGCGTGGCGCGAATTTCTTGAAGCTCAGGCTGCCCTATACCCCGGTTGAGCTTCGCAGGTTCGTGGGTGATTTGGTCGCCGCCAACCTCTGCCCCGACGCCATATTGCGTCTGACGCTTTCGCGCGGAGTGGGTCCGCGCGGCTACTCACCCGCCGGCGCGAACCAGCCGTCGTTGGTGATGTCGCTGCATCCGCTGCTGGCTCCCGAGCAAGACCAGTCACCGCGCTGGCAACTCGTTTCTGCCTCAGTGCGCCTGCCCGCGCAAGAAGGCCTGGCCCAATTCAAAACCTGCAACAAGCTTCCACAAATCCTCGCCCGGGCGGAGGCCGAAGCCGCCGGCGCGCACGAAGCGTTGTTGTTGAACACCGATGGTTTCGTCGTCGAAGCCGCCAGCAGCAATCTTTTTTGGATGGACCGCGGCGCAGTCTGTACACCTCCGCTTGCCAGCGGCATCCTCGCCGGCGTCACGCGGGCGGTGGTGAGCGAGCTTTGCGGGCAGCTCCACTTAAGCGTTCGCGAAGAGAACATCACCTCGGCCGGACTAAGCCAGGCGGACGGTGTTTTTCTCTCGTTGAGTTCCATCGGCATCGCGGAGGGCGTAGCACTCGACCAGCGTGAAATCCGGCGCTCACCGGTCACGCAGCAACTCCATCAAGCCTACACGGCGCTGTTGCACGCTGAGACCAAACCTGGGACTTAAAAATAGTTGCGCACTCAGAGTCCCTGCCTAAACATCTCGCTCATGAAACGTGTCCTTTTACCTGCCTTGCTGGCCTTCTTCCTGGCGCCGATGCCTCGTTCGGGACTCTATGCCCAGCAGGCACACGATTTCGCCCGGTGGGAGAAGGAGATTTCAGCCTATGAACAAATGGACCGCACCAATCCGCCTCCCAAAAGCGCCTTGCTGTTCGTAGGTTCCTCGACCATCCGGCTGTGGAAAACGCTCGCTCAGGATTTTCCGGATCAGAAGGTCATCAATCGCGGCTTCGGTGGCTCGGAGATCGTCGACTCCACCCATTTCGCCGATCGCCTCATTTTCCCACATGAGCCTCGAATGATCTTCTTCCGCGCCGGCGGCAATGACCTGTTTGCCGGCAAGTCACCTGAACGCGTCTTCGCGGATTTCAAGGACTTTGTTGTTTGTGTCCGGGCGAAACTGCCCACCACTGAAATCGTTTTCATTTCGTGGAACCCGACCATCGCGCGCTGGCAGCAGGCCGCCAAAGAAAAGGCGCTTAACACAATGGTCAGACAGTTCGTCCGCCAGACTCCCCGTTTGAAGTACCTCGAAGCCTACGACCTGTCCCTCGACGCCGCTGGCAAACCGCGCCCGGAGCTGTTCGCGGCAGACAAGCTCCACTTCAATGCCGAGGGCTACAAACTTTTGGCGGAACGCGTCCGCTCGTTTCTAAAAGAGGAAAAATGAGAAAGCGAAGCTCTCTACACTGCCGGGCCGCGCCCACCGGCTAAGAATGGCCGGTATGAGCCTCGCCCTGTGTGTCGCGCTCGGTTCGCCAATCTCTAGCAAGCGCACAGTTCTCGCCATGCTTGCCTCCTGTCTGCTCCCCGCCACAGCTCCATCACAACCTTCCGCGCAATCGCCCTCTCGTGTCCGTCAACCCTCAACTGTCAGCGAACCCTGGGAGCCCGTTGGCCTGTCCGGCGGCGGCGCTATGTTTTCCCCCGCTATCTCCCCCACCGATCCGAACCTGATGATGCTCAATTGCGACATGAGCGCCGCGTACATCTCTGGAGACGGAGGCCGCAACTGGCGGATGATCAACCAGGCCCAGCTTCGCAGCGATACCCGTTGCCGGCCCGCCTTTCACCCGCGTAATCCCGACATCATTTACGCCTCGTCCAGCGGCCGACTCCGTGTCAGCCGCGACCGGGGCCGAACCTTTTCCCCCATCGGCAACCTCAATGAGGCTTTGCAGGGTGAGATCGCGATCGATCCCTCCACGCCCGAGATGATGCTTGCGGGCACCTGGAACGGACGTTGCTGGCTATCGCACGATGCCGGCGTTACCTGGACGGTCTGCTCTGGGCCCGAAGGAAAAGTGCTTGGCTTTCACTTCGAGCGTGCGGGCGGCGAGTGGACGATGTTCGCGGCGACCACGAAGGGCATCTGGCGGTCCGAGGATCTCGGGCAAACCTGGGCCGAGAAGACGCAAGGTTTGCCCTGGAAAGAGCTCCAGGGCTTCGCTGGCGGCAGCAGCCCCACCAACCATTTGACGATGCTGTATTGCACGATCAAGAGCAAAGAAACCAACGGCTCCTTCAGCGGCGGCATGTATTGTTCTCGTGACCTCGGCGAAACCTGGCAATCGGCGATGGGCGAAGGACTCAACACCGAGACAAAGAAGGCCGACGAATGGGCCTATGGTTCGATCTCGCAGTACGAGCAGGTCCTCACCACCGATGCCAGACCGCTCACCGTCTATGTCATGAACACCAGCACCGGCTTCCATCCGCCGCACAGCGATACAGTGTATCGTAGTGACGACGGCGGCAAAACCTGGCGTGCGACTTACTTCATGGACCCACGGTTCGATCGCTGCAATGTGGCACTCGATTATGTCACCGCTTCCACCGGCCAATCGTTCAAAGGCGGCGAAACGCCTTTTGGCGTCGCTATTTGCAACAGCGATCCCGACCGCGTAATCCTTGCGCGCAACGAATGTCACATTACCCACGACGGCGGACGCAGTTGGTTCTGTGGGTCTACCTATCCCGCGCCAGGTCAAACGCCCGGCCCCGGCTCGGCCTGGGCCTGCGACGGACTCGTCGTCACCACCACGTGGCACTACTATGTCGATCCCTTCGAGCCCAATCGCCATTACATCTGCTACACCGATGTCGGGTGGGCTCGTTCCCTCGATAGCGGCTGCACCTGGATTTGGTGGAACCAGAAGTCATGGGCGCCCTGGCGCAACACGTGCTACGAAATCGCCTTCGACCCGGAAACACCCGGCAAGCTCTGGGGAGCGTTCTCGGAAGTGCACGACATCCCCAACG
This sequence comes from Candidatus Acidiferrum sp., assembly GCA_035566435.1. Classification (GTDB taxonomy): domain Bacteria; phylum Verrucomicrobiota; class Verrucomicrobiia; order Limisphaerales; family UBA8199; genus DATMRF01. The sequence continues at coordinate 38,558 of DATMRF010000134.1, forward strand.
ACAACATTATCTCCGAACGGCACGGCCATAATCGCCCGGGTGGTGTTTGTCTATCGCTCGACTTCGGAGCAACCTGGAAGCTCGTGGGCGGGGAACCGCAGCAGCGTGGGTCTGGTTCCGGACTACCGCCAAAAGCAGTCACCTCTGTCGCGCTCGACCCGAAAAGCCCTAAGACCGCGCGCACCCTTTATGCCGGGGTGTTCGACGCCGGCGTTTATAAATCCATTGATGATGGGAAAAGCTGGACACTGAAGAAGAACGGTCTCGGAGGCGCTGAGAATATCCGTGTGTCCAGAGTCTTGGTTCACCGTGACGGCACGCTCTTTGCCATGGTGTGCGCTAAGCGGTCAGGTCCGGAAAAGCCGCTCATGAGCGAGGGCGTCGGTCTGTACCGTTCTCGCGACGGCGCTGAGAGCTGGGAAAAAGTCAACGCCTCCCAGCTGTTCCTTTATCCGAAAGATTTTTCGGTCCACCCGCAGGACAGCCGGCGCATCCTGGTAGGCGCGTGTGATCCAAAATGGGAGGATAAAGTGGGCGGGCTTTATAGCACAGACGATGGGGGCAAAACCTGGCAGCGCATTGGACGTCAGGGCCCGCAAACCTTTGGCGGCTATTTTCACCCCAAACACGACGGTTGGATTTACATGACGCTGACCGAGAGCGCCCCCGGCGCGGGCCTTTGGCTGACGAAAGACAACGGTCAAACCTGGGAGGCCTTCGACGAGTTGCCGTTCGCGAATATCCAGCGCGTCGAGTTCGCTCCGACCGATGACGCGAGGATCTACCTGACCACGTTCGGCGGCAGCGTATGGCGCGGACCAGCCGTGCCAAAGGTTGGGCTTTAAAGTGTACACGATAGGTAGGCCGGTTTGTCCTCAGGCTACAGCTGAAAATTTCCTGGCGGACCGCATCCCCCTGAGCCACTCAATCAGCCTCAGAATCACTGCCACGCCACCGACCGCCACGCAACTCCACCCAAACCAATCGCCGTGCCGGGCATAGAAGGTAAGCGAGTGTTTGCTGCCGGCCTCGCGCAGCGGCAATTCGGCGAGCAGGTAGCCTGCACCGTAAACCGTCCCGTGATCGTCGCGAAAGAGCTGCCGCATCCGCCCCTTTTCATCGATCCAGCAAGTCAGACCGCTGTTGGAACAGCGAACGAGCGGCACTCGATTTTCGACCGTCCGAAATAGCGCCGTCATCGCGTGTTGCCAGGGCGCCGCGCTTTCGCCGAACCAACCGTCATTGGTGATGTTCACCAGGAAACCGGTTTCTGGTGTTACATCGGCTCGGGCCAGTTGTGGGAAAACATCCTCGAAACAGATCAGCACCGAGGTTTGCACCCGCAAATCCTCGAGGTTGAACGCCACCGTCTTGGTGCCCGGCGTAAACCCGCCCTGGATCGGCGTGAAGTACTTCAGGAACGGCAGCGTGTCCTGCAAGGGGAGGTATTCCCCGAAGATAACCAGACTGCGCTTGGCATATCGGGACTTGAGCTCCCCCTCGGGGCTGACCAGGAAGCTGCTGTTAAAGTAGTCGGCGGCGTTCGGGTTGCGCGCGCCGCGCCGCGGTTCGGCGTCGTCGGAACCAACGATCATCCAGACCCTATGCCGGCGCGCCAGGCCCGTGACGGCTTCTAAAATATTAGTGTCGTAGCGGAGCATTCCCGGGATGCCGGACTCGGGCCAGATTACCAAATCGGTCCGGTTCGTGAGCGCCTCCTCCGTGAGTCGAAGCAATCCCTGGAAGCGCGCCGCATCGTTCTCGGCGTTCCACATCAATGTCTGCGGAATGCTTGGCTGAACCAGCGTCACCCCAAGCGTTCGCGCCGACGGTGGCTCTCGCCGCAGTTCCCGGAACCCGAGATTGAAGAGCGCTGCCGCGACCAGCACCGGCACAAACGTTTCTCCCACCCAGACCGAACGGGCGTTTGGCCGCCGGATGAGCATCAGCGCCGCGGATAGCAGCGCGAGCGAGGCCCACACCACCAGGAATGACACCCCGTAAACGCCGGTTACTGAAGCAAACTGGATGAGCGGCGTCATTCGAAATTGCGAGACGCCAAGCAGGTCCCATGGGAATCCGCCGAATATGCGCGCCAGGACCATCTCAAGGGCGACCCAAATCGCGGCGCCCGTTAGCGCCCATCCCGTTCGCCTAAACCAACTCCTGGCTAACACCCCCCGGAGATGCTCCAATTCGCCCGAAGATTGGAGGACGGCGAGGAGCGATGCTCGGTGATGGGTAATCGGTGAACCAGGCTCGTTTGCGGACGACCGTGGCCCTGGGACTTCGGACTTGGGACTTGGCACCTCGGCCGTGAGACTTGCGACTTGAGACTTGAGACTTGGGACCGTGGATTTTGGACTTTGGACTGTGGCGACCAGCCATACCCACGTCGCCGGAAAAAGCGCAAGAAAGCCGCTTAATGCCAGCCAGCCGACTGCCGGCCCGAGTGGGATGCCGTGCCAGCGGTAGGGGATCAGCAGCAGCCAGTACAGCATCGTAAGGTAATGTGTAAGCGAAGCCACATACCCAATACGAAACCTCTCGCCGCCCGTGCTGCCCAACGCAGCCGCGACCATCAGGCCCGGAGCCACCCACGCGAAACCAGCAATTCCGATGTTTGGAAACGCCGCGGTAAGAAAAAGACCCGCCAATATGGCCACCACGTAACGACTGCGGAAAAGCCTGTCACTCCTCACTTCCCCCTCTTCTGTTCCAACAGCCACTGGTAAAACGCCGGGTTATCATACGTCTCCGTCCACGAGTCGTGCTGTGCCTCGGGATAGACTGTGAACTTCACGTTCGCACCCGCAGCCTTGAGCGCTTCCACCATTTCCCGGGAGCGCTCGATCGGCACTGTCGGGTCTTTCGCGCCGTGAAAGACCCAAATCGGCAGCCGCGCCAGTTTCTTCGCGTTTTGCGGATTGCCGCCGCCGCAAATGGGGGCGATGGCCGCAAATTTCTCGGGGTGCGCCGCCGCCAACTCCCAGGTGCCGAAGCCGCCCATGCTCAGTCCGGTAAGGTACACCCGGTCTTTGTCCACGCGGTAAGTGCGCATGATGTCATCCAGCAACGCGTTCAGGACTTCGGGGTTCCAGCCCCGGCCCGGGCTTTGCGGGGAAACCAGGATGAACGGGAAGTCCGGCTTGGTTTCGACAATCTTCGGCGGCCCGTGCGTCTTCACCTTCGCTAGGTCGTGGCCCGATTCCCCTGCACCGTGAAGAAACAGCATCAGCGGCCATTTCTTTTTGGATTGCTCATACCCCTGGGGCAAAAACAAGAGGTAATCGAGCGTCCCTTTTACTTTGATTTCCTCTTCGAAATGTTTAAATTGCTGCGTCGAGGGCGACGCGGGCTGCGCAGCGGCCCCTCCAGAGAGGGCGGAAAAAAGCACCAAGGTGATTAGCAGTCTTGATTTTTTCATTGTTTTGCCAGGCTGTTAGCGGAATCAGGATTCAGCCCGGATTTGGGCCACGTCTCAAACCCCACCGGACGCCGCGGAGAGGATCAGCACCGGCCAGCCGGAACCGCAAGTTCAAATATAAGGGTGACCGCCGCCAAAGCGCATGTGAGATTGTTGGAGGTTCCCACGGGTGTAGCGCAGATTTTCAATCTGTTGTTTTTAACCTGCAGGCCTTACAATGCGGCACTCTGTGGCGGTTCGCAACTCGCTCCCGCACGGATGCTTGCCAGTTGCAAATCGGCAATGCAGCAACTTTTCAATCTACGCTACTCCCCTTGGCCGGACAGAGGCACCCAAAAAAAGTGATATGCACTCCCGGTGAATGGCTCTCCAGGTCAATCGTGCGGGTTCATGAAAAGACGCACCCAAAGCGGGGCTTGCGGAATGCAGGGCTGGCGTGGCATAAAAAGCTGGTGATGAAAAGGCTGGCTTTGTGGATTGCTTCATTCGTGGCATCGTTCAGTGTCACAACTAGTTTCACTGCAGAATTACCTGTAGAGACATTCTTTCGCAATTACAGCTACCGCGAGGCCCTGCTCTCTCCAGAGGGCGATTATCTTGCCGCATTGGCGCCGGACAAGAATCGTGTTGGCCTGGCGGTGATCGACCTAAAAACCCTCAGGGCGAACTGGGCTTTCGGGGACCGCGGCATGGACGTCGCCTGGTTTAGATGGGCGAATAACGAGAGGCTCTTGCTCAGGCTGGCCAAAAACGGACATCCGCTCGCCGGGTTGTTGGGGGTTAACCGCGATGGCAGCAAGCGCGTTAACCTAGTCAGTGTGCTCGATCCCTTCACGTCCCTTCTCGCGCTCTTGCCACGCTCCAAGGACGAGATTCTGGTCACTTCGATGGCGCACGCCGAATGGGACCAGGAGACTGGGTTTTATTTCGCAAATGTTGAACGCATGAACATCCTCACAGGCGCCATGAAAGAAGAGGTGAAGAACCCTGGTCATGTGGTCAGGTGGGTGCTCGACCACAACAGCGTGGTCCGCGTCGGGATTGCGGTAGAGGGCCTGGACAGCAATATCCTTTACCGGGATACTGGGGTGGCGCCATGGCGATCGGTAGGGAAATTCGCATGGGACGACCCCGGCGGCATTGAGCCGGTGTGTTTCGATTACGATAACCAGACGTTGCTCGTGCGGAGTTATGGAGGTGAGCAGATGGGGGGCATCTACACGTTCGATCCCCAACAAAAGAAGACTAAGACCTTGGCATTCCGCCACGCGGAAGCCGATGCTGAGAATCCGATTCTGTCTGACGCCAAACGAGCCGTCGTCGGCGTCGCTTATGAAACGCAGCGGCCGGAGGTCTTTTGGTTTGACCCTCAATTCAAAGCCATGCAGGAAATGGTGGACCGCGCCCTGCCAGGCACGCTGAACCAATTTGTGAGCGTGAGTCGAGGGGGACAAAAGCGTGTGGTCCTCGCTACCAACGACCGGACTCCAGGGACGTTCCACCTGCTTGATACCCAAACCATGAAGATGGAAAAACTCTTTGACCTCGCTGACTGGATTCACCCGGAAGAGATGGCGGAAATGAAGCCCATCGAATACAAGGCGCGCGATGGGTTGCTGATCCACGGATATCTCACCATCCCCAAAGGCAGCAACGCGAAGAGTCTTCCTCTCATTGTGAATCCTCACGGCGGCCCTATTGTCCGCGATTCGTGGGGATTCGACCCCGAAGTGCAATTCCTGGCAAATCGCGGATACGCCGTGCTGCGCATGAATTTCCGCGGCTCGCCCGGGTATGGTTGGGATTTCATGCGAGCGGGCTTCAAGGAATGGGGCTCCAAACAGCAGAACGACATTACCGATGGCGTGAAGTGGGCGATCGAGCAAGGGATCGCCGACCCGAAACGAATTTGCATCTGCGGCGCCAGTTACGGCGGTTATGCGGCGTTGATAGGGCTTGAGCAGACGCCCGAGCTTTATCGTTGCGGCATCAGTTACGTCGGGGTCACGGACGTGATTCGAACATTAAAGAAGATGGAGTTGCGAGAGCTCGATGTGGCGAAGGCTCAACTGGCGCAACAAATTGGCGACCGCAAGGCCGAGCGAGATCGGTTGGAGGCGATTTCCCCCATTAACCAGGTGGACAAAATCCAGGTGCCAGTGTTCCTTGCAAACGGGGAGCTGGACCCGAAAGTGCCAATCTCAACCGGGCGCGACATGGCCCGGGCGCTTAGAAAGCGCGGCAAGCTCTACGATTTTATGGTCAAGGATGACGAGGGCCACGGTTTCTTCAAAGAGGAGAATAAGATCGAGTTTTGGAAGAAAGTGGACGAGTTCCTGAAGGCTAACATGAATTGACGGCCCGGGGCGGGGACGGCCACGTCCCCGTGTTTCGCCTTGGGACTGCCGTTGACTCTCGGGGATGCGGCCCCGCCCCGGTTTAGGTCACTCCCGCACAACCGCCTGCAGCTTCTGTTTGAGTTGCTCGACCAGCTTTTCGTGGGCGCCGTTGACTTCGGCGTCGGTCAGCGTGCGCTCACCGCTCCGATAAGTGAACGCGTAGGCCATGCTCTTTTGGCCGGGAGGGACGTTTTTGCCGCGGAACACGTCAAACAGTTCCACCGATTCCAGGTTCGCCGGCTTCGCTTGTTTCACCACCTGCAGGACCGCGTCGTGCGCAGTCGCTTCCGGGACGAGCATGGCAATGTCGCGGCGAATCGGCGGAAGCGCCGGGATACGTTTGAACGATTTTACCCTGTTTCGACGCGCCAGCAGCAAATCGAGATTCAGCTCGGCCAGCAGCACAGGATCGCGCAAGTCGTATCGCTTGGCCAGCGGCGGCAGCAACTGGCCCAATTGGCCGAGTTGAAATTTGCCGAGGTGAATGGTCGCCGATTCGAGCAACAGTGCCGTGCTCTCGGATCGGCGATTATAGGTGATGCCGCGGAGGCCGAACTGGTCGAGGAACTCTTCCAGCACGCCCTTGAGATCATAGATGTCGAACTTCGCGTCGCGGTCGGCGCCGGTCCAGAAGACGGGGTCGCGCTGGCCTGTGAGCGCAAGGGCAAGATGGCGTTCTTCTTGAACGGGGCTCGCGGAGCCGCTCGGCCCGCCGGGAACACTTGGCTTCACGGCGAAGACGCGGCCGGCCTCGAAGAGGGCGACGTCGTAGTTCTTATGGCTCAGGTTATGGCGCAAGGCATCGAGGAGCCCCGGCAGCAAACTCGGGCGCAGCACGTTCATGTCGCTGCTCAGCGGGTTGGCAAGGGGAGTCAACGTTTCGCCGGCGGGGACCCCGCCGCTCCCGGTGGGAATGCCGGCAGCCAGTCGGGCCGCCGTGTCGGAAATCAGCGTCTGGCCCTGCGCCTCGTGCAAGCCCATTCCCGTGAGGATGCGGCGCGCGTCAGCGAGCTCATCATGGACGGCGTCGTAAGGGTTCGAGCCGCTCGCGCCGCGCGGCGGCGTAGCCGGGATCTTATCGACACCATAAAGGCGCGCGACTTCCTCGATGAGGTCGGCTTCGCGTTTCAGGTCCACGCGGAAAGTGGGAATGCGGACCTGAACGGGCTCAGCCGCGGTGGTTTCCGCATCGACGGGCCGGGGTTTGCGGCCGACCACTGTCAATTCGAGCTGCGCGAGGTAGCCTTCGATTTGCTCAGGACGGAGTTGGAGGCCTAGCAGGTCGTTGACTTTCTGGTGGCGCAAGATGATTTGGCGGGGCTCGATGGTCTTCGGGTAGGCATCGACCACGCCACCCGTAAGAGTGCCGCCAGCCGTCTCGAGTATGAGTTGCGCGGCGCGACGGCTGGCATAATCGCAAACGCCCACATTGGCCCCTCTCTCGAAGCGATAGGAAGACTCGGTGCGCAGCTCCAGTTTTTTTGACGTAGCGCGAATGTTCTGCGGTTTGAAATAAGCGCTTTCGACCAGCACATCGACGGTGTTGAGGTTGATCTCGGTGTTTTGGCCGCCCATGACACCGGCGAGGGCGACGGGCTTGGTTTCATCGGCAATCAACAGCATTTCGCCGGTGAGAATCCGTTCCTGTCCGTCGAGGGTCTTGAACTTTTCGCCGGCGCACGCGCGCCGAACGACGATGCAAGGGCGAGCGGGAACGGCGGCGCCACTCTTAAGGAGGTGGTAGTCAAAGGCGTGCAGAGGCTGGCCGGTTTCGAGCATCACGTAGTTGGTGACATCGACGACATTGTTGATGGAGCGGATGCCGACTTTCTCCAAAGTGGAGCGGAGCCAATCAGGGCTGGGCGCGATCTTGACGCCACGGACGACCCGGGCGGTGTAGCGCGGGCAGAGCTCGGGGTCCTCAATTCGCACTGCGACCAAATCTTCAATCCCAGTCCCCTGCCCTCCACTCTCTGCCTTCTGACCTCCGACCGCTGGCATTTTAACGGCGTTCCCGGTTACGGCGGCAATCTCGCGGGCGATGCCAATGACGCTGTTCAGGTCCGGGCGGTTCGGCGTCACTTCCAGGTCATACACGACGTCGCTGCCGGACCGGCCGAGGTATTCGGCAAAAGCTTGGCCGACTTTGGCATCGTCGCGCAGGATGAGCAGCCCTCCGATCTGGTCAGGCAAACCGAGTTCCTGGGGCGAGCACATCATGCCGTGGGACTCGACCCCGCGGATCTTGCCGACTTTGATCGTAAATGGTTGCTGCCCGGGTTTGGCCGGCAGGCTCTGACCCGGCAGGATCAATGGCACTTTATCGCCGGCTTTGAAATTGTCCGCGCCGCAAACGATTTGCCGCTCGCCTTTACCGTCGTTGACGCGGCAAACGGAAAGTTTGTCGGCGTTCGGATGCTTTTCGCGAGTGATGACCTGGGCCACGACGATGCCTTCAAACTCGCCACCGAGTTTTTTGATGCCCTCGACTTCAAGACCGAGCATAGTCAGGCGCTCCGCCAGTTGGTCCGGCGACCAGTTGAACTCGATGTATTGCTTGAGCCAGTTGAGCGTGATCTTCAAGAGATTCTGATGCTATGGGTAGATCTTGAGGCCGATCGCTGCGGCACACTTCCGCAGGTTGGCATCCGTGGCAACGAGTTCGTCGGCACCATGGAGGTCAGCCGTGGCAAGGTGGATGCCGTCTAACGTCCTTACGAGCATCGCGGGATTAAGACGATACAGCCGCAACACGAGTTGATGAAACCTAAGCTCCAAGGCACGGTCCATGGGGAGCAGCTCAACTTGGCCACCAGTGACGTCCGCCTCGAACCGAACGAAGACTACTTCGGCTGCGCCTGCTGGCAGGAGGCCGCCAGCCTCCTTCCGCGCAAGCAGGCGAAACAACTCCCATCGCGCCAGTTCTGAGCTGGTGACTGGCCCAGTAGCCACAACGTGGGCGGAAAACTGCGCCGAATCGGGCTCATTGACGTACAGCTTGGCCAACGTCGAGGTATCCCAATAATGCATGTTTACACCCTGTCGGCGCGGTCTTCAGCTATAAGCGCTTCGACTGTTGGTCCGGTTTTGCCAGTATTGTACTTCTCACGCAGTGTTTCGAGCTCCTTCAACCACGAAACGAGTTCCCGCTGTTTGGTCCCCGAACCATTTTGGGACGGAGTTATCTCCGGACGCGTCAGCTTCGCTTTCGGCTTTCCGTCCACCGTGATCACCACGTCCTCGCCCTGGCTGGCCAGTTCCACCAGCCGGGGGAGATTTGTTTGGCCCTCTGATAAAGTCGTCACCATTTAGAAAAGGTAGCCGCTTGCCGATGGTTTATCAATCTCTACTCGCCGTTGCCACCAACGTTAGAATTGCCTCAAAAACCGCAGGTCATTTTCGTAAAATAAGCGGATGTCGTTAATGCCGTAACGGATCATCGCGATACGCTCGATGCCAAAGCCGAACGCCCAGCCGGTCCAGACTTCCGGGTCGTAGCCCACATTTTCGAAGACCTGCGGGTGCACCATGCCGCAGCCGGCAATTTCGAGCCATTCCTTTCCCATCTTGCGGGTAAGCGCGCTGCTGAAATCGATCTCGAAACTCGGCTCGGTGTAGCTGAAGTAATGGGGCCGGAAACGAATGCGGGTTTCGGAGCCCATCAATTCTTTGAAGACGAATTCGACCGTGCCCTTGAGGTCGCCGACGGTGACATTGCGATCAACGTAGAGTCCCTCGACCTGGTGGAAGGTGGGATTGTGGGTGGCGTCGGCATTGTCGCGTCGATAGACCCTGCCCGGCACGATGATACGCACGGGGGGTTGTTGTTTCTCCATCACCCGAATCTGGACGGACGAAGTATGAGTGCGAAGGAGCGTTGACGCTTGCTGACTCCCGGATTCCCCCGCTCCTCGTCCCATGTCACCCCTCCCCGGTCCCCCTCCCCCCGTCACCCGTCCCCCGCCACCCGACACTCCCAAATAGAACGTGTCCTGGGTGTCACGGGCCGGGTGGTCGGCGGGCGTGTTGAGAGCGTCGAAGCAGTGGTATTCGTCTTCGACCTCGGGGCCGTCGGCAACGACAAAGCCTATCTTGCGGAAGCTGCGGACGATGTCCTCAGTAACCTGGGTAAGCGGGTGGAGTTTGCCCAGGGGACGCCGCCGCCCCGGAAGCGTGAAGTCCGTCGGCTCTTTGGGCAGCGCGGCTTTGAGTTCGAGTTCGGCGCGGCGCTCGGCAAGCGCCGTTTCGAGGGCAACTTTGGCGGTGTTGAGGGCTTTGCCCGCCGCGGGCTTTTCTTCCTTGGGCAGAGCGCCGAGCTGTTTCATCAGCGCGGTGAATTTGCCGTGGGCGCCCAGGTAATTGACGCGGACCTGCTCGAGCCCGGCCAGGTCGGAGGCCGCGCGGAACTCCACGAGGGCCGCTTGGGTCAGCGGTTCAAGTTGCTCGATGAAACCAGCCATACGTCGCAGGTTAAAGCCGTATCCATTCGGTCGAAATCCTTAACGCGAGGGATCTGAGGAATCGGAAGGCAAACGGCAGGTCCGCCGATATCACCGGATGCTGGACCTCTTGTCTCAGGTTAAACCCGGTTCCCGCCTTTGCGTCTTTGCACCTTTGCGTCTTTGCGTTAAAACCTGTTCGCACAGTTACGGCTAAGTCGACAGCCCCAAGCCTCGAGTCCAAAACTCAAAAATGAAAATGGGCGTCCAACGTTGGCCGCCCATCCTGCTCGAAGCCGAAATCAAAAATCCGCTAAACTTTGGCGGCTTTAGCCTTGAGCGCGTCCTGGGCGATGCGGACCAGTTCGGCAAAAGCGGGCGTGTCAGTCGCCGCAAGGTCGGCGATGATTTTGCGGTCGAGGGCGACGTTCGCGGCTTTGAGGCCTTCGATGAAACGGCTGTAGGTGATGCCGCCGGCGCGGGCCGCGGCGTTGATGCGGACCTCCCAAAGCCTGCGGAAGGTGCGCTTTTTGGCGCGGCGATCGCGAAAGGCATACTGGCGCCCATGATCGAGCGCGTCGGAAGCGTAGCGATATAGTTTGGACCGGCGCATCCGGAAGCCTTTGGCGGCTCGGATCATTCGGGTGCGTCGTTTGCGGGAGGCGGCGGCATTGGTTACGCGCATAAGTTAGGGGATAGTTGAAAGTGGATGGTTGATAGCCAAAGCGTCAGTGGCTGAAGGGGAGGCTCTGTGTGATGCGGTACACGTCGGTCGGGTGGACGGTGCTCGTCCCGCGCAGGTTGCGCCGGCGCTTGGGTCTCTTGGTCTCTGCAAGATGGCGTTTGCCGGCGCTCGGGCGCAGGACTTTGCCGCTGGCGGTAATCTTAAACCGTTTGGCGGCGGACTTCTTGGTTTTGATGCCTTTTGGACGTCGCATAAAAGAGTCAGCTTTCTCTCAAAAAGAGCGCGCAATATAGGGGCGGGGTGGCGGGGTGGCAAGCGGTATTTTTGCGCGATGCGAGGTTAAAACATTAAAGCTGGAGTCCGTGGCGGGGACGGCCACGTCCCCGTGTTTGCTCGGCGGCGCGGCAAACAATTCACGGGGACGTGGCCGCCCCCGCCCCGGGATTCGGGTTCCGCGTTCTCGGGTCTGTAATCCAAGGCATAGTTCGGTCCGATGTCGTAAAAATCCCGGAAGGTGCTGTTCATGGTGGCCATCAAGGTCTCAACGTCTTTGACGATGGGTGCGAAGGTGATGTTGATATGTATCCAGTCTTCTTGAAGCCGGCAATCGCCTGTACGGTCAATTGTTCCAGTTCTTTGAAGAGTGCCTCGTCATTCGTCTTGAAGTTGAAACAGGTCTTGCCTTGCATCCGAGCCTTCAATTCTTTAGACATCAAGTCGCGAAGCCTGTCGTTCCCGTACATCCCCATCAGATGGTAGCTGACATAGGCTTTGCCGACTTGAACCCAGGCGACAGGTATCATTGGTCGCTTGAGTTTCCCGCCCCACGCCTGGATGGTGGCAGGACCAGGGGCCGCTTCCAGGCAATAATGGTCGGAGGTATCCTCCACCACGGATAAGGTTGCCGCATTCTCGCGAAGGATGCTGCGCAGCCGGGCGAAAATGGATTGGAATTCGGAGGACATTAGGGGGAGTTGCTAGCTGATCGCGCGCAGTGATCGTTACTTCGGAAGTGAGGGTCCCGATTGATAATCTTCAATCGTCTGGCGCAAATAAGTGAAAAACAGATTGTCATAGACCTCTAATTTCAGTGTATATCCATTCCAACATTCTCGTCCTCCAATCTGGCACGGACTACAAAGTTGGCGCGGTCTCGAAACCTGTAAATGAAATCGACCACACCATGCTCTCTGAGGTCTCGCCGCTGCCTCGTGTCGGTTATGCTCTGCAAGAGTTCCTGCGCGTCTTCGGTCGTAATCGCTGGTCCATCAATCGGCTCCTGCTCGCCCTCCAGGACGATGACCGGCGGCTGGCCCACGTGCAGCCTCAGCTCATCCGCGCCGTCGGAATGAAGGAGATAAAGGAGATTGTCCATCGAATACATGTGCGTGGAAGGACGGCTGCGATCGTTAAACGGTTAAAACGGGGGTGTCGCTCATGAAAACTAGAGTAGTCGGGAGATTATCCATTGCCAGGCCGGGTCGCCCCAGCGTCCGCATGCAAGGGCGACAACCGGTGATGTGATCAGCGCCGTGGCTGCGATGAGCCAACCGCTGGCAAACATTCGCCAACCGATCCAGGTCCCCACAACCGTGCCGAACGCCAAGCCGCACCAAAAATGGACCCAGTAGTTGTGTGGACCGGCGATGTAGTCGTCTCGTTTGCTCATGTTCACCTCGTCCGACGATACTCATAAAGTCGAGCCGAGTAGAAGCCGTGGGGATCGGAAATCTTGAGCGGCGCCCAGGACCACCCTGGTTCATAAACGGGAGACAAGGTGAGGGGCTCCCAGGTCCACGTTCCGTCATGGCTTGGCGGCAAAAAGGAGCTGAAAGGTGAAACGATGTAATAGCCTCGCTCCTCCTGGGCGTCCCTGTGCAACACGATCACCACATTTGCGCGGTCATAGTATGTGTCAAGGGGTTCCCATCTCCGCAATACACGGTCAGGCAAAGGGTCTCCGAAGGCCCCAAGAACGCACGCAGCCTTCACCAAATCTCGAAACGCGCCATCCTCATTATCAAAGAGCGGTTGGAGGACGGGCGATTCGCTGTTCGGCGGGACGGCAGCCGGGGGTGGCGGGATCGGCGCGTAGGAAGCCTGCCCAGCAATGCGGGGGTGGTTGAGGCAGCCCGTCAGCCAAAGGCAGCACAAAATCAAGGCGAGAGTTCGGTGCATCTGAGCCACATTCTTGTTCAACGAACCTTCCGTTTATACATTGCACCAGGCAAACCCAACATGCAACGCGGTTGCGTGGCGCGGGTGAGCTTTCTGGCGAATGCATCTCCACAAGCTGGTTTTTGCTGCGGGGGCGTAAGTGCGCTCTTGGAAATGATGGATGCAATGCCTCCTGGGAGGTGGTGGCTATTCCGGCACGGCGGCTTCATCCCGGAGGGATGGTCGATAAATAGGGGTAGGGATGGCGCAGGTGCGCCACCCCTCCCTCCGAACCGGACGGGCGGATTTCCCGCATCCGGCTCTCCAGTTAGTGGGCTCTTTGGTGAGCATGGCTCGCTTGTTCCCGAGCTAAGGCTAAGGAGATTAGC
>DATMRF010000135.1:0-14908 GCA_035566435.1 Candidatus Acidiferrum sp.
GGCCGGGAGCCTGGGCGAGGCGCTGGATTGCCTGGAGAAAGACCACGACTTCCTGCTCAAAGGGGACGTGTTCACGAGCGACTTTTTGGACATGTGGATCGCGACCAAGCGCAAGGAGCATGACGCGTTGCGCCTGCGGCCGCATCCTTACGAGTTTTTCCTCTACTACGACGTGTAGTAGAGGCGATCGGGGGTATAGCGGAACAACGGCGCGGACGAAAGTTCGCGCCGTTTTTTCATGCCCGTGTGAGGCTGCACGTTGCAGTTGAGTCTACTGATAACGGACCCTGTAGAAGCGCGTTTGGTCTTGTAGCGCGACGAGGTCAGTGTAGGTGGCGGTGCCACCGCTGGCAGGCGTACCCGGGCCGAGATCAGCCCAGCGAAGGAGGTCGGTCGTGACCTGAACGACGTTGCGCATTCCGGCCGGCCCGCTAAATACGAGGCGGACGGCGCCTGCGGCAGGGTCTCGAGTAATTGACCAAATGAGCGACCGCAGGCCGAACACTGCCAGGGAATTGCTGGTACCCACATAGACCTTCCCGTTGGCAACTGTGGGCACGACAAATTTCACGTAACTGAGCTGGTCGGGCGCGCCGGCCTGGGCGCTTAAGTAACTGTCGTAGAGTTTTTGGGAAAGGTCGGCGGCATTAAATGCGCGCAGGGTCGCGACCCAGTATCCGGGAGCCGGGACTACTTCCCAGACGACGCCATTGCCGACGCCATTGGCGGAGATGCTGGGCGTCGCCCCGCGAAAACCGACAGATTCCGTGGTTTGAGAAACGGGCGTGGCGTTGAGTCGGCCACTTGACCATGCAAAAGCTTTGAGGGGTTGACCGATTGCCTGGACATAGAGCCGCTGATTAAACAGCGCGGGCAAGCCGAATACGGCGCCGGAAACGTTCACTTCCTGCACGATTTGACTGTCAGCGACAGGATTGAAATGGCCAAGGTTGTCTCGGTCCAACAAATAAAGGACGCCTTGCTTGCCACCACCTACCAATAGGTGCGGGTGCGCCAAGCTGCCGAGGGAGTTCGGCAGAACCAGCGCACCTCCCGAGCCCAGGTCCTCATCTATCGCAGCCAGATTCGCCTCGTTGAATGGCGTGAAGTAATCAGCCACGCTTAGGGCCGCGCCATTGGTGAGTTTCAAGAAGCTGTCGCCGAAATCCTGCGGGTTGGGCGAGGTGTCGAACGTGCCGTTGCCCGTGACGCAGTAAATCGAGCCATCGTCCGCCGCGGCCGGCCCGGCGCCGGCCATCCAGATTCCGCCGTCAGCTCCGTTTGGAGTATCGTTGAACACTCCGACGGGCTGCAGGGTGGTGGCGTCATAGCCAATCATCCAGCCGTGGAACGGAGGGACATCGCAGTACGAGGCCCAGGAGACATAAACGACCCCGCCGACCAGCAGGAGTGCGGAACGTTGCAGTTCGCGCGAGGGATCGAACGATATCGAACCCGAGATGTTACCGGCGCCCGCGCCGGAAACGACCCCAGCGATGGTCACTGGGCTATTCGCCCGTTCGCTGCCCGCGCTGATGTCGAGCGCGTGCAGCCGCTGCACCTGGATCAGCGTCTGGCTGCCCGGAGACACCGGCTCTTTGGTGCGGCTGACGACGTAGAGCGTTCCGCTCGCCGCGTCGATGACTGGAGTGCCGGTGATACCGATCTCTCCCAGGAAGGTCAGGCAGTCCGGACTCGGATAGGCTGCCTCGGCGGCGGGCACCGGCGTGATTCCGGCTGCCGGATTGATGAAGCTGGCGTGCCACAAAGGCGCCGCGTTCGACCCCACGTCGGAGTCGGCGTCGAACGCATAGAGGCTGTCGTGCTCGGTGGCGACGAAGGCGACGTTATGGAGCCCTTTGCCCGCGATGGCCAGGTTTGGCACATAAAGCGGTTGCGCGTAAACCGGACCATCCACCTGCTGTGAAAAAACCTTGCCAAAACCGGCCTGATTAACATTAGTCTGGGTCAACACGAACTCGTTCGAGTTCAGACCGGTTCGCGCGTTGTCGTTGTGGCTCGTCAATACACTAACTTGCGCTTCGAGCGGGAAGATGCCGATGATAACAACGGCCTGGGTCGTCGCGAGAAGGGCCGAATTAACGGCACGCATAGGGCAGCTGACAGGTTGTGTGAGAACCCATGAAGCCAGTTAACAAACTCATACGTCTGGAAGCCAGATTGTCAAGTGGCGCGCACATTTGACTTTGTTCTTGGCCTGGACTTCCCTATAACCACCGCGTGTCCGAGCCGTTGACCCTGCCGATCGATGCCAACACCCGCTATTGTGCGGTGTACGGCCATCCGGTCAGCCATTCGGCATCGCCGCCGATGCAAAACGCCGGCATTGCAGCGCTGGGTTTGAATTGGCGTTATCTGGCGTTCGACGTTTGCCCCGAAAATTTGCGGGACGCCATTGCGGGCGCGAAGGCGATGAAGTTTATCGGGCTCAACCTGACCGTGCCGCATAAGCTTTTAGCCGTAGATATGGTTGATGCTCTGGATGATTCCGCAACGGCCTGGGGGGCTGTGAATACGGTACGGTTTGAAGCCAGGGATGCGAGGGGAACCTGGCAGCCGCTGCGAGAATTTGTGGACATTCCGGTAGAGATTCGCTCGCACGGGTTCAACACCGATGCCGACGCGATTACCTGTGCGGTGCGAGAAGACCTCGGAATGGAGTTGGCCGGCAAGACGGTGCTGGTGTTCGGGGCGGGCGGGGCAGGGCGCACTGCCGCGCTCAAGCTTGCCGCAGACGGAGTCGCTGAGCTGTTCCTGGTTAACCGCACCGCCAGTAGAGCGGAGGCGGTTGCCCAGGAAATCCGCCGGTTGTATCCGGGCGTGAAACTGGCGCTCGGCTACCCTTCTGGCCGAGTCGATTTGGTGCTGAACGCGACATCGCTTGGTTTGAAAGAGGCCGACCCATTGCCGTTTGCGGAACGCGATTTCTCCGTCTCCGCGGCGGGAGCGGTGTTCGACATGATTTACCGCCCGGCAGAAACGCCGTTGCTCAAGCTTGCCAGAGCCGCCGGCTGCCGCACGGCGAACGGTTTGGGAATGCTCCTCCACCAGGGCGCGCGGGCACTCGAATTATGGACCGGCCGGCCTGCCCCGATGGAGGCCATGCGACGCGCGCTGGTGAAGATTGTTTATGGCTGAGCTGGGTCTTAATCCCATCCTCGATCCGAAAGTCTGGGCCACCGTGCCATTTCACTTCTGGTCGGTGGTGTTTTTCTTTTTGGGCTGCATCGTCGGCAGCTTTCTGAATGTCTGCATTCACCGGCTTCCCTTGGGCCAAAGTATAGTCTCGCCGCCATCACATTGCCCGCACTGCAAGTATTCGATTCCCTGGTTTCTGAACATGCCGCTGTTCACCTGGCTTTATCTGCGTGGCCGGTGCCGGAACTGCGGCGCCCGGATCTCCCTCCGCTATTTCCTGGTCGAGTTGTTGACGGGCACGGTGTTTCTGAGCTGCTGGCTTGCCTTCGGCCGGCAATCGGTGTGGCTGCCGCTGGTTTACGCCGTGTTTCTGTCGGGGTTGATTGTCGCCACCTTCATTGATTTCGAGCATTTTATCATTCCCGACGAAGTTACGGTTGGTGGCGTGGTGGCGGGTTTCATCTGCTCCTTTTTGCTGCCGGAGTTGCATCGCACGAGTTCGTTATCCGAGAGCTTGAAACAAAGCGCGTTGGGTGTGGCGGTTGGCGCCGGGCTGATTTACACCATCTTGCGTGTTGGGAAATTCTTCTTCGGCAGAGAAAAACTCCCGTTGCCGGATGGAGCCAAAGTGGTTTTTGGGGAGACGTCGTTGCACCTGCCGGGCAAGGAAGTGCCGTATGGCGAGCTGCTGTACCGGGATTCCGACGTGATTGTTCTGCACGCGCGCACCCTCGAACTGGTGGACCGCTGCTACCAGGACGTGCGGGTGCGATTGACGAGGGCGAAGCTCGAAATCGGAGAAGAGGAATTCGACCCGGAAACGGTGCTTCACATGGAGGCTTCGGGCGCAGAGATCGTGCTGCCGCGGGAGGCGATGGGGTTGGGCGATGTGAAGTTCATGGCGGCCATTGGCGCGTTTCTTGGCTGGCAGGCGGTGCTGTTCTCCCTTGTGGTCAGCTCCCTCATTGGTTCCCTCGTGGGCATAACACTGGTCTTGACGAGGAGGCGCGCGTTGTCGTCGCGCCTGCCGTACGGACCGTATATCGCGCTGGCTGCGGGGGTCTGGATTTTCGCAGGGCCGCAACTAGTGGATTGGTACAAAGCGGTGATCGGCGCCGCGATAGGCATCGGGCCTCGCTGAGCAGAACTACCCGCACTGTGCCTTCTGGCGCAACGCATGATCCACCAGGACCAGCGCCGTCATCGCTTCCACCATCGGCACCGCGCGCGGCAGCACGCAAGGGTCGTGCCGGCCCCGGCCGGTCAGTGTGGTGTTGTGAAGCTCGGCGTCCACAGTGTCCTGCTCGTGCATAACGGTCGCCACGGGCTTGAACGCCACCCGGAAGTAGATGGTTTGCCCGTTGGAGATGCCGCCCTGGATGCCGCCGGAACGATTTGAAGTAGTATAAACTTTCCCGCCTTTGGCCCTGAAGGGATCGTTGTGCTGGGTGCCGGTTAACAGAACGCCAGCGAAGCCGGAGCCGATATCAAAACCCTTCGATGCCGGCAAACTAAGCATCCCTTTGGCGAGGTCGGCTTCGAGCCGGTCGAAGACCGGTTCACCCCAGCCCGCCGGCACGCCGCGGGCGACGCCTTCGACTATCCCTCCGACCGTGTCACCCGCTTTGCGCATTCTTTCGATCAGGCGGATCATTTTATCGGCCGTTGCCGAATCCGGACAACGGACGATGTTGGTTTCGATTTGCTCCGCTTTGACGTTCTCGGGGTTGACTTCCGCCACGATGCGCTGCACTTGCTTTACATAGGCAAGGATTTCCACGCCGTAACGTTCGCGCAAAATCTTTTTTGCGATCGCACCCGCGGCGACGCGTCCGATGGTTTCACGCGCGCTGCTGCGGCCGCCGCCCTGCCAGTTGCGCACGCCGTATTTAGCCTGGTAGGTATAGTCGGCATGTGAAGGGCGGAATTTCGCCGCCATCTCCTCGTAGGCCTCCGGGCGCGCGTCCTCGTTTCTAACCCACAAACAAATCGGGGTGCCCAGCGTTTTGCCCTCAAACACGCCGGACAGAATTTGAACCTTATCGGCTTCCTTGCGCGGCGACACGATCTTGGATTGGCCCGGGCGTCGCCGGTCCAGGTCCGGCTGGATGTCGGCTTCCGTCAAATCGAGCCGGGGCGGGCAGCCGTCCACGACGACGCCGACTCCGCCGCCGTGAGATTCACCCCAGGTGGTGATGCGGAACAGGTGTCCGAACGTGTTTGCCATCGCGGATAGAGTGCTCAAGAAAGGCCCGAGGGTCAACCTATGGCAGAGCAAGCAGGCCAGAATAATGCCGGCAAAATCATTCTGCCTCAATCGTTCTGTGTGGTTGCTTTTCGCCTGACATCGCGAGGTGTCTCCCGTAATAGTTTTGCCCGACCGCATGAACGTCACTTTGTTTATCCCCTGTTTTGTGGACCTGATGTTCCCGAAAGTCGGCATCAGCATGGTGCAGATTCTGGAGCGGTTGGGCCATACGGTGGAATGCCCGGAGGAGCTCGCTTGCTGCGGACAACCGGCCTACAACTCCGGCTATTGGGAGGAAGCTCGAGTCGTGGCCGTCAAGGTTCTGGAGCGGCTCAAGGATGCTGAACTGGTCGTCATTGCATCCGGGTCCTGCGGCGCGATGATGCATGTGTTTTATCCGGAACTTTTCGCCGGCACACCCCATGCCACCGCGGCGAACACCCTCGCCCGCAAGTGTTATGAGTTCTCGGATTTCCTGGTGACCAAGCTCGGCGTCACCGAGCTCGGCGCGCGATTTCCGGCGAAGGTTACGTTCCATGACGGTTGCCACGGTCTGCGAGAGCTCGGGGCATATGATCAGCCGCGCAGGCTGCTGGCGCGCGTTCGCGACCTCGAACTGGTCGAGATGAAGGAACAGGTGTGCTGCGGTTTCGGCGGCACGTTCGCCGCAAAATTCCCGATGATTTCCACCGCGATGGGCGAAGTGAAACGCGACCTCGCCGTTGAAACCGGGGCGGAGTACATCGTATCGAATGATTCGAGTTGCCTGATGCACATCCAGGGATTGCTCGATCGGCAGGGCAGCAAGCTCAAGACGATTCACCTGGCGGAAGTGCTGGCCCAATCATGAGCACTCCCGCGCAAGAGTTCAAGGCCCAGGCCCGTTTGCTCACCCAGGACCTGCGCCATCGCGCCCTGATCCAGACCGCGTTGCGCAATTACGAGGTCATTCGCGACAAGAACCGGGCTGCCTTCCAGGACTGGGAAATGGCCCGCCAAGCCGCCGCCGAAACCAAGTGGCAGGCGATTAACCACCTCGACGATTACCTCGCAGAGTTCGTGCGCAACGTGGAAGGCAGGGGCGCGAACGTTCATTGGGCGAGCACCGGGCAGCAGGCGCGAGAGCTCATTCTTGGCATCATTCGCGACAAGAAGGCGCGCTCCATTATTAAATCCAAGGCGATGACTTCGGAGGAGATCCACCTGAATGAAGCCCTCGAACAGGCCGGCTTCCAGGTGGTCGAGTCCGACCTGGGCGAGTTTATCGTCCAGTTACGCAAAGAGGCGCCGTACCACATCGTGTTCCCGGCGATGCACCTGACGCGCGGGGACATCAGCGAGCTGTTCCAGCGGGAGCTGGGTAGTGCGCCGACGCAGAATCCCGAGGACCTGACCATGAGCGCGCGGCGGGTGCTGCGCCAAAAGTACATCACCGCCGATATCGGTTTCACCGGGGCGAATTTTGCCATTGCCGAGACCGGAATGATTTCGATCACGGAGAACGAGGGGAACGCCCGGCTCACCGCGGCCTTGCCCAAGGTGATGGTGACCTTGATCGGCATTGAAAAGATTCTGCCCCGCCTTGAGGACCTGGCGCTATTCCTGCCGATGCTCGCGACCATTGGCACCGGGCAGGCGCTGACGTGCTATAACTCTTTTTACGGCGGGCCGCGCCAGCCGGGAGAACCCGATGGGCCGGAGGAATTTCATGTCGTGCTGTTGGACAACCGCCGGACCGAATTGCTGGCGGACCCCGAACAGCGCGACGCGCTCCACTGCATTCGCTGCGGCGGGTGCCTGAACGTCTGCCCCATCTTCCGCAATGTCGGCGGCCACAGCTACGGCACGACCTACTCGGGGCCCATCGGCTCGGTGATCACGCCGCACCTGCGCGGCCTGCAGGAATGGAAGCATTTGTCATACGCCAGCTCGCTGTGCGGCGCGTGCACCGAAATCTGCCCGGTAAAGATCGATCTGCACCATCACCTACTGCGCAACCGGCGCAACGCTGCCCGTCAAAAGCCTTCGTTCTTCGAAAAGCGCGCCTTCAAGGGATTCGCTTTCGTCATCAATCGGCCAGGCCTTTACCGGCTGGCCAAGACCGCTGCGCGGCTCCTCCAGAAACTGCATCCGTTGGTCAAAGGCACTCGGCTGGACCCGGCGTACGCCTGGACCCGGACCCGTGAGCTGCCGCCCATCGCGCGGCAGACGTTTAAAGAATATTGGAAGGAGCGAAAGCAGGGCGGAGGCGCTAGATAAAGACGGTTCATGGGTGAACGTGAACACATCTTCGGCCGAATTCGTGAAGCGCTGACCGTGCCGGCGCCGGTGCCCGGTCATGGCCACCACGGTTCTCCGCTACCGCTGACGGGTGCATCGCCCTCGGCGCAGGCGCGCCAGTGGCTCCCTCTGGTCGGCGCCACTTTCGAGGAGCGGTTGTCCTTGTTCCGGGCTCAGGTTAGCGCTCTCAAAGCCGAGTTCTTCCTCGTGGATAGTCGCGAGCAGTTGGTCAGCACGTTGGTGGGACTGCGGGATGCCGAGGGATGGAAGAAAGTCGGAGCGCACTCGGGCGAGCTGACTGATCTCGCCTGCGCGAAACTGGGCTTGCCAATTTGCCGCACGGACGGTGGCTACGACGTGAACGAACTCGAAAGCTGCAGCGTCGGGATCACGGGATGCGACGCGCTGGTGGCTCAAACCGGCAGCGTGCTGGTGACATCCCGCAGCGCGGGCGGCCGCGCCCTGTCGGTCCTGCCGCCCCACCACGTCGTCCTGGCGAGGAGGGAGCAGTTGCTAGGCGACTTGCCGGACGCTTTTGCTTTTTTGAAGGAGGAGTACGGGTTGCACTACCCGAGCTTCATCTCCTTCATCACCGGTCCGAGCCGGACCGGCGACATCGAGCGCATCCTGGTCCTGGGCGCTCATGGGCCGAAAAAATTGACGATCATTTGCCTGTAATCGACGGAGCAGTGAACGTGTCAGGGCAATCTGATACGCAGCGACCGCGAGTCTCGCGCTGTAAAGCGGCCCTGTTTCGTTCGGGCGATCGTGCCGGTGAACCCTTCCAGAGGCGAACCGGTTGGGTGGGGAGTAACGGCTCCGGGCAAAACACTCATGAGGCTTACATGCGGCCCAGCCAGCCCGAGAATGGCAACGGAGAAAAGAATTCTATTTTTCTACTAAAGTTTTAGTTGACAGGTTGGAAACCCACCGGTAAGGTGCATCTACTAAAGTCTTAATAGCTGATTTATGCCGCGCAAGAAAATCAATACGCTTACCAATGCCGAACACCGCATCATGGAGGTCATCTGGGCCAGAGGATCGGCGACGGTTGCCGACGTGGTGGAGGCGCTCAACGGCAAGGACGCCTATACCACCATTCTGACCCTGATGCGCATCCTCAAAGACAAGGGATTTCTCTCCACGCGCAAAGAGGGCCGCGCGCATGTGTTCACGCCCAAGGTGGATCGCGATACGGCGGCTCGAAAGGCCGTGCATCAGCTGTTGTCGAAGTTTTTCGCAGGCTCGCCCAGCGAGCTGGTGCTTAGTTTCCTTCGGGAAGAGGAACTGGCTCCTGAGGAACTGGACGCGATCAAGCGAAAGATCCTGAATTCGGGGGAAGACCAGTATGAAATCTGAACTTCTGAATGCCTGCGAGCCGTTTGTCAGCGCCGTGGCAAACGGCCTTTACCAGGGTGTCATCGTCACGGTTTTGGTCGGTCTGAGCTTGCGGATTTTCAACCGCACTAACGCCGCGACACGCCACGCGGTTTGGTTTGTAACGCTGCTGCTCCTGGTCTCGATCATTCCCGCTCACTGGGCGGGTTATTATTGGCATCCTCCCATAGTGCAGGGGAATGCGAGCGCTCCGGCGCGTGACGTTCACCTCGGATCCGTTTCGCCTGTTGCGCTCGCGATGCCGGGAATCCCGCCGTCCATGCCGCGCGATTTGTTCCCGTTGCCCGCCACCAGGTTCGACCAGGACCAGGCTCTGGAAAAGCAACTGGGTTTCGTCCCGGGCGCTTTTCCTTTGCCAGGCGACGAACTTATGTCGAGGCAAATGCCGGCCCCTTCGCCGGCTCGGCCCGAGATTGCACTAGCGCCACTTGGCGAAACGGTAGCCGCTGAGTTGCCTGGCCGCCTCGAGAGTTCGGTTGCGCCAGGGGAGCAGTTCCGTTGGGGGATGTTTTTCGAGCCGCTTTCGCTAAGTATTGCGTCGGATTCGAGGATTTTCCGCCTGGTGACCCTGACTTTGCTCGCTGTCTGGCTGGCCACGGCCAGTATCAAGGTGACGCTTCTCGTTTGGCGCCTTTATCACCTTAGAAAACTCAAAGAAAGCGCGTTCCCGCCGAGCCGGGATTTGGAAGCGCTCTTTCAGGGTCTCCGCCGAGGACTCGCGGTCAGGCGAAGCGTGGAATTGAGGGTTTCTCTGACTCCCCGCTCGCCCCTGTTGCTCGGGTTCTGTCACCCGGTGATCCTGCTCGGGACCGAGGAGGCGCAACCGACTGAATTGGCGGCGCATATTCTGCGTCATGAGTTGGCCCATGTGCGCCGTCGCGACGATTGGGCGAACCTTGTCCAGCACCTCATTCAGGCGGTGCTCTTTTTTCATCCCGCCGTCTGGTGGATTTCCAGGCAACTCTCCCTGGAGCGGGAAATCGCCTGTGACGACTGCGTGTTGCAACACGTTCGCCACCCGCGGGCCTATGCGGTCCTGCTGGCCAACTTAGCTGCGCGCATCAAGGGCTGCCCTCCCATGCTCGCTCCCGGTGCTTCAACCAGTAACAGTCAACTCAAACAAAGGATCAGTATGATACTAAATACGCACAGAAACACGTCGCCCCGCCTAGCGAAGACCAGGTTGGGGTTCATCAGCACGGCGGCCGCGCTCCTGGCTGTCCTGGCCTTCTACAGCGCGCCCAGGCTGGTCGTGGCGCAAACGCTCACCGCGCCGGACGGCGCGTCCGCTTCCGGAGGGAGCAGGCCGGCGTTCGCAGGCCCCATCGCCGGGATTAGCTCCGCCATCGCTGCCGAACCGCCCGAACCGCCCGAACCGCCCGAACCGCCCGAGCCGGCGGATGCCGAGTTGGATGATGAGGACTCACCCGGCTCCACCGGACCGGCTGACGTCGAGCCAGGTCCAAAGCCTAAACCCGCCCGGCCAGGAGCAGACACTCCGGCTTTGGCTCCTGTCCCGCCCACACCGCCCATGGCCCTGCCTCCGAGCATCGGGTACGCTCCTGCTCCCGCTGCACGTATCACCTTAACAGCCCCTCGGGCATTCGCGCTGGGACAGGCCCCGCGCAGTCCGGACAGCCCTTACGACCGTTCCTCCATCGAGAAGCGTCTCGAACGGTTGGAGAAGATGGTCCAGTCGCTCCTCGCGCAAGGTGAGCCCAAGCACGCGGCTGCTGGGGCGTTCCAGTGGGAAATGCATCCAGAAATCGAGCTGCAGTTAAAATCCGCGCAGGGTCAACAAGAACGCGCCCGAGTTGAAGCGGAGCGCGCCGCTGACCAGGTGAAGCGGGCGGCGGAAGATATCAAGCGCACTGCCAAGGAGAATGCAATGAAAGGGCGAGAGGAGTGGCGGGCCAGGGCCTCAGACCGAGAGGGTTTCGGGCAACAACTCGAAGCCTTACGAAAAGCCCGCGAAGCCCTGGGCCGTGAGATGGAGCATCTCGACCGCCAAATTGAGCGCCTCGAGCAGGAGAGAGGCCGGCTGGAGCAAGACGGGAAACGCCGCAACGAGAACCAGGACCAGCAACGTCCCAACAAGGACCAGGACGACCAACCCAGCGAGAAGCCTGTCCCCAAAGAGCTCCGCAGATAGACCTGCGCCCGGGCGCGCAGGCAGTCGGGCTGTTAATCGATAACAAGCTGCATGGTCAATAATTTGGGACGCTGGGGACAGCGTCCCTACCAAAAACCAGCGTCCCTACCGAAAACCTTCAACTCTCAACGGCCTATGGCAATCAAATCGAACGCTGAAAGCATTACGCCGGCGGTTCACCTCGAGTTCATTCAGAACCACCTCGAAAATCCGGGCGCACCCGCGGAAATCGAACAGTACCACCGTTCCCTGTTCCTCCATCACCACGCGGTTGAATTGGAGAAACATCGCCAGTTGGCCAAGACCCACCAGGACAAGCTCGCCTTTCTTGAAGGGCGCTTGAAAGAGACCCAACTGCGGCTTAGCGAACGAACCAAGCTGGTGGCCGTGATGGTGGATGGACACGAAGACACCCAACCGACCTCTCCCTGGAACAGGTGGGATTTGGGTATGTTCGTGGTTTGCTGCGCGGCAATTGTGGGTCTCATAACGTTTGGGGTTTTGAACATCTCGTTCAACCTGCTGGAGTCCGGTTTTGTGACGTTTCGGGAGAATCCATTCCGCTCTTATCTTTGGGCGGCGTTGCTGCCGGTGGGCGCGCTGGCGGTGAAAATCGGTTGGGATTTCCTCGAACGGCAGAAGGCGCGGGCAGCGTATCTGTGGAACTGCCTGGCGCTGGGGATGCTGGGCGTGCTGGTTTGGGCGGGGGCCTATGCTTGCGTTTATCCCACCTTGTCCAAAGGCATCAATGAGCAAATCGCTTCCCTGACGGTTTTCGACAGCCCGCCTTCCGCGCCGGCGTCCCGTTCGGCGTTGAACTTCGCAGGCGCGAAATGGATCGACGTGGTGACGGTCGCCGGCCAGGCCGTCGCCGAGGTGTTCCTTTCTGCGGTTCTGGGGATGTATCTGACCAATCTCTATGCCCGGCATCGGCCGGTCCGGCTGGCGCAGGATCCGGCCTTCGCCCAGTTGGATCAGGAGCGCAGGAGTCTCGAGGAAATGATCGCGCGCGAACGGCTAAGCTTCGGCGAAGCGACCGGCAACCTGGTGCGGCTCGACAACCAGCTTTCCGCTCTCATCGCCTACGGCAAATCCATGTTCCACCGAGAAACCTCAAGGCGACAGGATCAATCCGAAAAAAGACAGCTCGTGTTGGACCAGTTGTCCGAGCACGTGCGGAACCATCTGGAGACGATTGAGGCAGGCAATCGAGTGCCCGCCGGCTCGCCGGGCGAACCCGCAGCCCGTAAGAATGGCGACTGAACAGGTCAACTGCAGGAGCCGACATGAGGAGACTGAGCGCATACCGTTTTTCAATTAGATCAGGGCCTCCTCACGTCGGCTCCTGCATTGTTCGGACGCGGACTGAAACCAACAATATGCGTTACTACTTACTATCTCTGCTTTTAACGTTGAGCCTAAACCCGAGTATTGGGCGGGCAGCCGCCGAGGTCGCTCCGGTCGCCGGGCAGCCGGGCAGCATTGGCCAGGCGGGCACGGACTTTGTGATTGGCATTTCTCCCTACCTCGACAAATCGGTCAAAGATGAGGTCTATCGAAGTCTGGTTCGCTTGCTGGTCGAGGATTTGCCCCTGAACAGTTCGCTTGCGGTTTATGATGCGTTCGACTTGAAGAGCATCACCCACGTCACAGTGCCCAACGCGCGCGCTTTCAACAGCTCAAAAACGCGGGCCAACCAGTTTGCGCCGGCCATTCGAGAGTTGAAGCAATTTC
This sequence comes from Candidatus Acidiferrum sp., assembly GCA_035566435.1. Lineage (GTDB taxonomy): Bacteria > Verrucomicrobiota > Verrucomicrobiia > Limisphaerales > UBA8199 > DATMRF01. The sequence goes on from DATMRF010000135.1 coordinate 12,972, forward strand.
TGGCTCAGGAGCATCCCAAGCCGGCCGTCTCACACCTCGACTTCCAAAGTGCCCTCCGCCTGCCGCAATTCTGTGATTTTCTCACCGAGAACCTGCCGCACCCCGGTTCAGCGCTTACGGTCCTGCTGATCGGCAGTCCCTTGTACCAGGACGCGAAAGAGCCAGCTTTTTCGATGGTGGATGGATATTTCCCTTCCGATGGCCACCTCCAGGCCACTCGCGAACAATCGGTTTTTGGGGTGGCGGGCGAGACTAAGGCGATGACGCCTCTGCGCGTGCATTGGGTTTATTTTGGCGATCCCTGGGTTAACGACCTGCACAAGGAAAGGGTCACCCGTTTTTGGACGTTGTATTTCGACCGGCGCGCGGGCCGCTTGCTTACGTTGACTGGCGATCTTCCCTCAGCCCTGGAGCGGTTCCGTCACGGGAGCGGGGACGATTCAGTTTCGACCCGGCGCTGGGCCGTGGACTCCAACCAAACCAAAGTCGAGATGCTTCGCATCAACCGCGACGTGGAGCTGACCGACTGGCTCACCAGCGACGCTCGCGCTGAAACCGCCCAGTCGCCTCCTGCGACCATGGTCGGCCCGCTCAAGATAGGGATTCGCTGGAAGAGGAATATCGACCTCGACCTTTACGCGACACCTCGGCGCGGCGCTGAGACCCTGTTCTTTCAGCATCCGCGGTCGCCGGATGGATACTATTACAAGGACCATCGCTCCTCCCCTGGGCGTGAATATGAATTTATCGAGTTCGAGGCCCCTGTAGATATCCGGGAGCTGGAGGCATTCGTCAACTTTTACAAAGGTTCCTGCCCGGGAGGGCCTCGCGGCGAGGTGCGCATCGAATTCGACGGCAGAATCTACGGCGGGGCTTTTGCGATCCCGGCTTCGGACGGGAACCTGGGCCGCACCGGCACCGCGCAGCAGGATTGTTGGGTCCGAATCCCCGTGCGGAAGATTCTCAAAATCGAACCAACTACAACCGCGGGACGGTAAAAGCGTGTCGGGACGGTTGGCAGAAGTTGGCCGCAACTTTAACGCAAAGGCACAGAGCGGTCGAGCCGCAACCAAATCCGCCGAACAGATAAACCGCCGAGCCGCGATGAGCGCAGAGAACACAAACACTTACGATTAGAAGAATCTTGCTCGAATTGCTTCATTCTTGGGGACAGCACTGCAAAGGCGCAATGGAGCGAAGGACGGGCCCCGTTGCGGCTTCGCGATTTCAGTTCAGGTGCCCAAAAAACTGCCGTAACTGGGCGTCCGTAGCTGAAATTAAGCGTAATCGAGTGCAGGCGGGTAGACCAAACTTGTGGGGAACTTTGAATTTTGGGTCTCGGCACGAGGTGGAAAAACGTGGAAGAACGTGGAAAATGCTTCCGCACTGATGTGCCCCAGGGGGGCCCGGACGGGTTGAACCACAGATGAACGCTGGGTGGGCAAACCTACCACAACCTACCGTAGCCTACCACAGCCTACCGAGACCTACCGGCCACCTACCGTACGGCTACCGCAGGCTGGATCGGTTACCGTCGGTTACCGATGAGGACGGAATGGCCACAAAAAGGCACGAAAAGGCACAAAGCGGTGATCATCCGCGCGAATGTCGATTTTGCTGCCGATAGCTCCCGACAGGTCCCGGTAGGTCCCGATAGGTGCCGCTACGGACAGAGGTGGACGGGAGCTATCGTGAGCTATCGGGACCACGGTTTTGGGCGAGCGTGAGCTATCGGGAGTTGGGAGCCTGGTGGTTGTGTGGGCCATTTTATTTTCTGCGCCGGGGGGTGGGGTGGAGAGCTTTCAAAGCGTGACACCGTGACAAGGCCGTGTTTACCGGGTGATTCTCACTTTTGAAAGCGTGACAAAGCTCACTCTGTCACGCTTTGAACCGTGACAAAGTGACAGAGGGTGCCGTTTAGAGGCCGTTTTCAATCC
>DATMRF010000136.1:0-71334 GCA_035566435.1 Candidatus Acidiferrum sp.
ACAATGAGTTGATCAAATCGTCCGGTATGTACGGCGAGAGCCTCTCCAGCAGGCCTGAGGTACCGGTGGTGGGCAGTCGATTCATGAGCCAATCTGCTACCCCATACGAACCTAACTGTCTGCAAAAAACAAAAACTCACGTCTTTCCTGCCAATCCCATTGGAGCGCAAACGTTTGCGCCTAATTTCGTAACACCCTCCGAAGGGATTCCGGCGCAAAGCCCAGGGTTGCGAGGTCGGCCCGTCCGGCTCGGACCGAGCAGCCCTGGGTAACCTCGCCCCCGGGTCTCAACTCCGAAGGAGTTGCGCCATTGCATCGAACACCACCATGCCACAATCCCTATATCAAAATGAGCTTCCGGGAGGAACTTCGAGCTTTACTCCGCAAGCACAATGTCGAGTGGGCCGAGCGGTACATATGGGATTAGCAAATCCCAAAGGGATTTTGTCCTTCAGCCCAGGGTTGCGAGGTCGGCCCGTCCGGCTCGGACCGAGTTACCCTGGGTCACCGCCTGCCTCACAGCATCCAGCTGCTCCCCGTTGCTTCTGGGATTTCCGGCAGGCATTGACCATAGTGGCCGCCTTCCTCAAAGAATCCTTCGTAGCCCGACGGCGTGATGACAGGCGAAACTACTGTTGACCCTTTCGACGGCTGATGGGATTTAGCGCTCATTTCTGAAGTGCGAGGCCCCTGCACTTCGAACAGCACCTGACCCTCGACGTGATCCTGGCGGCAATCCCTTTCGGAAATTGTGAAGGTGAATCCCAAAGGGATTCCGGCGCAAAGCCCAGGGTTGCGAGGAACGAGCTACCCTGGGTCAACGCCCGCCGAAGTTGTTTCAACCTCAAAGAGGTTGCGCCCAGACCGCCTGCCTGCCCCACAGCATCCAGCGGCTGCCCGTTGCTTCTGGGATTTCCGGCAGGCATTGACCGGTTTCATTCCGCCGGGTGATACAACCCCTTTCCCGACAAAACGTCGAAAGTTTAGTTCCAACCCCGTGGCCTCCGCCGTTGCCTTCGTTTTTGTATGCAAACCTGCACAACTGAGGTGAGAACTGGGGTGAAAAAACGTTGTTCTGACCCTGTCCCAAGAGCGCAGACCTCGCTCAGAACAGAATGGCGCTGGGAGTCCCATCAAACATAATGGCGCCGCCATCCTGGCAGCCGCTTGAAAAAAGCCAAATCAAAGCAACGACGGCGGTTGCTCCACCCGCCGCTTGGCCGACTCAACGTGATAACTCGTCTGGCATTTCGGGCAGATCAAGTGGAACTCATAATAGTAATCGCGGCCTGGTTTCCATTTGCCCTTTCGCTTAGTCACCGGCGTTCCACATTTCCCGCACGGCTCGCCTTCTTGCATGTCGGGGCGGACACCTTCGGCCTCGGGCTTGTTCTCGTAACCGTCGTCCACCGAAAGATTGGGCTGGCGCAAGGCGGCCATCGCGAGTTGATCGCAGCGCTCGTTTTCCAAATGGCCCGCGTGACCTTTCACCCAGCGAAATTCCACCTGATGCGTCTGGCACAACGCATCCAGGCGCTGCCACAGATCCACATTCTCCGGGCGTTCGGTCCTGGTGCGCCACCAGGTTTTCTTTTTCCAAGCTGCCACCCAGCCCTCCGTCATGGCTTTCACCAGATACTGCGAATCGCTGTAAAGCGTTACCTTGCAGGGCTGCTTCAATAGTTCCAATCCCGCAATAGCGGCGAAGATTTCCATCCGATTATTGGTGGTCTTGCGAAACCCGCCGCTGACCTCAACGCGTTTCTTGGGATGCACCAACACCGCGCCGTAACCGCCCGGCCCGGGATTCGGGTCGCACCCGCCGTCGGTGTAAATTTCCACGGCAGGTAGTGGGAGCGATGTTTGGGCTGTGTTCATGTCAAATTTAGCAAGCCTCAATTAACCTCTTCGCTCATTTCACGTGTGTTGGTTGGGCGGCCAAAATTTTTCCACGCGCAATCGTTTTGCAATCACTTCCACCGAGACGCCGAACTTTGGCGCGATGCGCGTGGCGATGTAGTCGAGCGCGGCTTCGTCGGCAGCCAGCCAGTCGGAGTAGCCAGCAGTTTGCGCGGATCGGATCGCGGCTTGAAAGGTTTCACGCAACGGTTCGGGCGGCACGAGCAGGCGCCCGGCGAATTCGTAGGCCTGCCATTCCACCCAACCGTATTCGACCTCGGGAATGGCGGAAATGTAGTCGAACCAATCGGCGGCCGTGACGTGTTGCAGGCCGGCGTAGATGTCGCGGTGCATGATGAGGTGGCCGATTTCGTGGGCGACGGAGAAGCGCAGGCGATATTCGAGGCGCGGGCTCATGAAGGCGCGCTTGTCTAGAAGGATGGATTTCAAGTCGCCCATGAGCAGCGCGTCAATGTCCAGTTGCTCGCGCAGCCCGTTGACGGGAACAAGGTCGAGGCCCAGGTCGAACTCAGCCAGGTCGAGCACCTCCACGGGCAACGAGCGCCCCGCAGGATGCGCTGCGCGGAGCCGGTCGGCCTCCTGCCAGATTCGCTCTTTGGGAATAAAGGGCGCTTTAAACTTGCGAGGGTCGGTCACGGGTGCCGGGCGCTGTTTATTATCTCGAGCAGTTTTTCCAAATCTTCCCGCGAAGGTTTTTGGCCGGAGAGCGTTCGGAAGAAAACAGGGAGTTGCGCCACCAGGTTTTCGTCCTTGAGCACATAATCGGGTATGCGGCCGGCATCTACCGCAGCGAGGTCGAAGAATTTGAGCCAATCCGGGGAGCCTGGTTTTAAACCGAGCTGCTTCGCCCAGGCGCGGAGCGTTTCCTCGTCGCGCGGAGGCGCCAGAACTTCGCGCTCGATTTTGCTCCAGTTGCTGGGGTCGTGGCCGTGCTGCTGGCAAAATTCGCGCAGGCCGAAGCGCTGTCGCGCCCTTAACTCTTTGATGAATGTTCCAAACATAGCTCTGTGGTATGAAAATTACCACAAGAGCTAACAGTTGTCGACGGAAACATTTTGATTCGCCTGGTATCGACCAACCTTCGGTCTGAGAACTGGCTCAATCGTCGAAGTCTCGAAGGTCGCCGCGCGCGCCGCTATTGCAGCGAGCATTTCAGGCGGAAAAACCCCGCGGGAGCAGAGGCCAGCTCCTGATGCGTCAGTGTCTCGGTGAGTCCTAGGTCGAGCGATTGTGTGGTCGCGGCGCTGCTCCAGTTCACCAAATCGGGCGACACTTCCAGGGCGATGGGCGCGTCGGTTGCCGGTTTAAAATGCGCAAAGCTCAAGGTGAAAAGGCTGTTGCTCAGGGTTGCACCAAGCGTGCTCGCAGGGTCCGGGGTTTTCGGGTCGAGGCCCATCGCATATCGCCAATTCCATCAGGACCAAAGTCACCGTTTAAAGCGATAAAAGAAATGTGTGCGAATGGGTGACGGGTGGCCGGCCGCGGCCCACCTGGTTTTTCGCTCCCCAAAGGTTCACGGACTTCGGTAGGGTCATCCGCCCTCCAACCCTCTAAGGCCCGTTACTAGGGGTCCGATTACCCACTGCAAAACTTCCCGCCTGAATCCCTCCATATAACTTAATTTTGGCAAGGCTTATGCTGCCTTTTAGGCCATGAAGTAAAACTGAAATGAGGCCCGAAGCCAAAAAAACAACCGAGTCGTCAGCCATACCTCCACAGTTGGAGCCGCCAGGCGCTCAGGCATCCTTGGGTCCGCCCCTCCGTGCCCCAGTGCGTCCTAACCCACGCACTCAGGCCAAGGGCGTCCCTCACTATTCTGCCCATCCGCCGCGCTCCACTCGCCCTCGGGCTATTGCCCATCGGCGATTGGCGATTTGGGTCCACTCACCATCCATCAATCCATCAATCCAGCGCCCCATCACTCCAACACCCCATCACTCCACGAGTTCATCCGAGTTCATCCGAGTTCATCCGAGTTAAAAAACAAAAAAACCGCCAAGTTAAGCAGTCCACTCATCTTTAAACCGCTCCTGGCTCACATGCTTTTCGCCACGTCTCAAGTGAGGCGTAGCGCCGTTCTTTGACAATTTAATCCAACAAGGCCTGCCGAGCTCGCACCCCGAGGAGGGGTCGGAGCACCCGCTCCGGCCCCCCTTGGGTGGCAAAGCCAGGGACGAGCGGACACCTTTGCACGTTTCGGCCGGAAAAAAAGCGTCTCGGTGAGTCCCAGGTCGGGCGACGGTGTGGTCGCGACGCTGCTCCAGTTCAGCAAATCGGGCGACACTTATAACGACTTACACAAAACACAAAAGCAGCGGGCCGCACATTCCCCCAACGTGCTACGACTTTGGGCTAAAGGCCTCCCAGCTTAAAAATGCTCGACGAGGGACCCCATCCGAAAGCGTTCTGTGCCTGCACGGTCACCGACCAGTTCGGGATGTAGTCCACGGTAAAGCTCGCTGTGAGCGTCGTTCCGGACACCGTCTGTGTGGAGGTGCCAGCGCCGTCGCTGCCGGTGATCGTGATCAGGTACTGGTTGATCGGGCTGTTGCCCGGCTCGGCCGCCTGCCAGGTTGCGACCAGCGTGTCAGTCGCGCCGGTGGGGTCCACGTTCGCCCAACTAGCCATGACTCCGGTGGGGGCCGAAGGTGGGACCGTCGCTGGAGAGGTCGCCACACTGAGCGGAGTCGAAGCCGGGCTGGAGCCGCTGATCGTCCTGTTCACGACGGTGATCTGATACGTTGTCTCCGGCTGCAGCGCTGAGATGACCCCATTCGTAGCCGGCCCGGCCACGGTTGTCGTTAGGACCGAAGCCGTTGAGTTGACCGGCGTCGCTGTCACCGTTGTTGACACGACTGCTGCCGGATTTACCCCATTCGGCATCCAGGAAACCTGAAACTGATCCTCCGACTCAACGGCGGTCACGCCGGTCGGCGCGGCCGCAATGGGGACGACGAGATACGCTGCCGTGCGCGCGTTATAAATAGTGTCGCCGTACACGTCGGTGGCGGTGAACGTTGGATCGACTGTCACCGCGTTCGAGAGCGTCGTCGCGGAGACAACGTTGCCGGCGAAGTCCCAGGTCACGGCGGCCCAAGCCGTGTGTATGGCAGGGGGGCTGCCGGCCTTGCCGGTGCTGCAAGAGGTCTTCAGGTCCACGTTGCCGGTCGGATATCCAGTGCTGGGATCGAAGCCGGTCGCGTAAACCTGCTCCGAGATGCCGCCGCAGTCGTAGCCGAGAATGGCGAAGGCCGTGGACTGCGGCAACAGCAGGCTCGCTGGCTTTTGGATCAAAAGCCGATAAAACCCTTTGTCGCCCGAGAGCGCATTGGTGATCGTCACCGTCTTCACGGTTCCATCGCCCTGGATCCCTGACTGGAAATTGGTCCACTGCTGCTGCCAATCCGGACAAGTTTGCACTGTGTAGAGGTCCGGGCTCGTCGTCGGAATCGACAAAATTAAATCGTTACCTGATTTCGTCGCGGCCAGGCCGCCCAGCGGGATGGTCAGCGTTGCCGCACATAGCGATGCCGTCAAAGTTGCGCCTAAAAGGAAGGCCAGGGCAAGAGCGGGCGGGAAACTCACTTTTCTAAAAGTGCGCATAAACGGAACTGTTTAAAGTTAACAAAAACGGCGGCAAAATCAACCCCCGGCGTTCACCCGCGCAGCGCTCACCGATGGTAACCGATCCAGCCTGCCACCTCCCACGGTAACTTGCGGTAGGCTACGGAAGCCTGTGGAAGCCTACGGAAGGCTGTGGAAGGTTTGCCAGCTCCGTCCTCCTCCGTGGCTCAACCCGCCCCCGCTCGGGATTGGTCGAGATTCCTCGCGGCCCTTACTCCCGCTCCCCCAGGATCGCTCAAGTTCACTCACCCAAGAACTGCACCAATCTCGACAGGCGTCAATCAGGCTGATAGCCCCGCCATAACCACACCAGCGTATCAGCAAGCGTTTGCTCGAAGACCCGGTGGTCACAATGGCCTGTGCCAAGGCTGAAAACGAAGCGGTTGTGGTAGCCCTTGGCTTTGAGCGCTTCGGCCGTGCGCCGGCCCGCCATCACCCAATTGTGATGAGATTCTTCCGGGTCCTTGGCGCGCAGATCGTTCTCCGAGACGTGCGTGAAGATGCGCAGCGGTTTCGGTTCACTGCTTTCGATCAGCTTCATGCCCGAGTGGTACTCCCAGGCGCCGAACGGATATTTGCGCGCCTCCGGCCCATCTTCGTCCTGTTGAGCGACGAATGTGCCGGAATAGGCGGCCACGCGCCGGAACAAGTCGGGCCGAAACCAGCCCATGGTCAAAGCCGCCGCGCCGCCTGAACTGCAACCCATCACCGCCCTGCCCCACGGATTGTCCGTGAAGGCGATTTGCGGGTAGGCAGTCTTGATTGCCGGGTTCTTCAGAATCGCCGGCAGGACCTCGTCATTGATGAACCGGGCGAGGCGGTCCGACATCGTGTCGTACTCGAGGCCACGCTCGCTCTTTTTGCCATCGTTGCCGCCGTTTTGAATGGCAATCGCGATGAACGGCGGCAGCCTGCGGTTCGGGTCTTTCGAGATGGTGAGATTGTCCAGCGCACGGCGCACCAGGTTGAGCTGGCCGGGACCGTCATGAATAATGAGAATCGGCGCCTTGACGCCGTCTTTGTACGCCGCGGGCACGTAAACATAGATCATGCGCTCTTTGCGGACAGGCTTCTTGTCGGGCTGGAGCGTCGGATCGTCGCCCCGAAAAATTTTGCTCTCGGCCAGAGGCATCGAGAACTCGAAGGACTTGCCCTCGGGATTGCCGCGGTCCGTCAGGTCCGGATCGAGCTTGTATTCGGGGCCGACCTGGTAATCACCGTCGCCCTCTGTGCCGGGGGTTTCAGTTGGCGTCCCGGCACCTTTTCCGGCACAGGCAAACAAACCGATGAAGCCAAAGGCCACAAAACAACGTGCGCAAACCGAACGAAAACGGGTGTGTTTCATAGATGGTGTCCCAGTGTACTTGAGTGTTGCTGTGAATGCAGTGGTAAGACCAAACCGAATTGGGGTCAAGGCCGAACGGGTCAATCGCACCCCTGGCGGAGCATCTCAATATTGGAAGGTGTGCTGGATTCGTTTGCACGCTTGGGTGAGAACTTCCCGAACGGAAACTTCGCGCGTTGAACCCTGAACAGGGGCGGGGACGGCCACGTCCCCGGAATTCGCCGGCAACAGGTTCTCGACAGGGACGTGGCCGTCCCTGCTCCGGCTCAGGGTGAGGGGAATCTTGGGGGGGCGCCGTGCTTCGAAAATGAGACGTGCTTCACTGACAGGAATTGCGACTTCGGGGAGGAGAGGCCACTATGAAGCCATGACCAACGCCCCGTTCGATATTAGAGCCCGCGCGCACCAGGCGATGCTGGAAGCAGGCTTCCATCCGGACTTCCCGCCCGAGGTGTTGCGCGAAGCCCAAACCGCGAAACAAGGCCCAGCGAAGAACGGCGGCCCGGCCGTGCGCGACCTGCGCTCGCTGCTCTGGTCCTCGATTGACAACGACACCTCGCGCGACCTGGACCAGGTGGAGTACGTCGAGCCGCTCCCCGACGGTGGAATTCGCTTGCTGGTCGGCATCGCCGATGTCGATTCCGCGGTGCGGCAGGGCTCCGCTACTGACCGGCGAGCGGCGGAGGAAACCACCTCCGTCTATACCGGAGTCGCGACATTCCCAATGCTGCCCGGCGAGTTTTCGACCGAGCTGACCTCGCTGCTGGATGCGCAAGATCGGGTTTCAGTTGTGATTGAACTGCGCATCGCCGCGTCAGGTGAAGCGGCGGCCCACGAGGCCTATCCCGCGTGGTTGCGCAACCAGGCCAAGCTGGCCTACAGCACGACGGGCGCCTGGCTCGAAGGCCGGGGACCGATTCCGCCCGCGGTCGCCAGTGTGCCGGGCATGGAGGCGCAGCTCCGGTTGCAATTGGAGACGTCGCAAAAGTTGCGCGGCATCCGCAAGCAACACGGCGCGCTCACCTTCGGCTCGGTTGAGGCGACGCCGGTGGTGGAGAATGGCGAAGTCAAAGACCTGACGGTCAGCCATCATAACGTCGCCGAGGACATCATCGAGAGCTTCATGGTGGCGGCGAACGTCGCGATGGCGGAGCTGCTCAAGGAAAAAGGTTCGCTCTCGATTCGCCGGGTAGTGCGCACGCCGCAGCGCTGGGACCGCATCCAGGCCATCGCGGCGCAGTTCGGCGCCAAGCTGCCCATGACACCTGACCCGCGCGCACTTTCAGCTTTTCTTGACCAGCGCCGGGTGGCCGACCCGGTCCACTTTCCCGACCTGTCGCTTGCGGTCGTTAAACTGCTCGGCCCGGGGGAATACATCGTTGAACCGCCCGGCGGCGAACACGAAGGCCATTTTGGCCTGGCGGCTCATGACTATACTCATTCGACGGCGCCGAACCGGCGTTTCGCCGATTTGGTCACGCAACGGTTGCTCAAGGCCACAGCGGGCCAAGGTGCAGCGCCGTACTCGGAGAGTGAACTGAGTGCCATCGCCGCGCATTGCACCGAGCGAGAGGACGCGGCACGAAAAGTGGAGCGGCTAATGCGGAAAGTCTGCGCGGCCAGCCTGCTGAGCCGGCGCATCGGTGAAGTGTTCGACGGCATCATTACCGGTGCGTCGCCAAAGGGCACATACGTGCGCTTGGCGACGTTCCCGGCGGAAGGTCGGGTAATCCGCGGCGCCCAGGGCATTGATGTGGGCGACAAGGTACGCGTGCGCTTGGCCTCGGTCGAAATCCCCCAGGGTTTCATCGACTTCGAGAAAGTGCCGTCTTGAGACCCGGTCCTGGTTGCAAACTCCTGGTGCTCATGATATGAGGAGGGGTACATCACCTTGATTCGCGGCTCCCGGCCAGAGCCTGTAATCCGGGCGTTATTGTTCGCGGGCTAAACTCAATCGGCCTGAGGGCTGGAAGCCCAAGAGCGTTCATTGCGTCGGTGGAGTGGCATCCATGAGCGAAGCGTCGGAACAAGTAACCGAGATCCTCGACGCGGTCGGCGCCGGGGACGAACGAGCGGCGGAAAAGTTGCTGCCCTTGGTTTACGATGAGTTAAGGCGCCTGGCTGCGGCGCGAATGGCCCAGGAAGCACCCGGCCAGACCCTGCAACCGACAGCGCTGGTACACGAGGCCTGGCTCCGATTGGTGGGCTCGGGGAACGAACACTGGAATGGGCGAGGCCATTTCTTCGGCGCCGCCGCCGAGGCGATGCGACGCATCCTCATTGACCGCGCGCGCAAACGTCATCGGGAGCGCCACGGCCATGGCCTGGTGCGGATCGATCTGAGCCAATTAGACGTTGCCATTACCACCGACGACGACCTCCTGCTGCGTGTCAATGAAGCGCTGCAGAAGCTGGAGGCCGAAGCCCCGGAGCGGGCCAAACTGGTCAAACTCCGCTTTTTCACCGGCCTGAGCATTTCCGAAGCCGCTGAAGCGTTGGGGATTGCCACCGCCACAGCGAATCGGTACTGGGCTTTCGCGCGGGCCTGGCTGCTGGCCGAACTGCAAACCACTGAGTGAGTCCGGCACGCGAGCAACGTTTTCTGCCTCCTGGCTGAGACGTTTTGCTTCATGAAAACGCCACTACTGGTCGGAAGCATCGATCGATCAATGAACACCAGCATTGAGCGGATGGAGGCCCTGTTCAGCCGGGCTCTCGAATTTCGCCCCGACGAACGAGCGGCCTTTCTCGCCGGCGCCTGCGGCCAGGACTCCGCACTGCTGGCGCGGGTCCAGGCCTTGCTTCGCGCCCATGAGGGTGGGGAAGGCATTTTGCCCGAACAACCCCGTGGCGAACTATCCGGACGCTGGACTGCTGAAAAGCCCGGCGACCGCATCGGCCACTACAAATTGCTGGAGAAAATCGGCGAGGGCGGCTTCGGCGTCGTCTATATGGCCGGGCAGGAGGAGCCCGTGCGGCGTCGCGTGGCCCTCAAGGTGATCAAGTTGGGCATGGACACCAGGCAGGTTGTGGCCCGGTTCGAAGCGGAGCGCCAGGCGCTCGCCCTGATGGAACATCCCAACATCGCCAAGGTCCTCGACGCCGGCGCTACCCAGAGCGGCCGGCCCTATTTTGTGATGGAATTAGTGAGGGGCGTAAAGATAACCGACTATTGCGACCAAAACAACCTCTCCACCACGCAACGGCTGGACCTGTTCACGCAGGCCTGCCGCGCAATTCAACATGCCCACCAGAAAGGAATCATTCACCGTGACATCAAGCCGTCGAACGTTTTGGTCACGGTTCACGACGGCGTGCCGGTGCCCAAGGTGATCGACTTTGGGATTGCCAAGGCGACGGAAGGGCGATTGACGGACCAAACGCTCTTCACTTCCTTCGAGCAATTCGTTGGGACGCCGGCCTACATGAGCCCGGAACAGGCCGAGCTCAAAGGACTGGACGTCGACACCCGCACCGATATCTACTCGCTGGGGGTGTTACTCTACGAGCTGCTCACCGGCAAGACACCGTTCGACGCGAAGGACCTTCTCGCAGCCGGCCTGGATGAGATGCGCCGAACCATCCGCGAAAAGGAGCCGCTTCGTCCCTCGACCCGGCTGACGATGGAACTCGCAAGAGGCGCCACCGCCCGGCAAGACCGGGGCGCTCAGGGTTCAGATTCAGCAAAGGGGAATCAACAAGCCGGGACAGAGGATGTCTCGGCGCGCCGGCTGGCCGACCAGAAGGAACTTATCCATGTCCTTCGCGGGGATTTGGACTGGATCGTCATGAAATGCCTGGAGAAGGACCGGACGCGGCGTTACGAGACGGCCAACGGGTTGGCGATGGATATTCAGCGGCATTTGCGAAGCGAACCGGTGGTGGCGCGCCCGCCGAGCAATTGGTACCGATTTCAGAAACTCGTGCGCCGAAACAAACTGGTGTTCGCGACAGTGGCCGCAGTCGCCTTGGCGATGGTGCTCGGCACCATGGGCAGTACGTGGGAGGCGGTCCGCGCTCGGCGCGCCGAGCGCGCGCAAAGCCGGTTGCGGCAGGAGGCAGATCGTGCCCGCGCCGGCGAGGCGAGCCAACGGGCGGCAGCGGAACAGCACCTTTACGATGCGCTGTTGGGCGAGGCGCGCGCGAAGCAGTTGAGCGGGCGCGCGGGGCATCGGTTCGAGAGTCTCGACGCCATTACCAAGGCCGCGGCGATTCGCAAATCAACCGACCTGAGCGACGTCGCGGTGACCGCGTTGGCCTTGCCGGATCTGCGCGAACAAAGACGCTGGCAATTCCCTTCGCATTGGGTGGCCGCGAACGTGTGCTTTGATGAGCCCTTGGAGCTCTACGCGTACCTCACCGCCTCGGGCATTACTGTCCGGCGTGTCCGGGACGAGCAGCACGAGAGCTTCCTGCCGGTGAAGGACGTCAGTGATTTTGCCAACGGACTGATCCTGCGCCGCTTCGACCCCAGGAGCCGGTACCTGGCAGCTTCGTGTGAGGTACGCGGCGGAGGCGCTCGCTGCCGTGTTTGGGACCTCACCCGGGCCGGCGCTTTGGTGCTCGACCTGCCGAGCGCGAGCGACCCGGCTTTCACTCCGGACGGCAAGGGGATTGCCGTGGTGAATCCCGATGGCACGGTCTCGCTCCAGGAGATTGAGTCGGGCAAGGAACTGAGTCGCTTTCGCGCCGACGGTCGGCTCAGCCTGGTCCGCTTCAGCCCGGACGGCATGAGGCTGGCAGGTTTCGAGCTGGGCGGCTCGGCCGTATGGATTTGGGAACTGGCCTCGGGCCAGATTAGCACCACCTTGCTGTCGTCTGGCCGGCTTATTTCTCTCGGTTGGAACCCCGATGGAACTCTGCTCGCGACGGGCCTGCTGGATGGGAAGATTGACCTGTGGGACGTGCGGTCGGGGCGAGTGCGGGCTCGGATGGAAGGACATGAAACCCGAGTGACGACGCTGGCCTTTTCGCACCAGGGCGATCTGCTGGCCAGTGGAAGCTGGGACAGCACGCTGCGTCTGTGGAATGTGGCGACAGCCCGGCAATTGGTCGTGTACCGGACTCAAGACGTGGACCTGCATTTTAGCCCGGACGACCGGACACTGGCATACGCCGTAGAGGGTGACACTACCAAGCTCTTGGAGGTGGGTCAAAGCACAGGTTATCGGCGTTTGTTTGGCCGGGCCGATGCGCCTAGAGCGTGGGGCGTGGATTTCTCCCCCGATGGGCGGCTGATGGCCGTTTGTGCAAATGACGGCATAGGCTTGTGGGACACGCTCACAGGCAAAGAACTCGGTTTATTACTGACGAGCGCATGCCGCTCCGCGCGTTTCCAAACGTACGGCGGACTCGGAATAGTCGGATGCACTTCGGATGGGCTTTACCGGTGGCCGATTCGGACCGAGTCCACCGCGCGTGGTTCATTCGTGCGGGTCGAAGCCCCTCAAGTGCTGGTGGCTCAAGAGCTTTTTCGGTACTCGGCCCTCGATGCAAACGGCAGGAAGATCCTTGCCTCAAGAGAGGTCACCGCCGAGCCGCTGCTGCTGGACCTCGCAAATCCAACTAACATTCTGAAGCTTCGGGGCCATCCCGGGACTCAATTTGTTGCGTTGGATCCGCAGGGTCGCTGGGCAGCTACGGGCACCTGGAAAGGCACCGGGGTCAAAGTATATGATGGCCTCGCCGGTCGCGTGCTTCGCGAGCTGCCGGTCAAAGGCACGGGGTTTGTTGTCTTTAGTCCCGATGGTCAATGGCTGGCGACCGCTGACATGACGGAGCTGAGGCTTTGGAAAACCGGCTCGTGGGAATCCGCGCCTCAGGCCGTGTCGGGCGACCGCGTGTCCGAAACCAATCCGCTGGCATTCAGTCCGGATGGGCGGCTGCTTGCTGCCGTTCACGGCACCTATGAGATCCAACTCATGCTAGTCCCCTCCTGTGAAGTGGTTGCCACTCTGAGAGTGCCCTCGCTCGCGCATGTGAGTTCGCTCGCTTTCAGTCCTGATGGAACGAAGTTCGCCGCTTTGGAGTGGAGCGGCCAGCTCGATCTCTGGGATTTGCGTGTCGTTCGCGACGAACTCGTCAAATTGAACCTGGACTGGGAGCTCCCGCCGCTTTCTGTCGCGACAAATGCAACGCCTGTCGGACCTACGATGATGCAACTGGATGCGGGGCCATTCAGCAAAGAAGAGCTGGCGCAAATGATTCCGCCTCGCGACGCGAATACCCCGGCCGACCTGATTGACTTGACGGAATACTATAACGCGCCTTTGAGCGAGAGCTGGCACAGTCTAAAATCTGCTAGGAACGATTTATCAGAGTTGAGGCCGGGCGTGCAGAAACTGAACGGCGTCGAGTTTGATGTTCGCGGTCTGATCCAGATCGGAGCGGCTGCCGCCAACCGGCTGGCTTACCCCAACCACGTGCTGGGCATTCCGGTCCGCCGTCAGTGCCGGCGGCTGCACTTCCTGCACGCGGCTATCTTCTCTGGCAACGCCCGCGTCGGTGACGAACTCGGCAGTTACATTCTCCATTACGCCGACGGCCGGCAGATCGAGCTCCCCATCGTTATGGGCAAGGACGTGGCCGATTGGTGGTCCGTGTCCAGCCAAACGAATATCAGCTGTGCCGTTGCCTGGACCGGCAACAATCCCTCTGCCCGCGCCGGCGGCAACACCATTCGGCTGTTTAAGACTACTTGGGACAATCCCACGCCGGGCGTGCTCATACGCCATTTCGATTTTACGTCAGACAAACCCACCCCCGGCCAGCCCTTTCTCGTGGCGGTCACCGCCGAGCCGTAGCCCGGATATTTCGTAACTGCGGGCGCTACGGACTGTTGGCATTTCGCGCGCCAGGTTCACATCCGGAGTAGCGGCGCGTCCTTCCGCGGCCGAACCACGCCAGCCGGCCGGTTTGAACTGAGTGATTGGAGGCCCTCTGCGAATCTCCCGCCGAAATATTTTCGGTGGACTGATATTTTTTGCGACGGAAGAACGCACTAAGGGGTAAGCACAATTTATGAAACGCATTCTTGTAAGTGTTTTCGTCGGCTCGGCTGCGCTTGCAGCCTTGGGCCAATACTCGATCGACTGGTATAAAGTCTCAGGCGGGGGCGGCACCAGTACTGGCGGGACCTATCAGGTCAGCGGCACGATCGGCCAGCACGATGCCGGCGGGCCGATGACCGGCGGCGCGTATTCCATCACCGGCGGATTTTGGTCGCTCGTGGCGCCGGTGCAAACGCCCGGCGCGCCGACGCTCTACATCAGCAATGCAGGCACCATTGTGACAGTTTATTGGCAGGCCGTTTCGGGGTGGAGTTTGCACCAGGACTCCGACCTGACTAAGACGAACGGTTGGTCA
Source organism: Candidatus Acidiferrum sp. (assembly GCA_035566435.1). Taxonomy (GTDB): domain Bacteria; phylum Verrucomicrobiota; class Verrucomicrobiia; order Limisphaerales; family UBA8199; genus DATMRF01. The sequence goes on from DATMRF010000136.1 coordinate 14,255, forward strand.
ACCAGCATCGGCGTCACCACCAGCGGCGGAACGAATTATCTGACCGTCACACCACCGACGGGCAACTTGTTTTTCCGGCTGATGAACCCATGAAGAACAAACGAGGAGCAAAACCCATGCGCAAGGCAAATGAAAAGAATTATGCTATGAAAACCAAACTTACACTCGCAGCGCTAGCTATGCTGGCACTCTCAAGTATCAACCATCAGCTATCAACCGCTCACGCCCAAGGCACGGCCTTCACCTACGAGGGTCAACTGAACAACAATGGAAGTCCAGCCAATGGCATTTATGATATTCGCGCCGGGCTGTACCTCACCAGTACTGGCGGTGTCGTATCTGCCGGGCCCATTACGAATCCTGCTGTGGTGGTGAGCAACGGCCTGTTCACCATCACATTGGACTACGGCAATGTCTTTGACGGTACCACCTATTGGCTGCAGGTCGCCGTGCGCAGCAATGGCTTGGGCGGGTTTACAATCCTGAGTCCGCGCCAGGAGTTAACACCGACGCCTTACGCCATTTTCGCGGAAGGCGCGAACGCGGCGGGATTGAGCGGTACGATTCCGCCGGGCAGCCTGGCCGGGGCTTACGGGGGCGTGGTGAACTTCACGAATCCAGCCGATATCTTTCTCGGCAACGGAGCGGGATTGAGCGGCGTGAATGCCGCTACGTTGGGCGGGCTGGCCTCCTCGAATTTCTGGAAAACCACCGGCAACAGCGGCACGACGGCGGGCGCCAATTTTGCCGGCACCATCGACAACAACTCGTTTGAGATTCACGTCAACAGCACGCGCATATGGCGCGCAGAGCCGGACTCGCGTGGTTTAAACGCGGGCAACCTGATCGGCGGCCATCCGGGGAACGCGGTTTTGCAACCTGGATCCGGCGGCAACGTGATCGGCGGCGGCGGGTTTGGCGGCGGTGCGAATCTTATTGGAACTAACTCCAGCGGTATCTTCATTGGAGCCGGTTCGTTGAACGAAGTCGGGCCGAGCGTGAATGACTCGGTGATTGCAGGCGGCTACAGCAACACAAACCAGTCACCGGATTCCGGTATTGGAGGGGGCCTGGGTAACTGGATTCAGCCGAGCTCCCAATACTCTTTCATCGGGGGAGGTTACCGGAACGTCGTCAGCGATTACTACACTATTTTTGGCGGGACCATTGTGACGAATAACACGGCTTTTTACGCGACTGTGGTCGGAGGCATATCGAACAACGCCTACGCGGCGGGTTCCTTCGTGGGCGGCGGCGGCTACGACGGGCAATTCTTTGGGGGGAACAAAGCCCAAGGTCCCGGTTCGGTCATTGGAGGCGGCATCTTCAATATCGCCACCGGCCAGGACGCGGTCGTTGGCGGCGGTTCGGGCAACGTGGCCGGGCCCTACGCGACGGTGGGGGGCGGCCAGTACAACGGCGCGGGCGGCTTGTGGGGCACAGTCGCGGGCGGCCAATACAACCAGGCTGAAGGCTACAGCGCCGTCGGCGGCGGTCAGGGCAATTCCGCGGGTGGCATACTCGCCAGCAACTGCACGGTGGGCGGCGGCGCGGGCAATATTGCAGGGACCGCGGACTCCGGCCTGGCAACAGTTAGTGGCGGTTATCAAAACTGGGCGGCTGGCGTCGGTTCCTTCATCGGTGGCGGCGGCACCGATGGGAACAACAACGGTGGGAATCTGGCCGGCGGGCAGGCATCCGTGATCGGCGGCGGCATGAACAATACGAACAACGGCTACGCATCAACGATTGGGGGAGGGTTTCAGAACAGCGCCAACAGCTCCACCAGCGGTTTCTTCTACGGCGGCGCCACCGTCGCGGGCGGCGAGGGGAACAAGGCCAGCACCGACCTGGCGACGGTGGGTGGCGGGATCTTCAACACCGCCAGTGGGGTCGCTGCTACAGTTCCCGGCGGCAGCGCCAATCTCGCCGGCGGCCTGGGCAGCTTTGCCGCCGGGCAATCTGCTCAAACGACTCATGGTGGAACCTTCATCTGGGGCGACGGGTCACAAACTTTCACGGGCGCCAACGTTGACGACGCATTTAACGTGCTCGCCACGGGCGGTGTGTTTTTCTACGACGGCACCAACGGGCTCCATATTGACGGGTTCGGGAATAATGATGGCACCATTGATTACGGCCTAAAATTCGGCGGCGCTCTTTCGAGCGGCGAAGGAATCGCTTCCAAACGCACGGCGGGCGGCAACCAATACGGGTTGGACTTTTACACCAGCTCGGCCGACCGAATGTCGATCGCCGCCAACGGCTTTGTCGGCATCAACACCACCAGTCCGTCGGAACGCCTTGAAGTCAACGGCCAATTTGTCCTGATCGACGGGGCCAACGCGGGGAACGGCAACGGCCCGTTAGATGCCTACATCGGTGGGGATGGTTCAGGCAGCGACGTGCAGATCGGGAGCATGAACAGCCTCATTACCGCCGTCGGCTTCTGGAACTACGCCGCCAATGCCTGGATGCACATCTCCTGCAGTTCGATCACGATCCACGGCGGCGCCGACCTGGCGGAGCCGTTCCCGATCACGGCGGCTGCAAACGAGGTCCCGCCGGGCGCGGTAGTGGTCATCGATGCGGAGAACCCAGGCGGCTTGAAATTGAGCGAGCAGGCTTACGACTCGCGCGTGGCCGGTGTGGTTAGCGGCGCCAACGGAGTGAATCCCGGCATCCAGATGCAGCAACAGGGATTGCTCGAAGGCGGCAAGAACGTCGCGCTGACCGGCCGCGTATATGTGCAAGCGGATGCTTCCAACGGCCCCATCCAACCGGGTGACTTGCTGACGACTTCCGGCAGCCCGGGCCGCGCCATGAAAGTGACCGACCATGCCAAGGCGCAAGGAGCGATTCTGGGCAAAGCCATGACCGGACTGAAGGACGGCAACGGCATGGTGCTGGTGCTGGTCACCTTGCAGTAGCCGCACCTGCTTCGGTAGCAACTCGACCATAAAATGGAAACCATGAACACGAAGCATCCAGGGTTCGGGGTGATCGCAAAGGTGGCAGGGCTAGTATTGGTCGCCGGCGGTCTGTTGTTGGCCGCCGAGAGGGCGGCTGCGGTTGGGAGTTGGGTGCCGTTGTCGAGTGGGCCACCGGGAGCGCCCTTCCTTGAGCTCATGCTCCTGATGCCCGACGGCACGGTGATGGTCCAGGAGGCCGGCAGCAACAATTGGTATCGGCTGACTCCGGATTTGAAGGGCAGCTATGTCAATGGCCAATGGTCGGCTGCCGGTGCCATCGCGCCGATGCACTACAACCGTACCTATTACAGTTCTCAGGTCCTGCGCGACGGCCGGGTGTTTGTCGCCGGAGGCGAGTATAGCAACAGTGGCTGGAGCACGGCGGAGATCTATGACCCCCAGGCCAATGTGTGGCATTTGCTTACCATACCGGCTGGATTGCTCAACACGAACATCCAGACCCTCTCGAACGGTGCAAAGACCTCAGGTTTCTCCGACTCCCAGTCACAAGTCCTGCCCGATGGAACAGTGTTGGTGGCGCCAATCTATCCCGGCCTCGCCCGTCAGACGCTTATCTTCAACCCGGTCGGGAACAACTTCTCGGGAGGCGCGCAGACCGTGGGCAACCAGAATGAAGTGAGCTGGGTGCAACTGGCGGACCGCAGCACGCTCAGCATCGATAAGAAATCACTGAACTCGGAACGCTACATTCCCGCGACCGGGACGTGGATTCCTGACGCACCCCTGCCCGTGCAGCTCTACAGCAGCAGTGCGGAAATTGGCGCTGGGTTTCTGTTGCCTGATGGGCGGGCCTTCTTCCTGGGGGGCTCGGGGAGCACGGCCTATTATACCCCCAGCAACACGACCAGCAGCAGCTATTGGACGACGGGTCCCAACATCACCAACGGGCTGGTCGCGCAAGACGCGCCCGCGGCGATGATGGTCAATGGCAAGATCCTGTGCGCCTTCACCTCCACGACGAACCACAATCCGATCTTCTTTTACGAATTTGATTCCAACACGGGCATTTTCGCGCCCACGCCAGCCTCGGGAAGTCCTCCCAATCTTTTCCAGATTTCCGATGCGACCTGCATGCTGGCTCTGCCGGATGGAACGGTGCTCTTCAGCAACACGGGCACGCAGTTATACGATTACCAGCCCAACCCTCCGCCGCTAGCCGCGGGCAAGCCAACGATTAGCGCGATCACTGCAAAAATTGCAGGCGTTTCTTATCACCTGACCGGCACCAAACTCAACGGTATCTCCCAGGGCGCCGCGTTTGGAGACGATGCCCAGATGGACAGCAACTATCCGCTCGTGCGATTGACCGACTCCGGCGGGAATGTCTATTACGCCCGCACCTACAACTGGAGCACCAGCGCGGTGGCCACCGGCAGCGCCGTCGTCTCCACGGATTTTGCCGTACCAGGCGCGGTGCCGCCGGGAACCTATTCGTTGGTCGCGGTGGCCAACGGCAACCCTTCGGACCCGGTCTCCTTTACCTACAACGCGCCGGTCTGGGTTGACTTCAACTACTTCAGCCCCTTCGGCTTTTATTTTGGCACCTTCTCCGAGCCTTACAACACACTTTCAAATGGCGTGAGCGCCTTGGCTAGCGGTGGAACGATCGCCATCAAGCCCGGGTCATCAACCGAGGCCATGACGATTTCGAAACCCATGACCATCACCGCCGTCGGGGGCGCGGCCACCGTTGGTCATTAACCAAGTTTGACGAACGGCCCTACCCGGCTGGCGGCCTCGTCCTTAACGCGCCGCGTCCGAAGAATTCGCAGGCCCTGCCAGCAGCTCAACGTCTTTGACAAAAACCTTTCCAGCGCCCTCGACCACGAAGTTAAGCCGAACCAGATCCGGCTGTTCGGAGGTCATAAGTCTTGTGGGCATCATGAACCTCTGACAGGCCTTGTGGCAAGCCGCGGGTCGCTGGACAAATGCGAGCGCTTGTCGGTGTAACCGCAACGTTGGCAAGCGCTTGCAAACTCGCTCGCATACAGCGGCGCCGAGTTTGCAGTTGCGAGGCGAGGCGGGATACCCCAAACTGCCATGTGTGATAGAGTGCAGGGCGAATAATGCCCCTGCGAGAACGTCCAAATGCTTGTTATGAATCTGTTGAAATCTCAAACTCCCCTTACCGCACTCGCTGTTGCCGGCCTGCTGTGCGGCTGCGCCTCCACCGGTGTCAGGAACCCCTCGGGTGTGCCGGTCACCCAAATGCGCCCGGACGAACAAGGCTTTGTCGCCGGCACCGGCGTCGAGTCCCAGGACTTGGTCGCCGTCACCGACAAAATGGCGAAGAGCGTCCTGACGACGCCGCAGATCCAAAATGCGCAGGGTACGCCGCGGGTGGTGCTGGACCCGGTCATCAACGAGACGCGGTTCCCGATTAACAAGGACATTTTCCTGACCCGCATTCGTGCGGAACTGAACACCAAGGCCCGCGGCAAGGTGATTTTCCTCGCCCGTGAGCGGATGGCAACCCTCGAACGCGAACGCCAGATGAAGCAGTCCGGCCAGGTGACCGCCAGCGCCGACCCGAATGTGCTCGAATTCAAGGGAGCGGACTTTTTTCTGACCGGTAAATTATCCGGCCTCACCACCCGCACCAGCGCCGGCACCAGTGATTACATTCTCTACACCTTCCAGCTCGTGGACGCCCGCACCAGTGACATCATCTGGGAAGACTCCGCCGAGATTAAGAAGCAAGGCCTGGAAGATGCGGCTTACCGCTAAGACTCTGGCATGTTCCGGGCTCGCGCTAGCCGCCTTGTTGTTCAGCGCCGGCTGTGCCTCAACACCGCGCAAACCGCCGCTCGTTCTCACCGGGGACATTATGGTGGATGGGCCCAACGCCATCCAAAACGGCCCGCCCCGGGACAAGGTCCTCTGGCAATATCGCACCGCGGCGGCGGCGATGCGCCAGGGCAAGTTCGATATGGCCAAAGCCGATCTCGATGACGCCCTCACGACGCTGCAGGGCATTTACGGACCCGATCCGAACGCCCGCAAAGCTCGCGGCTATTTTCACGCCGAGTCAAAGAAGACGTTCATCGGGGAGCCTTACGAGCGTGCGATGGCTTATATCTATCGCGGCATCCTTTATTGGATGAACGGTGAGCCCGATAATTCGCGGGCCTGCTTCCGCAGCGCCGAGCTTGAGGATAGCGACACTGAAAACCACGAATACGCCGGGGACTGGGTGTTGCCGGACTATCTCGACGGCCTGGCGACGACGAAGCTGGGCGGCGACGGGTCGGACGCCCTCAAGCGGGCTGAAACCAGCGCGAAAGGGGTCAGGCTGCCTCCTTATAATCCAAAAGCCAACGTCCTGATCTTTTTTGAGTTTGGGCCCGGCCCGACCAAGTTCGCGACCGGCCAATACGGCGAGGAATTGCGCTTCCATGTTGCGCCCTCACCCGTGAGGTCGGCTAACTTCAAGACCGACTCGCAGGATTACCCCGTAGCCCCGACGGATGACGTTTGGTTCCAGGCGAGCACGCGTGGCGGCCGCGTGATGGACCACATCCTCGGCAACAAGGCCGTTTTCAAGAAGACTACGGATATCGCCGGCAACGCGGCGCTGATCGGCGGCCTGACAACGGCGGCGGTCAGCGATAACCGCACGGCTCAACAGGTCGGCCTCGGTATCGCTTTGGCGGGCCTGGTCAGCAAAGTAGTTTCCTCCGCGACCACTCCGGAGGCGGACACGCGGGCGTGGGATAACCTGCCGCGCTACCTGAGCTTCGCGAATCTCGAGCTGGCGCCCGGCCCGCACACCCTCACGGTGCAATTCAAAGACGCCGCCGGCCGGGTCTTATCGGGCTTTAACAAGGCCGTCAACTTCGACGTCCCTGCCGACGGCAAAGACAAAGTCCTTTTTGTTAGCGATCAATCCTTAACTCCTCAAAACCAATGAAAAAGAATCTCCTTGTTCTCGGTCTCCTCGCGCCCACGGTGGCGCTGCTTAGCGGTTGCGCCTCCAGCCACGACACTGGCGCTTACCTGCCGCAAAATGCCACCGTCAATAATGTCGAAGATAGCGCTCGTTTTGTGCTGCTGGACAAAGGGGCGCAGTACTCGGTCACTTGCCCCGGCATGCAGGAATCCCGGCTGCCGGACGGGCGGCTCCAGGTGCTCGCCAACCTCCGCAACCGCGAGAACCGCCGTATCCAGGTCCAGGTCAACTGCGTCTTCAAAGACGCGCAGGGATTTGTGGTGGAAGAAACGCCGTTTCAAAATGTATTCCTGGATGAAAATGCCCAGGAAGGTGTGAAGTTCGCGTCGGCCGGCGATAAGGCCCTGCGTTACACCATCCGCGTCCGCGAGGCTCGGTGAACCTCAGGGGTGATGCCAGCCACTCCGGACCGAGGGGTGGCTGAGGCCGGAATAGTCGATCTGTGGCTCGCGTGAACAAAGCGGCAGAGGACTGCCGCACTCCAAAACCTGGCGGAAGCATTCCGGGCGCCCAAAACTCGCGTGCGTTTTGGAGTGCGGCAGTCCTCTGCCGCTTTCAGCCTGGGACTGAAGGCCCAGCCGTCCGGCCCGGTGCGGTAGTCGCACGGGGACGAGGCAGTCCCCGCCCCGGCGCTATTTTTCTCGCCTCCTTGCCCGGGCTGACGCACCATGCGCCGCAGCCTGGATTTTTCGTTTGCAATGAAAGCCAAAATAATTATTACGCCAAAGAAGGCAGTCGTTGACCCGCAAGGAAAAACGGTTCAAAATGCTCTCGCTCACATGGGATACACCGGCGTCGGAGCGGTGCACGTCGGCAAATACCTGGAGATCGAACTCGCGGAGTCCGACAAAGAAGTGGCCCGCAGACAGATCGACGATGCCTGCCACAAATTCCTCAGCAACCCGGTGATCGAGGATTACCAATTCGAAATTGAATGAATTTCGCGGTGCTCCAATTCCCGGCTTCGAATTGCGACCAGGACGCGGTCCATGTGCTGCGGAACGTTTTGGGCCACTCGGCCCGTCTGTTGTGGCACAAAGAGAATTCCCTCGGCGGCGCCGATGCCGTCATTATTCCGGGCGGCTTCAGCTATGGTGACTATCTCCGCACGGGGGCGATCGCCCGGTTCAGCCCGGTGATGGAGGCGGTGCAAACCTTCGCCGCGAATGGCGGGTTGGTGCTGGGCATTTGCAACGGCTTCCAGATCCTTTGCGAGGCCGGACTGCTGCCCGGCGCGCTGATTCGAAATCGCTCGCTCCAATTCCGGTGCGAGCAGGTTTTTCTCAAAACCATTACCACCGATTCGCCCTTTACCCGCCTGGTTCCGCCGGAAAAACTGCTGCGGTTGCCTATTGCTCACGGCGAAGGCTGTTACTTCGCTGACGAGGAGACCCTGGCGAAACTGAGCGCCGGCAACCAAATCCTGTGGCGTTACGTCAGTGTGCAGGGCGAGGCGACCGAAAGCGCCAACCCGAACGGTTCCCTGGACAACATTGCCGGCATCTGCAACGAAGGCCGCAACGTCGCCGGGCTCATGCCTCACCCTGAACGGGCCAGCGAACCCATCCTGGGCTGCGCCGATGGCCGGTTGATCTTCGAAAGCCTGATCCACGCTTTGAAGCAACGGCCTGCGGCTCGCACGGCGGCCTAGGAGCCGGGCAGTTTAACTTGCGCCGCGAAGCCCTGGCCAAGCTGCATCGCGTCGGCAAATAGCGCGAAGGCTATTCGGGCTCGTCGGCAATCTCCTGCGGACGGCGGTTCAGCAGGGAATCGGCGACATAGACTGCGATGGCCAGCCAGCACAGCGCGAAGCTGCCGACCTTGGAATGGTCGAGCGGTTCGTGAAACAGGAAAAGGGCGACCAGGAATTGGAGTGTCGGGCCGACGTACTGCAGGAAGCCGAGGGTCGAGAGCTGCAATCGGCGCACGGCGGCCCCGAAGCAGAGCAACGGGACGGCGGTGATGATGCCGGAAAGGGAGAGAAGCCCATAAGTCCCCACCGAGGGGTTTCCCGAAGGCAACAGCGCCAGCAACAACAACGCCAGAGGGAGCAGAATGGAGGTTTCGACCATCAAGCCATGGAGCGAGTTTATGTCCACCGCTTTGCGAACCAGCCCGTAGAAGCCGAAGCTGCCGGCGAGCGACACCGCAATCCAGGGAAAACCGATGCCGCGCAGGGCCAGATTGAGGACGGCGCCGGCCGCGATGACAACAGCGACCCATTGCCATCCTCGGAGACGTTCGCGGAGGAAGAGCATGCCGAGGGCGATCGAGAGCAACGGGTTGATAAAATAGCCGAGGCTGGCTTGCAAGAGCTGCCGGGTGGCTACGGCGTAGATGAAGATGAGCCAGTTGAGCGCGATCAAGACCGCGCCGGCGGATAGAAGCAGGAGATTCCGGCGGCTCTTGAGCACCGGCCAAATCGGCTTCCACTCGGCGCGGGCGGAGACCACCACTCCGAGGAAAAGGGCGGACCAGAAAATGCGGTGGCAGAGGATGATTAACGGCTGGACGGACCCAACCGCGCGGAAATACAGCGGGATGAACCCCCACATGAAGTAGGCGCTGAAACCATAGGCCAGGCCAGTCCTGGGATTCCGTGCCAGGCCCGCCTGGATTGCCCCGGTACGCACAACGGGATTGGTTATTGTCTCAGCCACAGGCCAGAACCTAGCAGAAGGCCGGCCCCCGGCAACCGCGCCGCGCGAGTTGCGGAGTGCATTCTAAAGGTGATGGGGTGAAAAAAATGTTTCGCACTCGGGACTGGTCGGGATTGGTCGGGATTGGTCAGGATGACTCAGGTTTGCTCAGGCGGCGACTCGCCAAGGAGAGCCCGGAGGGGTTGAACCACGGATGGCACGGATGAGCAGGGAATGGCCACAAGAAGGCACGAAAAGGCACAAAGAGGAGATAATCGGGCTGGGTGCGGAGAGCGAATACCAGTTCGAGCCGAAATGCGCGAAGTGGTATTACGCGGTAATAGGTGTGATTAGCGGGGTGCGCGCAAGGGGGGGGTGGTTTTAGCCGTCCCAGCGTCCCAAGCCCGTGTTTGCCGAGGGATTTTGGCAATTCTCAGCCGTCCCAAGTGCCGTCCCAGGGTGGTAACGGAGCCGTCCCGGACGAGTGGAAGGGCGGTCAGAGCGTCAAGGGACGGGACGGGGTGGCGACGTCCCAGGACGTCCCAAGCGTCCCAATGAGATTGACCGGGAGGGGCGTGACAAGGCGTGACAGCGTGACGAGTGCGCTGCTGATCCCGGGAAAACGGACGACGCGAATGGCGGAAGAACGAGCGCCGATGGACGGCGAGCCGATGGTGTGAGCGGCAGGGGGTAAATTTGCAATCAAAGTGTCCCAAGGCCGTGTTTACCGAGGTATTTGCATTTTCAAAGTGTCCCAGAAGTGTCCCGGGAGCATCCCACAGTATCCTGCGTGGAATAGTCGGGAGTGTGCGTTATCCGTTAAGAAGCTACCCCCGCCGCCGGTGCCGTGGCGGCAGGTCCTGGTTTACACCGGCTTGCCACGGTTCGCCCACCTGGTGTTGCTTCGCTTGGGAGGGCAGTTTTGCAGGTCTGGACTTAGGGACAGAGATAAGGTAAGCCTTCTCTTAAGCGAGTGTTTATATGAATCGCGCATCGACCTCACGATCCGCCGCTGTTTCGCTCGAGGGTTTACCAGGCGAGCTTCAGCGACTACTTCAATCGGATTAACCACACCACTATGCAAATCCATATGAAACCTATACAAATCCACATTAAACAACGCCCCCGAAACCTTCTCGTTTTCGCAGCTCTTGCAGCCCTACTTATCTGCGCCGTTCGGAGCGGGTCGGCCCAATCTACAATGGTGCACCGATATAGTTTTAACGAGACGGCGGGCAGTTTGACGTTTGCCGATTCGGTGGGGGGTTCGGCCTGGGCTGGCAGCCTAGTGGGCAATGCATCCCTCGACGGCTCGATGCTCCAGTTGGATGGGCTGGGCAGTTTCGCCACGCTTCCGGCCGGCATAGTCCATAATTACTCCCAGGTTTCGATCGAGTTCTGGGCCACGTTCGGCCCGGACAACCCGGTCTGGAGCCGCACGTTTGCTTTTGGCGATCAAAACGGCAGTGGCGGGGAGCTGACGGGCCTGGACTACTGCCATTACGCCGGGGGAAATTGGCAGAACCTGAATTTCCAGACCGCGAGCAGTGGGGTGTATGCAAACAACCCGAGCGGACTGAACGCGCAAACCAACGTGCACGTGACCCTTGTTATCGACCCGCTCGGCAACAAGATGTATTACTACAACGGGACGAAAGTGGTTTCCGATCCTGTGCTGAACAACGGCGCGGGAGGGACAGTGCCGGCGTTCAACGGTTTGAACGACACCACTTGCCTGCTCGGTAAATCCCTGTATGACCTCGACCCGACCCTCGAAGGGGCCATCAACGAATTCCGGATTTACTCGGGCGTCATCCCGCCTTCGACCGTGGCGCTGAATGATGCGGCCGGCCCGAACAATATTGTGACCAATCCGGGTCCGGTGCAGGCACTGCATTTCAGCAGCCCGATCAATCCGCTATTGGTCAACCAGAGCTCGCAACAAATTCTCACGGGCGATTTTACGAACCTGACCGGACTGGACTTGATTGCTTACGGAGGGGCGACGTTCACGTCGCTGAACACGAGTGTGGTCACGGTGGATACGAACGGCATCGTCAGGGGGGTGTCCGCCGGGACGGGCAAGGTGGTCGCCAGCTACGGTGGGCTGAGCGCGACGAATTCGCTGACGGTGGTTTCGTTGCCGGCCGTGCTGGCGCATCGTTACAGCTTCACGACTGACGCGAGCGACTCGGTCGGAGGGGCCAATGGCACCCTCTTCGGAACCGCGAACGTTACGGGCGGCCAGCTGGTGCTGGACGGCACGTTCGGCACGTACCTGGACCTGTCCGGTGCGCAGCTCAACATTGCGACCAACACCGCGGTGACCTTCGAGGCGTGGGTGACGTTCGGCGACGCGGCGACGTGGGCGTATTTGTTCGGGTTCGGCAACTCGATCGGCGCCAACGGGGACCACCAGATTGCTTGCGTTCCGTGCGCGGAGGGCGGCGGCTTTCGGCACTGGGGGATCACGGAAAACTACACCGCGGGCCGGACGACAGCCTGGTCGCATGGGTGGAACAATTTGACGGCGCACATCACGTGCGTGGTTGACCCGCCGACGGGCGCCATCTCCATTTACCGGGACGGGGTCCAGGAGTTTGCCGAGTATGACGCGGTCGCGCCGTTGTCGAATGTGGCGACGAACTTCGCGTATCTCGGGAGGTCGTTCTACAGTGCCGACCCATACGCGAAGGCGTCGTTCGACGAGTTCCGGATTTACAGCGGGGCGCTAACGCCGGCGCAGGTAGCTTTGACACATCGGGTTGGCCCGGGTTCGACGAGCCTCGATGTGGGCGCTTTGTCCGCGATTGTGGTGGTGGCGACGAATTACCCGGCCTTCGCGGCGGCGGTGCCACCGGTTATCCTGGCAAACTATGCGAACCTGCCGAATTTCAACCTGTTACCGACGTTGACCGCAGGTGGCAACGCCACGTTGGGCGGCCCGCAGGGGCTGGTGGTAACTTCGAGCGACCCGAGCATCGTCAGTGTCAACGCGCAAAATATGCTGACCACGTATCGGCCTGGAACGGTGACGTTGACTGCCAGTTACCTGGGCAAGACGAACAGCGCCACTATCCGGGTCCGGAACGATGCGACACTGACGCACCGTTACAGCTTCACGACTGACGCAAGCGACTCGGTCGGCGGGGCGACTGGGACACTCCAAGGGGCGGCGACAGTATCAGGCGGGCAGTTGCAGTTGACGGGTGGCAACGCCGATTACCTGGAACTGCCGACCGGACTGCTCGAGGGGTACAACTCGGCGACGATTGACGCGTGGGTCAATCTGGGCGCGGCGCAGAACTGGGCCAGGTTGTTTGAGTTTGCGGATACCGGCGCCGGCACGCAAAACGAGTTGTTCTTCGCGCCCGGCTGGAATCCCAACCCGCCGAACGCGAACGTTTACAGCGCTGGTTTCCCAAGGGGCGGCGGCGGTATTACCACACTGGTTCCTTTGGGGAGCGAAGTTCTGCACCTCACGTGTGCGTACGGCAACGGTTCGATGGAGGTGTACACCAACGGTGTTCTGATGGGCAGCCTGGGGGGCCTGATTGCCCCCGTCAGCCAGGCGGGAAGCAACTCGGCCTGGATCGGCCATTCGCCCTTCACCGACCCTGGCATCAACGGCTCGGTGGATGAGTTCCGCATTTACCGCGGCAAGTTGTCGGTAGAGGAGATTGCGGCGTCGCAGCTCCTTGGGCCGGATCAAACTCTGTCCACGGTGGCTCCCTTGAAGGTCACCGCCGCCGGCGGAAACGTGCTCCTGAGCTGGCCGGTGGCGGCTGCGGGTTTCGCCGTGGAGGCCAGCGCCAACCTTTCCGGCCCGAATAACTGGGTCACGCTCACCAACGCACCGAGCCTGGTGGGGAGTAATTGGCAACTGAGTCTCCCCACGAGCGGAACCGCCCGCTTCTTGCGTTTGATAAGGTAAACAAGTATCTATTAAGCTGAGCCTGCCGGTCCCACCTGGGCCGGCGGGCGCCAGAACCCTCGCGAGCCCGACCGCTCGTCCCCAATGAGCAACAGAGCTGCCAGCACGGTGTCTCGGGGCGCGTTGTCCGTGCGCGACGGCCGCCTCGCGTTCACGCTCATCGAGCTTCTCGTGGTCATTGCGATCATTGCGATCCTGGCGGCGATGCTGTTGCCGGCCTTGGCGCGGGCCAAGGAGAAGGCCAGGCGAACACAGTGCAAGAGCAACGAGCATCAACTTGGCCTCGCGACGCTGATGTACGCGAACGACAACCGCGACAGGCTGCCGGACTTGCAGAATCACGGGCTGTGGTTTTGGGACATGTGCCGGGTGGCGGCGACGAATCTGGTGGAGAATGTGAAGCGGACAGACATTTTTTATTGTCCGAACGAGTATTACCTTTTCAAGGACAACGGTCCGGTGGATGCGTGGAGCGCGTTTCCGGATTACGTGGTGACGGGGTACATCTGGCTTTTCCCGAATGCACCGGGGATGGACCAAAGCGTGGTGATCGGCGGCTCTAACATGGTGACGAAGATCACGCAGGGGCGGGGGGCGATGTCGGTGGCAGACACGGAGATGATCGTCGATGCGACGATCTCGGTGCTGACGGCGTCAGGCGGGAGGCGGTATACGGACATTGCGGCGGCCGGAGGAAGCAGGGTGCGGACGGCGCACCTGGAGAAGAATGGTCCGGCAGGAGGGAATGTGTGCTTTTTGGATAATCACGTGGAGTGGCGAAAGTATTCCTCAATGACGAACAAGATCACGCCGCGAGGCTTGCCGCAGTTTGAGTTTTAGAGGGTATTGATTTCATAATTCATCCTTCATCCTTTCCTCCGTGACGGTCCCGCGCCGGCCTGGTCCAAACCTTGCCGTTATGAGACCGAGAATTGTCATTGTCGCCGCCCTCGCGGTTTTACTGATGGGTTGGATGCTCTTCAAACATCCGGCGCAGACGCGTACGGAGTTACCGCCCGCGGCCGCCATCGCTGCGCCGCCAGACCTGCCCACGCCGCACCTCGCCACCATCACCGCGGCGACACCCGTTGCTCAGGTCGAAAGCCAGCAAACGACGAATCTCATGGCCTGCATATTAAAGGGAGACTTGCCCACCCTGACACTGGACCAACTCAAGACCTACCTGGAGGCAAACCACCGCAACGCGGAGAGCCTCCTGGCCGCGTACCAGGCGACCCACGAGCGAGCGTTGCTGGACGAGGCGATTGCCAGGTATCCCAACGACCCTCGAGTCGCTTACACCGCGTGGTTCCGTTCACAGCCCGACCCAGGCGCTCCTGGCGGCCTGCAAGCCCGCCGCCAGGCGCTGGACCTGCTCAAGCAAGCTGCTCCCGACAACGCGCTGGCCAATTACCTTTCCGCGGCCAATTATTTCAAGTCCGGCCAGCCCGAACAGGCGGTCCAGGAACTGCAGGCCGGGGCCTCAAAACCGAAGTACGACGATTACACCCAGGATGCCATTCAAAGCATGGAAGAAGCGTACCGTTCCGCAGGCTATTCCGACGTCGAATCCAAGGCAGCCGCCACCTCAGGTGCCTTGCTGCCGCACCTGGCCGAAATCAAACAGGCCGCGCTGAGCCTGGTCGAGCTCGCCAATTCTTATCAGCAGGCCGGCGACCCCGCCTCGGCCCGGGCCGCCTTGCAAATGTGCCTGGACCTCGGCCAGCGGCTGGACGATCCCAATTCCCTCACGCTCATTCAGCCCCTGGTTGGAATCGCGATTCAGCGCGCGGGTCTTGCGGCCATCGCTGCAGCCCCACCCGATGCGGACACTGCCCAGGCGGTTCAGGAACGGCTCGACGGCTTGGATCAACAGCGCGCCGGGATTAGGGCGCTGGTCGCCGGGCAGCCAATCGAAACCTGGCTGCCGAATGCGCCCGCCGAAGACGTCAACGCCTATTTCGACCGCATGCGCCTCTTCGGCGAACAACGAGCGCTGCAGTGGCTGGCCGCCCGTCGGTAGGGGCAAGGCGCCGAGGACGGCTCGCCCTCCGGGGGCAGTGTCAGGAAGCATCCGGCCGAGGAGTTCGGGCGTTTAAGGTCACAGATTGTGACCTTAAAGCCGGGCCGTGGCCGGCATCGGAAATAGCGTAATTGTGCGGGGCAAGATCGTTCTGAGTCGGAGAGGACCTTTTGGCCTACTCGACGAGATGCGATTCTTTGATCGCCTGCTGCATTTGCGCCACCTCCTCATCGGTGAGCATGGAGAAATGGTTTTTGCGTTTGGGGGCGGAGAGCACGCCTTTGTTTTGGACACACAAGCGGATGAACAAGTCGATAAGGCGGTCCGGCATATCGACGATGGTCTGCAGGGCGGACTTGGCTGTGTCGTAGTTGCGGAGGAAATCGAGCTCCTGAACGAGGTCGGTTTCGATGACGCGCTCGACGAAAACAAAAAGAGCTTCGGTTTGCGCAGTCATGTCGATGAAGCGGTAGCGCAGCGCGGTCTCGTTCTGAACGGTCATGCGGCCCTGGCCGTCGAGCTTGTATTCGACGAGAGGGAGCAGTGGAACGGAGAAGTTTTCAAGGGCGGCATCGTAGGCTTCCTTGTCTTGAAGCATGGCGGCGGAAACGGGGAACATGGCCCCCGGCGGTGTGAAGCCCCTTCTGGCCAGGATGTTGTGGATGAGGAAGCGGTGGATTCGGCCATTGCCGTCCTCGAAGGGATGCATGTAAACGAAACCGAAGGCGATTGTGGCGGCATGGACAACGGCTTGGATTTTGCCAGCCTCCATCCGGCGATGTGTCGCAAACATGCCTTCCATGAGGGCGGCGAGGTCGGCCGGTTTGGGTGAGACGAAGTGAATCTTTTCCCGCCAGGAGACGGATTCGCCGACATAGTTCTGGGATTGGCGGTAGTCCGGGTCGCGAAAGCGCTCGTCCACGATTCGATTTTGAAGATCAATCAGCTCCGGCCTGGTGAAAAAGTTTTTCTTCTCCGCGGTGGCGAGGAGCGCGATGAAGCGCTCGGTGCGCGAGGCATCGAGAATGACATTCTCGATCTCGAAGGAAGACTTAGTTTCCTTGGTGTAAAGGTAGCTTAGGGCGCGGCGCAAAATGTCGCGAGGGTAGCCTTCGAGAATCTGCCGGCACCTGCCCGACAGGTCTTTCTTTTCAAAGGCCGCAAGAGTTTCAGTGCGGCGGACAATAGGTGAGAAGCGGGCATCGCCGAGGAGGTTGTCGTTGACGCGCTGCCGGCGCACCTGGACTGGGTCGGCGGTGTAGTATTCATCCGCTTCGAGCAGGTCAACGTAGTTGGCGGTGGTGAGATCTTCGATTGGAAGGCGTCTGCCGGTGAGCAGCTCAAAAAGGTACCAGAGACGCCGCGCATACTTGCCAGTGGGCTTTGAGCGGATATAGGCGAGCAATTCGTCTTTCGGGGCCTTTTCAAAAACTGCAGACAGGATTTCGAGATTCGTGCCGTCGTATTTGAGGGCAAATTCAAGCTGGCCACCCAGAGAATCCTCTGGTGTGAGGAATGGCGGATAGACCGCGACTACCTGATTGGCGTCGGTGTGGGTCTGGCGAACGTTTGACTGACTGATGCGCGAGTGGTGCCAGTTTGGGATAACCTGGAGGTTGAACCTGGCGACCAAGGCGTCGTATCCAGCCGGGTTGGAACCGTTGAACTGGCTATTTGCCATTTGGCATTTCTTTAGAAAATCGTTATGGAGTGCAGTTTATTGTTATGAATCGACTATTTCAAGATAAAACAGTTATACATTATTCAGCCAAAGAGTGCCAAGTTTTTTATTATATGGTTAAGCAAATGATTAAATGAAAGCCATTGAGCAAGTTTTTCATTACGTTTCTCCGACTCCGAGGAAGAAACATTGAATGAAGCTTTAATTTGGGGTTTCACAATTAAAGGATAAATAGCAATCCCTTAATCTGTTCGGCAGGAATTAAAACTTGCTTCCGTTCCGCCCCATCAATCCACTAATCCAATAATCCGCCACCCCACCGCCTGGCCGAAATTGACTCCGGCCCGCTGCTCAATCCGCTGCCGGCACCGCCAAGACCCGAGAAAGGTTCCATGTCAAGGAAGTGCTCTACCCCTGAGCTAACCGCGCCACCAGAATCGAAAGACCGACGAGAATCGTTGATTTTCATAGTCTTTCGCGAATTCTGTGAGAGAGAATCCTACCCGTTCTCGACCGTCCGGGCAAGCCGAAACCCCCCCAAGGTCAGGACAAAAGTCAGAAAGGAAGTGCTCCCTGCACGACCTTCAGAGCGGCCCCAGCACGCCACCTCACTACGCCGACAGCGCAAACCGAATCACGACCGGACCAATGTGGAGACCCCAAGACCACCAGCGGTCAGAATTCACGCGCATCAAACTGGTTTCCGTATATGCCGTCACGCTGTTCCTGCTCAAGCCGTCGATGGCCCGTGCCAACCCGGTGATGGTCCACCCGGCGTCGTTGATGGCGTTCGGTGTGGTGGCATTCGGGTCCTTCGTCGTGGAGGCCGGAGGCGTCGCTTTGCTGGCCGACCCCCGTGGTATCGCACGGCTGCGGGGATGTCAAAAGAAGCTCTTGGTGTTCCGGGCCGTGGTCACGGTCAGTTTAAAGGAAGCATAGTCGTTGGTAGCGCGGCTGGGCGTCACTATCGTACGGAAAGCCGTGTCGTCATGGGGTTGGATGGTCAGGAAAAGGCGCGGATGGACGGCGTCCACCAATCCCCCGTGGGCATCGAGGAACCGGCATTGGAGTTCGATGTCCCTCCAAGCGACCGGGCTTTGGTTGGTGAGAATGCCTGTGATGTAAATGCGCAGGCCGTTAGTGGTTTCTGCCCAGTTCATCCATGATCCGACCACTCGAACCGAGTTGACAAAGGCTGTGTAGTCGGGTCTGGGGTTCTGCATCCTGTCCAATGCCGTAAGCAGGAGCACGGCCAGCAGGCCGTAGAGGGCCAGATGCGGAATACTAAATACCCAAACCGCAATGGCCGGATTTCGAATGGAGCGAAGCGTCAGCCACTGCCGACACCGGGGGCACACCTTGGCTTCGGGCTTTATGCTTTCGGCACAGAAAGGGCAGGCCCGGCTAGTCGAGGCGTAGTCTGGAGAGGTTATCATTGCAGGGAAGGCGATTAATCGGGTACGATTGGACGGTTCCCATCCGTTGCCGTTTGGACGCGAACGCGTTCGGCAATCCCGCTGTTGGTAAATATGAGCCGCCCCAGTCCAACTCGGAAGGCTTGCTCCTGCTGCGGTTGGATGAGGAAACTCTCCGAAACCTCCGCCCGGCGCACATCCACCAAATTGCCCTCGCGGCTGAGAAACCGTACCTCTAGTTCCTTAACGCGCCAAGGGTAACCACCGGCATTGGTGACGTAACCGCTCAACCAGAACTCGCCCTTTGTGGCGTCGCGCTCTAACGAGGTCCGCATCACAATGAGGTCCGCCCGGTGGGACGCAAAGCTCAGCCCCTCGGAACGAAAAACGTCGGGGAACAGCCAAGCGTAGGCCAGACACAAAACCACCAGAACCGCCAGCATCGTCAGCACGGAAAGAATCAGTACAAGATACTGCCGCCAGCGGGCAAATCCGGGTTGAGGTGTGCGGCAGAAGGGACACACCTTTGCCGCCGCCTTGATGGTTTCGGCGCACAACGGACAGACTTTGATATCTTGGTTGGGGGCCACGCTCTGAAAAACGAGGGTCAGCCGTGTTGGAATCGTGCAATTACTAAAAGGAGGTGTCAATGCGGGCCTCTGGTTCACATCAGTGCGAAATCAATCCATGGCTTCGCAGATTCAGTTCTGCGGCACTTCAGGGCGCAAACAAAACGGAATCTCTCCGACCAGCACCAGCGGTGAGCCGCCGAAGCAGCATCTTAGCCGTGCGCCGGGAAGGAAGCCATTGGCCAAGCCTTGACATCGCGACTAGGCTGAGGTCAGCCTCTCCCCCTCTCGGCCAATGTCTCTGGATGCCCAGACCGCCCGGTTGAGATTCCTGCTGGGCTTGATCCGCGCCCAGTCAGGACGGCTTGCCCTCATCGTCGCGGCGCAAGCGTGTCTGGTCGCCGCCACGTTAATCTCGGACGCGGTTTTATCATCGCGGGTTGCTCCGGCCATAATCATCGCTTCAGGGCTTGCGGCAGGTTCTTCTGGGTTGGTGCCCGCGCTGGCGACCGGCCTTGTAATTGCCTTGGCCTCGGCCTTCAAGCTAGAGCGCTATCTTCCTGACTTTTTCGCCGTCTGCGCATTGGGCTTTCCACTTGTCAGCTTCATTGTTGTGCTGGAAAAGGCGTATTGGCACAGGACCTTGGCTACGCGCTGGGTAGGACATGTCGCCATTATTCTAAGCTCAGCCGCGATGAGCTCCTTTTGCTGGTTCGTGTTAAGCTTCGCGGCGTTTGGAATCCTGCTGCTGGCACGCGCTGGTTGACCGTTCTGGGTTCGTGTCCTGACACCCTGCGGACCCAAGCTGGAATCCAAGGAATGGTGAAACCGACGAAGACATTTGGCCAAGCTGAGGACCGTGGTTGGCGCGGTTGGCCATCGTGCCGGAGGCCGGAACGATTGCAGTGGACTCCCGGACTTGATACGGTTCGCGACCATGAAACCGAAAATATTTCGGCCTGCTCCAGCAACCAGAAAAGTGGCCGATATCAAGCCGGGCAATATCATCCACAAGCAACTCTCCAGCGAACTGGAGGAGCGCATCCGAAAGCTGGAGTCGATATTTGCAGAGGTCTTCAAGCGCACCCACGAGGAATGGCTCGACAGCTTCCGGCGTGACCTCAATCCCGAATCCCAAATTAGGCTCTGGGAAGCCATGGCGTCTGCGTACCAGACTTTTTTGGGTAAGCACGCTCTCAGCCTCCCGGCGAAAAAGGAGGCCCTTGGGCTTTTGTGCTCAGGCCAGAATTCATCGTCGGCAAGGCTGCGCTACCTTAGCCGGGAAGAGGCGGACGAAGTGATGCGGCTGTTCTCGTCGGCGCTCGCCCAAAGCCAAAAACCGTTTCAGCCCAACTGACGACTAAAATCCGCGTAGGTTGATTGATGCCCAGTAGTTTGGCTCTGCGGCAAGCCGGTCGGCCACTTTGTTGCAAACATTGAGGTCATGGTCGAACCCATCCGCGCCCCAAACCAGTTTCAGCGGATGCAGGTGGCACGAAACGCCCTGTTTGTCGGCACCGAGCCAATCGAACACACATCGGTTGTTGTCCTATTGTTTGTTTGTCATCGACCGCGAAATGTTGCCCGACCATTCGCCAGAAATGCTGAAACTTCAAAACAGATTCCGTTTAAATCGTAAAGCAGGCTGCCTTAGCGGTAGTGGATTTCTGGTTGCAATGCTCGCTCGGCACAGAATTCGATAAATGGCAAAATAACTTCAGGCGGCAAAGGCTTAGACCGTAAGTGGAGTTGTACGATTCGCCCAGTCAAGCCGACACTCGCAGGATAGCCGAATTTTTCAGCTATCGCGAGTGCTTCCGTCTGGATTCTTTGCACTTCTTCTGGGGGAATCATGCCGGGTGGTACTGCCTTTGCCGGTGGCGCGGGTGTGAGTCGAAGTGAACCCCCTCTGGTCCAAAAGCGATTTGAAATCGAATCCGTCGGCACTCCGTAACCTTTGTCGCGTGGTGTTCTGCCGTGTCCGCAAGCAGAAGCGAAGGCGTAGCCAAGACCCGTTGCGCACAAAATATCGGCACTCATAATTTGAACCCTAACCTCATTGCCGTTCGCGATTCCCAACTTGGCGGTAGGGTATGACACGAGGTTCAACCGAAGCAGATTTTCAACCGCAACATCGAATTCTGGAATCTCCTTCTTAAGAAAGGTCCTTAGTTCGTTCAAGGCAGGCCCTTTTTCAGGCCACTGTGCAGGAGGGATTTGCTTTGATTTTATTTGGTCGTAAAACACATCCAACAAGAAGGCGTGAGAGGGCGCAAGTTGTTTAAGTATCTCTATGAAAGCTGGCTCTAACGCATCCCGATTACTGGCGTTCGCAGCCGAGGCAAGCAAGGATGCCCAACGTTCTGCCATTTCTTCGTCGTCCTCGACTGCCGCTGCTTCCAGCAGTGGAAAAAGCACCCGCAGGTTCACAGCCTTTAAGCTGAAGCCAGCGTCAGCCACAATTTGGTCGGCTTTACGAAGTAGGGCAAGCTGTCGGCGTAATCGAACAACACGCACCCTGTCTGCCAGAATTTCACCGATTTCTTCGACAGCAGGACCGAGAAATTTTTTGAGCAGGCTTGTTGCCTCTTTGTCTTCTTGAGGCTGTTCGTTAGGTAGCGGGACAGGTATCATCACAAGATAACGCTTCACCAAACCGGGTGCGCTGACAATTACAAAGTCACGGAAAGTTTAGATACCGAGATTGAAAGAATCGAGTTCGTCGAAGAATTCCAACGCTACACTGCGCCCCAGTCCACGGCGAATGTTCAGACCACCGCATGCCGTCTGGCTGTCTCGTGCTCCTTGGCAAACTCCCCGGCTTCGACCCGGCGCAGGAAGTCAGCCAGCGCCTTGTCGGTCAGGTAGGGCCTGCCAGCGATGTTTACCGTAGTCAGCCAGCCGCTCTTGCGCCAGCGCCATGCGGTGGTGTCGGAAATCCCTGCCTGCTCACAGAATTTGTGCAGGCTCAGAATGGGCCTGCCCTCCATGGTGAAGTATGATGTTGTGTTCACGCAATGAAATTACGAACACCTGACCGCATGAACAGGTCAGCATCGCCATAACTCCTCCCGTGTAAACAAAAAGATGCCCTGCCCCATAATCGTTTACCTCAAGCGGGCCGCTTGATCGAGCGCCTGTTACCTGACGGCATCAACCTTGGCCAAGCTCCCTCGGACTTCACGGTGCCGTCGTGTTGGCGCGGCAGGCCGTCCAGTTATGCTCAGGCGCTGGAAGAATTGCTGGGAGAGGCAATGTCGTGAAATTCGAAGTTGAATTAGTGTACAAGTTCGAACAAGAGGCGTACGTCATGGCACGCCAGCTGGAAGTAAGTAAATTTTCGTTATCGGCGTCATCCCGGCTCGAAGGTGCTCCCATTCGGCCATCGTTGTAGCTGGTGCGGGATTTGTCAAAGAATCGCTCCAGTCTTCCACTTGCCTTCAAAAAACTGACTGTCGTATTTGGCATTTTCTGACCCCGCAGGTTCACGGTCCAAAACTTCATCCTTGTCAATGTGGTTCAGGGACATTCCACACGTCACAACACTCCCGTCATCAAGAACCAAAAATCGGCGGTGTGGCTTCGATGCCTGAACATACGTTCGAACTTCCCAGTTGGCCGCTCTTTCCGTGTTAATGTCTTTGAGCAGGCCAATTAGTGATTTCTTTTCTGTGGATTTCGACAAAGGACTTGGGGTTCCCAGAATGCGGAGAGATGGGCCGAACTTCGTTTCCATGTCGGCCAGTTTCAAAATTGTCTCCAGTGAACCCGTCGTTGTGTAAGGGTCGTGAATGCCGGTTACAGTCGATTTGCCGATAATGTTTTTTATTTTCCGAAGGTTGCGTGCTGGTTCACCCGCCACCAAACGTTCCTTTAACGGCATGCTGTTCGGTTCTGGTCCAAGGTCTTCCAACATCCGATTGCATAAATTCGTGAATTCTTCTTTGGCTCTTTGAAAAGGTCCGCCAACGTCCCTTCTCCTGATGGAATCATAAGGGAGCCCGTGCCACTTGATTTGGCGTAATGCGGTCAAATGCGGTGAACTTTTATCGAAGATTTGGATAATTATCATTTCGGCCCTAGCCACGAGATTCTCAATTTTTACGCCATTCTCTTCGTCCAGAATAGAAACATTGTGGAGAAGAGATTTGATTTTGTCGTGTGCTCCAATGGCCCTGAACTCACGATTTTCTGTCTCCCATTGTTTCAGCCGTTCGATACCGGCCTCTGTAATCTGTATTCGTTTCCCGTCAGGGGAATACTGAATCCATTTGGCTTTTTTCCACTCGTCCAAAAGTTCAGGTGCGCTGAGAGTGGTTCCCTGTCTCGCCAACACCATATCAGTTTGGATTAGGGATACAAAAACGGACTCATCGGCCTGACCCCCGTAACGGTCAATGATGTACCTCCATGAGAAGACGGCAGCATTGCGAATATCGGAGTCACGGTGCAGTGGCTTCAAAAGACTTTTTACCTGTGCCAACAGTTGTGCTTCAGTGTTCATTTAAAGGACGGTTGCTTTCTTCCAATTATCTTCAAAGAAATCGCGGTCATGCTGGACACATTCCGACCCGGCTTCAATGCGGTCTAGCGCCTCCTCTTACCTGCGCCGAGGAGCGCCAGCCCTGCCGAGCCAGCGTATACCGGTTTAACCGGGTGCCAAGCGCCGAGTGGATGGTTCGGTACTGGCCGCTCTGCTGCCGCCAGCGCCGCCACGGGCAACCTCATTATCCCGGCGCTGGGCCAGCTTCGCCGGGACGGCCCGGCTTACACCACGATGGCTAAACGCTAATGCGAGGCGTCATCACCTGACAGAGCATTCTGCGACCATTGCCGTCCAATGAATCGTATGAAACCAAATATTGCACTCACGCTGGTTGCAGTGGCATTCGCTGCGACAGGAAATTGCGCGTTCGGATTGAGCCTTAGTCTCCCGCAGCCCGAGATATTCTTTCCGCAGGGCTACGACACCAATCGGGCAAATCAGGTGCGTTCCGTTCTCCGCGCCGACAAATTCAAGTATCTGGGTGGATTGACCAGCTATTGGGAACCAGAGTGGTCCACCACGCTGGTCTATGAGGGAGATGGACAGGCATTGACGACGTTTCTTGCCGCCTTGAATGAGGTCAAGGGAATGAGCGTGCGCCTCACGTTCTCCAGCGACCTTTCCAAGGAGACTGGCAGCGCCCTTCAAGCGGGCAGTTGGTGGGTTAGGTACTCCCACACGATGCCGGACACGATTACCGTCCGTATCAATCTGGCGGCTCAGTCTTTGGGCGGCGACAAGTTCGAGTTGCGATTACCGAAGGCCAAAACCTGACGCCGAATGCCCCGGCGCTGGGCCAGTTTCGCGGGGACGGCCCGACCTGAAGCTGCGCTGGCGGCAGCCCTTAGCCCGGTGGCACGACCGTACCCAACGAACGCGCCAAGCAGTCCCAGCGAGAACGTCTTATGGATTGCAGTAATCGTCGGGGTCGTATTGGGTGTGGTCGATGGCGACGCTCTCGCAAGGAGCTTTGCCGTCCGGAGACTTGTACCAATCAGTCTTCCAGACGGTATCAAAAATCGACGAACAAGTTTTAGCGGAACTGGAGTCCCATACACAATGGCTAGTGTGCAAACAGGTGGTTTTGTGCCACCACACGCCGACATCTTGGTCACAGGTGGGAGTTTTGGTTCGAAGACTGGACACCTCGCAATGGCCTTTGCCCCAAATGTGTTCCCCGTTCTTTCGACCCTTACCAACCGTGTAGTCGAACAACTCTTCGGAAGAACGGAACGGCACCTTATGAATGCGCAGCTTGTTAGGCTGGTTGGTTCCCCTGTGCTGCTCCTCCCAATCACGCGCAACGCGTCTAGCCAAGTCCTCGGCAGTTTTCTTGTTGTTTTTGCCTTTCAGAAAGTAAGCGTTGCGCCCATCAGGAGACACTACGCCCAAAATGGCGTGCTTCAGGTTATCCAAAGTCTTTGTTGCTTCCTCTGACTTGGCAGACACAGTTTCAGCGGATAAGCAGACTCTGGCGTTGCATAATACCAACAATCCCCCTAGTGCGATGGCAGCAGCAGCATTGCAGGTATGCGAGGCGGGCCGCGAAGGCAGTCCGGTGCTTGTCATGGGTTTAGGATACGGAGCTCGTCGCCATCCGTCCAGTCGACCTCTCACGCGCATTGTTCGCCCTCTAATCGTCGGCGGCTGACGCCACGCCCGCGCCGCCATGGTCGGCATCGTCGTGCTGGTCGTGGGCCAAAGCCGCGCCCGGAGCCGGGGCCGAGCAGCGTGAAGGCCACGACCACGGGGCACGTGTCGCAACGTTCTCGATTTTCGCAGTCACCTCGGTATACTGCCAGCGTGAGAAAGCGGGTCCAAATTGCGCTTGCCCTTTTGCTCGTCGTTATTGCTGGCGTGATTGCGTGGCAGGTGCTGCGCGAGCGCGAGCCGGTTTATCAGGGAAAGACTCTGGATGCTTGGCTGCAAGAATACGTCGCCGCCGAGTATCAGTCTCCAGTCACCGAAGAAACAGCCGCAACCCGTGGAGCGGCAACTGCTATTCGCCGCATGGGCACGAATGCGTTGCCATTCTTGGTTCAAATGGTTCGCGCAAAGGATTCACCCTTCAAACGCTTCGTCACAGTCGTCGCTCGCAACCAAAGCCTGATTCGGGTGCATTTGCGAACCGACAAGGAAATTCACAACATGGCGGTTGTCGGGTTTTACGTTCTTGGGCCGATTGGAAGGGACGCTGTGCCTGTGTTGGTTGAGTTGCTAAACGACCACGACCCTGATGTTCGGTTAAGCGCTGCGGGTTGCTTGGGCAATATCGGGCCTGATGCAACGGTTGCCGTTCCGGCGCTTCTTTCGTTCCTGAACGATACGAACAGAATCGTTCGATTCGCTATCACGGTAGATTTGGGCCGGATTCACATGGATGCCGAACTCGTCGTGCCAATCCTCATCACAAATCTGACTAAATCGAACGCTATCCTCCCCACCACCATCAACGTGCTCGGCAAGTTTGGACAGCAAGCCAAGCCAGCGAGTCTTGCTCTTCTGCAATTCCTCAACGACGAGAATGAATATGTCCGAGTAGAGGCGACCAATGCGCTCCTGCAAATCGACCCCGAAGCCGCCGCCAAGGCGGGCGTGAAGTGACGGCGATGTCCGGCAGACGGATTTAGTATACACCAAAATGAGTTCGTCTGTCGAGGCGACGTTAGCAACCGCCAGACGCGGACCTCATGTCAGGCGGCTTGGGAGCACGGCACTCTCCGGGCGACCCGATTAGACAGGCAAGGTCATTGGTGAAACGCTCTCGCCATAATCCGCAATCCAAGCGCAAGCGCTAAACACAAAAGGCCGAAGCCAACATAGCTGATAAAGGTGACAACGATGACTCGCAACCACGGCCACGGTGGCACGCTGCGTCGTGAGCACAGTGCGACCACTCCAATCGCCAGAAGGCAGCCCACCAAAACACTAGCAACCATCATCAGCAAGGCCGGGCCATTCGCAGAAACGGCAATCCTCATTAAGCCAAAAAGCAAAATGGCTCCCGAAACTATCGTGGCCCGGACCACTGTGCTGCATTGCTGAACAGTGGCAGCCTCTTCCGGCAAGGGAGGCGCGGGGGGCGTAACTTCTGTGAGGTCATACCCGTCAACGGCGCAGATGGTCGCTTCGTTGGGGTAATCCTTGCCGCACCAAGAGCATTTCTTCATACGCGAGTGCAACGCAGTCTGCACTTATTCAACCGACCATCGGCTCGTAGATTGAGCCGTGCGATTTCAACATGCAATCCGTTTCATGCCGGAGGTTTGTGTGCTCCGACACCTCTCAATCAACACAGGCCCGGCTCATGCCCACCTTCAGCCCCGGTCAATAAATTCCAGTAATTCGTCCGGGTCGCCAATGGCCTTGACGTTGCCGTCATCGTCGCAGAGGACAATGCCGCGCTCCACGCCTGCATGGTCCGCATAGCCGGGCGAGAACTCCTCACTATCGCCGTTGCTGACGAAAACGACGGTGGCATAGCCGCCGTTGTGCTGGACCCGGTCACCTGCGTGAACCTCTTCGCCGCTCGCATAATGTAGAAGCTCAGAGTCCATAACGTGTAGCAACGTATCCGCCGTGCCTTGGTTTGCAAGCGTCCGGTGCCGGTACCGGCCAGCATGATGGCCACGGTCACGGCGCACAGTGTCTCAACATTCTCGATTTCCGTCGTCACCTCGGTATACTGCCAGCATGCGAAAGCGGGTCCAAATCGCGCTCGCCGTTTTGCTCGTCGCTGTTGCTGGCGTGACTCTGTGGCAAGTGGTGCGAGAGCCTGAACCGGCTTATCAGGGGAGGCCCGTGAGCTACTGGATTAGCCGCTGGGGAGACATTTACGCGCCTTGGAATGCCGATTACCCAGATTATGACCGGGGGCCGATTGGTTGGCTTCCCGCCGCCGACTCCAACGCGATTCCGTTTTTGGTCAAAGCTCTGAAGCGCCGGGATGGGTTGCTCGGTAGAGCCTATCCAAGGATGTGGCTTGGATTGCCCCCTTGGATACGAGCGCGACTGCCCAGACCTATTCTTGCAGGGCTGGTTCGAGTGAACGCGGCTTTTGCCTTGGGTCAGATGGGGGCGGCTGGCAGACCGGCGGTCCCAGCGTTGCTTCAAGCGCTAAGAGAGAATAAGTCTCGAAGGGAGACGGCTTTGTTGTGTCTCGCTCTGGGCAAGATTGGGAAACAGGAGCAGGCTGTCAAAGCAACGCTGCGGGCAACGTTGAGCGATAAACGCCCCGGCGTTCGTTCGGCGACAGCCGATGCCTTGGCCGTGATGGGTGGCTCGGCCAAAGACGCAGTGCCCGCTTTGGTCAGGTGCCTCGATGACCAAGACCGCGACACTCGCCATTCAATAAGCAACGCGCTCAAGGCCATCGACCCCGAAGCCGCCGCTAAAGCGGGCGTGAAGTGATCAGGGCCAGCGCCGCGCCCGGAACTAGGGCCGGGACGGCCCGGCCTCAGCCCTCAGTACGCTAAGAGCGGAGCGCTGGAGTGAAGGGAATCAGGCATCTTCCCCAAAGTGCCCAGCGCGGGGTGGTCGAAGGTTACTGTCCGTCATGGCTGAAAATGTCCTCGACGGGGATTTTGAATAGCCGCGCCATCTTAAAGGCAAGCGGTAGGCTTGGGTCGTACCTTTCATTTTCAATGGCATTGATGGTTTGCCGCGACACCCCCAACTTCTCGGCCAAATCCAGTTGCGACCATTCTTTGGCTGCCCGCAATTCGTGCAATCGGTTTTTCATCGGTAGCGGCGGTTGAAGATGGCGTTTCCGAGAATGTAGAGCACGATGATGGCCGCAAACGTCCCTTCCCAGCCGAGGCCGTATTGCACCCGGGTTGATGAAAGCAATCCGTAGCCTCCCAGTAGGCTCATGGCCGTAGCGAGAAAGACGGTTCCGGTAGTCGCAAAGAGACTGGCTTCGAGTTGGATTCGGCGCTGCAATTCGTCCATGCCGCCAATCCATCGCGCAATGCTTCGCACGTAGAGCAGACTCGGCAACAACGGACTCAGTGCAACGACTGTTCTTAATGCAGCACCCCAATCGGGGTGGTGCTGCAACAGCCAGCGAGTCACAAAGACCACAAGCAGAGCTATCAGTGCCCACGCATTCAGTCGCATGTCAGCCCGTAACGAATAGTGACGTCCGGGTCGAACCGCTTCAGGTAATATCGATTTGTTCATACGTCTAGTGTAAAGGATGCTTGCCATAGTGTCAAGCGTGCTTTACACCGCTTCTTAGCTGTTCTCAAGGGTGCTGCTCGACGACAAGCCGTTCTGGATTGGACAGGGGGTTCTTGCGGTCGCCGGGCTGGCTGTGTTGGCCTCAGCGCCGGTTGCTCCGTATGCCACTGCGTTGGGCGTGACGAGTTGCGTTTGTTGCACGCTCGTCCTGCTCCGGCAGTTCCGGGCCGTCCGCCCGGCGTGAGGGATGTTCTGGAAAGATGGGCGGGCTAATCGGCTCAACGGGAGGATTGCCCTCCCCGCTCGCACGACACCGTAGATACGGGGGCCGCGTTTGGCGGTCCCAGATGCCTGCGGCTTCCATGCTGACCGCCCCGGCGCTGAGCAGCGCCGCCTTCGGAGCCGGGGGGCCGACCAGCATGAATGGCCACCACACGGCGGCAGTCCAAGGAGGTTGCCTGCGCCGAGGAGCGCAAACGCATCCGTCGCGAACTGGGCAAGCGCTGCGGGTACGAGACTGAAGGGATGGCGTGGGTTGCGCAGACGCTGGACGAAGCCATGGAGGCTTGACGAGCCAGCCTAATGGGGCGATGTAGTGAGTATCCCGGTAAGGCCATGGCGCGGACTTTAGTCCGTTTCAGGGTTCGAAATGGAAATGATGATTGGCAACAACGCTAAAACTCTGTTTCTCCTGCTGGTGTTGTTAGCCGGTTGGGGCTTGATACTGGCTGGCCGGGTGACGGCGCAGACCTTCACGACCCTCTACAGTTTTACCGGCGGCATCGACGGCAAGTATCCTCGGCCCGGATTGATTTTATCGGGCAGCACCCTCTATGGGGTGGCCTTTCGTGGCGGCAGTTCGCTCGCAGGCTCGGTTTTCTCCGTCAACATCGATGGCACCGGCTTTGCCACCCTGTATAGTTTCACGGGCGGTAGCGACGGAACCCTGCCCTCCGATGGATTAGTATTATCGGGCAGCACCCTGTACGGGACGGCGTATCAGGGCGGCAGTTCGGGCAACGGCACGGTGTTCGCCGTCGACACCAACAACGCAAGTTTTACAACCCTTCATCCTTTCACGGCAAGCTCTGGTATCTTTCCTTCTATTACCAACAGCGACGGAGCTAATCCGGTTGGCGGATTGATTTTATCGAGCAACACCCTGTACGGGACGGCCTTTAATGGCGGCAGTTCGGGTAGAGGCACGCTGTTCGCGGTCAACAGCGATGGCACGGGTTTTACGAACCTTCATAGTTTTACGCCGGGCACTGGTGCATTTCCCTCAATTACCAACAGCGACGGCGCTTATCCTGCGGGCAGGTTGATTATATCGGGCCGCACCTTGTATGGGACAGCAGAAGATGGCGGTAGCTGGGGTTATGGCACGGTGTTTAAGCTCAATACCGATGGCACGGGTTTTACAACTCTTCATAATTTCACTGGCGGCGGCGGCGGCGCTTATCCACGAGCCGGATTGAGTTTATCGGGCAACACGCTGTTTGGGACGACGGCGCAAGGCGGCAGTTCGGGCAACGGCACGGTTTTCGCGGTCGACACCGATGCCACGGGGTTCATGACCCTTTATAATTTTACGGCAGGCTCTGGTGTTTTTCCTTTCATTACTAACAGCGACGGAGCTAATCCGGTTGGCGCATTGGTTTTATCGGGCAATACTCTGTTTGGGACGGCATTTATGGGCGGCAGTTCGGGCGCTGGCACGGCCTTTGCCGTCAACATCAACGGGACGGGGTTTACGACTCTTCATGTTTTCACGGCAATTCCTGCGCCTTATCACACCAACAGCGACGGAGCCTATCCGCCAGCCGGATTGACGGTATTGGGCAACACCCTGTTCGGGATAGCAGAGGAAGGCGGTGGCTCGGGTTATGGTACGGTGTTCAGCATTACGCTGCCGCCGCAACTCACCATCATTCCTGCTGGACCAAACGTGATTTTGACGTGGCCGACTAACGCCACCGGTTTCCATTTGCAGAAGACCGTGAATCTTGGCCCGCCAGCGGGCTGGACGACCTACAATCTGATACAACCACCCACCATCACAAATGGGCAATTCGTCGTGACCATTCCCACCACCACCACCGATACACAGCAGTATTACCGGTTGAGCCAGTAGTGGCCAGCGTTGGCAAGGCAGGTCAGTTGCGAACGGAACTTTGTGCTCGGCGCTGTGCCAGTATCGCCGTAAAAGGGTCGGTCATAACTATTGACACTTTTCAACTTCTTTTCGTCTTTGCACCAGGCAGCACGGAAGAGACCACTAAGGCCCAAGCTGAATCCGATAGAAGCGCTGAGGCCCGGCTGCGTTAGTGACGACCAAAGTGAGCGGCAAAGATGGCGGGTTTGTGGTCAGCAACGCCTGCCAGGTGGAGAGGTTGGAGGAGGTTAGCAACGTATAGTCGGGGCCCAAGTCGCCGGCAACACTTAAGAGAACCTGGGCGGCGTCGGCGCTGATGGAAGTCAAGGACGGTCGGTTCAACGGGTTGACCGTGATGGTAAGGCTATTCGTGCTGGACAGGGTGGGTGAGCCGTTATCGGCGACGCTGATCGTTACCAGGTTGGTGGAGTTGGCCTGGCTGACCAAAGGCCGCCACGTGAAAATGCCGTTCGTCGCGTTGAGCGTGGCATTTACGGGTCCCTGGACCAGGGTGAAGGTCAGAATCTGGGGCGGCGCATCCGGATCGGTTGCGGAATTGGTGAGCACAAGCGTTACCCCGGCTCGAATGGTTTGGTTGCCGACAGGAGCCAGCACCGGCGGCGAGTTGCTGGCCTGGCCGACAAAGGTGACGACGCTCATAGGCGGAAGTTGGTAACTGAAAGTGGAATTGGTGACCATCACCGCCGGCTGGTTGCTTAACGAGAGGGTGGCGGACGTGACCCAGACGGCGACCGTGCTGACCAGGCTGAAGTTAGTGAGGTTAAATGTTTGAGTGACCGCATTGGTTGCCGAATTAATAGCGACGACGGCGAAATTCAAAGACACGGGCTCTTTGAACGCGCTGACCAAAGCGGTGCCCTGGTTGGTGGCCGCGCCGATGCGAATGTAATCGGGACGCACAAAACGGCTGTATTGGCCCAGCACATAGCCGCGCTTGGCGAGCACGTCGGTGGAACTGGCAAGTCCCTCGTTGCTTCCGCCGCTTGCGGAGAGCCACCAATAATGCCAGGCATTAACCTGCGCGGCCGTGAGGAAACTATGAATCCGCTTGGCCCAATACATGGCGTTGGTGATGCTGCCGTCGAAAGGGTCGAAGGTGGAGACTTCCGTTTCCCACAGCGCCTTGCCGTAACTGGGAATCGCGACCGGCGTGGTTTGGTCGCCGGCGTCGTTGTTCTGCACGTAATTATGGTCGGCGATAATGGTGACGAGTGGCGCAACGTTTGTATCGTTCATCGCCGTGGCGTAAAGGCCCGTGTCGCCGGACCAGACGTCGCTCTCCGGCAACAGAATTCTCGTGGCACCGACGTTGCTGGCGGTCAGCGTCGCGGACAGGACCGGAACGAAGTCGTGAAACTGCTGGGCGGTCCACACGCAGGACTCGTAACTGGTGGTGTTGAAGTCGGGTTCATTCTGAATCGAGAGCGCATAGAGGCTGACCCCGTACATGTTTTTCATGTCCACCACGTAACCGGCAAGCTGGCTCGCATAACCCTTGTAATCGCCGGCGAAGCCGCCGCCGTTGACGCTGATCACACCGTTTGCGTTGGGCGTCTTGAAGTTGGTCGCGGGGCTCCAGGGCGCGCTCCAGACTCTTGCGCCGCGGTCCCGGGCCAACTGCATGATGGTGTTCTCGACAGTCGTGCCCCCGGGCGCGATGCGGGTTCGCAACAGGGAAAGGCCGATGCCGGCGTTGGTGGAGAAAAACATGTCCGCCACGGCGGGACTCCAGGTGCTGCGCCAGGCCGACGACGCCCCAAAGCCGTCGATCCGTTGGTGGACCTCGCTCCAGTTTATGAGCGAGACACCATCGGTGCCGGCGTCGCCGGAAGCGGCGGCGCTGACGGACACATTTGAAACAGCGGCTCCCCAACACAGCCCAAGCAAAATACCCGCGAACCTGAACCCAAGGCGGCGGGAAACAGCCTTTGGGTCGCGGAACGCGCTCATTTAACTACAGCAGGTTGATCTGGTTTGGTGGACACTAGACCCTTGTCAGGAAGGGGTCAATAGGTTGGACCTGCCTGCAACCGCGCGCTTGGCTGTGGGTTTGCAGTATCGCGGCAGTTGCGGCGCCAAGCCAAACGGGTCCAACCGGAGATTGGTCGGGCGCGCAAATTCATCCAGCCTGAGTGGTCCCCCCCTCCCCAATTTGGTGCTCGGCTGGCCTACTTGTACTTCGCCTCGGAGGCGGCTGTGGGGTGTAAAACGGCCACGGCTTGCGTGAGAGGAGTGGTTTCGGCAGCGTGGAGAGTAAATACTGAGCAGATAACCGTTGCGGCGAATACTGCGGGTCTTTTCAAAAAATTGATTTTGATTCCGGGTTTCGAGAGGAGACCACAGCAATGTATTTCATGGAGGCCCGTAGTCAAATCGTGTGTGGGCCAGTGCCAGGCCGGACGCGCTGCGGTCTAAAAAGAGTATTCCTGGACACTCGTGGAATCTGGCAACCCACCGATCACGCAGATATGAGTGTCACCGTTTGGTGATTCAATGGTGGCCGCTCCGGCTGCGGCCGTCGCGGTAATTAGCCGGGGCAATGAACGCCAGGTATCCGTCCGAGGGTTGTAAGCGGCAACCGAAGCCAGCGGGATTTTTCTTGGATCTCCCCAGCCGCCAAGAACCAATATTTCCCCGTTTTGCCCTGAGGTAAACGTGGAACAGGCGCACTCTTGTCCGTACAGCGCGGGGGTGCCCCGTGCCCAGCGATCGGTCGCTGGCTCATAAACTTGCATCGTATTGATGTCGCCAATTTTGGAATTAGTCCCACCCAGGACATAAATTCTTCCGTCCGGGCCCGCGGTTGCGGTCATTGCATGGAGGTTGATTGGCATGGAAGACATCGCAGTCCAGGTGTCGGTAAGCGGATCATAAGCTTCAACGGTGCTCAAACCGTTGCCGGGCATATCGAAGTTTCGACCGCCCATAGCATAGATCAGGACGTGGCGTGACGCATTCCTCGCTGCTACAGCGCACAGCGCGGTCCTCGGGGTCGGCAAAGGCTTGGCCGTGGCCCATCGATCTGTTTTTGGGTTATAAACCTCCACAACGTTCATTTTTGAGGATTGCTTTCTGTTGCGAGTGGGGTTTCCGCCAACAATATAGATCTTTCCATCTGGACCCAGTGCAGCGCCGGGCTCGGAGCGCGGTGTCGGGATGGGTGCAAGCTGAGTCCAACTGTTTTTCCGGGGATCAAAAGCGCTGTTCCGCGAAGTGAGCTGCCCACTCTCTCCGGTTGACCCGGAGATGACATAAATACGACCGTCAGACCCGGCCACAGTTCCGGCAAAGACGGCTCCTTCCTGCAGCGGTTGGCACCGTTGCCAACCTCTGTCGAGAAGGGAGGCTTGGGCGGGAGAAGCTATCGCGTCAGCCTGAGCGCTTACACCCTCGGGAAGAGAAGCACATCCCCAAAAAACGATTCCCCACCTGACAAAATCCAACGATAGAATAGTGAGCGACTTCGGCAGGGCTGGAAGCGGAAATCTCATATCATCGGAGTTGATCTGACCGAGTAGGGGGCTGGTCGTCACGTCCGAGTTACTGTTAGGCAGTCAAACCACAATCGCCATGTCCGGCAGTGCCATAAGCGGCCGGGAAACGGGTCGAACCGCATATTGGAACTGGACTTGCGCGCATCGCGCAGTTTGCATCGCGGGTTCCGGCTGGCGCCGTAGCACAGGCTTTCGAGCCCGCGAGTGCTGGGAACTTCCCGGTCCCCAGCCGCCGGTCCTTGAACCGGCAAAGCTGCGGCTCCAAGCAGCGGCTCAATGCTGCACCACGCGAAAAAACTTTCGCGCAGAGCCAATCGCGTTCGGGTCGGTGAATTGGAACTGACTGCCCGACGGGATCAGATTAGTAACCGCCACCCAGTTCACCAGATTGCTCGAAGCGTCGATTTCGTAGGTCAGGCCCGGCGTGCCCGTGACGTTGAAGCTAAAGGCGCCATTCGCCTGAAGGGAGGGTGCGCTTAAGATGATCGTCGCCAATGAAGGTGGAAAAACAATCTCCCACAGGCCCTGGTCGCCTCCATTTTCAATCGCGTAAAGGCGATTGCCGATAATCTCGGAATCGACCGGGTTGGCAAAACCACCAACGATCCGGGTGACTGTCGCCTGATAATTCGTGTTGCCCAACTTTGTCAGGTTAAGATCCACCAGGTCCTGGCTGGGGTCATCGAAGGGGCCGGCAAGGCTGTCGCCGACCGGATCGCCCGGTGTCCAACTCAGCATGAATCCGTGATTCCGAAAGGGCGGTGCCAAAGCCCCCAATGTGTCGAACACCAGCCCCAGCGGCGAACGGTGCGCGGTAAAGGTGCTCAGCGTCTGACCCAGGCTGCTGGCGCTTTTAATCGAGCCGTCAACCGGATCGCGAAAACGATCCGCATCCGGCCCCAGGTTGATTACCGGCGCAGTGAAATTGGTCGGGGGCGGCGGAAAAGTCGGGTCGTTCTGATAGAGGCCATGGGCCACGGCATAGTAGCGGGGGTCGAGTAGTTTGTCCGTGCTCGGATCGTAACTGGAGAGCTGTTGGGGGTTGTCTGCGCCGCCCATATGCCAAGGAAAACCGAAGTGCAAACCCGGCCGCACCCAGTAAAGGCTGTCGGGCATGTCGCGATCCGGCCCATTGTCCGTCGCAAAGAGCTCGCCATCGGGCCCGAACGCCAGGTCGAAGGCATTGCGAACACCCTCAGCAAAAACGTAGCCCGCCTGCCGCAACGCATTCAAGTCATTGGTCAGGACCAGGTTCGAGCCCGAAGTCGGCAACCGAAAGATCTTCGTGGTGAGGGGCACGTCGCGCAGGTTTGGGTAAAGACCGCCGGCGGATTCTACTTCACCGTGATCGGTGCGCGCACCGCTGTTCACGAACAAGAATTGGCCATCCGAACTGACAACTGCAGCATTGAACAGGTGATCAAAGATACCCAGCCCCGTGCGCGCGTACGGCACGGTCCGGGCCAGCAGCGACCAGGTCCGAACGCCGCTCGCGCTCGGCACCCCTTTGCTGATGCGGGCGAAGGTGGCTGTGTTATTAGTGTCGTCGTTGCCGACGACATAAATGGCGCCATCCGGGCCAATGGCCATGCCTTCAACATTATTCGCCAAGCCGTGGTCGGCCGCGCTATAGACTCTAGCGCTGGTCGAAGCCGCGCCCGGTTGCACGTTGACTCGGTAGATATCCCCGTTGAGCTTGAGGTAATAAAGCTCGTTATTCCGGGTGTCTTTTGCGAGCCGGACCGAGGCCGCGCCGCTGCTATTGGTGGTGTTCAGGACCAATCGGATTTGAAGGTTAGTGTTGAGCGCGACAGGTGCCGATTGCCCTATAAGGCCACTGCCCAGCAGCAAGGCGGAGCACGTACACAAATCAAATCCAGCCTGGAGAGGGAGCTTCATAAGAAAATGGGGTCAGACCGGAGGTCGCCGCTTTTTCACTTGCGAACGGGCCAGCCTATAGTCTGAGCTGTTCAGCGCCCTGCACAAAAAGCAATTTCTTATCAGTTCCAGTCAGCGAGAATCTTCTCGGGCTGCTGCACCTCCGCATCCAAAACCGTAAAATTGAATTTCAATTTTCCGGCTCTTCGAGTGACCTCAACCTGGATGGATGCCAGGCCGCTCCTCTTCATTCGTAGGTGGAGTTGTTTGTGAGCTTCATTGATTCCATGGTGCTGGAGGCTAGTCATGGCGCACTATCAACGCGAGGCCGACACAAATCAATCACAAAGGCCCGCCGCCCCAACCAGGACGGCGATAAGTTAAACGAGTTTGTGCTAACTATGGCTGCCCTGCGAACGGCTTGCACGCGCAGCCAGATCGTCAGCGCTCAGAACACAGTTTCTGCACAAGCGCTGTGCGCGCGCAGTCGAGGATGTGGAAAAGCTTCGTTCTGAC
Organism: Candidatus Acidiferrum sp.; assembly: GCA_035566435.1. Lineage (GTDB taxonomy): Bacteria > Verrucomicrobiota > Verrucomicrobiia > Limisphaerales > UBA8199 > DATMRF01. The sequence continues at coordinate 51,249 of DATMRF010000136.1, forward strand.
CCTGCTGAGCGTTTTGTGACCCGCGGACGTTGCTAATCCCGAGCCAGTGCCTCGATAGGGTCGAGCTGTGCGGCTTTTCTGGCCGGAAGATACTCCATCACTCCAGATCCCCCGATGAGCCGGTCGGGTCGAAGTCTCGCTTGCGGCTTGCTCTCCGGGGGGTTGAGAGTTAGAACCGTCCCGATATGTATTTATTCCCTGGTGAACCCGCAGCTCTGCGACGCGTCCGCCTCCATCCCTGCCATCTATGAGCAGCCTAGGTGCTCCCGGCTCCGCAGCCAACTGCCTCATGAACATCAACCCATGAGAATTTGCAGTGATGACGAGCCGGCCCCCTTCCCGGCGGACGGTCTAGTCTGGCTGCTCAAATCAGGCCCAACCTGAACACCATCCGGTAATCGCATGGAAAGCCCTGCCAATTCTGCTCGCTCATGCCTTCCGGTTACGGCTGGCTCGCGTCTCACCCGGTGGCTGGCCCTGCTTGCCCTCGGCACTTCCTGCGCGATGCTTGCGACCGCCGCAAGTCCCGACCCGACCGGTATCCCGGTCCGCGGCACGGTGGCTCTCAACCAACCCATCGCCGTTTATAACAACTGGTCGGCTTATGATGAGCTTTCGGACAACATCGAACTGACCGAGAGCCTTGCGATGAAGGAGCTCGACGAGATCCTTCGCCTCCGCCGCGCCGGCGTGCGCATCGATTATTACGTCATGGACGCTTTCTGGTACTCGACCAACGGCGGCTATCGCGAGTTCCGTCGCCCGCACTGGCCCAACGGACCCGACCGTTGGCTCAAAGCCTGTCGCGATCACCAAATCAAACCCGGGCTATGGGTCGCCTCCAACGTGCCCTTCCGGCTCGATGTCTTACCCGAGTGGCGCTCGTCCATGGATGTCACCGGCTCCGCCATGTGCCTTTTCGACGGCGGTTTCCTCCCCCAGTTCATCGATACCCTGCAGTTCTGGTATGACCGCGGCGTGCGCCTTTTCAAATTCGATTTTGCCAACCTCACGATCGCCACCCCGGCCGCCGCCAAGCGCTTTACCAAAGAAGAGATCATACGACAGAACAGCGACGCGCTGCGCCAGGCTCTCCAACGTTTCAAGCAGAAAAATCCGGAGGTTCTCTTCGCCGCGTTTAATGGTTTCGGCGGCGATACCGAAGGCACCTCTGCGCCTATTCGCCAAACCGTGGACCTTCGCTGGCTCGAGGCATTCGACTCCCTTTACTGCGGCGACCCGCGCTTCTCCGACGTGCCGGCGATGAACGTTTGGCGCTCGATGGACATTTATTCCGATCATATGGTGCGCTACTACGAAGCCAACGGCGTGCCCTTGGAACGAATCGATAATACCGGCTGCATGTTCGGCGTGGCCGGGACCTGTTATCAACGCCGCACCGCCGCGTGGAAAAGCATGCTCTTGCTCGAACACGCGCGCGGCGGCTGGATGAATGTGTACTATGGCAATCTCGAACTGATCGACGACGCCAAAGCCGAATGGTTCGCCAAGGTCCAAAAGATTTATTTCCCTCTCCAATCTTTCGGCCGGACGTTTCCTTTTGGCGAGTTGCCGGGCCGGGAGCAACTCGGGGGGTTCTGTTCCCTCGACGCGAAGGGGGCGCTTTACACCATAGTCAATCCTTCGCAGGCCGTGCGGGTCATCCGGCTTCCCGTGCTGCATCGCCTGCAGTCACCTCTGGTTTCCGGCCGGCTCCAATTCCGCGATGGCGGTTTCAAACCTCGCTTGTCCCGTGATGAGCTGACCCTTGGCCCCGAACAACTAGCCGTAGTTGGCTATGGCGAGTACGCCAAACCCAAATACGACCTCGGCGTCCAGGAAGATGTCATGATACCCAAGGAAATTCGTCCCCTCAGCGGGCGGTGCTCGTTGGACGGAACCAATTCCGTGGTGGCGACGCTCGACGCTCCAGCCACCGGCGATCTTCGTATCGTCCTGCGCCAGTCTGCCTCCGGCAAGCCCGTGCGTTCCTCCGCTGGCGCCCCTCCCAACGGCACGACCCTGGCAAACCTGCTCAAGCTCGAAGTCTCGCAAAACCACCGCTCTCGGCCGGTTGTGTGCCAATATGACAAGGCGATCTGGAGCGGCCTCTCCTGGGCCGTGGGCGAAGTCCGCCACAACGATCTGGACGCCGGCCGTCCCGTAACCATCCGCGTCACTTCATCGGAAAAACAACCGGTCAAGTTGAAAGTGGAATGTTTTTCAGTCACCTATTAGTCGAGCCTGCGGCAAAGAACGACCCCGCACTTGTCGAAAAAGAAAAAGGTAGGGCGTCGCTGTCCTCAGCGCGCCGCTAAAAAGGGCAGCCTGAGATGGAGCTCACGGCGCGCTGAGGACAGCGACGCCCTACCTCCTGCTGCAGCTTTGCGAAACACCTTCGCGAATTCGACAGACGTTCGCCAAAAGCCAGCTACTGAACCTGCACGCGGTAGAACTTCTTTGCCCCTGCTGGCGCCACTATGTAAGGCGAAACGGCGTTGTTCGTTGCCCACGGCCCGGTTACGTCGTTGGCCTCCAGGAGCGTGCCTACCGGCCAGGTCAATTGGACGGCAGTGCCGGCCCGCTGGATGTTCAACAGGACGCTCGTGGATGCCTTGTAGAGGTTCAGCACTTGCTCCGGCGTGAACGCGTAGTTGAACACGGCCACTTCGTCAACCATCCCATCAAAGGTTCGGTTGACATTGTTCGCGTCATTGCCAATGTGCGCGCTTCCATCCCACACTGCATTCGCATGTGTGATGGGGTTGTCCGCCGTGGACAGGCCATTGGTGTTGACGAGGTACAGCGTGGCGTTCGTTGGAGTTATCACTAGAGCCACGAACGACCATTGGTTGAAAGGAGGTATTAGACCGGACTGAAACTGATAGGTCGCAGGATCGTCGTTCCAATTATAGCCGAGTTGGTCGCCACCCTGGTAGCCGATGCCCGCCGCTATGGTGGTGGCACCGCGCGTAACGAACACCCCGGGCGTGTTTGGGAATTGGGAACCATTCGGATTGAGCCACAGCGTCAGCGTCACGGTGTTGGTATTCAGGTACAACCCTGGAACCGTCACCCATGATTGGTCGGTGTTGGCCGTGGACTTCAGCGCGTAGTTGGTGTTTTCAAATCCTGGCCAAGTGGGCGGTTGCGGACCGGCAATGGCGTAGAAACCATTCGTGGCGGCGCTTTCGTACCTTCCGGCAAGTCCGCCCGCGTAGTCGTAAGCCGGCGGGTTGGTGGCCGGATTACCGGTTTCGTTCAGGCGCCAGTGCGCGACGGGATTGGCAGCCAGGACGGCGTTTTCATAAGGCGTTCCGCTGGGTTGAGCCAGCGTCAGGGTCGCTGGAGGGGCGCTAGTGACCGCGCCGGCGCCGGCCGTGTTGGTCACCACCAGGGTGTAAGCAGCGACATCCGCCGAACCGACATTCGTGATGATCAGGGTATCGGTCAACGCGCCGGAGATGTTGCCTCCATTGGCGATATTCGTGCCGTACTTCCTCCATTGATAACTGAGCGGAGTGCCGAGGACAGTCGCGCTGAACCGCGCGGTTCGCCCCGGGTAGAGCACTCGGGAGACAGGTTCAACCACAATCTGCGGCGGGAGCGGCTGGACGCTCGCGATGTTAATGCTGCGGACGTAGAAATCAGTAGCGCTGTTAGCGGGGTCCGAGGCGGCGTCGTACATCTCGAACTGGATCCAATTGATCGAGCCGGAGTTCTTCAATGTTCCAGCAATCGTGTAGGCCAGCCCCGGGTTATTCAGCGGCGTCAAGGTGAGTTGATAGTCGTCCGGGCCGGTCAGCGTGAAATCGAGTCGCGTTCCCGCGGCGGTATTCGTATCGGAAAGGGAGCTGTAACTATTTCCGCCGCCGTCACCGATTTTCCAGATACCTAGATTGGTATCATAGGGATAGTAGTCGAACATGAATGCCGCCAATCTCTCAACCGACCCCGCGCTGCCCGAATAAACGTTATTGGTGCCGGAAACGAGCTTGATGGAATATCCGCGGAAGAAATAACGATTCGTAGGATTCTCGAAGACAGTACTGAGCGTCTGACCGACCTGCAGCGCAGCGAAGCCACGACCGGCTTCGGCCAGATCGGTGCCTGGCGGTCGGCCCATGGGGTTGAACAGCGTCCACGCCAGCCCCAGGTGGTTGTACGGTGACGAGCTGTCCATTCCCTGCTGGATGGCCGAGCCGCCCGTCCCATTGAAGTTCCAAGGAGTAAAGCCGACCCCTCCGTTTTGCCCGGCGGACCAGCCAGCAGCGTAGGTAGGATCAGTCGCGTAGTCGGCGGCGATCTGTGCATAGCCGAGGCCGCCGAGCATGGTCGTTGCTCCCCAAACGACGCACGCCATGGCTACGCCGCGACTGACCATAAAAAGCCTTTTCACGAGTCGCTCCCGCGGCTTGCGCGGACTCCGAGTTCTTACTTGCGCCGGCGCAAGAAGATAAGGCCGCCAGCTCCCAACCCGATAAGCGCCAGGGTGGAAGGCTCAGGGACTGTGATCGTCATGCTGCTAATTTCAAAATTATTGGCAGTGTCGTTCGGCCCAGCGGAAACGCCGTCCCATAAGCGGAAGTCAACCCAGGTAATGGGCCCGCCCGCGAGCGTTCCAGCATGCGTGTAAGGGGTTGCCCCGTTCAGCGGCGTCAGGGTGAGTGAATAGGCGGTCGCCGAGGTGAGCGTGAGATCGAGCCTCATGCCCGCCGCCCCGGTGGTGGCAGGAGAGAGACCGGTACTCACGCTACCGCTATCGTTGAGATGCCAGAAAGTTGTGCCGTAGTTGAATACAGAGAGCCGGAGCGCAGCCGTGTTGTTACCAGGAGCAGTGTTGTCGGGGCCACTTGTGAACAACATGTCAAATCCGCGATAAAAATTGAATGCGGTGGGGTTGTCTATGACAGTCTCGAGCGTCTGACCGGGCTGCAACCCGCCCACTTCACTAATGCCACGCCCGGCATTGGCAAGACCGCTGTTATTGGCATGGGTGAACAGTGTCCACGACGTCCCGAGAGGTGACGAAGTGGTCATCCCTTGATATGTCCCGGCCGGTGTGGGGTCGGTCCCATTAAAGCTCCAGGCTCCGAAGCCGGACCCGCCGTTTTGCCCGGCTGACCATCCGCCGCTGTAGGTGGGATCGGTCGCGCCGTCGGTGGCAATTTGCGCCGAGCAGACACTTGGCATTATTGCCGTCGCGGCCGAAAGGGCGCACGCGGTGGCCGCGCCGCTCATCAGAAAATGGCTTCGCATGGCCCCCTTCCGGGCGGAGGCGGCTGTTTGTTCTGTGTTCGGGATGCTGGGCGAAAAATGGCTTCTCATGCTGGTACCGCTGGTTGATGGTTTGTGGTGCTAGCTCTGCGAATTCTTTACCACAAATTGACCATTTTGGCAATAGCTCAATCGGACTACGTGCAAACCCCAAAAGCGGAAATCAGGCGTAATTGAAGGCTTTGATGAAAGGTTCGAGTCGGGTCATGTACGGTTCAAGGTACTTCTGATAATTCCGCCAACGGCCGACCGCCGTCCGGTAAAGGGGCCTTCTCACGTCCGCGTGCGATGGCGACCGCACGCGCTTCGCGCTCGCATGCTCATAGAATTTCAGGACGTTGTCCTCGAACCCCACGCCCAGAAACCCCAGTACCGACCGAGCCACGGATGGAAGGTCGTCTATCATCTCCTCGTAGCGGACATACCTCCACTGATCCCCCATGCGCGGGAGCATCTCGAGCCAGAACCCCATCACGTTGGCGTACTGATTCACGGTTCCCTCAATGCTGTGGTAGGAGGAGCTGATCGGTGTGAGCGGCAGGGCCTGCATGAAGCAACTGACGACCACGTCGCGCGGATCGCGCAGCGCGATGAGGAATTTCGTCTCGGGAAAAACCCGCACCACCATGGGAATCATTAAATTCAACGCCGGGTTCTTATCCAGGAGCAGGCGGGCGCCGATTTTGGCGCGAAGGAGCAGCTCGGCGCAATGGAAATAGTTTTCACGCGCGTGGCAAAGCAGGCTGGGCGGAACCGAGTCGAGCGCCTGGAGAATGCTCGTTCCCTCCGGAAAATCGCGGATAAGAGGCAGGTACGCCTCGTCGTGCATGAGCTTCGTCTCTTCGGCACTGATCACGTCGCTGTGGGCGTCGAGCACCTGCTCCAGGAGGGTTGTGCCGGAGCGCGGATGGCCACACAGCAGCGCAATGCGCCGGGGCGGCTGGAGCTTGGCGGCCTCAGCGCGCCAGCGGTCCAGGACGGCGGTGGTAATGGTTTGCTCCATTTCCTTGGCGCGGTTTTGCATGTGCTGGACTGTGGCAGCGTGCGGCCCCGCATAGGGGCGTAGAATGGCCTTGGCTTCCAACAGCGCGACCATGGCCTCGTCGTATTGGGCCTCGCCGTCCAGGATGCCGGCCAGCTCGTATGCCGCGCGGACGCGCACGTGAACGACGGCCGCGGGATTCGTCAGGAGCTCGCGCAGCACCGGCTTGGCCTCCTGGATGTTGCCGCGCAGCCGCGTGAGCATCGCCTCGGCGAGCAGTACGCGCGGCTCCTTTCGATCAATCTGCGCCGCGCGGGCAACCAACTCGGCAGCCTCGTCTATGCGCTGCTCGCGAAGGTAAAGGTCTGCCAGCGTGATCAGCGAGCCGACTGAGACGCCCTTCTTCTGACTGGCGCGCGCGAGGTAGGCCACGGCCATGTCGAGCTCGTCGAGCTCCATGCAAATCCAGCCCGCCCGCTCAAGGGTGTGGGCGCGATCCTTGGAAATTTGCACCGCTTTCTCGACGTAGCGTTCGGCCGCGGGAAAGTCGTAACGCCGCCCATAGGCACGCGCGAGATCGAGGAGCCGGAGCGGGTTGAATGGCTCTTTATGGGCCACCCGCTCAATCAAGCTGATGCTCTTCTGGTAATCCTGTTGGCCCCACGCCTCCGCCGCCTCCCGAAGCAATCGTTCGCGCGCTGCCTGCGATTTGTCTTGTGGTGGCCGGCTCATGTGCGAAAAGAGCGATTTTGAGAGGGCAGTTGACCGTGTCCAGCGGATGCGCGTTCCCCATGCCCGCTCCCGTTGCAAACCTCCCGGGCCGTGCGGCAGTTTCACCTCGCCTTTAGTCGGTCTTCCGGGTCATCAATTGCTGGATCGGTCGGGATTTGTTCTTCACGCCGAGCGGCAGGGTAAACACCGACACGTCTTTGCAGCAAGGGAAAAGCCGGGACGTTAATCACTTCTGCGTCTCTGCGGTCTTGTACTCCTTGAAGGTGAACAGCAAGGCAGCCTGGGGGCATGAAAGCAAATGAGCCGGTTCCCTAGACCCCGTTCTCTTTCTCCACGCGGGAATCGAGTATTCCGATGCGCTCCCCACTCCACCACGCTCCCCACGCTCCGTGGGACGGTTGGGACGGTCTGGGACGGCTGTGGGACGGTTGCAAGAGTGAGAATCGCCCGTGTTTACCGGCCTTGGGACGGTGGGACGGCTGTACACCCCCAAACCACCCCCCTACCCCCCCACGCTCCTCCTCGTCCTCTTTCTCTTCCTCCTCCTCCCGCGGCTAACCGCGGCTAACCGCGACTAACCGCGACCAACTTCGCCTACCTTCAACCAGCTTTTCCGCATCCGTCCAACTGGCTCGGTATGGTTCAGGCGCTTTTTCAATTCCCCCCAAGAACCCATCTGGAGCCATCTGCAGCCATCTGCACCTGTGTGCACCCTTGTTCTTCGGCGGCTGGTCGAGATTGCTCGCCCCCCCAGCTCCCGATAGCTCCCGATAGCTCGCGCTCCCAGCTCCCAATAGCTCCCGGTACCTCCCGCTCGCCTGTCCCCGCAGCGGCAGCTATCGGCACCTATCGGCAGCCATCGGGACCAAAGTTGAAATTCCCCGTGATTACCACCTCGTTGTGCCCTCTGCGCTCTCTTGTGGCCATTCCGTCGCCGTTGCCCCATCCCACTCCAGATTGCTGAAGCTTGGTCCCGGCAGAAACTCGACCAATCTCGACCAATCTCGACCGGAATTAAATTCCTCCCCCGTTCCTGCCCCGCTCCAGACGCCAACGGCGTCGGTCATACCAGCGCCGGGCAACGCCCGGGGTAATGGACCCACAATCCATTGCCAGCGCTGAAAGCACGATTCATAGAGAATGAGGCAGGCCGTTGGCCAACGAGGGAATCAATTGGCGCGCGTACCCAGCGCGCTGCGCTGGGCTGATATGATGCAGGCCGTTGGCCTGGGGACAACGCGCAACATGAAATTCTTTGAATCAGTGTGGCGCCAGGCGTGGGTAATGACAGACGCTGAAGCGTTGGGCTATTTCCAATCATCCCTCCGGGATGAAGACCATTAAAAGTTAGTGGCATTGGATTAAAAATCTGCGCTGCGTGCATTTGCTGCCGAGAGCGGTGGGACGTTGCGAGACGCGCCCGGCGAGAGCTCACTCAACCGAACGGCCTTGCGATCTCGCCAGAATTTCCTATATCCATCCGCATGCGCATCTCCCTTAGGTCTTTTTTCGCGTCGTCGTTCGTATTCCTGCTTGCTCCTTGGGCCGCCCTGGCGGCCGCCGATACTCTCCCCGATGGCTTTTATCGGTACCCAACCATCGGCGGTGGCGCGATTGTTTTTGCTGCGGAGGGAGACCTGTGGAAGGTGCCGGTAAGGGGTGGGGTCGCTTTGCGACTCACGGCTTATGAGGGCGAAGAATGCTTTCCGAAAATTTCCCCGGACGGGCGGCTAATCGCCTTCACCGCCCAGTACGAAGGCAACAACGATGTCTATGTGATGACTACTTCCGGCGGCGAGCCGGTTCGCCTCACTTTTCATCCCGCGCCCGACGAGGCCATAGGCTGGACTTCCGACGGCAAAATCCTCTTCCGCAGCCGTCGTGACACTCCCAACAACGATTTCCGCATCTACAAAATTTCGCCGGAGGGCGGCTTGCCTGAAATGATTCCGCTGGAACCCGCGGCCTGGATTAGTTTCGAACCCAACGGCGCGCGCTGCGCCTTCCAGAAGCTCGGCCTCGAATTCCACAACTGGAAACGCTACAAGGGCGGCGAGGCGGAAAAAATCTACGTCGGCTCGCTCGAAAACGACGCCTTCAAGGAAGTGACCCATTACGACGGTAAGAACGCTTTCCCGATGTGGGCGCCAGATGGGCGGATTTATTTTGTGACCGACCGCTGGGGCCGGCCCAATCTCGCGTCGATGAAACCCGACGGTTCGGACGTCAAACGACTGACTCGGTTCGAGGATTACGATGTGCGCTGGCCTTCGATGGGCGACGGCAAAATCGTGTACCAACACAAGATGGACATTTGGGTTTACGAGCTGGCGACCGGCAAGAACGAGATGGTGCCGATTCAACTCCCAAGCGACCGCTTGCAGGTGCGCGAAAAATTCGTCGATCCCAAGGCCTATCTCAAAGGTTGGGCGCTGTCGAAGGATGGTGAGCGCATCGTGCTCGAAACCCGGGGCGACCTCTTCGTCGCCCGCACGAAGAAGAAGGGCCTGATCCGCCGCCTCACCGAAAGCAGCGCGGCGCGGACAAAATCTCCGGCCTTTTCGCCGGATGGAAAAACGGTCGCGGCCTGGACGGAGGTGAACGGCGAGGAGCAACTCCTTCTCCACGCCGCCGACAACGCCGAACCTCCTAAGCAGGTCGGCACTACGCCTCCGGGCTGGCACTTCGCTCCCGCGTGGTCGCCGGATGGCAAACGGCTTGCCTGGGGCGACGAAAGATACCAGCTCAAGATCACCGACGTGGCTGGCGGGGAAACGGTCGTAGTGGACCACGGTGAATGGGAGATCAGCCACTACACGTGGTCGCCGGACAGCCGCTACCTCGCCTACGAGCTGATGCAATCGAACCTGTTCAGCCAGGTCCGCGTCTGGGACGAACAGTCGAAGAGAACCTTTGAGGCGACCGAGCCGACCTACAACGCCACCTTCCCCGCCTGGGATCCCAAGGGCAAATACCTTTATTTCTTCTCCGACCGCTTCATCAATCCTTTTCTGGATCGATTCGAGGCGCGCTTCATCGTGAACGATGCGACGCTCCCGTGTGTGCTGGCACTCCAGGCGGACGGCCGCCTCCCCTTTGCCCCGCGTGGCGATACTGACCCCGAAAAGCCCAAGGACAAGAAGGACAAAGAAAAGGACGACAAATCCAAAGACAAGGACAAGGACTCGAAAGAAAAGGAGGAAAAGATTGAGCCGATCAAGATAGACTTCGATGGGCTCATGGACCGTTTCGTGCAAGTGCCCGTCCCGCCCGGCAATTATTCCGAGCTGGTCGCCCTTGAGGGGAAGCTGCATTGGCTGAAAACGCCCAACCGGGGCATGATGCCGTACAACGAAGAGGACCCCGAAGAAGACCCCGGTGGCGAGCTGCAGACTTATGACATCGAAAAGGAAAAGGTCTCGACGATTACCTCAGGCGTGAAGGCCTACGCCGTTTCACTCGACCGCACGGTGCTGGTCTATCAGACCAAAGACGGCTTCGTTCGCCTCGAAGCGGGTGCCACCGCCGCGCCGAAGGACGACGAGGCCAAGGAAGCCAAGCTCGACCTCTCGGGCTGGTCGCTCAGCATCAACCCGCGCGAGGAATGGAAACAAATGCTGCACGAGGCGTGGCGGCTGCAGCGCGATTTCTTTTACGACCCGAAAATGCACGGCGTCGATTGGGAGGGTGTCTGGACGCAATACGGAGCGCTGGCGGACCGGATCGGCTCCCGCGGCGACCTGGCGGATTGCCTGGGGGAAATGTTCGGCGAACTCAACGTCGGCCACGCCTACCATGGCGGCGGCGACATCCGGTCCGGCAAAAAAATCGGCACCGGCCTGTTGGCGGCGGATTTGAAATACGACCCCGCAACCGGCTTCTGGCAAATCCAGAAGATTTACCGAGGCGATTTTCCCATGCCGGATTGGACCTCTCCGCTTTCCCGTCCCGACCTGCGGGTCAAAACGGGGCAGTGGCTGGTGGCCATCGATGGCAAGCCCCTGGTGAAGGGGGAGGATTACCTCAAACGCCTCGCCAATCGCGCCGGCCAGGAGGTCGAGCTTTCGGTCAACGACACCGCGAGCCTGAGCGGCGCCAGACGCGTGGTCGTGAAAACGGTGGCCGAGGACACGCGAGTGCGCTATGCCGACTGGGTACGCCAGAACCGCGAGTACGTGGACAAGAAAAGCAACGGCCAGATCGGCTACATTCACCTTTATGACATGAGCGCGCGCGGCCTGCGCCAGTTTGCGCGCGATTACCCGCCCCAGTGGCGCAAGCGCGGCCTCATCATGGACGACCGCTGGAATCACGGCGGCTTCGTCGCGCCGATGCTGCTGGCACATCTTGACCGCAAGATCCTGGCCATTGGGGGCACCCGTTACGGCAACATCGACACCGTGCCCTCGCACGCGTTCAGCGGTTATATGGCCTGCCTCATCAACCGGCAGGGCGGGAGCGATTGCGAAACCTTCGCGCTTGGTTTCAAGAATTTCAAACTTGGGCCGGTGATTGGCACGCGGACCTGGGGCGGGTGGGTCGGCATTCGCGGCGACAAGCCGCTGCGCGACGGCGGCATGATCACCCAACCCGAGTTCGGCGGCTGGGACCCCAAAGGCGCGGCCTGGATCATCGAAGGCCACGGCGTCGATCCGGATGTTGAACTGGACCTGAACCCGGACGGGCTAATCCACGGCAACGACCTCCAACTCGACTACGCCATTGAGCACCTTATGAAAGAGATCGCCAAAGCCCCGCGCGACCTCGCGCCGGCTCCGCCGATTGCCCCGCGCCCGCTTCGACCGCTCCGTTAAGCCGAATCTATGCAGTTGAAACCACGAATGGACACTAATTGACGCGGATTCATGGGCTCAGGGCACTCCAGCTTCAGAGCCCGTGCCGCCTGCCGTTGGGTGAGTCCGCGCAGAGCAGACTGGAGGCCCGAGGCGGGCGCGCTCCCCGCTGCTCCATTGTTACGGCTCACGGCCGCGGATGGAACTTCCGGTGCACCTCGCGCAGCCGGCTCCCGGCGACGTGGGTATAGACCTCCGTCGTGCTGATGTTGGCGTGGCCGAGCAGTTCCTGGATGACGCGCAAGTCGGCGCCGTGCTCCAGGAGGTGCGTTGCGAAGCTGTGCCGCAGCATGTGCGGGGTTACGTTGCGCCCGATCGCCGCGCGCCGGACCCGTTGCTTGATGCGCAGCCACATCGTCACGGCGGCGAAGGGCGTGCCGCGTTTGGTAAGAAACACCGCGGCGGGAGACCGCTTTGTGACCAGTTTTGGCCGCCCCGCCTCGAGATAGCGTCGCAAGGCAGCGACCGCTTTTCGGCCGAGCGGCACCACGCGCTCCTTGTTGCCCTTGCCGATGACGTTAATGAACCCGGCCTCGAGATGAAGCTGCTCGAGCCTCACATTGCGCAGTTCCGCCAGGCGCAGGCCTGAGGCATACCCCAGCTCGAGTATTGCCTGGTCACAGAGATTTGGCGGGGTCTCGGGTGTCTCCGGGGTGAGCAGTTTCTCGATCTCCTGGGCGGTGAGAGCCTTGGGCAGGCGTTTCCAGCGCCGCGGCAGCGACAGGTTTTCGGCGATGTTGGCCGGCAGCAACTTCTCGTTCTCCGCGAACCGGTAGAACGCCCGCAGCGCGGCAATTTCCAGGTAAACACTCTCGCTGCTGAGCCGCCGCGGGGAATCCTTAGGGGCATTGGCCAGCGCCCGCTCCCGCTCGTGCTGCAGGAAAGCCATGAGGTGCCGCAACTGGATGGATGGCCAATCCGTCAAAGCCTGCGCCTTCGCCCACATGACAAATTTGTTCAGCAGCGCGGCATAAGTCCGCTGCGTATGCTCGGCCTGCCCGCGTTCATGCCGCAGGTGCTGGAGAAAATCTTCAACGAGCGCCTGCATGCGTCAACGAGGGATTTTGCCAAACGAAACCCGCCAGCGCGTCTAGCGATGGCGGGCTCGGGAGAGCATTTTGATTCTTACTTCGCCGGAGCGGGTGCAGCAGTGGCCGGCGCCGCCGTTTTTGCCGGCAGTGGAATTACCTGCGTCTGCATGCCCAGTTTGGCGCAGACGAAATAGGCAACGGCGCCAACGACGAACGCGGCCACGGGAGCACAAGGAACGTCCAGGCGAATGCTCGCAGGCAGAATCTGGTTCGGGAGAATCCCAACACTGAACCCAAGTAACCAGGCAATCCATCCCGCCGGGTTAAAGCCAGCCCGAGGCCCAGCCCATTGCTTTCCAGAAAGGAGGTAATCCACGACCATCGCACCCACGATAGGACCAAAAGAAGCGCCGATTAATCCGAACACGCTCGGAAGTATGGCCGCCCACTTTTGGTCGGGCGCAGCCCCAAACGGAAGCACGGCGATCAAGATGCTCACGATGGCACCGATGCCGACCGAGATGAACGGGCTAACCTTTGGCAATGTCGTTTTGAAGCTGTTGGCGGCGATGAATGAGGAGAAGCAAGCGCTGGGGAACGCAGCGATCGTCAAAGCAATCATGAGGGCGGCAAAGAGGCCGGGCGCGAGCTTCTGCTGAAGGGCCACCGTCATCTTGGTGACTGAGGGGTCGATGATCCCTGCGGCTTTGGCGCCCGCCACCGCGATGATGGAGATCCCAGCGGTGAAGATGATGGCGATGACGATGCCAAAGATGCCGCCCATGCTCACGTCTCTCTTGTCGCGGTTACTGGAGCAGATGTCCACGCCGGCGGCGCCGGCCGTGGCGAAGAAACCGACGATGGCGCTGATCATCAGGAGCATCGCCTTGAAGCCGCCGCCTGAGCTGGCGCCGGTCACCGCTGCGGTCACATCAGGGGCCGGTTTATAGTTACCAGCCGAACCCGCGAACATCACCAGGCCCATCATGAGCACTACGAACGGAATCAAAGGGAGGTAGGTGGCCACTTTGGCGACATATTGAATTCCTTTGAGCCCGACGAAGGCGGCGAGGAGAGTCCAGACAATGCACAAGGGGACATAAAGCCCCGGCGCGCCAAAGCCTCGAGACAAAGCTTCCGAAGCGCCCCAGGCGTTCACACCCAACCAGCCGAATTGAAGCGCGCCCATTAGAAAGCCGGGCATCAGCAAGCCCCCCACCGCGCCGAAAGTCGAGGTGCCGACGACGTAAAGAGGCAACCCGGTGCTCATTCCCAACGTGCCGGGAACGATATAGAAGAGGAAGTGGCAGATGAGAGCGCCGATAACGACGCCCGCCAAGGCAGCGCCAAGCCCGCCCGACGACAGTCCATTTCCGGACATGGAGTCCCAGAACACAAACCAGAGGAAAATGCCCCCGTAGGTCTGTGCAGTGGTCTTGTACCAGGGCGCACGCTTGTCCATCGGGTTGGGCGTAGCGCTGGTGATGTAGGATGGCAATAGGCCGCTCGGGTGTTGATCTTGATTATTCATGGGTTGGGTATGGATTGGATTGCGGAACGAAAAACAGGCGGTGTAGACAGAGGCCCGCGCCGGAGGAGGGTGCTCTCGCTTCCTTCCGGTCAGTGTGCCGGCCTTGGTTTAAGCTGCCTGTTTCCAAACAGATGCCAAGCATTAGCGCGAGCATACTCCGGGTGCCGGTTAGACTGTCAATCGCAAAAGTTCACCAGCAAAGCCACAAACTCAATCGCTACCTACCGTAACCCTTACCTTATTTTGGCTTTGACCTCTCCTGATTTGTCCAAGTTGATTTTCTGGTTCTCCGTCGAATGCTGCACCCGTATGATCATCGCAGAATGCCGTGCCGAATTCTGCTCTTGAGCGCCAACCGGTGTAGCGCGCCAGACCCAGTGTTTCCGCTGGGGCTGTCACATTTGAGCGCGGCGCTCCGCCGGGCCGGCCACGAATGCGTCTGGCTCGATAGCTTGGCGGACGCGCCTCAATTCCTCGAGGTCCTCCGCGCCAGCCGGCCGGACTACGTCGGCATTTCTCTGCGAAACATCGACGACGTGCTCATCCGCAAGCAGGAAACGTTTTTTAACGAATTAGCTTCGTTGACCGAGGTGGTCCGCCGTGAGCTGGATTGCCCGGTGTTCCTGGGGGGCAGCGGCTTCAGCATTTTCCCGGCGCGGCTGCTGGAGATGGCCGGCGCCGACTTCGGGATAGCGGGCGAGGGCGAAAGGGGTTTGCTCGAGCTCATCAACGCGCTGGAGACCGGCGGAGATTTTCGTGGCATACCCGGCCTGGTCTTTCGCGAGCACGGCCGGGTGGTGCTCAACCCACCTGCCCACACGCAGCTGGAGTGGGAATTGACGGAGGCGGACAGGCCAGCGCCCATCGTCGCGCATTATCTCAAGACCGGCAGCATGTTGAACCTGCAAACGCAGCGGGGATGCGCTTTCCATTGCTGTTATTGCACTTACCCTGTCATCGAAGGCCAGCAACACCGCCGCCGACCTCCCGAGCTGGTGGCCGAAGATTTTGCGCAGCTCCAGCGGCTGGGCGCAAAATATGCCTTCATCGTGGACTCCGTCTTCAACTCTTCGCCGCGGCATGTCACCGAGGTTTGCGAAGCCATCCTGCGGCGCAATCTCAAGCTGCCGTGGGGCTGCTTCCTACGGCCGCAGGGGTTGAACCCCGAACTGATGCGGCTGATGGCCCGCGCCGGCCTGGCGCACATCGAGTTCGGCTCCGACAGCTTTTGTGACGAGGTGCTGGCCGCTTACCGCAAGGATTTCACCTTCGAACAAATCCTGCACGCCAGCGAAATGGCGGGGCGGGAGAAAATCGACTTTTGCCATTTTCTCATCGTCGGCGGACCGGGCGAAACGCGCGACACTCTCGAGCGAGGCTATAAAAACTCGCTGCGCCTCAACGGCGCTGTCATGATGGCGGTGGTCGGCATGCGCATTTATCCCGGAACACACCTGTTCGAGCAGGCGGTCGCTGAAGGTCGGCTTCGACGCGACGCGAACCTGCTTTCGCCAGCTTATTACGTGTCCCCCAGCCTGACGGCTGAAGAAATCTTTGAGCTGCTGAAGGAGTTCGCCCGCCGTTCGCCGAACTGGATTGTGGGCGACCCGGACCCGGCGTACGAGAAGCTGGTAGCGCGGCTCCGTCAACGGGGCGTCGCCGGGCCGCTGTGGAGCTATTTCTCGATGCTTCAGCGCCTGCAGCCTCAGGCCCTGGCCGGCGGCGCCGGTTCGCTCGCATGAAACGCCTGCTCCTCATCTCCCCGCTCTCCCGGAACAGTCTCATGGGCGGAGATTTTTTCTTCCGCATGCCCTGCCTGGGCCTGCTCAAGGTCGCGGCGCTCACCCCACCGCATTGGCAGGTCACTATTATTGACGAAAAGGTCGAATTGCTCGATCTGAACCAGGAGGCTGACCTGGTTGGCATCACAACGATGACGACCACCGTGCAGCGCGGTTACGAAATCGCCGACCATTTTCGGCGGCGCGGCGTTAAAGTGGTCATGGGCGGGATGCACGTATCGTGTCTTCCGGAGGAGGCGCTGCAGCACTGCGATAGCGTGGTGGTGGCCGAAGCCGAAGGTTTGTGGCCCGCATTGCTTCGCGATTTCGAAGAAGACGCCCTGCAACCGGTTTACCAACATGATGGCCCCCTGCCGCCGCTCGCGCGACTGCCCCAGCCGGACTGGGCGTTATACCGCTCCAAGCGTTACCTGCCGGTTCATTTTGTTGAGACCACCCGTGGTTGCCCGATCGACTGCGAGTTTTGCGCCGTTACTACCGCCTTCGGGGGCCGGTACCGCAATCGTCCGCACGAAGAAGTACTGGCCGAGTTGGGCCGCCTTGAGCCCTTCGACGGCCTCTTCGTCCTCAAGAACTGCGTTTTCTTCGTGGATGACAACATCATTTCGAATCGCGCCTACGCTCGTGAGCTATTGACCCGTGTCGCGGAGTTGAAAATCCGCTGGTTCGGCCAAGCCTCGGTCAATATCGCCAGCGATCCGGAATTGCTGAAGCTGTGCCAGAAGAGCGGTTGCGTCGGCTTGTTCCTCGGCTTCGAAACTCTTTCCCCGGCCACTCTCGCGTCCATCGGCAAGAGAGTTAATCGCCCCAGCCAATATTATGAAGTGGTTCGAAGAATCCATGACCAAGGCATTGGCATTGACGGCTCGTTCGTTTTCGGTTTTGACACGGATGACGACGGAGTTTTCGACCGCACGCTTGAGTTCGTCCTCAAAGCCAAGCTCGAAGTGGCTTACTTTTCCATCCTGACACCTTACCCCGGCACGCGGCTGCACCAACGGCTAGCCCGGGAAGACCGGATCCTGAGCCGCGATTGGTCCATTTACGACGCCAATCACGTCGTTTACCGACCGAAGAATTTCACTCCTGACGAACTATGGGATAATTATCACCGGGTGCTCAAAGAAGTGTACTCTGTGCCTTCCATCTTCAAACGGCTTTGGGGCACCACTGCCTGGAAGAACTTCTTCTACCCGATGAACTTGGGGTTCCGGCAGAGCGTCTTCAAACTCGACCGAATCCCGAGCCCTCGGGGTGTGGCGTCGCACGAGGCTGCTCACGTGTCTCTGGCTTGACCTATGTTGTTCCCCTCACCGCCTGTTCCCGCCCGCCCGCCGCGTGTGGTCATCACTGGGGCGGGTATTGTTACGGCTCTGGGCGTCGGCTGGCGGCAAAATGCGGACGGCTTCCGCGCCGGGCGCGCCGCTTTCCGCGTGGTGTCGCTATTCGATGTCAGCCGGCAGCGAGTAAAAACGGCGGCTGAGGTCGATTTGCCGGCCACGCTGCCGCCGACACGCCTGGGCGCGCGCGCCACCGCGCGACTTGATCGGCCGGCAAAGATGTTGCTCGTGGCGGCGCAGGAGGCGTGGCGCCAAGCCGGTTGGGAGCCCGGAGGCCAAATCCCATTGATCCTCGGAACGACCGCCGGCGGCATGGCCTTGGGCGAAGACTACTTTCGGCAGGCTGTCCAAACGCCGCAGCGTCATCGCAACCAGCCTACCCGAACGCTCTACTATCAATCCCAGACACAAGGCCGGATGGTCGCCGACGCCCTGGGTTTCAGCGGGCCGGTGACCATTGTGTCAAACGCCTGCGCTTCAGGCGCGAACGCCATCGGCCAGGCCTGGGAGCTGATACGCCGTGGCCGGGCCGAGCGCGTGTTGACCGGCGGCTACGACGCGCTCAGTCAGCTCGTTTTTTCCGGCTTCGATTCGCTCCAGGCGCTCTCGCCCACGGTCTGCCGCCCGTTCGATGCGGCGCGCGATGGCCTGGCGCTTGGCGAAGGCGCCGCGGTCGTGGCGCTCGAAACCCTCGACGCTGCCAGGCGGCGTGGCGCTTCCATCCTGGCTGAGCTCATCGGGTACGGCGCCGTCATTGACTGTCATCATCTCACCCAGCCACATCCGGAAGGCGATGCGGCCCTGGCTTCCATGGCGCTGGCTTGTGAAAACGCTCGCGTCACGCCCGCGGACATCGATTACGTGAATGCCCATGGAACCGGCACTCCGCTCAATGACAGCGCCGAGGCGCTGGCGATCCGGCGCTGGGCCGGCGACCGCGCCTCCAGCTTGCCGGTCAGCTCCACCAAGGCCGGGATTGGGCACTTGCTGGGCGGGGCGGGCGCCGTTGAAGCCGTCGTTTGCCTAATGGCGCTGCGCGAACAATGGCTTCCGCCCGAACCGGCGTTCGAACGACCCGACCCGGCCTGCAACTTTCCTATCGTTCGCGAACCCCGGGACGCCAGCGTGAACGCTGTGCTCTCGAACTCATTCGGTTTTGGAGGCGTGAATGCAACGCTGATTTTCCGGAGGTGGCCATGAGCGGTGTTTATGTCTGCGGCTTGGGCGCGGTTTCTCCGGCGGGTTGGGACGTCGCCGCTCTGGGGAAAGTGCTTCAGAGTCAGCTGCCAGTGCCTCGGCAGCCGCTGGCGCGCCCTGACCCAGCAAAACCGCTTCAGGCATGCCCGGTCCCGCCTCCGCTCACCCGTCCGTCATTCCTAGGCCATCCACGGCTTCGGCGCGCCAGCCCTATCACGCAATACGCCGCCGCTGCCGCTCTCGAAGCCCTAGGCAAGCTTGCGGCCAACCGGCCGCCAGGCGACCGGCTTGGACTCGTGGTCTGCCTTCAGTCGGGGTGCGTCCAATATTCGGCTCGCTTTTTCGAAGAAACGCTGCGGGACCCCCTCACGGCCAGCCCGCTCGTCTTTCCCGAGACAGTATTCGCTGCCCCGGCGAGCCATCTTGCGACTTTGTTGGGAAACGTGACACTTGCCAGCACCCTGGTCGGCGACCCGGCGTGTTTTCTGCAAGGCGTCGCGCTGGCGGTTGACTGGCTTGAGGAACAGCGAGCTAACGCTTGCCTTGTCATCGGAGCGGAGGAAAGCCACTGGTTGCGCGCGGACGCGCTGTGGCATTTCCAGCGCTCTTCGGTGATGAGCAGCGGGGCTGGGGCCCTTTGCCTCAGCCTTGAGCCCGGCCTTTCGCTTGGTGTGGAGTTGAATGCCATCACGGATGCGCACACCTTTTCGACGGACCTGAACCGTACCCGCGCTGCCCTCGCGATGCGTTCGCAGCTGCCGTCGGGCGCGCCTACTGAGGTGCTCTTTGACAGCCAGGATGATAGCCCACAGTTAGATGCTCCCGAACGCGCCGCCTGGGGCGATTGGCCGGGTCGGCGCCTTAGCCTTAAACGGATTCTCGGGGAAGGCCTCATGGCCGCCGCCGCCTGGCAATGCGTTGCCGCCTGCGACGAAGTTGCTCGCGGCGCCGCCCCCGCCGCCAACGTCAGCCTTGTTGGCTGCAACCAGCAGGCCATCGGCGCGCGGTTCGCACGAAGCCATTCTCAGCCGTAGATGTAATAGGGGCCAAACGCAAGGTCATGACGTTCGAACGGCCTATTGAAGGTTACCGAGGAAGGTTACCGAAGGTTACCGATAACGATAACGTGAACGCAGCCTGTCAGAATCGTCGCAGTCCGCGCAAATCCTTCAAGGGTTTTTAACCACAAAACGCCGTAAACACGGGTGATTCATCTGGTTTTTGGGAGAGGGTGTCGTAGCCTGCGTTGGCGCGGGCTCTAACTTAACCCGACCCGAGAGTCGGCGTGCCACGAGTTAGCAATTCCTTTCGGGCGCCCGACACTCTCGCGGGTCCTATGGG
>DATMRF010000137.1:0-93629 GCA_035566435.1 Candidatus Acidiferrum sp.
ACACTTCCAATTCGATATCTCGTAAAGACCGAGCTGCTGGTTTATCCGAATTCATATTCCTTTCTACGGGTTAAGGTTCATGTTTCCGGATGAGGAACCGTTTCACGCCTCGATTATGGTGGTAGTGTCAAGATGCGCTCCGAACCCGACGTCAGCCCCCTGCGTCCTTGCATTGCGATTTAAGTTCTTCTAACCTCCTTTCAACGACGCCGCTCGCCGCGGAGACCGCATTTCGCGCCGTAGAAATTGCTTTATGGGGCATCTCACGGGCGGGCTTGGGAACCTAACAACACTCTGTGAAAAAGGGCAAAGACCCTAAAGGTAAGGACATCCGCAATGGCTCCGGTTTGAACTTCGAGGCGCAGCTCGCCGAACTGCGAGACGCGCTACTGCCGAAGCTGCTCTCGGGCGAGCCGCGTGTGCCGGTCGCTGAGGAACTGGTGGAGGCCAAGGCATGATAGATTCAATCCAAGTCAGCGGCATCGCCACTTTCGACAGCGCGCCGGAAGTTCTGTTCGGTTTGTCAGAATTCAATTTCATATTCGGATCCAACGGGACGGGCAAGACGACGATTACAAGAATAATCGCGGATGAAGGGCAATTTCCAACCTGCGGCGTAACTTGGAAAGGGGGACGAGATTACAGACGCTCGTATATAACCGTGACTTTGTCGCAAAGAACTTTAATCAATCAACCGAGCTCAAGGGTATATTTACGCTCTTCCCCTCGACCGGCTGCAGACGAAGCTTGAGGATTTGAACTCCAAGATTCCGGCTGACGGCTGCGAGAAAGGCTTGCGAAATGGGCTGCTGCCTAACCTGCCGTCGCGGGAGTTGCGCGTGCCCAAACTTCCGAACTGAAGCCCATGCCCTACAACCCCGCACGTTCCCTCCAACTTCTGCGCCTCGGCACGCAGAGTCCCACCGCCGCCTTTCGTGACGGGCAGGAAGCGGCCATACAGCATGTGGTCGATGGGCGTGGGCGGTTGCTGGTGGTGCAAAAGACTGGCTGGGGCAAGAGTTCAGTCTATTTCATCGCGACCAAGTTGCTGCGTGACGAGGGAATGGGGCCGGCCATCTTGATTTCGCCCTTGCTGGCATTGATGCGCAACCAGATCGCGGCGGCGCAGCGGATGGGCGTTCGTGCTGTGACCATCCACTCCGGTAATCGCGACGAGTGGAATGCAACCGAGGCGGCCATCGCCCGAAACGAAGTGGACATCCTTCTCATCCACCCGAAGCGTCTGATGAACGAACAGTTCAACACGCAGGTGCTGGCTCGCATCGCTGGCACCGTTTCCCTTTTGGTCATAGACGAAGCTCATTGCATCTCGGATTGGGGGCATGATTTCGTTCCCGAGTATCGCCTGATCGAACGGCGGATTCGGCTGCTCCCGCAGAATGTGCGCGTGCTGGCCACCACGGCGACCGCCAACAACCGGGTGATGGAGGACTTGCAAACCGTGCTCGGCCCGAATCTGGCGGTATCGCGTGGAGATTTGAGCCGTTCAACGTTGCTGCTGCAAACCATGCGGATGCCCAGTCAGGCAGGGCGGCTGGCTTGGCTCGCGACCCGTCTCCCGAATATTCCGGGCAGCGGCATCATCTACGCGCTCACTAAGAATGACACTAAACGGGTTGCCGACTGGCTTAAATTGCGCGGGCTTAGGGTGGAGGCATACCACAGCGACCTTGAGCAGGCACGCGCAGACGCACTGGAAGACGCACTTCTAGCCAATGAGGTAAAAGCGTTGGTCGCCACGACGAAGCTGGGCATGGGCTTCGACAAGCCGGACCTTGCCTTCGTGATTCATTATCAGACGCCGGGGTCGGTCGTGGCTTACTACCAACAGGTGGGGCGCGCTGGACGTAATCTTCCCGCCGCGCTTCCCGGGGCGCACGGAGTATTATTGAGCGGCAGAGAAGAGACCGACATTACGAACTATTTCATTGGCAGCGCCTTTCCCACAAGAGACGAGGTGGCGTTGGTGTTGGCGGCTCTCGGTGCAGAAGCAGAAGGACTTTCAATCAATGGATTGATGGAGCGAGTAAATGTCAGCTTTGGAAGAATCGAGAAGGCACTGTTGCTCCTGTCGCTGGAATCACCTGCGCCAATCGCCAAGCAGGACAGCAAATGGACGCTGACGGCAGCGGAGTTGAGCGAGGAATTCTGGCAACGTGCCGAGCGATTGACTGCGCTACGCCAAACCGAACAGACGCAGATGCAACAATATGTCCAGCTCCAGAACGGGCACATGGAGTTTCTGATTCGTGCGCTTGATGGTGATCCTGGTTTGTATCATGCTCCGAATCTCGCCCCATTAACCTCGGAGATTGATGAACTCGTCGCACGAGATGCCGTCGCATTCCTGCGGCGAACAAGTTTGCCACTGGAACCTCGCAAAAGATGGCCGCCGGGAGGCCTTGCAAGTCTCGGCGTGCGGGGTAACACAAACATCGCGCCAGAGCGGAATCTGCGGCCCGGAAAAATTCTGTGCATGTGGGGAGACGCTGGCTGGGGCGAGTCGGTTCGGTTGGGGAAGTATCGCGATGGCCATTACTCCGACGATCTGGTGACCGCCTGCGCAACTATGGTTAGGGAATGGTCACCCAATCCGGCACCGCAATGGCTGACGAGCATTCCTTCCCTGCGCCATCCGCACCTCGTGCCTGACTTTGCGCGTAGGCTGGCTGCCACCTTGAACTTGCCTTTCCATGTCGTGTTGGAAAAATCAGACATGCGCCCGCCGCAGAAAGAGATGGCGAACAGCGCCCAGCAGGCCCGAAATGTGGACGGCTCCTTGCGGATTCAGGGGAATGTGCCGAATGGCCCCGTGCTGCTGGTGGATGACATGGTGGATTCAAAGTGGACTTTGACGGTTGCCGCATATTTATTCACCTCAAACGGCAGCGGGCCGGTGTATCCTCTGGCACTGGCCTCAACTGCAAACGCCGACGAATGATGGAGCCACTGACATCAAACACGCAGGCCATCCTGCTGCTGACCGCACCGCTGGTTGCCGGACGCGGTGAGACATCGTGCGATCTGCTTAGCTTAGGCCAATACAACAAGCTCACCCGCATCCTGCGCGAAAAGCAGAAGCAGCCCGCCGACTTAATCGGACCAGGCGCGCAGGATTTGATTGAGCTTTGTGCGCAGCCTTTTGGCCGGGCACGGTTGGACGCACTGCTCGAGCGCGGGTTTTTGCTCAGTCAGGCGGTGGAGCGGTGGAACGCGCGGGCAATCTGGGTGATCAGCCGGGCGGATTCGCGTTACCCCAAGCGTTTGAAGACACGGCTTAAGGAAGATGCTCCGCCGCTGCTTTATGGTTGTGGCGAAATTGCTTTGCTGGAGAAGGGCGGGCTGGCGGTTGTCGGCTCACGACATGTGGATGATGAATTAATCAGTTTCACCGAGAACGTGGGGCGGCTCGCCGCCAAGGCGCACCGAACCATCATTTCCGGTGGAGCGAAAGGAATTGACCGGGCAGCAATGCACGGTGCCCTGCTGGCGGATGGCGAGGTGGCGGGCGTGATGGCGGACAGTTTGGAACGAGCCGCGCTGGCGCGAGACAATCGCGAGCCGTTGATGGAGGGCCGGCTGGTGCTCATTTCTCCTTATGATCCGGGGGCGGGATTTAATGTGGGGCATGCGATGCAGCGCAACAAGGTCATCTATGCACTCGCCGATGTCGGTTTGGTGGTGACGTCGGATTTTGAAAAGGGAGGCACCTGGACGGGAGCAATTGAGCAGCTTGAACGACTTCATTTTGTGCCGGTGTTTGTCCGGAATGGAAATAATGCGGGCCGGGGAAATGCCGCGCTCATCCATCACGGTGGTCGTCCTTGGCCAAATCCGGAAAATCCAGCGGAACTGGGTCAGATGCTTTCGGCGGCGTTGGAATCGGTGGCTGCGGAACCCAAACAGGAAACGCTTTCGTTCGCACTTCGAGAGCAACCGGCCGCCTATGCCGGCTGTGTCAAACCAGTCGAGCCTGCCAACATCGTCGGTGAAGCATCCAAAGTAGATTCGTCCCCAGCCGACGAACTTTTCAACATCGTGCGCGAAATACTGCGGCGGGAACTTGGTATCGCCTCCCTGACCGAAGCGGACATCGTGAGTCTTTTGGATATAACCAAATCTCAAGCGAAGGAGTGGCTGACCAGAATGGTGAAAGAAGGAACTGTCGAGAAAGTCAAAAAAACCAAGCCAGTTCAATACCGGACCTCAACCGCTTCTGACCGGCTGCTTTGATGATCAACGAAGCCACAGTTGAACAAGCAGCACTCGACTCGCTTCATGGGCTGGGCCACGAGATTCTGTCCGGGCCGGCGATTGCACCGGGCGAAACATCGGCGGACCGTGCGGATTACAAGCGGGTTTTCTTTTCGACCGCCTGCGAACCAAGCTGATGAATCTGAACCCCAAGACTCCCCTTGAAGGTTTGAAAGAAGCAATGCGCAAAGTCCGGCACATCAGCCACCCGACGCTTATCGAAAACAATAGCGCATTTCATTGGCTGCTGGTTGAAGGCGTGTCGGGGTCAGAACAAAGTTTTTCCACCCGCCGCGCCATGACTGAATTCGATTCCGACACCTGGGTGGCGGGAGTAATGGCGGCCCAGTATTCACGACCCGACCAGCGTTTCCGCCTCCTTCATCAGGCTTTGAGCCATGATCCAGTCAATCCACGCATCACCGAGGTCTCCATCTTCCAGCTTGGGAAACGTTGTCTTGATGATTTCGACGCCCTTGGCCAGTGAAATACGCGCCTGTTCGTCGTTTTTCAACTGATGCTGCGCCATCGCCAGCACCAGGTAAGCCTCCGCGTTGCGGAAGGTCACTCCGCCTGCCCGGATGACTTTTTGCGTCCAATCCGAAGCGCTCGTGAACTGTCCACGGCGATACTCGGCCAACCCCTTGGCGAACTGAAAATACGGCAGGTCCGGGCTCGTGCTCCCTTCAACCACGGCAGTGTCGGCCCATTTGCTTAAGGATTGCAGGTCGGCGCCGGATGATGGAACAAAGAGACAATCCTTTGCCATTCGTTCCGCAATCGACGGATTGCGGGTGCCGCTAAAGCGGCGCAGTTCGGCCGCGCAATGCCGGCGGTAGCCTCTGAGGTCGCCGCTGGCAACCAGCAACGGCGCCAGCGCATGGTAATACAGGTGATTGGTGGGCTCCAATTTGACCATTTCGGAGAACTCCGCGGCGGCCTCCGGCCAATGCCCGCTCCGGGCACACACATCGCCTCGCAGCCTTGCCAAACTTTGACCTTTGGCGTCGTTACCCGCAGGAGACCCGAGCCATTCTGCCAGGAACGGCTGGATGGCCTGCTCGTTGCTTTGCAGCTTCAGTACCCGGAGCAGCGCATGAACCGTGCTACCCCACCGGTCCGGCTCATCAGCCCACCGATTACGGTTGAGTTCCAGCATCCTGACGTAATTTGTCTGCGCCAGCTCCGCATTCCCGTTCATATCGTAAGCCCGCGCGAGACGGTCGTACGCATTGAAGGAGTCCGGGTAACCCGCCGCGTTGACCTTAAAATATTCAATGGCTTTGTCCGCCGCCTGTTCATCGTACATGAAGTAATTTCCGTAGGAGTTGACCGTCTCCTCCGGTGGCAGAAACTGAACGCCCAGGCGCTCGGATACCTTGGCGAAATGTTCGCTGAGCAAGCCGGGATTATTCATCATCGAACCCGGCGGTTTATAACCGTCAAAAATGAACAGCAACCCGTAATACAGGCTCAGCAGTGGCACCGAGCCGTGATTTTCCGCTTCGAAATATTGCATCGAGCTGCGGAACACCGGGGAATTGTTTTTCTCGAGCAGATGGGCAAAGTCCAGGCACGCATTCTTGGGGATGCTCGGATCGAAGTCTTTACTGGGAGGGTTGTTCGCTATGGATACGTAGACGTGACCGCGAAAGTCGTTTGTTTTCTCCAACATCTGTTTCGTCCTGCGCAACACGACCTGGTCGTCCCACTGGAGGCTCGGGTCGATGGCAATGAAGGCCTGGAAGATGGGCGGCCGGTGCAGCAGGGCGTTCATGGCAAACAATCCGCCCAGCGAATGGCCCACCAGTATTCGAAAAGGCATCGTCCGGTACTCGCGCTCAATCTGCGGCATCAATTCCTTGTCAATGAAATCCAGGAAGGCTTCCCCTCCGCCGCTCGACGCAAATGAAGGCTCCTCCTTGCCTGTCGCATCCCGCGTCGTGTGCGTCGGCGTCAGGTCGCGAGTTCGGCTCGTGTTCGGAATCGCCACAATAATCAGCTCCGGGATCTGCATGTTGCCGTTGATGCCTCCGCCCATGAAGTCAACCACCCCGCTCGCGGAGTGAAAGTGCGCGTCACCGTCCAACAAATAGAGCACCGGGTATTTCTTTGGCGCGAACAGCTCTTCGCCGTATGAACGTGGCAGGTAAACCCAGTAGGGCCGGTTTTCATTCAGAATCCCGGAGTGCAGCGTATGCCGCTCGCCAATCTTGTATTCATTGTCCCCTGATTGCGATGGCGGGGGTTGCTCGTGGGCAGGTCGGCTCGCGCATCCTCCGGCCAGAACGCAGACTCCAGCCAGTACGGCGGCAATACGAGCTGGGCATAGTGGCGGCATACAACTCATAGACACCCGCCAGCCGATTCTTTGTATACGCCTTTGCAAGCGCTACGCTTTTGTCGGTGCTACGCTTTTGCAACCTGTGTTTTCGTCACGTTTCACGCTCATTCTGCCTTTGCAGTGCAATTCGTCAGAGTCGTGCATCTTGAGCAGGATTCTTCTAACCCGTTGCCTCTGCGTTTTCTCTGCGCTCATCGCGGCTCTGCGGTTTATGTGGCGCGCCGCGTTCGGTTGCGGCTCCGCTGCACTGTGCCTTTGCACCTTTGCGTTAAGACCTGTTTGCATCGTTGCGGTTTAGATCACTGCCGATTACTCAAGTTCGCTCTCACCAAAAACTCGACCTAACTCGACTTAACTCGACCTAAATTTAAACTTCCCCCCCCCGCACCCGTCACCTGACAACCTGATAACCCCCCACCCGCCACCCGCCACCCTGATAACCTTCGCGGGGGAGGATTACGCCTCTCCGACACGAATACTTCGACCTCGGTCGAGACCAGCGGTTTCCTCCAGCCGCGGGCTTAACCTTGCCTGCGATTCTTGATTGCGCTTTGGCGGCGCTTCCAATATCTCTTGACTCATGTTGGCGAAGGTCTGTTCCGCCGCGGTTAATGGAATCGAAGCGTACCCGGTCGAAGTCGAAGTCAATGCGGGCTACGGGGATACGATCCTCGTGATTGTGGGCTTGCCGGATACGGCCGTAAAAGAGTCGCGCGACCGCGTGATGACGGCGCTGATCAATTCCGGCTTCACGTTCACGTTTGGCCGCACCACGATCAACCTCGCGCCTGCCGACGTGAAAAAAGAAGGTCCCAGTTTCGATTTGCCCATCGCGGTGGCGATGCTCGCCGCCAGCGAGCAGTTGGAGTCCAATCAACTCGACAACTACGTTATGGTGGGCGAGTTGGCCCTGACTGGCGGAGTGCGGCCGGTCAAAGGCGTGCTGCCGATCGCGCTGCGTGCGCGAGAGGAGGGCAGGACCGGCATCCTGGTGCCGCCCGAAAACGCGGCAGAGGCGGCGGTGGTAGCCGGCTTGCAGGTCATCCCGGTGCGGAACCTGCGCGAAGCGGCCGGGTTTCTGGAAGGCGAAGTGAAGATCTCCCCTGTGCGAGTGGACATGGAGAGCATCTTCGACCACGACTACGAGGAGGAAATCGATTTTGCGGACGTAAAGGGCCAGGAATCCGTCAAGCGCGCGCTCGAGATCGCCGCCAGCGGCGGCCATAATCTCCTTTTGATTGGGCCGCCGGGCGCGGGAAAATCCATGTTGGCGAAGCGGCTGGCCACGATTCTGCCGCCGCTGACTCTTGACGAGGCGCTCGAGACGACCAAGATTCACAGCATCGTCGGCCTGCTTCAGCCCGGGCAGGCACTGGTGACGCGCCGGCCGTTCCGCGCGCCGCATCACACCGCCAGCGACGCCGGGTTATTGGGCGGCAACATCAATCCCACGCCTGGAGAAATCTCACTCGCGCACCACGGCGTGTTGTTCCTGGACGAGTTGCCCGAGTTCAAACGCAGCGTGCTCGAGACGATGCGCCAGCCGCTCGAGGAAGGGCGTGTGACCATTTCGCGCGCCGCCGGCACGATGACTTTTCCGTCGCAATTCATGCTGGTGGCGGCGATGAATCCCACGCCGGATGGCAAGATGCCGGCCGAATCGCGCAGCAGCCCGCGTGAAATCCAGGCTTATCTCGGCCGCATTTCGGGCCCGTTGCTGGACCGGATCGACCTCCACATCGAGGTGCCGGCGGTGAAGTTCCGTGACATCACCAGCGGGCAAAACGGTGAGGCGTCGGCGCAAATCCGGGAGCGGGTGGTGACCGCGCGCAAGCGTCAGCAGGAGCGCCTTAAGAGCAAACCGAAGATTACCTGCAACGCGCGCATGGGCACGCGCGAGTTGAAACAGTACTGCGCGCTCGACGAGGCGACGATGGAGCTCCTGAAGTTCGCCATGTCCGATTTGAACTTGAGCGCTCGCGCCTACGACCGAGTGCTGAAGGTCGCGCGCACCATCGCGGACCTGGCTGGAAGCGAGCGCATCATTTCGGACCACATCTCTGAGGCCATCCAGTTCCGCTCGCTGGACCGGCAGTTATGGACGTGAGATGAAGATGGGTTTTGATGAGGGCGAAAAGGTCTGGGAAAGAGCCAGGCGCTGACTAAGAACCGTCCCCATCAATGGCGCCAGCACATCCGCCGCTGGCTGGCCGCTGGCGTCCAGTGAAATCATCAAGGAACGGTCCGTGGAATTCCCACGCGTAGAGTTCTTCGATCGTCGTCTTCGAGTCAGCCAGGGTGCCTCGCGCTAGCCGCAGGAATTCAATCGCGCCGTTCAAGTACTGACCCTTCGGCGTGCCGCCCACGTAGAGGTCCGCTTCGTTGGCCAGGGAGGCGTCAGCTTTGAGGCCAGTGCCGCGGGCGTCCAGCCTGCCGTCGATGTAGAGAGTGAACGTCCCCGCCTGCCGGTCGGCCTCCACGATGACGTGGCGCCACTGGCCGTTGTTAACGACCGTGCGGCTCGCCAGACTGAGCGTCGCGCCGCCTGATTTCGTCGTCAGCGCCACGCGTCCGCCACGGTTGATACCCAGCTCCCATCCGGCCTCGTTCATCTTTTGGATCAGGATTGCGTCCCGCTGTCGCGGCGCCGTCTTGAAGAAGACCTCGATGAGGAAATTCGAGCTGTAGATTTGCGGGCCGCTCAGCTCAGCGCCACTGACGGCGCGCTTCAGGCTTTCGTTGCGTCCTCGGGCGTCCAGAGTGACGGAGTGGCAGATGTCCTCATTCTTCAGGACAGCGTATTGGTTGTTCCCGTTGAAGTGCAGGGAGCCTGTGGTCCAGTTCTCCAGCGGACCACCCTGATAGTCCTTTAACGTGATGTTGACTCCCGTGAGGGGATAGGAAGGCATCTTGTAGTAATCATCCCGGCCGGTGTAGTAGGGGGACATGCACCAGTGCTCGTCCAGGATGCGAGTCGGCTCGCCTGGAATGGGGTAGAAGTTCCACTCGCCGACCGTTTCGTATAGGCTCCACGGCACGAAAACCTTCGCTCCCAGCCCGCGGGCAGCCGAGCCGGCGGAGGGCCGGAAGTCGTGGGCCGCCGCATCGCGCAGGGGCGGCTGCTCGGCCATAATGCCGACTTCCGCAGCGAGCGGGTGATAGCTTTTCAAGACATCGCGGTATCCCTGGAGCGTTTGGTGCCACCGCCCGGAGGCTTCAAACACGCCGAAAGTGTCCCCCAAGTCGTGGAAGACATTGCGCGCATAGGCATCAGTGTCGATCGCATACTCGCTTCGGCGAGGTCCAGCCGCCGCGTTGCCGGCATCGGCGGTACGCGCCGGGTCGGCATCGCGAAAGACGCGCAGGCCCATGCCTTGCCAGATGTTGCTCAGGAATTTGACGCGGCCAGCCTGGGGCTCCTGCCGGCGCGAGCCGGTCACGAAGTTAAAGATGGTGTTGTTGAAGAAGGTGTTCTGGTAACTGATGATCTCCTGAAAGGCCGCCGTGTTGGCCAGCTTGCCCGACGGGCCTCTGGATTTGCCCCAGGCGATGTTATTGAAATAGTAGTTCTTGAACGCCCCATCCAGGTAATAGGCATGGCCGAACCGGTTCTCCGAATTGGGGTTGAGTTCGTGATCCCAACTGCGGTAGCCGCCAGGATTGCCCGAGATGTTGTCATAGACGTAGGCTGGGCCGCCCTGCCAGGTCTCAATGCCGCCAAAGTCGTCCACGTTGATGAGCGTATCGACCGCTTTGTTATGGTGGATGAGAATTCGGGCGAACGGTCGGTCGGTGGCAGCGCCGCTCGCTTTGGCTCCGTGCACGTCAATCCCTTGCGCGCAAATTCTGTCGAACATGTTCCCCGCCACCTCCGCGGTCTGAGCGTAATCTATGGTCAACGCCACACCCTGGCCGAAAAGATCCGGGCGAAGGCCAATGTGGTCGAACCTATTACGCAGCACTCGGACATCGTAAAGCCTGCCCATCGGCGAGGACACATCCCCGTAGGTCGTGCTGTCTCCAAGTTCGACGCCTCCCGAATCTGTATCGGAGAACACGTTGTCCTGGATGACCACCTGGTCGATGGCGTCCTCCCGGCCCATTGCCTTCAAGCGAACGCCCTTGTGGACATGTTCGAAGCTGCAGTGGCTCACCTCGATGTCCGTGCCGCTGCCCAACAGCCGGACGCAGCCCGGTTGCACATCGAGGCTCTCGTGCGACACCCAGTAAGGCGCGGCAACCAGGTTCCAATAGACGTTGGCAAACCGGAAGGTCAGACCGCGGACCCGCACATGGCTCATCCCCCGGCTGTCGAGCATGTGAATGCGCCTGGCTACCTCGACGTGAGTTTGGTTCGGGTCCAGGTCGCCGGGCAGGCGAAGGTAAAGCCGACCACCCTTGCCCTTCCTGTCGAACCAGAACTCGCCCGGGCTATCCAGGTACTGCGGTTTGTCTTCCAGGTAATACTGGCAGCCGCGGATGACCTTGTAGGAGGGTTCTCCGCCCCACTGCCCGGCGAACGTCAGCGAACCGTTCTCCCGGTCCACGGCCAGCACCTTGGCCGGGAATGGGTTGCCCATCACCCAGCCCTTGGTGGTCCAAACGATTGCGCCCTGGTAGTAATCTTGCGGGTTGTTGGTGTTGATCTGTTCCTTGTCAAACGCCAGATGCCGCCGCTGGCCATTGATCGTTGCGTAATTGTCGAACGGTTTGTCCGGGTTCTTCCACGTCCACCATTCGCTCTTGATGTCGTCCGGATTGGTGATGTTCCAGTTCGGTGTGCGGGCCAGCGCGATGCGCGCCACCGTGCCCTCCTTGCCCACCACCCACACGTTTCGCGGCGCCCAATCCAGGTCCACGTACCAGACCTTCTCCGGCTGCGGAATAAGCTTGTTGTCGGCGCCCTGCCTCCAGCCCGTCACCGCCTCCGAGCCGCAGATGACCGCTGCCCCGGTGCCCCACGACGGGTCCCGGGTAAGGATGATGGGGGCCGCCTGTGTGCCTGACTCGTTCACATCCATCTCGCCACGATAGACCACGCCCTGCTTGAAGACATAAGTGTGCGTGCCTTTGCATGCCTTCGCCAGGCCGGCGGCGTTGGGATCCCACGGATGATGTTTCCAGGGCGTCTGCTTGGAAAGGCCGCTGTTGGCGTCGTCGCCGGAATCAAAGTCGACATAACGTATCGACTCGCCCGTCTCGAACTCGAAGGGCTGCGGGGCCCACTCGAGGTCGCCAGTCGGCAGCACCTTCGACTGCGGTTCCTGCCACGGCCACCGGGCGGGTGCACCACCTGCACCGGCGATCATGGTGAACCCAACGCCCAGCGACATGCCTGTACGAACAAATGCTCGCATCGCGCTCATCCGAGCCATACTGCTCGGGGGCGGCATAGCGTCAATACCATTCCAGACCGGGCTCCTTTTCCATAGGGGGAGAGGAACCTCGGCCTTCATCGTTTGCCTGGCTGCTTGGAGTCGTTGCGGGTTTGTGATTTTATCGGGGTGTGAAAAGCCGGTTGCATCTGAGACCGTACCGCTCGAGATCACGGACCTGGGTCAAAAAGGCAGGTGTGGTCTGCGTTTTGGTTTTGGGAGGCTTGGGGGTACTCTGGTGGCCGGCGCCGCCGCCGCGCTCTCCGATTATCACCGGTTCCGAACCGAAAACTCACGCACAGCGCGCTGCCGACTCGATGTCTGTGCTTTCACCCGCGGACCAAACGAATCGCCAAGCCGTGCAACCCCCTGCGCCAACCCCGCGCGCGCCGCTCTCTGCTCCATCAACAAAGAATCCCTCATTTGCGCCGAATGTGGTTCCCGTCCAGGACAGCCAGCAACCATCCACAAACCTCTTTCCGCGGCCCGCCCGGGATATCGTCGAAGCCCAAATCGCGTTGGCCCGGCTGGGGCTTTCGAGCGGGTCCGTTGACGGCCGGCCCGGGCCGCAAACCACACTGGCGGTGCTGGCCTTCCAAAGAAGCCATCATCTGACCGAGACCGGGCGCCTGGATCCCTCGACACGCGAAACTCTGCTGCTCACCCGTGCGCCGTTCACCAATTATGTTGTGACACAGGCCGACCTCGACCGCCTTCAACCGCTCAGCGACACCTGGGCAGGCAAGGCACAACAGACGGCCCTGGACTATGAAACCATCCTGGAATTGGTGGCGGAAAAAAGCCGCGCCCATCCGGAATTCTTGCGCCGGCTGAATCCGCCCGAGGCTTTCCTCTCTCCGCCTGCGGGCACGCCTATCATCGTCCCTGACACCGACCTGGGGGAATTGAACCCGTGCGCGTTTATCAGGGTAGCACTTTCCTCTCGCACGCTTGAAGCGTTCGATTCGCAGTCGAATTTGATGGCGCACTTCCCGTGCAGCATTGCCCAGCGTGTCGAGAAGAGGCCGGGGGGCGAACTGCACGTCGCCAGCATCGCGCCCAATCCCAACTATACGTTCGATCCGGCCCTGTTCCCCGAATCCGCCGAGGCGGGCCAGCTGGCGCACAAGCTGGTGCTTCCGCCCGGACCCAACAACCCGGTGGGCATTGCCTGGATTGGGCTGGACAAGTCCGGCTACGGCATTCATGGAACCCCGCGGCCAGAACAGGTTGGGCGCACCGAATCTCATGGCTGTTTCCGCCTGGCCAATTGGAACGCCGAACACCTCCTCAAAATCGTCCGCATCGGAACACCAGTCTATGTTGAATGAGTCGAGCCCATAAAGTTCGAGGACGAGAGCGGGGCGGCTTGGGCGAGGGAAACGGCTTCTTCGAATCCCATCGCCGAGCCTTGCCGCTCAAGTGCGTCCCTTTCTTCCTCCGAGAGGGCCCGACGCGCAGGTTCCAGGTAACGGTCCAATCGCGATTGCTCGGCGGGTGAAAGAGGAGAGCCCAGCGTCTGACGCAGAGCGTAGGCCGCACTGACCATGCGCAGCGCGAGCCTGGGGTCAGCCTTGGCGACAGCGATGGCGGCGAAACATTCCAGGATAAAGGCCACCGCAGTCCGGTCGCCCAGTTCAAGGTTGATGGCCAGGCTTTCATGCAGGAACTCCTGTGTGGCCGGCCAGTCTTTCTGATCCAGCGTCACCTCGGCGAGGCTGCTCAGGGTATTGGCGACGGCCCAGCGGTCGCCTACCTGGCGGTTGAGCGTGAGGGCCTCCTCAAGCAGTGCACGCGCCCGCGCCAATTCGCCCGCGTCGCGCAACAGCACGCCGAGATTGTTGAGCGAATTGGCGATGGCCCACCGGTCCCCGAGTTCACGACGAAGCTCAAGACTTTGTTCCGACAGTTCGCGCGCGAGTTTGCGGTCGGAATGGAAGCGGGCAATAATGCCAAGATTGCTGCATAAGCTTGCGATCTGCGGCTTATCCCCCAGTTGCCGGCGGAGGGCCAGGCTCTGCTCGTATAGGGTCTGCGCTGTGGCATAGTCGCCCTGCATGGCGGCGACTGTGCCTGCAGCGTGCAGCGCTTGGCCGACGCCTGCGACGTCACCCAACTCTTCGAAGCACGTCCGCGCGACGCCCAGCCAATCCCTCGCTTCAGCATACAGTCCTTGTTTCCGAAGCAGGTCCCCGGTCGCGGCCTGGCAGCGTGCCTGGGCATGGCGGTCACCCTCGCTCTCGGCGGCTTCAAAGGCCCGCTGGTAACAGGTGCCGGCTTTCTTCCACTCGCCGGTCAGCTCCCAAACTTTTCCGAGCTTGAGCAGGACCGGAATGGAGTCCGCCGCAGTCAACAGCGGCAGCACACGTTCAAAATAACTGATGGCCGCCTGGTTGGCGTACTGGACCTGCGCGGCTTCACCCGCTTTGTAGAGGTATTCGCGTTTCTTGCCGGCGTTAAGGCTGCGGTCGAAATGGAACGCCAGCAAATCCAGATGCCGCGGCAACTGGTCCGTATAGAGTCGTTCGAGCAGCAAACCAATTTCATTGTGCAACTTCGAGCGAGTGGCGTGAGGCAAGCTCTCGTAGGCTACCTCCTGCGTCACTACGTGTTTGAAAATATAGACTAACTCCGGCTCCGGCCGGTCCAGCGCCGTCAAATCGGCCTGGCAGAGTCGCGCCAGGTCAGCAGCGACCGCCTCGCGCTGGTCCTGGCTCTGCAGTCCCCACACTACGGCGGCCGGAAACAGGCGGCCAACGACGCTGGCCACCTTCAGTGCGGCCTGCTGCGTTTCAGTCAGGCGGTCGATCCGGCTAAGCACCAGGCTGTGGAGGCTATCAGGCCATTCCAGGGCTTCGATGGCCCGAACGTCCTGAAAATCGATCTCATGGTCTTTCAGGAAGTTGAGCAACTCCTCCAGGTAGAAAGGATTTCCGCCCGCCCGCGCCACCAGGCGGCCCAGCAGTACCCGCGGTAGCGGTGCGTTGAACGCAAAGAGGTGCGAGAGTTTGAGCTGAACCAGGCGAGCGGCCTCCTCGTCGTTGAACCCGTCCAAGGTGAGCGCGGTAGAGTGAGGCAGTTGATGAAAGCCATCCTCGCGCCCGGCCCCTGCATCCGGCGGACGTTGCGTCACTAACAAAAGCACGGGCATTTGAGCTACCGCGCGCGCAAGCACCTCCAGCAAGTCCTGTGAAAGATCGTCAATCCAATGGATATCCTCCACCACCAACAACAGCGGGAGTTCGCGGGAAAGATGGCGCAGGCACTCGACCAGCAGTCCTTCCAGGGAAGCCTTGCGTAACCGGGCCTCGAGCGGCCCGGTGACCTCATTGTCGGGAATCGGCAAGTTCAACACGGCTCCCAGCAACGGCAGCCGGGAAGGGAACAGGAGGTCCATCTCAGTCAGCCGCGCTTCCAACGCAGCAGCTTGTTGCCTGCCGGGGACATCAATATTAACGTCGAAAAGCGCCTGCCAAATGGGCTGCCAGGCAAGGTAACTGGTGTGCGTGCCGTGGGACAGGCATTGCCCGACACAACCTGTCACACCCCTTTCCCGGGCCAGTCGAAGCGCTTCGGCCACCAGTCGGGATTTGCCCAGACCAGCTTCAGCGACGAGGCTGACAACCTGGCCGCGGCCTTTCCGGACCGCTTCGAGTTTGGCAGCCAACAGCTCCAATTCTTGCGTTCGGCCCACCATCGGCAAGGCGTACTGGGGCTCCAGGAGGCGGGGAGCCTCGCGTCCTGACGGGCCGAGCAAAGCGAAGACCGCGACCGGCTCGGTTTTGCCCTTCGCCTTGACCGGCGGAAAGCTTTGCCACGCGAACGCCTGGCCGGCGGTCCGTTTGACCTGCCCGCTCGCGAGCACCTGGCCCGGCGCCGCGTGCTCCATCAAACGAGCCGCGAGATTAACGTCATCACCCAGCACTCCATACGTACGCCGCCGCAAGCTGCCGTAGGCGCCGGTGCGCATGGTGCCGGAGCTGACGCCGATTTGTGTGCGCGTGATAAAGCCGAGATGCGCCGGGGGAGAGCGCAACTCGTGAGCTGCCGCCAACGCCCGCCAGGCGCTGTTCTCGTGGGCGATCGGGGCGCCGAAGGAACAATACAAATGGCTCCCCTTGTCACCCATCGCCACCGACAGCAGGAAACCTCCATAATGGGCGACCACGCCCTGCACCCACACCACATATTGGTTCAGCAGACTTCCCGCCTCCTCATCGGCGTCGTAGTCGATCCCCTCGAAGCGGAGGAACAGCGCCACCGCCGGACGCAACTCCGTCAAGAACTCGCCCTGGCCGGCCTGCAAGCGGTCGCAGACCGGCTGCAGCAGGTGTGGGCGCAGGAGAGCTTCATCGAGCGGCGGGATTTCTGGCCAGGGCGACGGCTCGGCCGGCATACCCACCCGTATGGCGACGGCGTAGCGTTCAGTCGAATCCGCGCGGGAGCGCCATTCCAACACCGCCGACGTTTCTCGCAAAGCTGTTGCGCTGCCAGCATCGAGCAATACCTCGCGAGGATGCGCCAACTCCGCGGCTTCGGCCATCCGGCTCAAAGTACTGCCGGCCATAACATCCAGGAAATAGTGCTCCGGAACACCCACCACAAACCGCCGCACCGCGCCGCTTGCCACCCCAACTCTTACCGATAACGTGCGACACTTGCCGTCCTCCAGCCGGAGTTCCGCAAAGTTCTCCATCGCAGCCTGCATCCGCAGCGCGGCGGTTGTCGCGCGGCGACCATCATCGCCGTCAAACCAGCAGGTGATGGCGTCCCCGGCAAACGCGATGACGCTGCCGCCGTATCGCTCGACCTCCGCGATGAGCGCCTCATAGACCGAGTTCATATAAGCGGATAGCTCTTCTGCGCCACGCCTCGCCCCCAATGCCTGGGTCAGGGCCTCGGTCAGCGCGGTAAAACCTGAGACATCCGCAAACAACGCTGTGCCCCTTGCGCGGTCAGGCAACCGCAGGCGGCCGGCCACCGCCAGGCGGCGGTCGATCGCCAGGTAAGACCCCAGGGTTTCCATCTCCAACCATTTATAAGCGAGATGCTCCCCAGCCGCAATGTACGCCTGTGCGATCGAACAACGCGAGTGGCAGTCCGAGGCGGCTAGCTCCGAGGCGGCTGGCTCTTTACTCCGCTCCTTGGCATAATTAATCTCAGGGCGTGCTGAAAAATCTGGCGGCGTCGCTTGCCGGCGCTCTGAACTTGAATCAGTCCGGCCCGGCGAAGCATAAATTTCGAAAACGAGGCCTGCGCCGGCCGCCCGAGTCGGTTGCCTCTCGCCTGCCGTGAAGCCGAAGCTGCTGGTTATCGAGCTTTGGGGCATGGGCGACCTGGTCATCGCGACTCCTTTTCTGCGGGCCGCGAGCGAGAAGTACTCCGTTACGCTGTTGGCCAAGCCTTACGCGCACGATTTGCAGCGCCGTTTCTGGCCGGAGGTTCGGGTGGCTCCTTTCATCGCTCCCTGGACAGCATTCCGGCGGAAGTATCGACTGTTAAGCTGGCCCTGGAGGGAGATCTTCCGTCTGCGCGGCCTGGCCGCTGAACGGTTTGACCTTGGGCTGACCGCCCGGTGGGACCCGCGCGATCATCTCTTGCTTAAGCTGATGCGCGCCCGGCGGCGCCTGGGGTTCCCCCGGCTGAGCAGCCAGATTTTTCTGACCGAACCGCTTGCCCGTCCGCACCCGGCGGCGCATCGTTATGAAAACTGGCGGGTGCTGGGCCGTCCGCTGGGGTTGGAGCTGCCGGCGCGGGAACAACTCCAGATGTCCGCGCGCCCTCAGGGCCGGGAAGTGGTGGTGCATACTGGCGCAGGCCAGCCAGTGCGCGTTTGGCCGCTGGAACGTTACCGTGGCGTGGTCGCGAGCCTGCGCCAGCAAAACCATCGTGTCCAGATCGCATGCGACCCCGACCAGCGGAGTTGGTGGCTCGCA
The DNA here is from genome assembly GCA_035566435.1 of Candidatus Acidiferrum sp. GTDB lineage: Bacteria > Verrucomicrobiota > Verrucomicrobiia > Limisphaerales > UBA8199 > DATMRF01. The sequence goes on from DATMRF010000137.1 coordinate 17,931, forward strand.
GCCGGGGAAAACGATGTCGCGACCCCGCGGACGGTATCGGAGCTCCTGTTAGTGATGGAACGCTCCGGTGCCTTCATCGGCAACGACTCCGGGCCGTGCCACCTGGCGGCTTTTTGCGGGGTTCCCACCTTTACGATCTTCGGTCCACAATTGCCCGAGTGGTTTGCCCCGCTGCACCCGGCCGCCGAATGGCTCGAGGGGAAGCCGTGCCCCTACAAGCCGTGCTCTGATTATTGCCGGTTTCCCGTCCCCTACTGCATGGTCCGGTCTGGCGAGGACGAGGTTTGGCGCCGCGTCTCGGCGTTCGTCGAAAGCCTGCGCCTCACCTCCAGCGCGCCTTAGGCAGGGCGCGCTGTCCGAGCGCCCCGCGAACCGGGCAGTCGCCGAGTCGCAGGACTTCGCGTCGGGCTGAGGACAAATGGCCCTGCCTTGCGCGCAAGGTGCCGTATTCATTTTTCGGCTGCGTTTGCCTTAGACGATCAGGTTCACGGTGGAGGTCCGAAACTTGCCACCTCCGGCGCCGGGCTTAAGAAGAGCATGATGCTGTCACCATGTTTGAGCAGCTTCACCTCCTGCCACCAGTCCGGCAGCGACAACGTGTCTCTTTTGGTATGGCCGAGCACCAGCAAACCTCCAGCCGCCAGCAGGCCAGGCAGCCGCGTGTCGTCCAGAAGGTGCTGCGCGAGCGAGGTGGAGCGCCGGCCGACATTCTTTTCCCCATAGGGCGGATCGGCGAGGACGAGGTCAAAACGCGCTGCCTCGGACGCCAGCTGGCCGATGACGACGAACACATCCTGGACGCGCACCTGGAACACTTCGAGGGCAAAGCCTGCCGCTTGCACGTTCTCACGCAGGACGGCGGCGTGGCGGGCCGAGCGCTCAACGCAAACGGCAGAAGCGGCGCCGCGGCTCAGGCATTCCAGGCTCAACGCGCCAGTGCCAGCAAACAATTCAAGCACCCGGGCGCCGGCCACCCGACCGCCAAGGCTGTTGAACACGGCCTGCTTGACCAGGTCCGGCGTGGGGCGCACCGCGAGACCTTTCGGAACTTTCAAGATCCGCCGCGCCGCCCTGCCGCCTGTGATTCGCATGCCTCGAAGGTAGTGAACGGGAGGAAGCGAGGCCAATGGGAAAGCAAGGAATGGTTAGGACGTTTCACGCATCACGGATCTGTCACTTCGTTTCGTTCCCCGCCTTGACACCTCGGTTCAAGTAAGCGTTTCATTTCCGAAAATGCAGCCGCTTGAACCGCCAGAGACGCACTATCTATCGGCCGCCCAAGGGTGGGTGGAGTTGGGCAATCTGACCGAGGCTCGGGCGGAGCTGGCCCAAATCAGCGCGACGCGCCAAATCCACCCCGACGTATTGGAGGTGCGCTGGTTCATCTGCGCGGAGGAACAGCACTGGGAAGAAGGTTTGCAGGTCGCCCGCTCCTTGCTTCACGCCGCGCCCGACCGCGCTTCCGGCTGGCTGCACCAGGCCTATGCTTTACGCCGGGTGAGCAACGGCGGGGTCAGCAAAGCCTGGGATGCCTTGCTGCCGGCTTTCGACCTGTTCCCCAAGGAATCGATCATCCCCTATAATCTCTCCTGCTACGCCTGCCAGTTGAACCAACTCGAAACGGCTCGGGAGTGGTTCAAGCGCGCGCTGATGACCGGGGACAAAGACCAAATCAAACGGATGGCGCTGGCAGACCCGGACCTGGAACCGCTGTGGCCGGAGATCCGGGACGATTAATAGGTCCCTTTGATTCGGTAAAACATCCTGGCCGCGCCCCCGGTAGTCGTGGTGAATCGGAACTTCGAGTTGGCAATCAACGTTTGCAGCGAAGCGGTGGTGTCCTGGGCCCAGGTCGCAGTTGGATCGGCGGCTTTCCATAATTGCAACGTCATGCCGCTCCGGTAATTGGCGACGGTGAAATCCAGTTGCACCTGACTGCCTGCTACTGTCGGGACGCCCGCCACCTGGAGGACCGGCGGAGGAGTCGTGACCGCGATCGTGGTACTTGGACCCCAGTTAAGAGTCCGGCCCGGCAGCTGGGCCCGAACCTGGAGCAGGTAAGTAGTCGTATTGGTCGGGTAAAAGGCGAACGAGGCGCCGGATTGGACACTATTCGTGAGTTGGTTCATCAATTGGCTGACGTTGGACACGGCGATGTCATCCAGGTAAAGGCCCACCCCTGTGCTTGTTTGATTGAAGAAGCTCCCGGTGCTGAATAGATAAGCAAATCGAACCTGAACGTTCTGCCCCGCGTAGCCGCTTAACGAAACGTTGATAGTGCTGAAGGCCGAGTCACCGCTCCCGCCAGTGCCTGCTTGGCTCCACACGTCCTGCCAGCTAGCCCCGCCGTCGGCGGACACCTGGGCTTTGGCGACCTGGCTACTGCTGGCCCAGCCCAGATACTTAGCGAAGCTCAACTGGCTGCTGGCGCTGACCAGCAGAGTTGGATTTAGCGTGAGATATTGGTTGGCAGCATCAGGTTGAGCCAGGTGGAAGGAAGCGGTTCCGGAATTCTTGAGGTCGGTCGCGATCACTGAATATCCCGCGGAACTGACGACGGTCACCTTGGTCAGACCGTTTTCCGCTCCTTCGACGTAAGTGTACGGCGAAAGCTGCATCTGCTGCCACTGGTAGTTGGTCGCGCCCCCAACGGGCGTGAACGTATAGATGTTGGTGAGATTGACGCTCGCCGGGTTTGGCCCGGAGATCACTGGCGACGAATACAAAGGCGTGTAATCGACCTTAACATTGTTCAAACTGGAAACGGTGACCACGGCCTGGTTGCTCAAACCTGGTGCCGTGAAAGTGAGCGTATAGGAGCCGTTGCCTGGCACCGGAATCGTGAACCCGCCCGAGTTTGCCGTGACTGCGTAGTAAACCGACCCGGGCGTGTTGACGGTCACCCCGCCGATGCCCTCGCCGAGATCGTAGAATCCATTGGTCTTGAAATCGTAATAGATTACGCCCGTGATCAGTGGAGTGGCTCCCTGTCTGGTGCCGAAATCCTGGGTGATAAGTTGTGGGCCGACCGAGCCGTTCACGCCATCCACGACTCCCATGCCCACCTCGCGGAGGCCGGCAGTGAGCATGTTGTTGCGGTGCCCGGGTGGCGTTTGCATGCCGCCGGTGCCCGGACCCCAGTCCACAGCGAAGCCGGCGTGGCCGTGAAAAACCGAGTCTGCATAGGAGTAAACGTTCTCCCCCCAGCTCGACCAATTATAACCGTTGGTGCTCATCCGGTTCCCGGGGTCCATGATGATAGAGCCGTTGGTTTGGTTGTGGCCCTGATATTGGTTGGTGTACATGTCGCCGCTGTGCCAGCGGGCAGCGGCAAGGAGCTGCGCATTCATCGCCAGAGGCGGCACCGGCGGATTCGTGCTGAATTCGGATTGCATCAGGTTGAGATCGACACCAAAGAAGGAATAAGCGGACAACACGTTTGGATCGGTTGTGGTGGCCAGGCGTTGGCCCTCCGCGGTCGGATTGGCCCGCATCCGGTTAAGGTATTCCAGGTAAAGCTCCTCTTCGTCCGTCGGTTGACCGATGGAATAAGGCGTGAACCCAAGAGGATGGGGCTCCGGGCCTCCGCTGGTCTTGGGCCGGGATTGAATCGGCGGTGCTGGCGGGGGCGCCTTTGGGGTTGGGCCGGGAGTCGGAAGCGGATTATCCTGCCCACGGCCGGCAATCGATACAAAGACCACAAAAAGAGTCGGGAGCCCTGTGCGGGAAAACACTCGGTGGAAGCGCCAGATGGATCCTTGTTTCATGGGTGCAAATGTTCTGTAATATGTGGTTAAGGATGCTTTAGAAGGCCAACGTCGACCGTTCGCCCGGTCACGGCAACCAGCTCGCCCGCCAATGGCCCAACCCGACAGTGTGTTCGCGAGGATTGGCGAGGGGCAAAAATCTACTTTGCATCCCCCCGAGGCAGCCAGAATCGTACCAAAAACCGGCTTGGGGCGCCGAATTCCACCCGCTCCAACGAAAAGCTCACCAGCAAATCAGCGGTCCAAGCCAAAAACCCTTTACATTTATATTGACCAATGGGGTGGTTCTGTGGCGGGATGATAGAACCCCTACATGGGTTCAGTCAGATGGCCAGAGTCCTGACCAAAAGCGGCAACGCGGCGCGTGGCGGTCAGGCGTCCAAATACGACGCCTGCAATACCGTCCTGTCCAAAACGTACGGCGCGCTAGCCGACCTCCGTCGCGAGTTGTCCGACTCAAAAGCCGCCGTCGCCGAACGCGAGGAGCTGTTGCGCGGCTTTGCCGCTTGCGCCGACTCCCAGCGCGCCTGGCTGCTGCTCGAAGATTACTTTGAGAAGCTGTCGCTTTCCCGCAAAGACTTCCCGGGCACCGACTGGTGGCCGCGCCTTTTGACCGCGGTCGGCAAGGCGCGCCTGGAAGAAGTGGCGTTTCTGTTTCTGCGCGCAAAGCGTCCGCTGCCGGCGGAAATGGCGCCTTACGCCAACCTCGCTCGCTTCGCCGAGGTGGAGCAAGCGACCCACGAACAACAGTTGGTCAGGCACTTGGAGGCCTGGCTTTTCCCGCCGCGGCCGGCGCATCTGGATGCGCCCCGGGCTTCTCTGCGGGTGATTTGCCAACCGCGGCCCGACGGCGAATACGCGGCCAGGCACCGCCTGGCGGTTGAGTTCCGACTGCAGCGGCCCCGCACCGGCGAGAAGCTCAAAACGCTGGAGGACCTGATCGACTTGACCACGCGCGCCGCCCACGAACAGGAGCTCTTCGCGCCCGATGACTGGGAATTTATCCAGTGGCTGGCACAGACGCATGCCGGGCGTTCCGACGGAGAAGCGACGATGGTGTTGTCAGATTTGGAACTCCTCCATTGGCTGGCCCGGTGGGGTCACACCATGCGCCTGGAGCTCGCGCCGGGCACCGCGTCCGACGGCGAACCAGGCCCGCCGGGCTGCGGCGTCAAGGCGTTGGCGTTCGAAGGCAAGGTGGCTGAATTGACGCCTCACCTGGAGAACGGCCAGAAAGAGTTGTCATTCACACATCGGCTCAGCGTGCCTGGCGGGAAAAGCTATCCGCTGTCCGAAGTATTCTTTTTCAATCAGCGCCCGCCGCTGGCGCTGGCGGGCCAAACGTTTTACCTCGTGCGCAACGCGCCGCCGCCTGAGCTGCTCGAACACTGGGCCGGAGAACCCGCTGTGCCGGTGCGCAAGCTGAGCCATCGTCTGCTGACGCACCTGCGTAAGACCCAGTCCCACCACGGATTCGATTGGGAGCAACTGTGCGTAGCCCACGCCGCCCGGCCGGAATTCGTTTTCGAGCTGCTGGATGAAACCGTGCGCCTCCGGCTGTTGGCCCGAAGCCAACGCGATCAAAGCGTCTGGCTGTGGAACGGCCACGAGTGGCAATTCCACGAGACTAGAAAGCGACCTTCAGATAAACCGGAGTTCCTCGATGATCCACGCCTGGAGCCCGCCACTCTCTGGCTGCGCCAACTCGACTGGTTCACCCCCGAACCCGGGCTGTGGGTCGGCGACGCGACCGAGAATTTCCTCAGTGCGCTGGCGCAGGCCTGGGCGAACCGGCCGCAAGAGGCGGATTATCTGGGGAACCCGGGCTTTTACCGGCTCTTCCTTAACCCGCGGCAGTTGCGGCCGCGGCTCGTGGTGAAGGGCAGCGGCATTGATTGGCTCGCAATTTCGGCGGAATGGGAGCAGGAGAGCCTGAAGCTGACGCGGGCGGACCTGCAACGCCTCCAGGCCGCCACCGGCCGTTTCGTCAAGCTGCCGGATGCCGGCTGGGTCGAACTCGACTCCAATGCGGTGCAGTCGGCCCACGAAGCGATGGCCGATATGGGAGTCGATGGCCTCGTGCCGGTCGCGCAGCGAGTCGGACTGGAGCAGGTCGCCCACCTCGACGAGAGCGCCACCGAGCGTTTCGGCGATTCCCCGCAGGCGAAGGCTCTGCGCGAGCGCCTAAAGGATTTCAAAGGCATTCCTGTCTCGGACTTGCCAACCATCGTGCAGGCCGACATGCGTCCCTATCAGAAGGAGGGTTTTGACTTCCTCTGCCACCTCACACAGGTCCGGCTGGGCGGCATTCTTGCCGACGACATGGGCCTTGGAAAAACGCTCCAGACGCTTGCCTGGCTGGCCTGGCTGAAGGTTCGGAACGGCAAGAACCCGAAACCCTCGCTAGTCATCTGCCCGGCTTCGGTCCTGCACAACTGGCGGCGGGAGGCCGACCGCTTCACGCCCGGCATGAAAGTTCTGGTGCTCGAAAGTGGCGCCGCGCGGCATAACCTCCGCAAGCAGATCCCACAGCACGATCTGATCGTTACTAACTACGCCCTGCTGCGGCGCGATCTGGAAGCGCTGCAAAAATTCGCCTTCCGCGCCGTCATCCTTGACGAGGCCCAGTTCATCAAGAACCCTGGAGCGCAAGTGACACACTCCGTCAAGCAGCTCAAATCGGAACATCGGCTGGCGCTGACGGGCACCCCGCTGGAGAACCGGTTGCTGGATTTGTGGAGCATCGTTGATTTCATCCAACCGAATTATTTGGGCAACCAGGACCAGTTTACCGAAACCTATGAGCCGCGCGGCGAGAATGCGGAGTCCGCCCAACGCATTGCACGCAAGCGACTGTCGGCGAAACTCCGTCCCTTGCTGCTGCGCCGGCTCAAAAAGCACGTCGCCAAAGATTTGCCCGACCGCATCGAACAACGCCGCGATTGCCAGTTGGGCGAGGAGCAGCGCAAGCTGTACCTGGCGGAGCTGCGCCGCAGCCGCGAGCAGGTGATGAAAACCGTCGCCCAGCAGGGATTGAACAAGAGCAAAATCCATGTGCTCGCGGCGCTCACGCGGCTGCGCCAGATTTGTTGCCACCCGCGGCTGGTTGGCAGCGATACGGTTTCCGGGAAGACCGAGACTTTATTCGAGTTGCTCGATTCGCTTATGGCAGAGGGCCAAAAGGTGCTGCTCTTCAGCCAGTTCGTCCAGATGCTCGAATTGCTCGAACAGGAATGCCGCCAACGCCAGATCCCAACCCATCTGCTCACCGGCCAGACGAGGGACCGCCAGGCAGTAGTAAACAACTTCCAGGCTGACCCGAACGCCTCGGTTTTCCTGCTGAGCCTGCGCGCGGCAGGGACTGGCTTGAACCTCACCACCGCCAGTTACGTCATCCTTTACGATCCCTGGTGGAACCCCGCCGTCGAGGCTCAAGCCATCGACCGGTCGCACCGCATCGGTCAGACCCAAACAGTCAACGCCTATCGGCTCATCTCCCCGGGCACGGTTGAGGAGAAGATTTGGGAGCTTCAACAGAGCAAAGCCCAGACCATCGCTGACGTGCTGGGAGAAGAGGGGTTCGCCCGCAGCCTCTCGAAGACGGATTTGGATTATTTGTTTGCGGAGGACTGAAGGCGCCTATTCGTAGCGCAACGACTCAATTGGGTCCAGGTTGGCGGCTTTGTACGCCGGGTAGGTTCCGAAGATGACCCCGACAATTGAACAGATCACCAGGCCAATCACTACCCAGTCCACCGGAATGACGGGTGTTAACTTCAGGAAATAAGCCGTTGCGTTGCCGCCCAGGATGCCCAGTACCACGCCGATCACGCCGCCCACCTCGCAAAGCATGATCGCTTCCATGATGAACTGGGTCATGATGTTCCGCTTCTTCGCTCCGACCGCCCGCCGGATGCCGATCTCGCGCGTGCGTTCCGTCACCGAGACCAGCATGATGTTCATGATCCCGATGCCGGCGGCCAGCAACGCGATGGAACTGATGGCGCTCACCCCAATCCGGACCGCCAAAGTGAAGGAGTTGAACTGGGCGATCAGTGAGTCGTTGGAAAAAATCTCGAAATCATCTTCCTTCCCAGGGGGCACCTTGCGCAGGACCCGCAAAATGCCGCGCACCTGCTCGACGGTGTCGTCGTAAGTGGCCTGGCTGCGGGCCGAGACGAGGATGCTCAGACTGCGGTTCCATCGGCCGAAGCGGTTCATTCCGGTGGTGACCGGCACGACCGCGAAATTGTCCTGATCGCCCCCCAGCGAGCCGCCTTTGGACTCAAGCACGCCCACAACGATATAGTTAATGCCGTTGATTTTGAGCCGTTCGCCCAGGGGTGAGGCGCGGGGGAACACGGTTTTTGACAGGCTGGAGCCCAGCACACAAACATCGCGGGCGCCATCGACATCCATGTCCAACAGGAGCCGGCCCTCGCCGAGCAGCCAATTGCGAGCCGGGAAGCTGCCGGGGGTTTCGCCGAAAAGCTGCACGTTAGGAGCGGTTTTCTTATAACGGCTTTCGATCTGGCCGCCCCAGAACGTGGTTTCGAGGCCAATGCTGCGGGCCAGCGTCGCCTTTTGTTCGAGCATCAGGCCGTGGGCCAGCGTGATGTTTTTCCGTCGCCAGAATTTCTCGAACCCTTCGGGCCCGCCAAAATACACCGCCGGCCATTTGCGAATCATGAACGTCTGGCTGCCGAGCTGGCTCATCTGGGTTTCGATATCGCTCTGCATGACGCGCATTGCTGTCATGACGACGATGATGGAGAAGACGCCGACCAGCACGCCGAGCAGCGTCAGCCCGGAGCGCAATTTATGGGCCGCCAGCGCGCTCATTGCCATCGCGAAGCTCTCGCGGAGCTCAGCAATTAGTATCGTTGTGCGTGGGTGCATTCGAGGCGTGGAACGTGTCATTCCTACTCCCCGCTCCTCAGGGCGTCCACCGGATTCATCCGGGCCGCGCGCCACGCCGGGAAAAAGCCCGAAAGCACGCCGGTAAACAGGGAGACCAGCACGGCGATGCTGACGATGAAGATCGACATCGTGGCGGGGAAGAACCGCTGGATTAGGAGGGTAAGCGGCCACGCAATAGCCAGCCCGATGCACCCGCCGATCAGGCAGATGCTGGCCGCCTCAATCAAAAATTGCAGCAGGATGGTCCGCCGCTTTGCCCCGATGGCCTTGCGGATGCCTATCTCGCGTGTACGCTCCGCCACGGAGACGAACATGATATTCATGATTCCAATCCCACCGACAAAGAGCGACAAACCGGTGATAAAGACCCCGACTGCCGCAATGGTCCCGCCGAGCTTGTGGAACATTTTTACAAACATGTCCTGCTGGTTGATGCCGAAATCGTCCGGTTCGCTGGGCGCCACGCGGCGGACGCGGCGCATCGCGGCGCGCAGCTCTTCGCGGGCTTCATCGAGCTGCTCCAGCGCCTTGACCTTCACCTGAATCTGGTAGTCAGGATCGCGCCAAAACGCGGCGGTGAACTGCGCCAGCGGTATGATGACCTGGTTGTCCAGACTGAATAGTCCCAGGAAGGTTCCCTGTTTTTCGAGGACACCGATCACCTCGAACGTGCTGTCCCCAACCAGGACCCGGGCCCCAAGGGGCGATGCACGCTGGAACAGGTTCGTCGCCACCTCACAGCCGAGCACGCACACCGGCCGCCCGCCCGCGGACTCTCCCGCGGAAATAAAGCGGCCCAGGGAAATGCCTACGCTGCTGGTGTAAAGGTAATCGTCGGTTGTCCCAATGATATGAACGCTGGTCGAGCTGCGTTTTCCGTAGCGGACGGGCCCGTCCGTATCGGCTGCGGGCGCGACCGCGCGGGCCATTGTAAGCTGCTCGCGTAACGCGTTCGCTTGCGCCAGTGTGATCTTCCGGCGCTTTTGCATCTTCATCCAGGACTCTTGCGAATCGTTGAACCAGTCGAACCGCTGCACGTAGAAAACGTCGGCGCCGATGATGGAAATGTTCTTCAGGAAGGCGCGGTCCAACCCCGTGATAGCGGTCCCCATCAAGGTGACCGTGACGACGCCGATGACAATGCCCAGGGTCGTCAGGATCGAGCGCATCTTATTGGCGCGGATGGCTCCCCACGAGATGCTCAGCCCCTCTTTTAATTCAGTGAAGACGTTCACGAGCCGTCATACGCCTCCCGCACTGGCCAGTGCCTCTTCAACCTTCGCTCCGCGCCCTTCGCCTTTCTCGTCGCCGGCGATTAGCCCGTCGCGGATGCGCAGGATGCGGCGGGCATGGCGGGCGACATCTTCTTCGTGAGTCACAATGACCAGCGTATTGCCTTTGCGCGAGAGCTCTTCAAACAGGCCGAGGATCTCCATGCCGGTCTTGGTATCCAGGTTGCCGGTCGGTTCATCGGCCAGCAGCAAGGAGGGTTTGTTGACCAGCGCGCGCGCGACGGCGACCCGTTGGCGCTGTCCGCCGGAAAGCTCATTCGGTTTGTGGTGAATCCGGTCGGCCAACCCGACACTTTGCAACGCCTCCAACGCGACCCGGCGGCGCTCGTCGGACGGCATGCCTGAGTAGATCAGCGGCAATTCGACGTTGCGCAACGCGTCCGATCGCGGCAGCAGGTTGAAAGTCTGGAAAATAAACCCGATTTCCTTGTTCCGGATTTCCGCCAGTTGATTGTCGTCCATCTGGCTGACCTGGACCCCGTTGATCTCGTATTCGCCGGACGTGGGCGTGTCGAGGCAGCCGATTAAATTCATCAGCGTGGACTTGCCGGACCCCGATGGCCCCATGATCGCGACATATTCCCCGCGCTGAATCTCAACCGAAACCTCGCGCAGTGCGTGAATCGTTTCCGACCCCATCTGGTACCGGCGCGAGATCTTTTGGAGGCGGATGAGAGACATGGAGGGCGGTCAGTGTAGCTCGCGGGTCTATTTGTTGGCTTTCGCCTCTTCCTCTTCCTTCTGCTTTTCCTTTTCGCCCGGTGGCGGCCCTTTCCTAATCTTTTTGCCATCCTCCAGGTCGCGGCTGATGGCCCGGTACCCGCCGGATACGACCTCCTGACCTTCGCCCACGCCATCAGTAATCTCCCAATAGTCGTCGTTGCTGATGCCGATCTTCACCGGGGCCATTTTAGCATGGTCGCCGTCCATCACGAACACCACCTCGATGGGCTTGGGACCTTCCTTCGATTTCCGGTCCGATGCTGCGCCGTTGGTGCCGTCTGTCCCGGGTGAATTGGTGGCAGCAGCTAGCGTGTTGGTGCCCGGCGTGGGCGATTTGGTTTTCGAGGCGGTGGCATTGGTGCCCGGCGGGTCCAAAGCCGCGCTCTTGGGGTCGCCTTTCTTGTCTTTTTCTTTCGGCAGCCGGGTGGTGACACTCGCGATGGGCACCGTCAGCACGTTCGTGCGGTAGCGCGTTTCGATCTCAGCGGTGACAGACATCCCGGGCCGAAACTCTTCCTTCTCCTGGATGCGGATGCGCACCTGAAATTTGGTGGCTTCCTGGCTGGTGGTAGACTGGGTCTGCAGGCCCGAATCGTTTGACGAATTGGCAATTTCGGTGACCACGCCGTTAAATTTGCGGTCTTTGAACGCGTCCACTTCGAGACGTGTTTTTTGGCCGGCTTTGATCAGCACCACGTCGTTCTCGCCGATGTCCACACGCGCCTCCATTTCATTGAGATCGGCGATGGTCATGATCTCGGTGCCGACGTTCTGCACGGTGCCAAGAACACGCTCGCCGAGGCGTGAATTCAACTTGCTGATGGTCCCCGTCAGGGGCGCGGCAATCGTGGTCTTGTCCAATGAATCCTGGATGCTGGCGACCGTCGCCTTCGAGCTTTCCATTTGATGCAAGGCACTTTCCACCTGGGCCGCGGCTACGTCGTAAGCGGCCTTGAACCCGACAAAGTCCGCCTCCGAAATCAGCTTATGTTCGAAGAGGTCTTTGTTGCGCTTAAAATCGGCCTGTGCTTTTTCCAGGTTCGCTTGGGCCTGTGCTTGGCCGGCCACCGCCGCTTCGTAGCCGGCCTCAGATTGATGGAGCTGGGCGATGTAAAAGTCCGGTTTGATCTTCACAATCAAATCCCCCTTTTTGACCGCCTGGCCTTCTTTGACCGGCAGGTCGATGATCTCGCCGCTGACCTCCGGGCTGATTTTGACCTGGAGCACCGGTTGGATCTTCCCGTTGGCGACCACCTTTTCGATGAGGTCGCGCCGGGTGACTTTTTCGGTCTGGATGGTGATGACGGGTTCCCGTTTGCGAACGATTGCCCCTACGGTCAGACCCACGAGGACAACGCCCGCCACGGAAAATATGATGATTTTCCTGCGCTTTTTAGAATTTGCCATGGCCGCTATGTATTAAGACACGCCTGCGGGGAATTTGTTTCACCGGGCTGAGCCCTTGATCCTTGCCTCGCGGGTTCCTACAACGCCATTTGCCCCAAACCGACGAGGATCAAAAAGCTTTCCTGCAACACCCAGTAGGTAAAGACCACCCAGGCCGCCCGCAAAAAGGGCGCCCCGGCGAGCTTGGACAGCCCGATCGCCAGGACCGCCACCTGCCAGATGGAGAAGACATTGACCGCCCCAAGCATCAAATGGCTCTTGCGCGAGACGTCAAAGTCGTTAATGACCAGCGCCAGGCTGGGCGTGGCAAACATCCGCGAAAAGTTCACCTGGAGCAGCACGGTCACCAGCGTTCCGAGCGCGCTAATCATGAGTGCCAGCCCAACCACCTCGAGGGTTTTAACATAGCCGACTTCCTTCTTGAGCAGCCAGCGGCCCAGCAGCCAAAGCACCAATGCCCACCAAAGCATCCGGAGCACGCTGATAATCACCGCGCCGGCCGCTCCCATCACCTTCCACATCGTAGGACCCATGAACTTATCGATCACCTCCATGGCCTGGTCGGCCTGCGCCTGGGTCATTTTGCCGGCTTTCACCTTTTGGTCCAGCGCCTTGGTTTGAGCCTCACGCATCTGCTGCTGGATGGCGGGCTGCGAAACGATGATGATCGCCGCCACCGCCCCGATCAACGACAGGAGAATGATCGGCATGAGCCAGTTCGCTGCTGTGGGGCGCGCCGCCTTTACCTCGGCGAACACGTCGCCGGGAACGGCGAACACATTCATCAGGCGCGCGACCAACGACGTGGTCGGCGGTGGTGCAACGGGCGGTTCCGATTGGGAGAGTGGCGGAGGCGCTTCCATGGGTTTGAAGGGTTAATCGGTTATAATCGCGGTGGCCGGAATCGAGGATGGCGGAAGCGGTCCTCATTGTCCAGCGCGCACGTTGTCCTGATCTAAGCCGTACTATTCAGTCGAAATCTCTTACGCAAAGGCACAAAAAGGCAAAGACGCAACGGGTGTGGCGAGACCGAGGCCAAACAACAGGCCCACCGAGGTCACTGGAAGGTGAGCCTCTTGTCCGAGGCTACACCCAGTTTCCGCCTTCGCGCCTCTGCCTTTTTGCAGCACAGATGTCGCAAATCGATCATTTTTGAGAAGATTTCCTGTGCGAACGCAAAATGCTCTTCGACACGCATTTCGAATCCTTTTGGTTGCGGCTTTGTCGTGCTGGGTTCCTTGCGGTTAACACCCCCCACTTTGTAGCTTTAACGGGTTTGAACCGGCCTGATCCACCCGGAGCCGGGGTCCGCATGAGAGCGGCTATTGCAGGCAATCCATGCGCCCGCGTGACGTCCAATCGCTGACGTAGTGGCCGCCAGCCGAGCGAAAGGGAACGAGGCTATCGGGTTGATAATCATGTCGGTTTGGTTATTTGGTTTTCGCGTTTCGCTTTCACTATATATAGAGAGAACAAAACTCGAGACATGAAAAACCGAACCAGTATGAAAACTTGCCCTATCCCCGCTCGCCCTCCGTCCTCCCTGTTCCCTTCTGTGCGCTGTTCCGTCACGCTCGCCTCAGCCGTCGGAAACCAGGCGGACGCCTTGGCCACCTGCCAAAGCTCGGACTTCGCGGAACCGCGCCTGGAACTGGATAGCGCCAGTTCGCACCGGTTCGCACCGGATAGAGCTACAAAGTGTGGGGGCTCAAGTCCTGGCGAACCGGGCCGTGAAGCGGAGCACCTTGACTTTTCGGCGGCATCGTGGTTCTCCTTCCAATGGTCATGCGCGATGTCAAGAGGCGTTCTTGCGGTTCGCGGAGAACAACGGGATGCAGACGCAAGAGGCGCCTCGGGCACGGTTATGTGGATTTGCCCGAAATGCGGAGAGAAGGTCGAAGAGCGGTTTTGACCGAAATTAAACGCGAGTAGCCGACGCCGCTACGCTCGTCGTCTCCATTAAAAGAAAAAACTATGTTCTACCTTAAACCCGTTGTTGTCCTCGCGGCACTTTTCTTGCTGGCCCTGGCGAGCACCGCCGTCGCCGAAACCTTTGGCCTGGAAACGCTGAAGATTCAATACATCGAACAGGGCTGGGGCGAGCCGCACGCCAACCGATCGGTGGACGGCCACCCGCTGTTCCTGGACGGCAAGCGTTTCGAGCACGGCGTCGGTACTCATGCCTGCAGCACCTTCCGGATCGCGCTCGGTGGCAAAGCCGAGCGCTTCACCGCGACCGTTGGGGTCGATGACGAAGTCGGCCAACGAGGCAGCGTGGTGTTCCAGGTGACCGGCGACGGCAAAAAACTCTGGGAAAGCGGCGTGCTCCGCGGCGGCGACGCCGTCAAAGAAGTGTCCGTCCCGCTCAATGGCGTGAAGGTGCTGCTGCTAACGGTGGGCGATGCCGGAGACGACACGAACTACGACCACGCGGACTGGGCGGAGGCCAAAATCGTTATGACCGAGGGCAAGCCGGAGGCGATCGCTCGGGTCCGCGAGCCCGCGGTCGTGCTGACGCCCAAAGCCTCCCCCAAACCTGGCATTAATGGCGCGAGAGTTGTCGGCGTTCGGCCAGGCTCGCCCTTCCTGTTCACGGTCCCCGTAACCGGAGAGCGGCCGATCGCCTTCTCCACCAGGAAACTGCCCGCCGGTTTGCAGCTTGATCCTCAGAACGGCCGCATCACCGGCGTGCTCCCGGAGAAAGGCGCCCATGTCGTCACCGTCCGCGCTGTGAACGCTCGCGGCAGCGTTGAGCGAACACTCAAAATCATTTGCGGTGACACCATCGCGCTGACGCCGCCGATGGGGTGGAACAGCTGGAATTGTTTCGGGTGCGACGTCAACGAGGCGAATGTTCGCGCCGCAGCCGACGCGATGGTCGCCAGTGGCCTCATCAATCACGGATGGACTTACATCAACATCGACGACTGCTGGGAGGCAGGACGCGACCCGGACGGGAATGTAACCTCCAACCAGAAGTTTCCCGATATGAAAGCATTGACGGATTACGTTCACAGCAAGGGCTTGAAGATCGGCCTTTACTCGTCACCCGGTCCACAGACGTGCGCCGGCCACGAGGGCAGCTACAAGCATGAGGAACAGGACGCCCGCCGGTACGCCGAGTGGGGTTTTGATTATTTGAAATACGACTGGTGCAGTTACGGCGGCATCGTGCCCAATCCCGACCACGACGGCTTCATGAAGCCTTACCGGGTGATGCGCGCCGCGCTGGACAAGGCCCCGCGCGACATCGTGTTCAGCCTCTGCCAGTACGGGATGGGCAACGTGTGGCAGTGGGGCGCGGAGGTCGGCGGCAATTGCTGGCGCACCACTGGCGACATCACCGACACCTGGTCGAGCATGTCCCGCCTCGGCTTTGGCCAGGCCGGACATGAAGAATTCGCCGGCCCCGGACACTGGAACGATCCCGACATGCTCGTTGTCGGCTACGTTGGCTGGAGCGCAAAAGTGCGGCCCACCCGCCTGACGCCGAATGAGCAATATACCCACATCAGCCTCTGGTGCCTGCTGTGCTCGCCGCTGCTCATCGGGTGCGACATGACCAAACTGGATGAATTCACGTTGAACCTCCTCACCAATGACGAAGTGCTCGACGTGAGCCAGGACCCGCTGGGACGCCAGGCCGCGCGAATCATCAAGGACGGCTCACTGGAAATCTGGGCCAAGGATCTCGCCGACGGCTCGAAAGCAGTGGGCCTCTTTAACCTGGGCGAGGACGAATCTCCTATCACGTTGAAATGGGCCGGCCTTGGCCTCTCGGGTAAACAGAGGGTTCGCGACCTTTGGCGGCAACAGGATCTGGGCAAATTTGCCGGTCAATTTCAAACCTCGGTTCCGCGCCATGGGGTAGTACTGGTGAAGGTCGGTTCTGGAAAATAGTCGAACCGTCTTCGCTGCCCGACTGGCCGGAATATTTCATTCCTGCCAGGGCGAGGCGCCGGCATGTTGCCGGCTTAAACGGTCCGGACAGCGAAAGCCGCCGACATGCCGGCGCTCCGGGCTGTTGGCATTTCGTGCGGGGTATGAAGTATCCGGTCAAGGCGTCTACGACCTTCGAGAGCAGCAAAGATAATAACCCTGCCTGCATAGGTGTTTTACTGCCCGGCGGTTTGGCGGCCCATGAATCCATCTTGGTTGGAAAACTGTTCGGAAAGCCGCTAACCCCATTTTGCCGAGGGTTTTCGAAAGATACACGCCCTCGGCAACTCGGGCCGGACCCGCGACCCGCCGTTTCACAGGCGTTGGCATGATCCTGGCTGGATGGTGATGGTAATGGACTTATTGTCGTCAGGACCTATGCAGATTCAGGCGGAAATCAAGTTCATGGCGGGCATTATGTTCCTGGAATGGCGGTTTGGAGCCGCTGATTCCAGGGGAGATCCTCATGAGTTTGCAGCCTCAAGTTTTACCCTGGGTAGCAACAAGGAAAAAGACCTCGCACGTCAAAAAGCCGGATTTCTTTATCGTCGGCGCTCCCAAGTGCGGGACGACGGCGATGACTCGCTACCTGGCGGCGCATCCCGACATTTTCATGGCCAAGAAGGAGATGCACTTTTTCGGAGCCGACCTCCGGTTCGGGCGCAGCTTCTACCGCCGTGGCCTCCGGGCATATCTTGAGGAATATGCCACGCGCAACGGCGAACTGCGCGCCGGCGAGGCCTCCGTCTGGTATCTCTTCTCGAAAGCGGCGGCGGCCGAGATCCGGACTTTCAATCCGGATTCGCACATTATCATCATGCTCCGCCAGCCCGCGGACATGCTGTACTCCCTGTATCACGAGTTCCGGTTTGACGCGAACGAGCATCTGACCAGTTTCGAAACGGCCCTGAATGCCGAGGGGGACCGACGAGCGGGACGCCGCACCTCGCGCGCGACCTATTTCCCACAAGGCCTTGTTTACCGCGAAACTGCCCGCTACACCGAACAGGTTGAACGTTACTTCGAATTCTTTGGCCGCCACCGTGTGCACGTCACCCTCTATGACGATTTTGCCGCCAACCCGGCTGCCGCTTGCCACGAGATTTTGCAGTTCCTCGGCTTGGACCCCAGCCGCCTGCAAACCGAGTTCTCCGTCATCAACGGTGGAGACAGAACGGTGAAGAGCGCCGCATTGCGAGTCGTGCTCACGGATCCGCTCGTGCGTTCGACGGTCGTGGCCAGCCGGCCCTGGCTGCCGCGGCCGGTGTTCGCCGCGCTTCAAAATGCCGAGACCTGGCTGTGGCGTTCCAATACTCGATTCGAGAAGCGGCCTCCGCTTGCGGCTGATCTCCGTAACCAGCTCAGGCGCGAGTTCGCGCCCGAGGTTGAGCGGTTGAGCAAGTTGCTTGGCCGCGACCTTAGCCATTGGACCAAATGACCAAGCCAATACTGTAAGCCGCCTGGCGCCCCGAACTTCGAATTTGAAAACGCCACAACCTGATCAAGAAGCGCGGCCCCCAGGGTTCGGCTGGATGTTGCTGCTGCTAGCTGCGGTCGTGGCGTTCCTGCTTCACAATAGTTTCCTGCCCGGGCAAATCCTGTTCTCGAACGATGGTCCGCTCGGGCGCCTGGAGTCTCAATGCCACCATTTGCCGGAGGCGTTTACCGGCGTCTGGCAGGACCTGAATACGGTCGGCTTTCGCGAAGGGGGCGCTCTCCCCAATATCACTTCGGGGCTGCGGCTGGTCCTCACGCCCGTTGGCTTTTCCAAATTCTACGTGCCGGTGGCCCTCGTCATCCTCGGGCTAGGCGCGTGGTGCTTCTTCCGACAATTGCGCCTCGCGCCGTTGGCCTGCATCCTTGGCGGTTTGGCGGCCACGCTCAATTCCTGTTTCTTCTCGGCCGCCTGCTGGGGGGTCGGTTCGCTGGCGATAACAATTGGAATGGTCTTCTTCGCGCTCGGTGCCCTTGCGGACGCCTCCTCGGGTCAGCGCTGGCTAAGAACGATGCTGGCAGGGCTGGCGATCGGGATGGCGGTCGCCGAAGGCGCAGACATCGGCGCCATCTTCAGCTTGTATGTGGCGGGATTTGTCATTTATCAGTCCTGGCTCACGCCAGGACCCGGGATGCGAAACATGGCAACGGGCGTCGCCCGAGTCGCATTAGTTGCCACAGTCGCTGCGTTCCTCGCGGCTCAGGCGATCACCGTCCTGGTCCAAACCCAGATGCACGGAGTAGCCGCGGCTCGTGAGGACCTTGGCACGAAGGAAGACCCATGGGATTGGGCGACCAAATGGAGCCTGCCCAAGCGGGAGGCTCTCGGTCTGGCGATCCCCGGCCTGTTTGGCTTCCGTCTGGACACGCCCGAGGGGGGGGCGTATTGGGGGAACACAGGACGCGATCCCGCGTGGGACCGCTATCTCGCCTCCGGACAGCAGGGCCCGCCACCGAGTGGCTTCATCAGGTACAGCGGTGGCGGCATTTACGCCGGCGAATTGGTTTTGCTGGTCGCTCTTTGGGCCGGCCTGCAATCGCTGCGCCGCAAGGCGTCGGTCTTTAGCACGACTCAACGCGGGTCGCTCTGGTTTTGGCTGGTCGTCGGCGTGACTTCGCTTCTGCTCGCCTTCGGCCGTTACGCGCCGTTTTATCGCTGGCTGTATGCGCTGCCCTATTTCTCCAGCCTCCGTAACCCGACGAAATTCCTTCACGTGCTCAGTTTCGCGCTCGTCGTCCTTTTCGCTTATGGCATCGACGGCCTGGTGAGGACTTGCCTTATGCGCGCGGGGACGGGCGTTGTCTCGCCGCCGCGCGACTTGAAGGCGTGGTGGGCCAAGGCGACCGGGTTCGAACGACGGTGGACGCTCGGCTGGCTGCTGGCCTTGGGGTTGAGTCTGCTGGCCTGGAAAATCTACGCTGGGTACCACGACCAGTTGGCAGGGTATCTGCAGGGCGTCCTGTTTGAAGCTTCCGCAGCAGAGCAAATCGCTCAGTTCAGCATCCGCCAGGTGGGCTGGTTTGTGGTTTTCTTTCTCTTGGCTGGCGGACTCCTGGTGCTGCTCTTAGGGGGGCGCTTCGCCGGTCCGCGAGCCAAGTGGGGAGGTATCTTTCTGGGGGCGCTGCTGCTGCTTGACCTGGGCAGGGCCAATGAGCCTTGGATCGTTTACTGGAACTACCACGACCAATACGCGTCGAATCCTGTGATCGATCTGCTCCGCTCCAAGCCTTGGATGCAACGTGTCTCCATGTTCCCCTTCCGCATGCCCCCGGCATACACCCTGTTCGGGCAACTGTACCGCGTCGAATGGCTCCAACACCCCTTTGCGTACTACAATATTCAATCGCTGGATGTCTCGCAAATGCCTCGCTCTCCGGCAGACATCGATGCTTTTGAAACGACCCTGCGCGTTGACCCGCAGGCAACGAATACCCTTCATCGGCTCGTCCGCCGTTGGGAACTCACCAACACGCGGTATCTGCTCGGGCCTACGGAAGCCCTCGAGGTGCTCAATGGCCAGCTCGACCCGGTCAAGAAGCGGTTTCGCATCGTTACGCAGTTCAACCTCGTCCCGAAGGCGGGCTTTGGCGAAGCGCGGGACGTGCAGGAATTGACCGCGGCCCTCGTACCCGAAGGCACTTACGCCCTCATCGAATTCACGGGCGCGCTACCACGTGCCTCCCTTTACGCGGACTGGCAAGTGAGCACCAATGACGAAGCCACACTGGCGCGGTTGGCCAGCCGGGACTTTGAACCACAGTCGACCGTGCTCGTCGCCGGAGGGGTGGTCGCTCCGCCTGCTGCCGCCACCGCCCCTCAAACCGCGGGTTCTGTCGAACTGACCCATTACTCCCCCAGAGACCTCGTGTTCAAAGTCGGTGCCCGGACGCCATCCGTGATGCTGCTGAACGACCGGTTCGAGGCGAACTGGAACGCGTTTGTGGATGGCCGCCCGCAGACACTCTTACGCTGCAACTACATCATGCGTGGGGTTTACCTCCTGACGGGCAAGCACACCGTCGAGTTTCTTTTCCAGCCCCCGGTCGGCCCGCTTTACATCAGCTTGGCGTCCAGTGGCTTTGGCCTTCTCTTATTGGGCGTGGTCGCCGCTGGCCACTTGCGGAGTAAAGTTGCCACGCCAAGGCCCGTGGCGCCGTCCGAGTCACCGTCGGCGGGCAGCGAGCTGGAGCCCACGCCTGTTCGTGCTCCAACGGGGCCTAAACCTAAAGGCGCGCCCGGGAAAGGCTCGCGTAAAGACAAACGGCTCAAGGCGAGCGTCCGGTGAGTAAGTTGGAGCGTTACGACTTTACGGCCACGACTAAGAACTGTTTGCCGAAGAGCCGCCAGGGCAGCGGCAGCTTAAGATAGAGCCTGAGCAAGGCCAGAGGGTATTGCCGCCCGTCGGCCATCGTGTAGGGTAAGAAGCGCTCGTAACACCGCTCTATCTTGAACCCGCGGTTGCGCAGGCCCTCGGAGAGAGACAGCTCTGTCAAAGGCAGATAATGGTCCCAAAAGTCCCAATAGGCTCCCGGCAGGTATTTGATGTTCGGCCCCAAAGCGATGAGGCGGCCGCCGGGTTTCAGACACCGCCGCGCCTGCTCGATCGTGCGGCCCAGTGTCGCTTTATCCGGCAGGTGTTCGAAGAAATTGCTCGTGAACACCGCGTCCAACGCATGCTCCGGAAGCGGCCACGGCTGCGAACAGTCCTGGTGGAAAAACTGGATTCCGCCAGCCAGCATCCGCGCCGAATCGGGGTTCAGGTCCATGCCGTATTTTTCGCGGGCGGAGATCTGGTTTATGAACTCTCCGTAGCCGCACCCCAGGTCCAACACTGCGGCTGACGGGCCGATCAGCTCCTGGAAAAAATCGGCCGTGAGCACTTGCCAGACTTTTCGGCGGTAGAGCTGGTTTCCGGCGAAACGCTGGCCGTAAATGGTTTGGACATCATCAACGCTCATGAGCTGGGATAGTCGGCGCTGGCCGTGGGGTGCGGTTCGTTCACGCGGAGGTTAAATCGAGCCAATCGGGATGCTGCTCGGAGTGCACGGCTATTTCTTCGAGGATGGTCTCCAGTTTGCGTTGCGGCTGCCAGCCCCAGCGTCGCTGAGCGGCGCGGCAATCCATTACCAGCCACGGGATGTCGAAGGGCCGGGGGGCAGGATCGGCCTCGACCCGCTGGCGTCCAAAACGTCGAGCGCACCAGTCACTGAGTTGAGCCAGCGACATGCTGTTTTCGCTTCCACCGCCGAAATTAAGGGGCGCTTCGGGGCGGGCTGCCGGCTCGCGCATCTGGCGCGTGAGCAACGGCGCCAGGTCCGCCGGATGAAAAGCGTCTCGGACCTGGAAGCCTTGGCCATTGAAGCCGGTGTACTTGAGCGGGCGCCGTGCGGCCCAGGCGTGTAGCCAATACGAGAAGATCCCCTGGTCAGGACGCCCAAATTGGCCGGCGCCGGCGAGCACGCCGCAGCGGTTGAGCCAAACGGGCAGGCCGAAGGCCGACCCATACTCGAGGGCCAGGATTTCGGAGGCGAGTTTGGTGCTGCCATACAGAGAAAGCGGCGGCTGAGTTGAAAACGCCTCCGCCACGCCCGCTTCCGAACACCCGGCGGGCCAATTCTGACCGGGCCGAGGCCGGAACGCGTTGGGGTCGGGGACCATTTCGAGCGAAGCCAGCGGGGCGATGGAATAAACACGGCTGGTGCTCAACAGGATGAACCCGGCGTGATGCCGGCGGCAGTACTCCAGCAGGTTGATGGTCCCGGAAAGATTATGCTCCACCAATTGCCGGCTGGCGCCCGGGTGACCCAACCCGGCCAGCACACTGGCGTTGGCCGCCGCATCGAGCACCCAGTCAGCCGCGGGCAACACATCGATATCTGAGGCGCTGCGGACATCAGCATGGAAAAACTTTGCCCCCGAAGCCGCCAGCCGCTGCCGGTTCAGTTCGCTGCCCGGCCGAACCAGGTTGTCCAGGCCGAAAATCTCCAGGCCTTCGCTGCACTCCTGGAGCGCTCGCGCCAGGGTGTGGCCTACAAACCCGCAGATGCCGGTGATGAGGAGCTTCATGGGCGATGGCGGCCTTGCGGCTGCGGGAGTTCACGGAATGAGAATCGCATGGTCCTGGCCAGAGATCATTCAGGGAGTGTCTGCGGAATCAAGCGTTTTATCTGTTTTCAAAACACCTGCGGCACGCCTTCGTCGAGGAACCTGATCTTTTGCGAAAGCCCCTGTTCGCGGGCCAACTGCTTAAGCCAGCGCGGCGGCTCGTCGAGGTCCTCGAACGACAGGCGGAACGTCCCGTAGTGCATCGGCACCAGCCATTTCGCCCGCAGTTCCTTGAATACCTTGATGGCGTCGTCGGGCCCCATGTGCAGATGCCGGAAGGATTCCGGGTGGTACGCCCCAATCGGCAAGAGTGCAATCTCCGGCCGGCAGGTCTTTCCGATCTCTTTGAATCCGTCGAAGTAGGCGCTGTCTCCCGCATGATAAATCCGGCGCCCCTGGTGCTCCAAAATAAAGCCGCCGTAGCCGCGGTAATTGTCCCGCAGCACGCGCGCGCCCCAATGCTTGGAGGGCGTGAACATTACCTTCCAACTCCCGTGCGAAAAGCTTTCCCACCAGTCCAGCTCCACCACGCGGCCGAAGCCGAGGTCGTACGCGAGGTCGCCCACACCCCAGGGCATGATGCCGATCTTCGGGTGAGGCAGGCGGCGCAAAGTGGGTTTGTGAAAGTGATCGAAGTGCGCGTGAGTGAGCAGGACCACGTCGATGGGCGGCAAGTGCTCGAGGCGCAGGCCCGAGCGCTTGATGCGCTTGAGCAGGAACAACCAATTGGCGAAGTTAGGATCGATCAGCACATTGAGGTCGGTGAACTGCACCAGGAAAGAAGCGTGTCCGATCCATGTTAACGCCACCTGGCCCGGCTGCAGCTTGGGGAAGACCGGCCGGCGGTGCTGTCCCGTGCGCCGCGTCAGCAGGGCTTTCCAAACCATCTCCCGGAAAAAAGTCCGCGGATTGAAATGCTTGGCCGGCGTCAGGTCCTTGAACGAGCGGGGCAACGGCTGGCGCAACGTGGGCGGCCGGTAAGGTTTATTCTTCGTCATATCGACAAGGCTTATCCTACTCGTGATGCGCCAGGAATGAAATTCAAAGTTCCCGGGAGAGCGAGCGACGCGGGTGGGCGAGCGTCCACGCGATCTACGCACCATGAAAATCCTGGGCTCGCGAGGACGCTCGCCCTCCCGCCCCGAATCGAGACCATTCCCCGCTGGCGTTGTCTTCAAACCGGGAATATCTTCCCTCTGATTCCACGCGCCTGCGCCGACGGGCGGAGTTTTGCACCCGCGCGATGCGCAAGCTTGGGAAATGACGAAACGCGATGAGCGATCTCGAAAAACGATTGGCAACTTTTTTAGGCCGGCAGCCTCAGATTGACCCCAGCGTTTATATCGCCCGGGGTGCTATGGTCGTCGGCGATGTTACGCTTGGGGAGGGCTCGAGCGTTTGGTACAACGCCGTGCTCCGTGGCGATATCAATCGCATCGTCGTCGGGCATCACACCAACATCCAGGACAATTGTGTGCTCCACCTGGCCGACGATATCCCTTGCATCCTGGGTCACTTCGTCACCGTGGGGCACAATGCGATTGTGCATGCGGCCACCATCGGCAGCGAAACTCTGGTCGGGATGGGCTCCCGCATCCTGGATGGAGCTGTGATCGGCGCGCAATGCCTGATTGGGGCTGGGGCGCTGGTAACCCAGGGCACCCAAATCCCACCCGGGTCGCTGGTCCTGGGCGCGCCCGCGAAAGTCGTCCGGCCGTTGACGGCCGAAGAACGCGCGAGCTTGAAGGGCTTCGCCGAAAAATATGTCGAGCTGGCCGCTTACTACTTGCGGCACAACATCAATGTCTCGTAGCGACGCACCACTCGCTGAGATTCGAACCGAGTAATGCATCTCGAGGAGCACCCCCCTGGAAGTTTTGATCCGTACAACACCCAACGGTCCGGCTTGATACGTGGAGTGCAACTGGTCAACAATGGCCGCGAGATGCGACATGTTCTGCGGGCACTCGGGTTTGAACCCCGGCAGGCAACAACTTGCGGGAGAGTTTGTAGGTTTGAACGTCGGCGACACGATTGGCCCTCGCCGATCCGCGGACGCTCTGGTGGCCCAAGGTGGCCCTGGCCCCTGATGTTCCTGGCGGCGGGAGCCGCAGCGCGGTTGGCCATCGCTGCCCCGGAAACCTCTGAACTCGCCACGACCGAACGGGTGGGCCAACTCGGCCCGAACTTATACGCGACTCCGGTGAACCAGTTGCTGACTCCGGTTGGCCACCAAATTGAATTGCCAGGACTCCGGCCGCAGGCCATCGCGCTCAGTCCTGACGGAAGATTGCTGGCCATTTCCGGCAAGACCGCCGAATTAATTCTGGCGGACCCCAGCAGTGGGAAAGTTTTGCAGCGGCTGTCGCTGCCTTCCGCAAGGACCGGAGAACCCAGCGCCGGCCCCGTATCCAGCCAGATCCTCGAACGAGACAAGGAAGGGCAGGTGAGCTACACCGGCCTGCGGTTCTCACCCGATGGCCGCCGCCTGTACCTGGCGAGCGTGAACGGTACGATCAAAGTGTTCAAGGTAAGCGCGGATGGCAAAGTGGCAGCCCTGGACAGTTTTGCCCTGCCGCCGGCCAATGCGCCCCGGCGGAAGCTGGAAATCCCCGCAGGCCTGGCGCTATCGCGCAACGGCAAACGTCTTTACGTAGTATTCAATTTATCAAATCGCCTCGCGGAAACGGACGCCCTGAGCGGCAAAGTCCTGCGCACCTGGGACGTTGGCGTCGCGCCATACGACGTTGTGTTGGTGGGAAACAAAGCTTACGTAAGCAACTGGGGCGGGCGTCGCCCGGAAGCTGACAGTGTCACCGGTCCTGCCGGCCGCGGCATGCTCGTGCGGGTGGACCCGGTGCGACGCATTGCCAGCGAAGGGTCTGTGAGCATCATTGACCTTGCCGGCGGCCGTCCGACCCATGAGTTGCTCACCGGACTGCACACCTCGTCGATGGCGCTTTCACCCGGCGGACGCTACCTCGTCGCTGCCAATTCCGCGAGTGACACACTTAGCGTCATCGATACCCGCAGGGACGAAATCGTCGAAACGATTTGGGCTCGGCAAAGGGCGGGCGACCTGTTCGGCGCCAGCCCGAACGCGCTGGCCTTTAACCGCGAGGGGAATCGTCTGTTTGTCTGCAACGGGACTCAAAACGCGGCGGCCGTGATCGACTTTTCGCCAGGAAAATCGAAATTGCTCGGTCTCATCCCGGTGGGGTGGTTTCCGGGGGCGATTGAGTTCGATCGCCGCCGCGATTCGCTGTGTGTCGCCAATATCAAAGGCATCGGCTCCGGCAAACGATTGCTGGCCGGAGAGCCTGCGAAATTCACCAGCCACCAATATTTTGGCACCGTTTCGCTGCTGCGCGTGCCGTCGGCGGCCGAATTAGCCGCCGATACCCGCCTCGCTTTGCGAAACCTGCGCTATCCGTTGCTGCAGGCGGCACGCTTGCCGGCGCGGCTGGGCGCACTCGCGCGCCCGGTTCCGGAGCGGGTCGGGGAGCCGAGCTTGTTCAAACACGTCGTCTATATCATCAAGGAGAATCGAACATACGATCAGGTGTTCGGGGATGTCGCGGCCGGCTACGGCGAGCCGTCGCTTTGCGTCTTCGGCGAGAAGTTCACTCCGAACCAGCACAAGCTGGGGCGCGATTTTGTGCTGCTGGACAACACCTACTGTTCCGGAGTGCTCAGCGCCGACGGTCACCAGTGGGCTGACAGCGCGATGGCAACCGACTACATGGAGAAATCCTTCGCCAGCTTTCCGCGCAGCTACCCGGATGGTATGGGCGAAGATGAGGCGGACGCGCTGGCCTATTCGCCGGGAGGCTTTATTTGGGACAATGCGCTCGCTCACGGGCGGACGCTGCGTGATTACGGGGAGTTTGCAATCACGGACAAGGCGTGGCTGAGCGCGTCCAAAAAAGACCCGATCACCTTCCTGGATCATTGGCATGACTTCACCAACGGCGCCGCGTCGATCCGCATCCGCAGCCAACCGGCGATTGAATCTTTGCGCCCATACCTGTGCACGGAGACGGTCGGCTGGGACCTCGATATTCCGGATGTGTTCCGCGCGCGCCAGTTCATCAAGGAATTGAAGGCGTTCGAGCGAAACGGGGGACTCCCGAACCTCACCATCATCTGCCTCCCGAATGACCACACTTCCGGCACCGACCCCGGCGCTGCCACGCCGGCCGCACAGGTGGCTGACAACGACCTCGCTTTCGGACAAATCGTCGAAGCGCTCAGCCACAGCCGGTTCTGGCCAGAGACCTGCGTGTTCGCTATCGAGGACGATCCACAGGCGGGCTTCGATCATGTGAGCGCCTACCGCACCACCGCTTACGTGGTCAGTCCCTACACGAAACGCCATAGCGTCGTTAGCACCCAGTACAACCAGACCAGCCTCATCCGCACGATTGAACTCATTCTCGGCCTGCCGCCCATGAACCAGTTGGATGCCACTGCCACGCCGATGACGGATTGCTTTACTACGACGCCCGACTTGACCCCATTCACGGCGGTATCGAATAACATTCCCCTGGACCAGGTGAATCCCGAAACGAAGAAAATCGCGGACCGGTTGTTGCGGCGTTACGCTGCGCTTTCGGCGAAACTTCCCTTGTCCAAACCGGATCAGTGTCCGGAAGACTTGCTCAACCGGATCCTCTGGCACGCAATGAAAGGCTCCCAGACCCCCTATCCGACCTGGGCGGTGTCCCTGACGGAGGACAAGGATTAGCGGCGCGGTCTGCTATTGATGCCGGGTGTATTTTTTGTCTGCCGCCTCAGTCAATTGGGGCGGGGTGCACCCGGTACTCCGACCGGAGCGCCGATTTGAAATTGGCTTTACGCGACCGCAACCTAACCGCACACCACCGCGGTCACGCATGCTCTAAGCTGATTGCAAGTCGCCGCTCCGGCCCGGATGTTCCGCCTTGGTGGTAGTGTGAGGCCAGCGACGCGCACGGCTTCGATTTTTTGTCGGGCTTGACTCTCATACCGCACTTGCTTAAGGTTCCCGGCTCGCTGGGCGGCGGAATCCCGGGTTCGTGGCGCCACCGGACTTTGTCAGCGATCAACGGAAAGGTTTGCTTGTGAATGTAACGGTAGAAAATCTGGCCCCGTGCAAAAAGCTGGTGCGGGTGGAAGTGGAAGTGCAGAAAGTGGATGAAGCTTTCGACAAGGTAACGAAGGATTTTCAGCGCCAGGCCTCCCTGCCGGGGTTCCGGCCGGGCAAAGCCCCGCGCGACATGGTGATGCGCAAGTACAGCAAAGATATCGAGGGGGAAGTCAAGAGCCAGCTTCTCTCCGATTCGTACAAAAAGGCTGTGGAGGAGCAGAAGCTGGACGTGCTGGGGCAACCCGACATCGAGGAGATCCAATTCATCCGCGGCCAGCCGTTTCAGTTCGCCGCGACCATTGAAACCGCGCCGGAATTCGAATTGCCGGAATACAAGGGCATCCCCATCAAGCGCGAGACCCGCTCGGTGACCGACGAGGACGTCGAGCGCGCGCTCGAGGCCTTGCGCCAGCCACGGACCACGTTCACGACCGTCGAGCGGCCGGCCCAAGCCGGCGACATCGTCGTTGTCAATTATACCGGCACGTGCGAGGGCAAGCCGATTACCGAAATTGCGCCGACCGCGAAGGGTCTCACCGAACATAAGAACTTTTGGGTAGAAATCGGCGCCAAAGCGTTCATCCCCGGTTTCGACGACCAGCTTCTGGGCGCCAAAGCGGGCGAAAAGCGGACCGTGAACGTCGATTTTCCCGCTGATTTCGTCACGCCCCAACTCGCAGGCAAGAAGGCGGTCTATGAGACCGAAGTGGTGGAAGTGAAAGAAAAAGCGCTGCCGGCGATCGATGACGCGTTCGCGAAGCAATACGGCGCCGAGAACCTTGAAAAACTGCGGGCCGGCGTGCGCCGCGATTTGGAAAACGAGCTGAGCTACAAGCAGAATCGCGACACCCGAAATCAACTCGTGCGTTCGCTGCTCAACCGGGTCAATTTCGAGCTGCCGGAGAGCGCTGTGGCGCATGAAACGCGCAATGTCGTGTATGACCTTGTGCAGGAGAATGCCAAGCGCGGTGTCTCCCGCGAGACCATCGAAAAACAAAAGGAGCAGATTTACAGCGCCGCAACCCAAGGCGCCAAGGAGCGCGTGAAGGTCGCTTTTTTGATTCAAAAGATTGCCGAGAAGGAAGACATCAAGGTGTCGCAGGAGGAAATCGCCATGCGCATCAACCATCTGGCTGGACTGTACCAGATTCCTGCCGAGAAATTCCTGAAGGACCTTCAAAAGCGCAACGGCCTGATCGAGATTTACGACCAGGTCATGAATGAGAAGGTGCTGGACCTGCTTCAGCAAAACGCGAAGGTGGAGGAAGTGCCGCCCGGCGCCGAAGCAAACCCAAGTTGAGCCTCCGCGCAGGCGTTAAAACGCTAAAAGGTCAAAAGGTTGAAAAGGCGGGAGGGTTTTCCCATTTTAACGTTTCACGTTTTCACGTTTTAACGATTCAACGCCCCCACCTCACACACTGCGCCCGAACTTTTTCTCCAGCTCGCGGAAGTTCATTTCGATGAGCGTCGGCCGGCCATGCGGGCAAGTGTAGGGCATGGCGCAGCGGCGCAGATCTTCAACTAGGTTCTCCAGTTCGCGTCCGGCCAGCGGATCGTTGGCCTTGACAGCGTGGCGACAGACGGTTTTGGCGACGGTGTGCTCGCCGAGGCGGAGCGAGTTGACTTCCTGCCCCGTGCCTTTCAATTCGTCCACGAGTTCGAGCACGAACCGGCGCGGGTCGGCGGCTCTTACGAACGGCGGGAGGGCATCCAGCAAAAACGTGCGCTCACCAAATTCGCTTAAGCCGACCCCGAGGCGGGCGAGCACCGGCAACTGTTCGCGGACAAAGTTCGCATCGCGCGCGGAGAGTTCGACCGTTTCCGGAAGGAGGAGCTTCTGCGAGGGGGCCTGTTCGTTGCGCTCCAGGCGGTCGAGCATCTGCTCGAACAAGATTCGTTCGTGCGCCGCGTGCTGGTCGAGCAGGACCAGGCCGCGGTCGGATTCGAAAACGACATAGAGCCGTCCGATCACGCCGACGAGACGGAGCGGCACGCTGAGCAGAGGCAGGGGGGCGAACCGTGCTGCGTGCTGCGTGAGGCCCGGGTCGGCGGGCATTGGGGTGACGGGGGCGAGGTTTGCGTCTGAGGGCGGAGCGGCCGGGGTTGACTGGGTTAGGCCTGGCAAAGGAGCTAACTGGGTCTCGCTGGCGGGCGGCGCGGCAGGAGCCGCTGGTCTGAAGCCCATCCGCAATGGGGGTTGGGCAGCAGGACGCGTTGGGGATTCCGCCGGCGGCGGCTTTAATGCCGCGGGAAGGTTGGGCAGGCTTGTCTGCTCAGTCCGTCCTCCCACCAATGCCTCAGATTGTGGTCCGTGGTCCGTGGTCGGTGGTCCGTGGACTTGAGACTTGGGACTTGAGACCTGAGAATCTCCCGCATGGAACTCCAGCAACGCCTGTCTTACCGCTTGGGCGACGAACCGACGCACCTCAGCTTCGCGATGGAATTTCACCTCGCGCTTGGCGGGGTGGATATTAACGTCCACCGCTGCAGGGTCCACTTCCAGGAACAGGCAGCAGACCGGGTAACGGCCTTTCATCAATGCCGTGTGGTAGCCTTCTAGCAGGGCATAATTCAGTCCGCGGTTCTCTACCGGTCGGCGGTTCACGAACAGGTGCTGGTCTTCCCGGGTCGCGCGGGCGACTCCCGGCGCGCCGATAAAGCCCCAGACCCGAAAGTTCGGAGCGCGGTCCGCCGAGTCCGGAGTGGCCGGAGTCGGTGACGCCGAGTCGAAACCGCCGGAATCGGCATCTTCGGCGTCCTGCGGCGAGGTCAGGTCCGCGGAAAAATCCACCGCGACGAGCCTTTGTTCATTGCCGTAAAGCGCGCGCAGACGCTCGCGCAACGCGGCCGAACGGCTGGCGGGCGCGGCCCCGGTTTTGACGGCGGCCAATTGCCAGACCAGGCGGCCATCCTTTTGGAACGAGAACGCCACCTCGGGAAACGCCAGCGCCGCCAGCGTCAGGTAATGCTGGATGTGGGACGACTCCGTCTCCTCCGTGCGCAGGAATTTGCGGCGGGCCGGCAAATTGAAAAAGAGCTGGCGCACCTCGATGGTCGTTCCGGGCGCGCAGCCGGCGGCTTTCACCTCGAGCATCTTCCCGCCGCTGATGATGACTTGGGTCCCCTCGGGCGAGCCGCTGTCGCGTTCGCGGGTGGTCAGCGTAAAGCGGCTGACGCTGGCGATGCTGGGCAGGGCCTCGCCGCGGAAACCCATGGTCGCAATCGCCGCCAGGTCCTCGGCTCGCCGGATTTTGCTGGTGGCGTGGCGCTCGAGACACAGCAACGCGTCATCCCGGCTCATCCCGAACCCGTCATCGATCACGCGCATCAGGCTGCGCCCGCCCGCCTGAATTTCGAGCGTGATGCGAGCCGCCTGGGCATCGAGCGCGTTTTCAACCAGCTCCTTCACCACGCTGGCTGGCCGTTCGACCACCTCGCCGGCCGCGATTTGGTTCGCGACTTGTTCGGGCAGCAGGCGGATGCGATTCATTTCTTGTACAGCGTCAAAACGTTAAAAGGCCGCCAGCTTCAAACAGCTCGGTTCCAATTCTTCGCAGCCGCGTGACACGCTTCCGCCTCTTCACTCTGCCATCTTCTCACGCTTCAACGCCCCGACGCTATCACGTTCTAACGTTTTTAACCTTTTAACGCTTCAACGCTTCAACGTCCTGCGCGCGCCCCGCCGCGGGTAACGCGAACTGGAAAATCGCCCCATGCCCGGGCTCGCTGCGCGCGGCCATCCAGCCTTTGTGGTCCTCGATGATCCGCTTGCTGATGGAGAGTCCCAGTCCCGTGCCGTTCGCTTTGCCGTAAGTGGCGAACGGTTCGAACAACTGGCCGGCGATTTCCGGCGCGATGCCCGGACCCGTGTCCTCGATTTCCGTCACCAGCTCGGTCGGGCGGAGCTGGAAACGCAAAATGATCCTTCCCCCGGAAGGCATCGCTTCCGTCGCGTTATGCACCAGGTTATGAAAAACGCGCCGCAAACGTTTCGGGTTCAGCAGCAGCGCCACCGGCGGCGCCGGGTTCTCGAGTTCGAGTGTCGCGGATTTGACAGCGATTTCCGGGCGCAGCTCCTCCACTACCTGCTCCACGAACCGGGCATAGTCCATCGGCGGCAATACCAGGTCCGGTGAGGCGCCCTGCGTGAAATCCAGGATTTCCCCGATCAGGTCGCTGATCCGGTCCACCTGCTGGCGTATATCGAGGATGGCGCGCTGCCGCAGCTCGGCCGTGCCGTGGCTGGTCGCAGCGATTTCAGCGCTAAGCCCGATGATATTCAGCGGGTTCTTCAAGTCGTGGACGATCGACCGCGCGAAGCGGCCCACCACTCCCAGCCGCTCCGCCTGCAGCACTTCGCGAAGGTACTGGCGGTTGAATTCTCTCAGCCGATGGCTGATCTCGCGCAACAGCGCTCGCGCCAGTTCCGGCGAGCTGTCCACCAGTTTGAGCATGTCGGCGCGCGCGATAAAATAAACCGTCGCGCCTTTCTGAGCCACAGCGCTCGCGGAACGCGGCTTGTCCTCGATCACCGCCATCTCGCCGAACATGTCCCCCGGCTCGCTTTTTGAAAACACCTGCCGGCCGCGGTTCCCGACCGCGACCGAAATCTCAACGACCCCATCCTTCACGACATAAACGCCGTCGCCGGCGTCACCCTCCTTGAAAATTTCCTGGCCCACGCCAAACGTCCGCTCCTGCGCCATGCCGCGCAGTTCCGCCAGCTCCGCCGGCTTGAGTTGGCCAAAGATTTTGCTGTTCTCAAGGCTGACCATGGCGCCACTTTAGAAAAGGTGCATGGGGTTATCAAGTTGGCATATGGCCCGACAGTATGTGGCCCGAACTTGACGCGGCGCACTCAAAAAACTACCCTCCTCAGCCGGTTCTGGTGGTCGTAGCTCAGCCTGGTTAGAGCCCCAGATTGTGGATCTGGCTGTCGCGGGTTCAAATCCCGTCGACCACCCCACCCCCCAAATCGGGTTAAACTCATATACCAGGGTCGAACTTACGGCTTGTTCCCGAAAACAATTGTGAAACCTCGTAGGAAATTTAAAGAAGATTGTTGACAAACTTTCGCGCTCGTCTGAGGGTTGTTGGGTCCACCTGTTTCATCATTTAGCTAGAAAGCATTGAAATCGAAAATGAGGTTTCGCATGAACAAACACCTTGCCACACTGACACTCGCCGCAGTGCTCGTTGCGCGGATGGCCACGGCCCAGGGCACTTTCCAGGCTATTCTTTTGGGCTCTTCGGAGGTCGGGCCCACTGGTTCTACCGCCACTGGGATTGGAACCGTGGTACTGAATGCCGCCGGAACTCAAATAACAGTGGATGAGAGCTGGACGGGCCTGACGGCGCCGGCCACCGCTTCGCATATTCACGGACCGGCGAGCACGAGCCAAAACGCAGGGGTCTTAATTCCGTTCAGCGGCGTGCCCGCGGCCACTGCGGGGTCCATTCCAGAGCAGGTATTCAGCATTACTCCCACTCAGGTGGGTTACCTCGAAAGCGGCCAACTCTACATGAACGTCCATACTTCCACTTTTCCAGGAGGAGAGATACGCGGCCAGTTATTGGCGGTCCCCGAGCCGACGACTGCGGCTCTGCTGGGGCTGGGATTGGCCGCCGGAGCTTGGGGTCTGCGCAAGAAAAGGATTGGCTAGCGGAGCTGTGGGTCCGGGCCGGCTGCGCGGCGGCGGAGTTGGTTCCTTCACTGGTTGCGTGAGGTTCGCCAAACTCATATCTCAATCCGGCCTTTTATCTTCGTGAACAATCGGTTGGGGGGCAACGCCGTCTTCACCATCGCCGTCATGACGGGCCCGTAAAAGCCAACCGTCCACTGTCTCCATTCTAGCCTTAACTGTCCAAAGACTCGACACCCCAGCCCCGGTCGAATAACCCCGCCGGCCCACCTCCCGCAGGCGTTTCAAACCCTTGCCCCGCCGGACTTTCAACTCGCAACTTTAAACTTTCAACTAACCCTGAGCGGCGTTGGCATAATTTAAGCTTTTGTCAATTCTCAGCCGTACTTGAGGTACCTCCAACTGTAAGGCAATGCGGGCAGAATGCGTCTGCGAGAAATACAGCCGGTTCTGCCCGCGCTTTAGGAGCACCTCGTTTTACGGCCGAGTAAGAGAAAGCGAGTTTTATGATCGCTCACGAATCAGAAAGATCCGAGGAGCCGAACCCAGCCGCGCCTTCGCAGCAGGTCACCCTCCAGCCCATCGTCGATAAAGGCGCCGATGCCCTCGCCCCGGACGCTGAAGAAAAAATCCTGGCGGTCCGAGTCACCAGAATGGTCATGGCCTGGAACAACGCCTCTCACCAGGTACTCACCCTCGAGGGCGACGACGTCCTCCGCATCCCCAACCCCCATGCACCGCGCGTCCCCGAAGGCGCCACCCTCGCCAGAGTCTCAATGCAATTCGATCTCGCAGACACACCCGAACCGGCTTCGGCAGACCTCGAACCCCCGGACAAAGCGAAGATCAGCCGGCCGAGTCACGCCCGGCGGATCGCCTCTTGGCTCCTCAAGCGCCACTTCGCCCTGCCGGGTGCCGCACTGCTTAACCAGTTCCTCATCGCTCTCGCCATCGCCCTCGCATCCTGCAACGCTGTGTTCGGCGACGACTCCCTGGACGACGACAGCGATGACGACGAAAGGGAATCCCTGTCTGCGCCGGTGTGAACCCAAACGGTCAACCCAAATCAGAAACACCTGCCCGGCCGGCCCCCTGGCGTTCCCTCGAAACCATGCCCGGCCTTACAGCCTGCACGGTCGACTGGCAGCAACTCACCGGCGAGCAGTTCGAGCCGTTCCGAGCCCTCTGCCTCCAGCCGACCGACTGGCTCGTCAAATCCTACACCTGCCCCCGCCACTGCGGCTGCTCTCACCGGGTAATCCTGCGCCACGACCGCACCTCGGCCGTAGGCGAGTGCCGCTGCGACCCGCCGCACTGCTCGGACATCACCCTTTCTATCGCCGCCATCACCCCGCTGGAACTGAGCTGGACCAGGCTCGCCCGCTCCCTCGCCCAAACTTTTGGGTTTCCGCCGAAATTCCTCGAACTGCCTCCTCTGGGCACGGTCCAGTTCGGAGCCTGGCCACCTGATCTCGTCCCCGCGATTCTCACGGTGCAGTGCATCCCCGACATCTTCCGCAGCGCCGTGGCCGAACTCGTAGCCGACCTCCATCGGCCCTTCATGCTATTCGCACCGACCGGCTCCTCGCTGGACGCCCGCTGTCAAACCCTGCTGGAAAACTGCGGCGCCGCCTTTTTCCCCCTCAGCACAACCACGCTTCTTAAACCAGACGGCACCCTGGTCCCGGCCCGCCCGCCAGCAGAACTGTTCGCCCGATTTAGTCCCCAACCTTCAACCTTCAACTTTCAACCGCGCCGCGGCCCCGCTTCGCCCTCCGCAAGGGCCTCGGCGTCTGGGACCTGATTTTCGACGGCGAGCAAGCCTCAATCCTCCACGAGAAAGGAGTCTTCTACGTCGCCTGGCTATTGTACAACCCTCCCGAGCACCCGATCCACGCCATCGATCTCATGGCCAAAATCCCTGAAATCTACCGCCAGCAGCTTGGCCTCCCAGAACTGGTTGACCCGGCCACCGGACAATCCGTGCCCCTGGAAAGCCACGCGCGAATTCAGGAACGCAGCCTCGCCCTCGACGACGCCCACGCCATGCGCGCCATCTACCGGAAACAAAAAGAACTCGAGGACATCCTCGATTCCAAAGACGAATCCGAACCAGTGAAAGCCGAAGCCCTCCGCGAGCTCGAAACCATCGTCGAATTCCAGCGCCAGCACGGTCGCCGTACCGAAGACAGCGCCCAAAAGGCCGTCCGCTCCGTCCGCAGGGCCATCACCCGCTTCCACCAGAGCCTCCTCACATCACTGGACCAAAACGGCAACCCCCACCCGGTTCTTCGCCCGTTCGCCGCCCACCTTACAGACCACCTAATCATCCCATCCGGCCGCAACCTCGGCCCCGTCGGCAGGCGCGCCCGTCGCCCCCTCGCCGGTTGCTTCACGTATGACCCACCCGCGGGCGCCATCTGGGACGGCGCACGTTGACCCAGCCCGGTCCTCGCCAGATCTACCGTGTCAGGCCGGACCGGCCCGTAGACTTAGCCCTCCGCACTCTAACTCGCTCAGCCATGACACGGCGGAATCAACTCGCAGAAACCCATTAAAAATTTGCGGTTGGGGGCAGCAGCCCTTTCAACGCTCCCACGCGTGCCGCGCGAAATCGCGGGACAGAGGCTGCTCGGAGCACCACCCCGGGAAGCCTCGCTTTTATGCGCCGAGCAACCACCGGCGAATCGATGCTCTCTCAAACGGCTCAACGCCCCAGCATCGTAAGCTAATTGTAGCCAGACTTCACTTCGGCTTTAAAAGCATCCGATCTAAATTTGATCTCCTGCGAAGAAAATAACATGTCATGAAGCTTATATGCCGGGACGACGGCAGCGACCCCGGAGTTCTGCGATGTGAATCGATCGGGGTAGTAACCTTGAACCACCCCAGCGAGTAAAATCGGGCTACGCCTAGCGCTCGGGGATGCGGCTAAAGATACAATGGGTGGCCCGCGACTTTTGCCGAACCAAAAGAAAACTGGCGAGCCGCTGTTGCCGGGCCATACCTCCGTTTCCATCAGATAAACGTTCTCAGCCCCATAGGGCCCTCCCGGGATTACCTCGTCCGTCACCATAGCAAGGCGCCCGAAGCGATAGATAGGAATATTCTCTTCCGCCCCATAAAATGGGGTAAACAAGCCCACAAAAAAAATATCATCCCCCTCTCGAATATGGCGCTTTCTGAATACGCTCTTGTCGGCAATGAGCTTTGAATCGAAGGAACCGAAGTTAAGTCGCGGCGCAAGATATGCAGCAGGCCCGCCACACCCGCCTCACGACAGCAAAGACCGGTTTCGAAATGGGCATTCCGTTCAACGAATTGAACCGCGTTCTCGATCTCGGTTTCAAACCTATTGCGTGTGGTGACGACAGTTACCTCCCCGCAAGACTCCAAAAGGTCACCACCGCACAGCCGCTCCAGCCAAAGCAACTCCAGCTCCGCTCCGCAACAATGAATTCTGAACCACCACTTCCCGCCGCTGACTCTCCGCTCTCCAGCACTTTTGGTGCTCGCCTCGTCACGTTGTCCGACGGCCGCCCCGGTCTCCGCGGCGGCATCCACGTCACTGCCAGCGCCCCTGGTAAGGACGCTGTCCTCAGCGTCCCCGATCCTTCCGCCCCCACCGCCCCCAGCGTCCCGAATCCCTCCTCCACCCTCGACTTCATCTCCTCCGATGAAACTCTTGATCGGTACGGCGAAATCATTTCTGCCGCCGGTTGGAGCCTGGACAACTACCGCCGCAACCCCGTCTTTCAGAACTCCCACCAGTACGGCGACATCATTTTCACTCTGGGCAAGGCTCTCATCACCGAAGTCCGCACGGTGGCCGACCGCCAGGTCCTCTTTCAGCGGATCGAGTTTGCCACGGAGGCGAATCCGATGGCCAGAATCGCATACGCCCTGTACAGCCGGGGCTTTCTCAAGACCGTCTCGGTCGGCTTCATCCCCCTCCGCTGGGAGGACGGCTCCACATCGTCCTCGTCCTCGTCCTCGTCCTCGATCCCCTTCCGCAGGAAATACCTCGAACAGGAACTCCTTGAAGTCTCAGCCGTCGCGATCCCCGCAAACCCCAACGCTCTGGCCCTCGCCCTAAAATCCGGCGCTGTGGAAAAATCAGACCTGCGCGACCTCGCTGACCTTCTTCACCAGGCCCTCGATCCGCGAAGCCGTAGCGCAGATTTTCAATCTGCTGTATCGCCGATTTCCAATCGGCAGCCGTCCGACGACTCAGGCCTCCCCCTCGCCGAACCCGCTTCGCCATCAATCCATCAATCCATTAATCCATCAATCCATCCCCTTTTGGCGCTCGCCCGCGAAGTCAGAGACCTGATCAAGCGTGCCTAGCAAAACCCCGGTCGGCTTGCGAGCAGCCGCCCCAATCACAAACCATCGCGTAAATCGTAAATCGTAAATCGTAAATATGAACCCCACCCCCGAAACCGAACACACTGACCTCCAAACAACCCTGACCGAGATCAAGGGCGGCTGGTCCCAGGTCCGAGACCTCCCCGCCACCGTGAAATCCCTCCAGGACCAGCTCGCGGAAGCCACCGAGCAGCTCGCCCAGCTCCGCCGCCAGGCCCTTTTCAACGCCACCCTCTCCCAGCGCGCCCGCCTCCCCGGCTCCGTCTCCGATGAGTGCGCCCGCGAGATCGCCGCCCGCGTCATTCTCCACTACGAAAAAAACGGCCGGCTCGAAGCCATCTGCTCCGCGCCGGCGGAATGCGACAAGCTGATTCACTTCTCGCGCTCCGTCCTTGGCATCACCACGCGGACCGCGCTGACCGCCACTGAAGTGCCTCTCCCCGCCCAGTACGGCAGCCAGAAGGTTCTAACGAACGGCCTCTCGGCAGGCGACCTCCTCTTCGGAAACGGTAACCCTGGCGGCATCGGGTGGCTCTCCGCCGATGGCACCACCTCAAACTTGAACTGGATAGTCATTACCAACGAACCAAACCTAATTGAGAGCATCTACGTGGACCAGACCGGGATTTGGAGCAATGACGTCCTAGCGGTGTCGGGCGCAGACGCACGATTCCAGAGTATCACGAATCTCAATGTCTGGCGCGTTCACCTCCGAACCAATGCTCAGATCGTTGCCTCCATTCCCGCCCTCCACCTCGAGGGCCTGCTTACACTCTCGAACGACACCCGTTACGGCCCGTGGGCTGGCAAACTCCTAACCGCAGATGAAAACACTCATGCCATTTTTGCGCTAGACCCATCCGGCAGCGTCTCAAACTATTTGCTGGGCATCGATGCTGACGCTATTCGCCTCATCCCGACAAACCAGGACCTTTACTGCGTCCACTTCCGCAGTGCAGACAGTCGACTGGTAAAGGTTTCCCGCCAGTACTTTATAGACTCGGTGGGGGACATTCTCTTTGAGCAAGCCGGGGAAACTCTGGCTGATCCCACCCTCTTTGTAGCTCACTGGAACGGCACCAACTTCGACGTTCACGGGATTGACCTATTTACCTACTTTCCCAACGATGGCTTTTTCGAAAAGCCGGCCTTTGCCCCGGTCAGCATGCCCCCCGTCCAATGACCGGCTTACCCATCCTAACGCGTGAAGCCCACGCAGAATGCGTGAAATTCACGCAATAACTAGGTAAAACAAACCACACGACGCCTGCCCTGACGTTGGCACTTTCAATGCTTTCCTTAAACAATATGATTACGCGACTGCTCTCAGGAGTTCCCATCCTCGCCCTAGCGACCATCTGCTCCTACGGCCAGGGCACCTTCATTTACGACCAGCAGGACTCGACTTCGGAAGGGTCTCCCCCATATGGTTCCGGGCCCTCGATTCAGAGTCTACTGCCTTCAACCGGACAATCCTTCACACCGAGCCTGTCGGGTATAGATTTTATCCGGCTAATCTTCGATGACGGCGACCCCACGGATGGCCTCGGGGCTTCGATCAGCCTGAATCTACGATCCACCTCGATAGCCGGACCAATCCTCGGCACAACGGCCACGGTCAACATGCCCAACGGATTTAGCGGCACTGCCAATTTTTTCTTCCAGAATACAATTCCATTGAGTTCTGGCACCACGTATTACTTCGACCTCAATTTTCAGACAGGGGGTCCTTGGAACGTGGATGCTGGATCCTACACCTACGCCGGCGGGACAGCGTACAGGAACGGACAGGTTTCCCCCGGCGGCAACTACTGGTTTCGGGAGGGCCTCGTCGTGCCCGAGCCTTCCTCGGCGGCGCTGCTGCTACTGGGAGGAGCCGCATTCATTTCCCTCCGCCGCCCCAAACGCCAATGAAAATATCCTCCGTTACCTCAGCTTTCCTCCTGTCGGCAGCCCTTTCCGTTTTCAGCCAGGGCACCACGTTCGTTTACGACCAGCAATCCTCAACCGACGAGGGGTATTATGGTTACGGCGGAGGGCCGACGTATCAGAGCTTGCTCCCAACCACCGGGCAATCCTTCACCCCGACCCTTTCGAGCATCGACTTTATCAGGCTCGAAATAAATGATGGCAGCCCAACCGGGACTCTGAGTTCGACCTGGTTTCTGAACCTCCACGCGACCTCAATTCATGGCCCTATCTTGGGAACGACGGCCCCGGTTGACCTTCCCGGCGCGTTTGCCGGTGCCGCCAACTTCTACTTCCCCAACACCATTCCACTGACTCCGGGGACCTCTTACTGGTTCGATGTCAACAGCCCAGACGGAGGAGCTTGGCATCTCATCGCTGGGGTATTCAACTATCCAGGCGGATACGCTTGGGCGCAAGACACAGCGTATGGCTCCTCCGATTACTGGTTTCGGGAAGGCATCCTTGTGCCCGAGCCGTCTTCGGCTGCGCTGCTGTTACTGGGAGGAGCTGCATTCGTTTGCCTCCGCCGCCGAAGCCCCAAGTAAACAAATCGTTCTTTCCTCACGCCGTTGCACCACTCCGCTGGGCCCAAAGGCCCACCGGCGCCCACCCTGTCTTTGCCACTTCTCATCTGCGCCCATCACTCCACCACCCCACCGCTCCGCACGCCTTACTCCATGAATCGACCCACCGCCCCGCTCCGCACTCCGCACTCCGGATCCGGCATTTCCGCGTCCTCAGCATCTTCCGCCGTTGCATTTCCTCTTTGCGTCTTTGCCTCTTGGCGCCTTTGCGTTAATTCCGCACTCCGCATTCCGCACTCCAACCGCCTGAAAACCTGAAAACATGATAACTCAATTAGCGACCATCAAATCCCGCCTCGCCATCCCCGACGCGGACACCACAAACGACGCCCTGCTCACCGCCGCAATCAAAGCCGTCACCGCCCGTTTCGACAAAGAAACCAGCCGCACCCTGTCCCGCACCGCCAGCTTCCAGCAAGAGTTTGACCCCAGCGACACCGAACTGCTGGCCACCTGCTACCCGATTGAGTCGGTCACCAAATGGGAAACCAAATCCTCCGAGTCCTCCGGCTGGCAGGAGCAGCCGGCGCCGGACTACCTGGTCCGCTCCGCCTGCATCGTTTCCCTCCGTACCCCCTTTTTCATTTATCCTTTATCCTTTATCCTTTCCCGCATTACTTACACCGGTGGCTACGTCCTCCCCGGCACCACGCCAGGCGCAGGCCAAACGCCGCTCCCCGACGACATCGAGCGCGCCGCCGTCGAGCAAGTCGCTTATTGGTTCCAGAATAAGGCCACCATTGGCCTCAGAATCTCCTGGCCCTCCGGCGGCACCTACCAGCAGTTCGCCGCCCAGGACCTCCTCCCCTCCGTCCAGGCCGTTCTCACCAAATACCAGCGCTGGGCCCTCTGACCTCCGGCCTTTGCCCACCGGTCACTGATGACTGATGACTCATTACCCTCCCTCGCGCTTGGCCCTCCGCTACACCCCGGCGCACCGCATCGAGGCCGGATTGGAGGTGGCGATGGAATGGCCGATAATGTTCAAGTGAGATGACGCCAGAGTTTTTCATATTCATCCACGGGATTGGATTTAGCGTCGGCGTTAAATGGAAGTGCGCTTTGAAGCCGGCGCACCAGACCGGAATCAAGCGCAGCGGGTTCCCAAAGCAGCAACGCAAGTGCGTTCAGGACTTTTTCGCGTGGGTGCCGATGGCTGCGTTTTTGAAACAATGCTGCCGGACCGAACACCTTGGCATTCACCAGCCGGTTGCGCCACGGATTTGTCTCCAGACATTTGTTTGCCGGGCAAAGGACGTAATCGCGCGCCGAGTTGAACTTGTGGTTCAGCCGCCGGCTTTCCAGCCACAACCAGAGTTGGAGCGCCAGGGCGGAGATTTCTTCAAATTGGGATTGAAGGCTCGCTGCGGCGGCTGGGGCGGCCCGGTCGGGATGAAGCTTGAAGCGCAATCCGGCGGCGTGGTGCCGGAGCACTTCCGGCAGCCAGGGTGTTTCCTCGCCGGCCACGAGCTGCTTCAATCGACGGTGACGCTCAAGGCAGCTCCAGTGATACTCGTTGAAGGCGGTAAGCACAGCGTCGCCCAATGCCAATTGTGCCTTGGCAAGGTTGCGCCCGATGAAGTCGGCGGCGGCGGCGGTCAACGGGTCGGCGCCCAGTTTCTCCCGCGCGAAAAGCAAACCGGAGCACCGGTTCATCAGCAGGCGGGTGGCCTCGCTCGGGGGAAGGTTGCGTGCGTCGCGGTGATGTGCACAACCCGAAAACAAACCACGTCCGCCACAAAGCTGTCGGTGGCCGGCGACGAGGTCGTAGTAAAACATGCTCGCCGGGCTGCGGCGCAGCCGGGCGAGTGAACTGATTTTGAATTCCACCTCGATTCCGGCGATCGGCGCCAACTCCTCGCTCAAATGATGCAGCGCATCCCCGTAACGCCGTTCGTTGAACCAGTGGTTGCCACGGATGAAGACGTAAAATTCCAGATCGTTGTAAGGCTGGTCGCCGGTTTCCGTTTTCAGCACGCCGCCTTCCCCCCGGCCATAACCGCCGCTGAGCAGCAACGCTTCCAATTTCCCGTCGCGGATGATTTCCTGCATGCTGGCCAGAACGGCTTCGCATATCCGGCCGAGATGGCATTCCAATTCATCGCTCCCGTCGAGAGTGAAGCGTTTGGTTTTGGCCCGGAGTTGGGCTGGACGTGGCATCTCCGCCAGTCCGGTCGTCTGTATTCTGTCCTCCGGGGCATTCATTCGCGGCCGGGACTTAAACGGGCAGTTGATTTCATTCCGGACAGTGGCGGCGTCGAATCGGGCAGGAGGTTGTCCCGATACGCGGTCCACCCGTTCCTGAACCCCGCCAGTTTCGCGTGCCGCTGTTGCCAGCGAATGCGCAAGGCATGGGGCCATTCCCGCAAGCGCCGGCGCCGCAGGCAAAACCGGAGGTCCCTTCGCGCATCGTTCGCCCAGCCGAGCAACACCGTGCGGACAAAGTTGATATCGTTTGGAGACCCCGGCCAGGACGCGGCGAGCGCCCGCGCTTCCCCGAAGCTGCGCTTCCAGGCCTCCTGCGCCGTGTAATTATGCGAATGCATCGCCACCGATTCCGGCACGTAAACCACCCGGTAACCCGACGCCCGGCACCACCGCGTGTACTCGTCGTCCTCGGAGTATTGCATCCGTTCGTCGAATCCGCGCTTCGCCCAGACATCCTTGCGAATGCCGCTGCTGGCCATGCTGAAAAAATGTTCCCAACCGCAGGATTCGCGGTATGGGCCGAAGCAACGCTCGTAATCGTGGGCAAAAACCGCCTGGCAGTCCGGGCGCGGGATCTGCCGGCCAAATACGGCCGCAACCTGGGGGTCGAACAAAGCTTCGACGAGCGGGCGCAGCCAGTTGCTTCCCTGCGGAGTGGCATCGGCATTCAGAAGAATTCCGTAATCCGAACTTGCCAGTTGCATGCCCCGGTTCATCACCCGCGCCGGGTTGTATTCCGACGGCGCAATTTGAAGCAAGAGGCGGGGCAGTGCGTGGCGAATCAGTTCCACCGAACCGTCGGTCGAGCCGGAATCGATGACGATGAGCTCCCAGTTGCGATATTCCTGCGCTTTGAGCGCGGGCAGTGTTTCGCGCAATGCCCAGCCTTCGTTGAAGGATCGCACGATGATACTGACATGGGGTTCGTTCATGGCCACCGTTTCATCTCCGCGAGATTACCCCAGCCATAGGCCTTGTGGTATGGGGCTTGTTCTCCAGTGTATTAGGGGCGCTCGCCTACTTACACCCGGCACCTGGCGATTTTATATTGCTGAAAGTTGGCAAAAGCGGCCTGAGCCGTTTCGACGAATGGTTGTGCGCAGTAATAAGCCATGCATCAATGCAAACAAAGGACTTAATCGGCATTTGCGTTTTCTTCGCAGCCACATTGGGCAGCGTCGCGGCGTGCTGTCTTTCGCGCCGCGTCCGTGACGCCGCGTTTTTTCTGATGATCGTCGGGTTAACTTGCAGCGACAAACTCTCCCTCAATTTTTTCAGCCATTATTGGTACCGCGGCACGACGCGCGGCGCGGAGTTCACGTGCATGGATGCGCTGGCCATCGGAGTGTTGGTCAGTTCGTTTCTGTTCCCCTGCGCGCGCGAGCGCCGTTGGCTCTGGCCCGCCAGTTTCGGCTTGATGCTTCTATTCTTCGCCTACGCCTGCGGTAATGTCCTTTTTTCTGATCCCAAGATTTACGGGCTCTTTGAACTTTCAAAAATGCTGCGCGGAATCATTTTTTTCCTGGCGGCGGCCTGGTTCGTTCGCGGGGAACGCGAACTGTCCATCCTCGTCCTGGCGCTGGCTGGCGCGGTCTGTTTTGAAAGCGCAATCGCATTGAAGCAGCGGATTTTTGGCGGCATCTACCGGGTCACGGGCACGATTGATGACCCAAACAGTTTTTCGATGTATCTCTGCACCATTGCGCCAGTGTTCGTTGCAGCCGCCACTTCCACGTTGCCGAAATTTCTTCGCCGGGTTTCCGCGCTCGCAATTGCGTCGGCCACA
Organism: Candidatus Acidiferrum sp.; assembly: GCA_035566435.1. GTDB lineage: Bacteria > Verrucomicrobiota > Verrucomicrobiia > Limisphaerales > UBA8199 > DATMRF01. The sequence goes on from DATMRF010000137.1 coordinate 61,766, forward strand.
TTGAGTGTCGTGCTGACCATTTCACGCGCGGGCATTCCCGTTTTTGCCTTCATCATGCTGGGAACGGCGGCGCTGTGCGTATCCTGGACGGTCACGACAAAAAAAATTGGGGCGATGGTGGTTGTGGCCATGTGTCTCGCCGCTTTGCTCGCTAAACAATGGTATCTGTTCCAGGCCCGCTTTTCCCAGGCGACGCTTGAGGAAGAATATCTCGACCCGAATTACGATGGACGCGGCTATTACCTTCGCGTCGCCAAAGTAATCGCGGACGACCGCTTTTTTGGCGTGGGCCTGAACAACTGGTCTTATTGGGTCAGCAAAAAATACGGGGAGTTTCTCGAAACGCCCTACCACTACGAAGATTACGACGATCTCACCTACGCACCAAGCAAGGAGGCACTGCCGAGCTTCTTTTACGCCGCACCCGCTCACAACCTTGCCGCGCTCACCGTCGGCGAGCTCGGCGTGCCCGGGCTCCTGCTCTTCGCGCTCCTTTGGTTGCGCTGGTTTCAAATGGGCGCGAATTTTCTCTGGTCGCGCTCGCCCGACGCGATGCGCCGGCTCGGCATCGGAATCTTTTTTGGCACGTGCGGGATTTTTTTGCAGAGCGTCACGGAGTGGGTTTATCACCAAACGCATATTTTTCTCACATTCCACATCCTGCTCGGTGCGCTCGCCGGCCTTTATTGGGTGAAGCGTGAATCAAAGCGCCGCGAAATTAGAATGCAAACAACCAGCCGGGACTGGCAGCAACTGGGGCAATATGAACCCGCCGTCGCTTGAAGTCTTGACTCCGCCCGCAACGCGCTTTTTAGAAAGTGCGATTGAAACCTGCGCCGTCTCAAAAAAACCTGCGATGCGGGTGGTTCACGTTCTGCGCAAATGTAATCCCGCCGAGTGGGGCGGGACGGAGGCGGCCGTTCAACGTTTGGTGGCAGGATTGCGGGAACAGGGAGTCGGATCGGTCGTTTATTGTCCGCGGCTCAAAAACAAATCCGTCGCTAATCCCCTCACCGAGGCCGGGTGCGCTGTCAAACGTTTTCACTCTTTTCTGCCCATCTTGGGGGTTTCGCGGCGGCAACGTCAGCAAATGATCGCCGTCGGCGGAAATCTCATGTCGCTCGATCTGCCAATCGCGTTGCGGCGTGAATCGAACGTGTCCATCATTCATACGCACGCGCTGGGGCGAATCGGCGGAATCGCGTCGCTTGTCGCGCGGCACCGTCGTGTGCCACTCGTGGTCTCTATTCACGGCGGCTTTCTTGATTTGCCAGAGGTGTTAAGGAAAAGTTTTCGAGAACCATCCCGCCGCGGCTGGGAATGGGGCAAGCTGTTCGGCTTCCTGCTGCGCTCGCGGCAACTGCTGCGCCATGCGGACGCCGTTCTCACCTGCAACCCGAAGGAGGCCGCGTTGTTGCGCGGGCAGTTTTCAGACCGGCGCATCGTGGTGCACCCTCATGGCATTTCAGCCGATCTTTATCGCAAAGATGGCCGCGAGCAGGCGCGCGCAGTTTTTCCGCAAATCCGTGACCGTCAGGTTCTGCTGTGTGTCGGGCGCATTGACCCCGTCAAAAACCAACGCTGGCTGGTTGAGGAAGCGCCTGCAATTTTTCAGCGGCATCCGCAGGCCCTGGTCGTGCTGGCTGGCGCCTGCACGGATGAAAGCTACGGCGAAACTTTGCGCGCAAGAATCCGTGACCTCCATCTGGAAAATCACGTGTTGCTCACCGGCGGATTGCCTCCCGGTGACGCGCGGCTGATTGGGTTGTTTCAAGAGGCGTGGGTTGTGCTTTTGCCTTCGGTTTCTGAAACCTTCGGCCTGGTCATTCTCGAAGCGTGGGCAGCCGGCACGGCAGTCATTGCCAGCCGCACTTCGGGCGCGTCGGCGTTGATTCGCGACGGATCCAACGGCTGGTTGTTTGACCACGGCGATGCCCGCACCTTTCACAGGGCCGTTGACCTCGCGTTGCTCAAACCCGAAGTCGCCACGCAATTTGCCGTCGAAGGTGGCAAACGCGTCGATGACGAATACGACAGTGCCGTGCTCACCGGGCAGATGAAGAATCTCTACGCCCAACTCATTGAGGAAAAATATGCGCTTCGTCATTTTGCGCGACGATGACACCAACGCGCTGACGCCGGTGGAATGCCTGGAACGGCTCTATCGTCCATTTTTGGGCCGCGGCCTGCCGGTGAATCTCGCTATCATACCGGACGTCCGCACCGACGCTGTCCGCCCGGACGGACGAACTGAGCAGTTTCTCTTTGCCAAAAACGGTTGCCGTGAACTGACGCTGCCCATCGGCGACAACGAAGAAATGGTGCGCTACTTGCGTGCGAATCCCGGTTACCAGGTTGTGCAGCACGGTTACGATCATTCGTTGTTTGAATTTGATTCGGAGAACGCCGGCGATATTCGTGACCGGCTTGAACAGGGCACCCAACTGCTCCTGGCCGCCGGCTTTTCCCGGCCGCTAGCCTTCGTCGCTCCTCATGACAAATTTTCACGCCTCAGCCTGGGCGAAGCCGCAAAACGGTTCCCGGTGATTTCAACGGGTTGGTTCGAACTGGGGCGGCTTCCGGTTTCCTGGTGGCCCCAATATGCGTTGAAGAAGATCACTCGGACACCACACTGGCGATCCGGGCAGACCCTGTTGCTCAGCCACCCCGGCTGCCTGCTCTCGTGTCATCGGCCATGCCAGACCATCTTAAACGAAATCAAAAAGGCCGTGGCAAGTCGTGTGTTGACGGTGCTGGTTACTCACTGGTGGGAATACTTTTATGAGGGAAAGCCCAACGAACTATTCATCCAGGTGCTTCATGACACCGCCCGATGGCTGGCAGAGCAGCCGGACCTGAAAGTGATTTCGTTCGGCGAATTGTTGAACACCAACCTTCCGCTTGTTTGACCCCCAAATATGAGAACGCAACTTCAAACTTTGGCCAGCAGCAAGTCACCGGATTCGATGGCGGCCTCGTTCAGAAAAAAACGGTTCGCCCTGTTCATGGACCTGATCGCGGCTGACCATCATGCGCCGCTCACCATCCTTGATGTCGGAGGCACGCAGGAATTTTGGGAGGTGATGGGTTTTGTCAACACACCTCACAAAATCATTTTGTTGAACCTGTTTGAAACCCTCGTCCGCCATCCAAACTTTGTTTCCATCACAGGTGACGCCTGCCGGCTGAACGACTTTGCCGACCAGTCCGTGGACGCGGTATTTTCCAACTCCGTGATCGAGCATCTGGGCACTTACGAGAACCAGTTGCGGATGGCCAGCGAAATCCGGCGCGTGGGGAAAAAGTATTTCGTCCAGACACCGAGTTTCTTTTTCCCCATCGAGCCGCATTTTCTCTGCCCTTTTTTTCACTGGCTGCCTTTTCCGGCGCGCTTGCAACTCATTCAGCAATTTTCGCTGGGGAACATCACCCGTAAACCGTCCCGGGCGGAAGCCGTGAAAACACTGCGCGAATTTCGCCTGTTGAGGAAATCCGAAGTGAAGGCGTTGTTTCCTGATGCCGACATCCACTCGGAACGCGTACTGGGGCTCACGAAATCCTACATTGCGGTAAAATCACCGGCGCGTCATCGGCGGCCTGGGCCAGGGGTTCCGGCAGCGTTGAATTGAGGGGCGAAAGTTTCTTTTTGTAAAATGCGATGATCGGTTGCTCAAGGCACTTATGGACCAGGGAGGCGATGAGAACAGCCGCAATCGCGCTGGCAGACAGACAGAGCGCCGGGGAACTGCCTCCTGGCAGTTTTTTCACTGCGCTCATGACGAACAGATGAAGCAGATAAGTGCCGTAGCTGGTTCTTCCCACGTGCGTCGCGAACCTCCCACTGATCACCGGCGTCGCCGGCCTGAACACCAGCCCCATCATTGTGAGGGTCATCAACAGATAAAGCAGTTGCGCATCCCATAAACTCTCCTGCTGCATGGGATGGACTCCCAACCAGGCTCCAGTGACCAGGGTGAGGCACGGCAGGCTGCGAGCAGAACCCAGCCAGGGCAGGAAAAATTCATACCCCCGCCGCAAGTTCAACGTAAACGCCGCCAGTACGCCGAACAAAATTGGTTCCCGGTAACTGAAGACGACGCGCCAGAGCGTGGACCCGGTATCGACGGTGCCAAGCGTCTGATACACGGCAAACTTGACGAATAACGCCGCCAATGTCGCCTGGATAACAAGGCGGCGACGCGCAAAAACAAGCAGCAACCCGAATGCGACGTAAAACTGTTCTTCCACGGCCAGCGACCATGCCTGAAGAAAAGGGCCTTGCGTCGCGGTCGTCAGCCAATTGCTGTAATAAAACAGGTAGGCCGGCAATTTTTCCGCAAACAGCGCCCGATTTTCCGGCGAGTATTGTTGAAAGCCAAAAACCAAGAAGGCCTGCAACAGCAACGCCAAGTAGTACAGCGGCAGCAACCGCAAGGCACGACGACCGTAAAATTTCCAGAGGTCAAGCCTCCCGGTTTTTTCCTCCTCGCGCAAAAGCAGCGTGCAGATCAGAAACCCGCTGATGACGAAGAAAAGGGAAACGCCGTAGCGTCCATTTTCCTGGAGCGTTTGAATCAGGCTGGATCGGAATCGAGGCACGTGATGGAGCAGCACCAAGAATATCGAGATCGCACGCAACCCATCCAGGCTGTTGAAGTAGGAACTTGCCTTGAAGGCGTCGAAAGTCCGGATATTGGCGGGCGCAGTATTCATGCCTTTGCGCATTGCCGGGCGGGGTACGGAATGGCTGTCTCAAAGGGCAGGGCGATTGAGTTTCGCCGTGCCGGAACGGCATTTCTTCCCTTGGCCAGTTCCGCGTCCCGGGCCATAAGGTTGAAAATGTGCGGGATGGCCACGATGTCCTCCGGAATGGAGGGTTGATTCGTGAGCAGGGCGGCGAAACTGTGTTTGTTGTCCGGATGATAACCGTGCATGGCGCGAATGGGGCGTTCGCCCATGTGGCTCGGCACGATCAACACGCCTTCATTTGCCAGAAAAATCAGTTCACCGAAGTACCGGTCCTGGAAATGTGCGTGCAGCCTTTTCAATTCCTCATCCGGCAGAACGCGACCCGTCGGGATTCTTTGCAGGCAACCCGCGATGAGCCGGTGCGCGCGGTCGTTGAAAAACCAGAACCGGGCCATCGTGGAATCATAAACGACGGCGTAATCCCGCTCCATTTCGAGCGGCAATTCGTTGATTTTTGCCTTGAGATCGAACAGTTCATCACAGTTGGCCATGCCGTGGTCGCTGAAAATGTAAAGCCGAACCTCCTCGTAATGCCCCGGCACAGCGTCGAGCAATTTTGAAATCCAGGTTTCATATTGCCTGAGTTTGGGCGCGATTTGGGGCGATTGGTTGCCGACACGGTGCAGCAAGCCGTCCAGCTCCGGCCAATAAACAAGGGCAAAGTCAATGCGTTCGGTTTTCACCTCGCCGATCAGTGCCTCCAGGTTTTCCGTCTCGCTTTTTGCCGGATCGCTGACGTGATAGGTGATGTGGCGGGTTTCGAGAAAATCGAAGATGTTCGGACCCCGGTTCATCCCGCCCGGCTGGAGCGGGCTTTTTTTCTCGGTGAAATCGAACAGCGAAATATGCTTGAAAGGGATGTTGTAGAGGTCGAAGTAACCGCGAAATTTCAACTTTACCTTCACGAATTTGGAAAGCCAGCGCCGGAAAATGCGCCGGCTGGTGACGGTGGTGGGCAGCCAGCGGAGCGGTCGGAGTGATTTGAACGGCGAGTGTGCGGGGTCATAAACAAAATAGCACCAGTTGCGATGTTCCTCCGGCCAGCGACCGGAAAGAATGGACGGGACACAGGCCGAGCTGTAACCGAATACCGATTGAAGACGTTTGCGATTGGGTGCGAACGCGCTAACGAAGGGATCATTCTTGATGATCTCCCAGCCGCAGGCATCGATGAAAATGAACAATGGCAGGATGGATTTCATTCCATTTCGGGCGGTGGTGAAACGGCTAGCCGTGATGGAACCCGTTGGTCGGCCTAGAGTTTGGCAAAACGATTTCGAAAAGGTGGTGCATGCGCGTCAATTCAAAGACCTGCTGCACCGGCGCTTGAGGATTGACCAGCCGGACGGCGACACTGCCGTGGTTACTTAGCTCATTGGCGGCTTTGTGGAGCGACACGAGCGCTCCGAGGCCGCAACTGTCCACCAGGTTGGTTTGAGACAGATCGATTTCAATGCTTTTGAGTTCCGGCGCTAGCCGGGCGCAGATTTCATTGCGGAACTGGCGAGCGTTGACGGCGCTTAACTCACGAACACCGCTGACATTCAAGGTACCGTTTTGTCGCTGGATTTCCATGTTGATCAATGCGCCCGGCCTTCTTCAAGCTGTCCCGGGGCGAGGATTTGGCCGAGTTGTTCGCGGACCTGCGACCAGGGAACGCCCAAGGCTAACAGGAACAAGGCCCGCGCAAAAATCATCCAGTTCAAGCGCCGGCCGGCCTGGGCGGCGTAATAACTGGCGTGGGCACGCGTTTCATCGCTGAAAAAATCGGTGCAACCTTCAACATCGGCGAGTGAAATCAACCCTAGCGGCGCGGTGACCCAGAGGCGTTCGAACTCACTCACCAGGCTGGTGGCCTGGCGGGGGCTCAATGGGCGGTTGCCAATCCAGCAGAAATTGCCGCGGACGATCTTCCACAATTGCGGCCAGCGCCGCAACCAACTGTGCTGACTGGCCAACTCGTAATAAATCAGCCGTTCGCCCGGAATGGAGGCGGCGGCGACCGGTCGTGGCCGGACGGCAATTCGTGGCCGCAGCGCGGGCTGGCCTCGGAATTTTGCGGCCAAAATGGCCATCAAAGCAAGAGGCGAGGTCAACAGCATCACCAGCAGGGCAATGACACGGCTGAACAATCCCACCGGTACGGTTCCCGAACGGTTCCGCCCCAGCGAACTCAGCAAAAACGAGTCGGGCACCCTCGTGCAGGAATCCAGCTTCCAACTGGTCAGAAGACTGCCCCGGGCAAGGGAATGGCGGATTTCGGTGAATTTTCCGACGAAGGTTTCGGGGCCGATGACACTGTGGGAGATTTCGGTGCCGAATTCCACAAACGTGTCGTTTTCGAGGATGGCCAAGGGGCCAACCACGGCGCCGGAACTTATCCTGACGTTTTCACCAAGCCAGCAAGGCGCGCGCAATTCGGCGTCGGGGGCGATGCGCGTATGGAGTCCAACCCAGACCCCGGGCTTGATCTCGCGCACGCCAATCCGGTCCGCAGTCGCGGCGTGGGGCAGCCATTTCGTCACGGCGTCGAACCAGCCGGCGTAGCTGGTGAACAGCGGCGCCTCCGGCAGGCCGGGCAGGTGGTCCATGGTGCGGGCGTTATCCGGTGCGGGCAGCCAATTTTCGTGGTCCGATTCGGCGTATTTGGCGAGGGCTTCGGCGGGTGTCAGTTCGCGCGTTTCCGGAAACACCTGCACGCGCAATCCCCAACGCGCGCCTCTGCCCACGAGGGCGCGCACCTGTTCCGGCCGATCCGTGGCCAGAATATAAACCTCCCGGGCGCCAAGCGTCACCAGGCGTTCCAGCCAGTATTCCACTGGGCTTTTGCCGAGGATGGGCAGATTGGACAACGGAACGGACTCGGCCAAGGCGGCGACGCTCTGACGTTCCGCGGGGCAGATTAATAAGGCTTTCATCAGCAGGCTCCTTTTCCGCCTAAAACCGCCGGCACGGTTTTGGCCAGGATGGTTATGTCGGTGGTGAAGCTTTGGGTTTCGATGTAGCGGACGTCGAGCTTCACTTGGCCGGAAAAATCAATTTCGCTGCGCCCGCCGATCTGCCAAAGGCAGGTGATGCCTGGCCTGGCGGCCAGGCGGCGGCGGTCGGCGAGGGAATAAAGCGCCACTTCGCGCGGCAACGGCGGGCGGGGGCCGACGAGCGACATGTCTCCCTTGAGGACGTTGAACAATTGCGGCAGCTCGTCGAGAGAAAATTTCCGCAGCCATTTGCCGGTGCGCGTGAGGCGTGGGTCGTTCTTGATTTTAAAGGTGACGCCTTCCCGGTGGTGATTCTTTTTGAGCAACCCCTGCAGGCGCGCTTCCGCATCGAGGCCCATCGAACGGAATTTATACATTTTGAACTCGCGTCCGAACTGGCCGACGCGAATCTGTTTGAAAAAGACCGGCCCGCCGCCTTCCAGTTTGATGAGCAGGGTGATGAGGAGGAACAGCGGGGCGGACAAAATGAGCAGCAGCGCGCCGGCCACGATGTCGAAAAGACGTTTTCCTTGACGGGCGCCGGCCGTCATCCGGTGCCACAGCCAGCGCTGCCGACGAACGCAGAGGTTGAGCCACCAGCGGCCGGGCAGGGTTTGGGCGGCGGTGAGATGCGGCAGCGGCAATTTGGCGGGAGGGCGAGGCATGGTTTGAAATCAGATCGGTGACACGGCATCCGCCGGGTGAAAGTTCGCGTCCCCTGGCACCGGGCGAGGTTCTTCTCCCGCCGGCGAATCGGGTCTGGTGGCCAATTGTTGCAACCTCCAAATCAACCGGCTGAGTTCCATCTCACTCGGGGGTTGCGTTATGACCAGGTCCGCCCACCGGGATTGGGGTTCGACGAAACGACGGTGCATGGGGGCAATCGTCTTCCAGAATTGGGCACGCACCGATCCCGGGGTGCGCCCGCGTTCGCCCTCATCGCGCGCAAGGCGGCGTTCCAGCCGGAGTTGCATGGGACAATCGAGAAAGACCTTCAAATCAAACAGGTCGCGCAAAACCCGACGCCACAGCAACCAGAGTCCATCCACCAGCACCAGTGGGGCGGGGATGACGGTTTCCCCCCGTGGCCGCCGGGTGTGGGTGGCAAAATTGTACCGTGGGACTTCCACCGCCTGCCCGGCGCGGCAATCGCGAAGAACCTGCAGCACCCGCGACCAGTCAATGGCACCCGGATGGTCAAAATTGATCTCCTCTCGCATCACCGGCGGCTGATCGGAATGATCCAGGTAGAAATCGTCCAGCGACAACCGCGCGGCCAACCCGTCCAGCTTCTGGCTCAAATGGCCGGCCAGCCAGGTTTTGCCGGAGCCACTGCCGCCGACGATGGCGATGAGCCGACGGTGGGTTGGAGGTTGAAGATTGAGGGTTTTCATGCCGCAATGGGTTGGCGGGTTTCATCCATGACGCGCTGGAACAATTCTTCCAGGCCGTCAATATATTTTGAAAAACCATAATACTCCGCGACGGTCGCCCGGCCCTGTTCGCCCATGCGGCGGGCGAGTGTCTTGTCCCGGAGCAGTTCCTCGACCCGCGCGGCGAAGGCGGCGCGGTCCATCCACCGTACGAGCCAGCCGTTGTAACCGTCAATGAGCCATTCCTTGATGCCGCCGGCGTCGAAGGCGACGACCGGCAGGCCATGGCGGAGGCCTTCCAGGCCGACAGCGCCGAACGGTTCCGGCCAGACGGAGGAGACCAGCATCGCACTGCCTTCGCGGAGATAGCAGTGCAACTCCTCCGGCGGAACATAACCCTTGAAATGGACACGGTTTTCCAACCCAAGTCGACGGCACAATTTTTCGCAGTGCGCGCGGTGATTGCCGTCGCCAAAGATGAAACATTCAAACGGCGCGCAGACCAGCGCGAGGGATTCGAGCAGCACATCCACGCCCTTGCCGCGGACGAGCTGGCCGGCGTAAAGGAGGAGATTGCGGTTGCTGAAATTGCTCTGACTCGACGGATCGCCGGCGAGCGGCACTGGCGGATGGATTTCGATTTTTTCCGGCGCAAAGCCGTTGCGCAGCAGTTCCTCCTTCATGAATTGCGAGGCGACCACCAGGCGGTCAAACTTCCGGTTGAGCCGGATTTCCTCCTGCTTGGACGAATAGCTGACCCAGCGCAGCGGGAACCGGCCCTCCGGATTGCGGGTCACGAATGCGCCGCAGGGGAAGAGACAGGATAGTGAGGCCGGCCGCTCGCAGATCCGCCGGGTAAAGTAATTGTATTTGTAACTTCTCATGCAATAAAGGTCATGGTCGTGCACCATACGCACAAGCGGCACAGCCGACCCGAGCAGCTCTTTGATGACTTCGAGATCGGCCATTTTGTGGACGTACACCGCATCCGGCCGGAATGTTCTCAGGGTTTCGCGGACGTGCGACCCGGTGTTGGAGGACGCGAGCGGGAAGCGGTGCCGGAACGTTTCCTGCCATGTCCGCTCGCCTTTGCCGGTTGTGGCGCCATGCAACAGGCCGACCAGATGGGTCCGTTCCTGCAATTCACCCGCCGTCACCAGAATGTTTGATTCGGCGCCGGCGAACGCGCCGAATCGTTCATGGACGAAAAGCAACTTCATATTTTTATGAGTCCGTTTCCATCTTCTCAGCGCTCAAGATAAGTACCTCGTGACTTTTCTCAAAGGGGGTGCAGACCGAAAAGTCATTGGAAGCAAGCCCCAGCTTGAAAGGCATCAGGGAGCCTGCCGACCGGCCGGATGCGCTGGTGGTGATACCGAGGCGAATGCTAAATGGGTACACAGAATGGGGTATGGACCCACTTTACATCCCCGGTCTCGACCCCTATATTAAGGCTCAGCAATTCCAATGATAAAGGTAAACGATCCTGATGATGGAGTCATATCGAAATGCGCAATACACCCAAAAACAGCCTCGCCGGAGCGGTTCCAATGAAACGTAAAGACAAAAACGACGGCCCTAAACCCCGTGAATCCGCGCCAAGCCTTAGCCGGCCCCTGTCGGGCGCCTCCGTCAGTCCACCGGTAAGCGAAGTCAGCGCCGCGTTGTTACGGGAGTTGGTTGCTCACTTGAGGCAGAACCGAACCCAGCTGCGTGAAGAGTGGGCGCGGCGCATCACCGAGGCGCAATTGCTGACGGCGATGAGCAAGGACGAAATCTTCACGGAAGCCACTTCCGTGTATGACAACTACGTGGAAGTGCTGGAAACCGGCAGCGTCGAGGCGCTGCAAGCCTACGCCCGCAACCTGTCGGAACGCATCATCCCGCGGGGGGTTGAGACCCATGAAGTCGTCGGCATCGTTCTGCTGCTTCGCGACGTGCTGGCGCGGTCGCTGTTCAAAAAATACCAGACGGATTTCGAATTATTGAACCAGGTGCTTGATGCCTATGAACCCGCCAGCAACCGGATCGCCAACACCGTGGCGGTGAGCTTCGTGCAGGAACGCGAGCGCGTCATCCGCCAGCAACAGGAGGCCATCCGCGAGCTGTCCACGCCGGTGCTGCAGGTGCGCGAACGCCTGCTGATCCTGCCGATCATCGGCGTGATCGATTCGCAGCGGGCGCGACAATTGACGGAACAATTGCTGCGCGGCATCCGCAACAACCGCGCCAAGGTCGTGGTCGTGGACATCACCGGCGTGCCGACGATTGACTCGACAGTGGCGAACCATCTGGTGCAAACGGTCGAAGCGTCGCGGCTCATGGGCGCGAGTGTCATCATTACCGGCCTGTCCTCGGAAATTGCCCAGACGCTCGTCACCATCGGCGTGGATTTGAGCAAGATGAACGCGGTGGGCGATCTCCAGGGTGGCATTGAAGAAGCCGAGCGACTGTTGGGTTACAAAGTCATGCTCACGACTGAGGCGCCGACACAAGAACCACAGAAATAGGCTGCCATGCACGTTCCGGTACTCAAACAAGGGGGGTATCTCATTGCCAGCGTCCAATCCGTGCTGTCGGATGCTGACCTGCTGCAATTACGGGATGATCTCGCGGACCGGGTCGGGCAATTCCGTTCCCGAGGGGTTATCATTGATGTAACCGTTCTGGATGTGATTGATTCCTTTGCCACCCGCATGTTGCGGGAAGTCGCCCACATGCTCAAGTTGCGCGGCGCTGAAACGGTCATCGTTGGCATCCAGCCCGACGTGGCCTTCGCCATGGTGCATTTGGGGTTGACTCTGGAAGGCGTCGGGACCGCACTCGATCTGGAGGAAGGCCTGGCTTATCTGAACCGATTGGCCAGGAAGACCTTGAAACATGGAAAATAGCAAGGAAGCACACGTTGCTATCAATTCCGCCGCCGACATTGTAACCGCGCGCCTGAAGGGCCGTACGATGGCGATGGAGTTGGGCTTCGACGGGGCGGAACTGACCCTGATTGCCACCGCTATTTCCGAGGTGGCGCGCAACATTGTTGACCATGCCAAGCTGGGTGAAATCGTTCTGACCCCGGCCAACCAGTCAAACAAACGCGGTATCGTGATTACGGCCCGCGACGAAGGACCGGGCATCGCCGACGTGGCCAAGGCCATGGAGTACGGTTATTCCACGCGCAAAGGCCTGGGAGTGGGGTTACCGGGGGCAAAATGGTTGATGGACGAATTTGACATCGCGACCCAAGTGGGCAAGGGAACAACTGTCACCATGAAGAAATGGTTGGAGTAACATGAGTACGGTTGGACTTGAAAAACCGGCGATAGTGGATTGCGGTGTCGCCGGACGGCCGTTAGAGCCGCGGGCGGTTTCCGGCGATCTGCATGTGATCAAATCATTTGGTTACGGCGCTTTACTGGCGGTCATTGACGGTGTGGGACACGGTGGCGCAGCCGCGGCCGCGGCCGCGGCCGCCGCGGATGTCATGCAAAAGCAAACGGCCGAATCAGTCATTTCCATCGTCAAACATTGTCATGAAGCCATCGTCAAGACCCGTGGTGCGGTGTTGACGGTCGCCTGGTTGAACGCGCTGGACAACACCGTGACCTGGCTGGGAGTGGGCAACGTGGAAGGACGTTTGTTGCGCGCCGATGCCGGCAACAGCCACCCCATCGAAAGCGTTCTGTTGCGCAACGGGCTGGTCGGCCTTCACCTTCCGGCGCTGCACGCCGGGGTTCTGTCCCTCGCGCCGGGAGACCTGCTGATCTTTGCCACGGACGGCATTGGCCCGGGATTCGAGCACGGACTTAACCGGGCAGAACCGCCCCAACAGATCGCCGATCAGATCCTGAATCAACATTTTAAAGGATCGGACGACGCGCTCGTGCTGGCCGCCCGTTATCTTGGCACTCCGCATGAATGACTGGGGTCACAAGCTTTTGCTGCGTTACCTTGCGACCCTGCAAAAATACATCGCGAGCGGACGGGAGGCGGTTTTGGAGGAGGCTTACGAACTGGGGCGCACGGCGATTGCCAGGGGACTGGGTGTTCTGGACATGGCAAGGATCCACGAGAACGCCTACGCACATTTGATACGGCCTTTGTTGGTGACGGAAAGGCAGGACGGGGTTTTGGAAATGGCGGAGACTTTTTTTCTGGAAACGCTCTCTCCCTTCGAAGCGGCCCATCGTGGTTTTCGCGAAACCAACGTCAAATTGCAGCAACGCAACCGGGAACTGGAAGCCGAAATCGGTGTGCGCAAACGCGCCGAGAAGGCGTTGCGCGAGAGCAGGGAACACTTCCGTGAATTGTTCATTCGGGCCCGGCGCATGGAGGAAAACCTTCGGAATCTGTCGAACCAGATTTTGCACGTGCAGGAGGAGGAGCGAAAACACATCAGTCGTGAATTGCACGATGAAATCGGCCAGGCCATGACGGCCATCAGCATCAAGATTGAGGCGCTGGGAAACAACGGTGCCGCCGGCAGCGATCGCTTTAAACAAAACGCCGCGGAAACCCAGGCCTTGCTGCTGCAGACGATGGAAACGGTGCATCGCTTTGCCCGTGAGTTGCGGCCGGCCATGCTGGATGAGCTGGGATTGTTGCCCGCGTTTCGGTCCTATCTGAAAGGGTTCGCGGACCGCACCCGCCTGCGGGTTCGTTTTCGCGGCAACCCCATTGCTGAAAAACTGGGCAACGATCAGAAAACGGTTCTGTTTCGTGTTGCCCAGGAAAGTCTCACCAACGTGGCCAAACACGCGCGGGCCAGCCAGGTAAAAGTGGTCATCAGCAAACTCAAGGATGGTGTTTGCATGTTGGTCGCGGACGACGGCAAGTCATTCACGCCGGGCCCGATGAATTCCGCGAAAAGCAGGCAGCGACTGGGTTTGTTGGGCATGCAGGAACGCGTGCGGCTGGTCAATGGCCGGTTCGTGGTCAGGCCGCAACCCGGCAAGGGAACCACCGTTCGGGTGGTGATTCCGTTTCATGCCGAGAGAGCGGCAATGCGTTGGAAGGCTGAGCGGGAAGGCGGGGTAAAGCAATTTGGAGTAAAACACGGTAACCATAATTAGGAATTATCATGGAAAAGATAAAAGTGCTGTTGGCTGACGACCATACGGTGGTTCGGCAGGGACTTCGCGCCCTCTTGGACGCTGAACCGGACATTGCCGTTGTCGGCGAAGCCGAAACAGGGCGGCAGGCTCTCCGCCTCGCCTTGAAACTGCTCCCGGACGTGGTGCTGATGGACGTGGCGATGCCTTGGCTCAACGGCCTGGAAGCCACGAGACAAATCGTCAAGGAAGTCCCCACCACCCGGGTGATTATCCTCTCGTCGTACAGCGATGATGAGTATGTGCATCAGGTGACCGAAGCGGGTGCCGCCGGTTACCTGTTGAAGCAAACCGCCGCCACGGAGCTGATCCGCGCGGTCCGCGAATGCAAAAACGGCAACGCGTTTTTCAGTCCGTCCATCTCCAGGCGCCTGCTGGAACACTGCCGCGAGGCGCTGCACCGCGGAGCGCCCGCGGGAAAGCGGATCGACCGGCTTACGTCGCGTGAGGCGGAAGTGTTGCAGATGGTTGCCGAAGGCAAGGTCAACAAACAAATCGCCGCCGAGCTTTGCATCAGCGTCAAAACGGTGGACAAACACCGCCAGGAACTAATGAAGAAGCTACACATCCATGACGTAGCCGGCCTCACGCGCTATGCTATTTCCAGCGGGATCATTGAAAGCAGAGCGCGGTTGCAGCTTAAAGAAGATCGAACGACGCAGGAGCCTGTCTAAAACGACGAAGGCGGGCGGCCGCGAATCGTTCGCAGAAAGCTACGGCTCCCTGTCAATGCGGTAAAACCGTTGTGGGACGCCGGTGGACAGGGAATCCGTCCACGACGTGAGCGTGTAGGTTGCGGTCACCGGACCGCTTAAGTCAGTCCAATTGGTGTCGTTTAGAGTGTTCTTAAAGACGACATGATACGTTTGTCCGGGCAGGCTCGTCCAGTTGAGCGACATGCTGCCGCCTACGGTAAAATCTGGTCCAATTGAAGCGATCCGCACATCGGCCAAGGTTTCCCCTTGCACGGCGTAAAACCGCCGGGGTATGCCGGCAGTGGAGAGGTCTGTCCACGAAGTCATGGTTGAAGTGGCGATGATGCTGCCGCTTAAATTCGTCCAGTTCGTGTCGGTTAGATCGTTTCTAGAGATGACTTGATAGCTGAAGCCTGGAACACTCGACCATTGAAGCGTGAAACCATTGGTGAGTGCCTTCGTGAAGCCCAATATCCGGCTGGCGAGGCTTACAATTGTGACCGTCGCCCAGTTGCGCGAGCCGACCAAGTAACCCGTGCCGCCGAGAAGCGTGAGGACGACCGTTTGTGGATTCAACCCCGTAAGATTGAAAGGCACGATGTTCAGGGTGTAGGAAGTTGCGCCCGCGGGGATCGTTAGGGACTGTCCAGCGCCGCTAGGCAACGGCCAGTAATTTCTCAACTTAATGGCCGTCCCACCCAGGGTGTAATACACGGTCAACGGAGCGCTGGTGTCGCCGGCGCGCGTGAAGGTAAACGCGCCGCAGTTCGTCGTGCCGGCAACGGCGAGTGGATCAGTGGCGGCGACGCTCACGGATGGAGGGCCGTTGGTCGAAAAAAAATTTGTCCCCGCGAAAACGCGCCGTCCGTCCGGCCACTGCGCCTCGACTTCAATCCATTGCATACCGTAATTCGTCGGCGTGAAGGCAAAAGTGGCGCCGGAAGCGGGCTCCTGATTTTGCGCCTCCCATACAACGCGTGCCTGCGTGAGGTCGAAATTCGAAACGGTGAGGGTCGCGGTGGCGGAGTTGGAAATTCCCACCAGGGCCGGCACGGCGATTTGCGCCGAAGCCGACCGCCAATTTTGCGAGGCCAGTGGCGTTTGGGCCATGAGCAGCGCGGCGGTCGCCAGTTGGCGCGCCGCGTTCACATCCGTCATTTCAGTTTGCACATTCCAACTGTCGCACCAGCGGTCATAAACGGGGTACGGTGCGGCGTTTGCGCCGTCCAACGGGAAACAGAGCGCGCCCAGCTCGCCCTGGTAGAGCGAAAGGTAATCAAAACTGGCGGTGATGTTGCCGACGGGAATGCCGGACGGCGGCAGGACGCGGCGGCCGTTGGCCGCATATTGATTCACAATATTGCGCTGACGCCGCCAGCCGAGTCCCTCGACGAAGCTGACGTTCGCAGGGTTGCAGCCCCCCTCGTAATTCAGGTTGCCCAACATCGCCTGGAGCAGTTGCGGATGCGAATTGGTCAGCGGAGGATAATCACTGAGCGCATAAGCCACCGCCAGGTCAAACGCCTGGTCCATGGAGAAATACCAGCCGCCACCGCGGACCCATTTTGTCTCGGCCGGGAAACTGCTTCCGTAGGCGCACTGTTGCGCTCGGGTGAATTGATCCTGGGCGCCAGCGGCGATTTCTGTTTCGCATGCAGCCAGGTAATTTGAACTGATCTGGCTGGCCGGCAAACGCCCGCTGCGCGCGGCAAAAGCATAACTGCGGATCGCGTTGCCATAGGCGGCGTACACTCGCCACCAGGTCCAGCGGAATGTGGCGGGGTTGGTCGGGTCGGGAAACCAGGCGAACAGCCGCTGCTGGTACTGCGGATCACCGGTCGCCAGATACATTTCACATGCCGCCCACGCCAATTCGTCGTCGTGCGTAAAATCGTCGCCGTAGCTCAGGAGCTTTTGATACGCGCCAGCCTTGCCGTATTTCGCAATGGCGTTTGTCAGGAACTCCCAGCCGAGCAAGGCCTTCGCAAAATAATTGGTCGCCGCCTGGGGAAATTGCTGTTTGAAGAGTGGGGACGAGGAGCATTGCGCCAGCGCGGCCACCGCGGCGGCGGTCGCGGCGGTGTTTTTCGGCCAGACAATCTGCGGATCCCCGTGGTCAGGGGCCACGTTGTTTTCGTATTCGCGGTTGCGCGGATAAACCAGGAAATAAAATCCCCCGTCGGCGTCCTGCATTTTCGCGAGAAAATCGGCCTCCCATTTCGCCTCTTCCAAAAAATCGCTTTTGCCGTCGCCGCTTTCAGGGATGCCCAGGTTGTCGAGCGCGCCAACGCCGGGCAGTGAGTCAGCGGCGAAAATGAGCAGGTGGATGAGGTTTGCGCTGTTGATGGTGTACTTGCTGTAATCGCCCGCGTCGTGATGACCTCCGGAAACCTCCACCATTCCGGTGTGGACGAACGGATACAGTTGGGCCGCCTCGTTGGTCAGGAGCGGCGCGGTTTGCGGGGGATTGTTCGGGTTGACCGTCAAACCGTAGCTGGCAATGATGTTCCAGGCATTGGTGAATTGCGCCTGCGGACTCGGCACGCTCGCGGGCGCGGTGTGGCAGGGGTCGTGAACGAAGCGCGTGAACGGCAGGGAATTGCTCGTGCCGCAACGTTGCTCGTAAAGGCCCAAGGCATAGGCGCGCGCGAAAGCCGCTGCGGCCCCGTCATTGATAAAAAACGGATACGACGCGCCCAAACCGGGAACAGCCAGTTGGTATTCGCCCGGCGTTGTGAAACTGCTGAAGTCGGCTTGAAGAACATTTGTGTATGGCGGGGGCGTGTAAGTATAGCCGATGTCCTGCCGCCGGGTCAGCGTGCCGCTATAAACGCTGGCACCGGTGTTGGCATCCACGATTTGAAAGTTGGTGGACGTGAAGGTCATCTCGCCGAGACTACCGAGGTAGTAGCCGACCATGGCTTGTTTGGACATGGAGGCAACATAGCCAACCTGGTTGACGTGGATGGCCGGATTGTAACGCAACGGATTGGCCGTGGCCATGAATCGCATAGTCGGCGCCCAGAGCGAGGCGTCGGGGTTGACCACTTGGGCCGTTTGGTTGTCGGCGATGGGCGCGGCCAGTTGCAGATACAGATTGTTGTCAATGCGCAGATCGTAGCTGGTCAGCGGGGCGTAAAGCGGACGGCGTTTAAAACCGACAGCGGAAACGGGAACCATTTTGCCGTTCACCAAAACCACGAACTCCGCCGAGCGGGGAAAATTCGGCAGGCCCAGGGCGCCCACAAAATTCCATTGGCCGACAGCCGCCGCCAGCGTCTTGGTGGTAACCAGCCGCAACTCCAGCAGATTGGGCGACAAAATACGCAGTTGGTGATCTCCCGGCAGCGGCACGTGCATCGGGGTGGCGTCATTGATCACCGCATCGGCCGACACCACCCCGATGCAGCGTCCAAACAAAAGGGAAACAACGCCCAGACAAATGAATAAGATTCTGACGAACCTCATAGTCAAACAACCAAAAACCAGGTCATGCATCCGATGCGCTGCCAACAATTGACGCCAGTGTATGGCATTTCTTGCGACAATCCAGAGGGGTAGAATCCCGGGCGAAAGTAGGCTGACGCCCCGGTTCGGCGCCGAACTCTGGATCCTGGTGACGATGCCCGGGCTTGCACGGATGTTGCTTTGCGAAACCCTTCACCCGGCCTGTGCCGACCCTCTTCGTAGTGCAGATATCGCAAATCGATCATTTTTGAGAAGATTTCCTGTGCGAACGCACAATGCTGTTCGACACCCATTTCGAATCCATTTGGTTGTGGCTTTGTCGCGCTGGGTTCCTTGAGGTTAACACCCCCCCCCACTTTGTAGCTTTAACGGGCTTGAACTGGTTTGAACCGGTCTAATCCACCGTGAGCCGGCGTTCGGATGAGCTGGGTTTTTTGCACACAATTAAGGCACCCGCGTGAGGGCCGATCGCTGACGCGGTGGCTGCCAGTGGAGGGAAGGGGAACGGGGCTGTCAGGGTAATGTTCATGTCGGTTCGGGTATTTGGTTTTCGCGTCTTGCTTTCACCCTATATAGGGCCACAAAACGCGTTACAGGAACACATCCGGGCCGACACGGCCTGGGCACTAAGGGGAGAAATAGTTGTCATTGACCACTGGGAAAGGGGCGTGTGCTCCGCCAGGCATTCACACCCACAAGGCCCCCGGATCCTCCAACCCAAGCAAGACCGCCCGACGCTTAGCCGTCACGATGCAAGCCGGTCTTAACGCAAAGACGCTAAGGTGCAGAGGCGCAAGGTCGCAAACCGAGTGTAACCTTAGACAAGAGGTCACCGCCCGGTGAGCTTAGCGGATCTGCTCTGTGGCCCCGGATTTCTGAGACCCTTTGCGTCTGCCTCTTTGCAGGCCTGTCCCTGAGCATGAAGCAATTTGAGCGGGGTTTTTCGAACCGTAAGTCTTTGGTTTCTTGGCGGTTATCGCGTCTCTGCGGTTTATCCGTGCTGTGGATTTGGTTGCGGCTCCGCCCGCGCTGTGAACCTGCGGTTTGGAATCCTGCGTTTACGCGATCTGGACTGTCCCGCAACGGACGGGACAGACCTCCAAACGCCCCGGTTATCCCCGAATAGTTCAGGGGCGCAGGGGGCGTACAGAATTCGGGGAATTCTCTCCCCGCCTGGGCGAGGAGGGGTTGTTTGAGTTTGATCCGATCAACGTGGAGCCAGGATGTTAATCCGTCACATAGACGACGTAGTAAAGCTGTTTGGACGCGCCGGCTGTGCTGTTCGTGTAGGAAGTGGTCGTGCTGGTGGCGGTGATGAGGCCGCTTAAATTTGTCCAGGTGGCGTTGCTCAAATTGTTTTTGTAGGCGATGCGGTAGATTTTGTTCACGACACTGCCCCAGGTTATTTGCACATTGTTGCCGGCGACCTTTCTGATGCTGCTCGGCACGGCGTTCCCCGCGATCGTGACCGATGCGGTGGCCGCCGGACCGACGGTATAACCTGCATTTGCAGATAATGCGAGAACGGCGGTTTCCGAACCGACAAAGTTCGCGCTGGCTTTTGGGGCAACGGTGAGTACAGCCGAAGCTGCGCCTGCCGGAATTGTCGCGGAAGTTGCGAGCGGATTGTAGTCGGTCGCGTTTATCGCCGTGCCCCCGAGTGAATAGTTCACTGTCAAGGAGGCACTCGTGCTGCCGCTGCGCGTGAGCGTGAACCCGCCGTTGACCGGACCGACGCGCGAGGCGTTTGGACTGGAGGCGGTGACCGTGACCGTCGGCACCGTGACCACTGAGTTGCTGACAATCGTGATGGTCGCAGCGGCGGGCGAGCCGACCGTATAAGCTGGATCCGTAGACAACGTCACACTGACGGTTTCGGGATTCACTGCATATTCATTTCCCTCCGCGGCGATGTTCATGGTGTAGGAACTGGAGCCGGCCGGGATCGTGATGGAAACCGGCATGTCGCCTTCTACGGGACGGCGATAATCGTCCCATTTGGTGGCCGTGCCGCCGAGCGAGTAGTTTACCGCCAGGGCGAGGCTGGTGTCGCCGGTGCGCGTGAAGGTGAACGCGCCGTAATTCGTGCTGCCGATGACGGCGATCGAGACCGTGGCGGCAATGCTGATCGTCGGGAACCCGAGCGGCGTCAGCACGTTGGTCACCGTGATGGTGACGGGGGTCGCGGTGGTTTGATTGCCCGCTGCGTCCCAGGCGGTGGCGGCCAAGGTGTGCAAGCCGTTGGCAATGGCCGTGGTGTCCAGCGTGCCGCTGTAAGGCAGGAGGGTGAACACGCCGCCGAGGTTCGTGCCGTCCAGATTGAATTGCACGCCCGCGACGCCGACGTTGTCCGCAGCGACGGCCGTGACGATGGTCGAACCGGAAACGATTGCGCCATTTATCGGTGCGCTCATGAAAACCGTCGGTGGAGTCGTGTCGCCGGAACCGCCCGAAGCCGACAGGATAATGTGGTTGACGGAAATGGGTGGAATGACCAGCGATGTGCCCAGCGCCGGCAATGCTGCCGCCACCGTTTGAATCGGTTCCGGCCCGGGGACGCCGAGCGGGTTGTTGGCGCTGTAGCTTGCGCCAGTGAGTTGTTTCCAACCGATGACATTCCAGTTTTCAAAACCGGTAATCGTCGCGGTGCTGTTGGTGCTTTGGTTCACGACCCAGAGGTGGATGTTGCCCGTCGCCGGATCGCTAAAGGTGCGCACGGTGGTCCAGGGGAATTGGACGGCGTTGCCCTGACCGTCCGTGGTCGCGCCGATCGGGCTGGCGTAGCTGTTGGTCAAATAATCGTAGCCGTAGAATTCCTGCGCCATTTGATAGACGAAGAACATTGGCGTGCGGGTGACATAACCGTTCCTGACCTGGAGCTGTCCATGGGAGAAGCCTTCGGCCAGGAGCGTCCAGCTTGAATCCCAAGCGATGTTCTGGCGCATGGATTCGGCCAGCCAGCCGGCCCAGTGCATCGCGCTGAACATGTCGTTATACGTGAACGCCGACGTGACCTGGATGCCGTGCTCGCTGAAACCGAGCTGCCAGCGGCTGGGATCGCCTAAACCGGGAATGGTGGCGTCGTCGCGGATGGCGTTACGGGTGTCCTGTTCGATCCAAAGGTATTTCGTGTAGTCGGATTTCCACTGGGACTGCGAGAACCACCAGCCCTGGAAACCTTTTGGATTGGTGGAAACGGGGAAGGTCCGCTTGAAATCTTCCGGCACGCTTGAGAACTGGTAGTAATGCTCAAGGTCAATGTAACTGAAATCAGCCGCATTGAGACTGGCCATCATCGGATAGAACCAGCCGCCGGTTGGGTCGTCTACGATGCCCATGTCGTGCACGTGAAGGCCCAACTGGCCGGTGTAGCCGGAGTTGCGGATGGCCACGCGGAATTTTTCCGCCTGCGGGCCGTAAAGCGCGCCGTTCGGCGTGCCTTCGAGGTTATAAGGCTCTGCGCCGATGATGACCGCCACGACGGGATAAGGATTCACATGCCCGCGCCGTGCCCGGAGGTCCGCCCAGTTGAAACTGGCCGGTTGCGAAAAGAAATCGAGGGTCGTCGGGAGATTCTGCCATTCGGACTGCGGCCCGGCGGCGGCGAAAAGGTATTGCACCATGGCCGCATAGAACTGCGGGGTCTGCCAGGTATAACCCCAGCCGTCGTAGCCCCAGTTGCTCGAGGGGCTGTTTGTGAGACGCAGCGGAATGGGAATGTTGAGGATGAATTCCGCGTTGCCCGTCGCGCCAAAAATGTTGAAGACATCTTCCGGCGAAGCCGCGGTGCCGGCATCGGTGCCGTCCCACGGGTAATAGGTATGGATCGCCGACTGCGAATCCCACGAGTTGAGGTCAAAGCGATAGCCAAAGCCGGTGGCATCGGACTTGATGCCCACCAGCACCGGCCGGGAACTTTGCGCCAGATACGGGGCGGCCTGCTTGACCACGGCGCGGCTGTCCAGCCAACAGACACCGCCCAAACGCGGCTGCCAGTTGTGGGTGGCCGGCCCAACCCAGCTTGGGAGACTGGCGGCGTCAACACCCCTCGTGAAATAGGGAATCAACCCAATGGCGAAAATGCCCAGGATGGCACTAATCTGTTTTGTCATATTGCCAACCTAGGAGGTAGTGGTGGATTGCGTAGCTGGCTCTGGTCTGATTATCGTGTCGGAAGTTGTCCTACAAAATTCCGGCGTCGGAGACGCGATGCGGGTCTGGTGCACACCGGAATATCTGCCTTGGAATTCATGGCCCGGAAGAATATAGCCGCTCGTCGCGAGCAGGGTGACAGCGCTTATTAAGAGAAAGATCTGTTTCATACGGTTTCTTGTTTTGTGATTTCCTGTGAGGATTCCTCGTCAGGTGTAATCGATTCTCTCTAGCTGGCCAGGTGCCCTTCCATCCAGCTAACCCTGCGCGTTGCTAATGAACACGTTGTAAGCCTTCACCCGGGGACACACGCTTTCCGGATCGGGTATTTTGCACCTTATTCGCGCTTCAACCTTGCGCTTCGCACGTGATGCGCGAGCCACCCCCCACCGGGCAGGATTGCTCACCGAAATTTCATGGTTGCAAGGCGATTTTAGGTTTTTTTCGCGTAAGCGTTGACGCAAGCCATTGAGCAGCGAGCCAGGTCTTTTGCCAAAGGCGCAAGTGGAGACCAAGCCTCTTCCAGGCCGGTATTGCTGGATGATAGACTTACGATCTGCTGCTTTATGACCTGACCAGCACCTATTTCGAAGGGCAGATGGAGCAGGCGCCCAAAGCCAAACACGGCTACAGCCGTGATAAACGTTCGGACTGTCGCCAGGTGGTAATTGCGGTGGTGCTGAGTGCGGAAGGCTTTCCGCTGGCCGATGAGATCCTGCCGGGCAACACCAACGACCGAGCCACCTTCAAAGAGTTGCTACAGAAGATTCAGACCCAATACGGTCAGGCTCGACGGATTTGGGTCATGGACCGGGGGATTCCGACCGAAGAGACAATGCAAGACATGCGTCAGAGCGATCCACCTGTGGGATACCTGGTCGGCACACCGCGAGGCCGGTGGGACCAACTTAAGGCCGAATTGGAAAAGGTGCCGTGGCAGAAACTGCGCGACACCATCGAAGTCAAGCTACTGGCGCAGGACCAAGAAGTTTATGTGCTGGCTAAGAGTGAGGGGCGTCGCCAAAAGGAAACGGCTATCCGCCGACGCAAGCTCGCCCGGCTGCTACGGACGCTACGGGTGCTGCGCCGCACGCGTCAGCGGCCCTGGAAACGCGATACCCTCCTGCACAAGCTGGGGGCTGCGCACAAGGACGCCGGCAAGGTCTGGGGCTTTGTGAAAATCACCGTGCCCAAAGCGCGTCGGCCCGTCAATCGGGACACGTTTCAGTTCGAGGTGCTCCAGGACAAACTCAAGGACGCCCAGCAGCGCGACGGTCTTTATCTTTTGCGCGGCTTTGGCGCCGGTGACCAAGCCGGGCCGGTGTGGGAACGTTACATTCAGCTCAGCGAAATCGAGGGCGGATTGTGCCGCGACATCGGTGGCCGGTCATGAATGAATCAAATCACTCGGTGACCCAGCGGGAGAAGTGTTGTTTCAAGGCGAATGCCGGAGCGTGATTGAGCACGACCCCGGCAAGATGGCAGCGGGCGCTGCGCAGGGTTTTGAGCCGCTGGCGCGTCTGAGTGGCGTTGGCCTTACCGCAGTCGGTGAGCCAGATCACATTCGGCAGGTTCTGGGCCAGCAAAACGGCTTCAGGCAGGGAGGCCGGCGGAAGTTCCACCATGATGACGATGTTGTC
The DNA here is from genome assembly GCA_035566435.1 of Candidatus Acidiferrum sp. Classification (GTDB taxonomy): domain Bacteria; phylum Verrucomicrobiota; class Verrucomicrobiia; order Limisphaerales; family UBA8199; genus DATMRF01. Next base: position 85,929 of record DATMRF010000137.1, read on the forward strand.
GATTTGTGCCCAGTGCTGGAGGGCGGCCTGCCATTGTTTGCGACGCTCCAGGTTCCAGACCCAGCCGGGGAGGGGAATGTGAACGATTGGTTGCGGATTCGGTCCGGTCAACTGCTGCGTCACCTCGGCCGGTTTGGCGAGAATGTTGGGTGTGAGCGCAACGTAGGCGGCCGGTGGCGATGTAACTTCTGCGGGCGGGGCGGCCACTTCCACCTCCGGGGCCTCGGTGTCATGGGGCGAAGGACGGGTGGCAATGGTCAGCACACGGAAACCAAGCTGGCTGGCGGCTTCGGCGAGTGAATGTACCCAGGTCGAGCGCCCTTCCTTGTGGCCGGAGGAGGTGACCCCGCAGATGAGTCCATGATTGGGCGAGGAACTAAGCCGGCCCTGCAAATCCATCCAAGCGCGAAAGGCCCACTCGCGCCGGGCGTTTTGACTCAGATGATTCAAATCACCCGCCGTCGTCAGCACCGGCAATTTGACCACGCGCCGGACATCAGCTGCGGTTTTCAAACGGTTGTCAATTACTTCAACCAGCAAAGCCACAGCCGCAGCGGCAACCGTGCCGAGCAGCGCCAGGAAGACGGAAAGAAAAAGCACTTTGACCGTCCGTCCATGAACCACCACGTCCCGGAGCGTGGCGGGGGCGAGCAGGCGGCAATAACCCGGCGGCTTGGCCGCGAAGGACAGCACCGCCTGCTGTTTGCCCAGCAACGCGAGCCGAACGCTCTCCAGCGACTCCAATTTGCCGCGAATGACAGCCGGATCGTTTTCGCCGGTCGCGGAAATGATGCCCGGGTTCGAGTGGCTCGCGCTTCCGTCCGCGTTGGTTGCCGTCGGGTAGTCTCCCGATGCCAATTCGTTTTCAAGGGCCGCGATTTTGGCGTGTTGCGATTTCACCGGGAGACTGGCTTCGGTGAAGGTGCCGAGCAAATCAACGAGTTTCACGCGCGCGGCCTGCAATTCCTGGGCGAGGGGATTTGACGCTGGGGTTGGAACGGCGGTGAAAGCGGTTACCGGCAGGGATTGAGCCTGCTGGTCGAGGGTGGAAATGCCGGTGTCAACCTTGGCGAGTTGCTCGGCAAAAAATGCGCTCAGTTCGGCGGCGGATGCGGCCTGCAGTTTTTTGGTGAAGCGTACCGCTTCATTCGCATAATGGTTGACTAGTTCCATGGCGTTTTGCGGACCGTCCATGGTGACGGTCACCACAATGATGTCGCTGTTGTGGTCCGGCATCACGCTCAGGTGTTGGTTCAAGGTCGCCGCCGAAACCGCGGGTGTGGCCTGCGCGCCCGCTGATTCCAGCAGTTCCGGGGAGCGGAGGACACTGACGATGGTGTGGGGGGAGATCTGCCGTTCGCCGAAAATTTCCGCCGCGTTTGGCGAGTTGTAGACAATCAACTGGGCCGGTGCGGTGTAGGTGGATTTCCACAGGTGTAATCCCGCCGCGAACCCAAGGAGTCCCAACAACGCGGCGCCGGTCACGAGCCAAAACCAGCGTCGCAGGAGCAGCATCTCGGCAAACGACCAGTAGTCCGGCAACGAATCCGTTCCGCCATTGCGATGAAATTTCGCCGCGGGCTCGCCGTTGCCATTCCCGGCGGATGGCGTCAAATCAGGTTGTTCGTTCATGCAATTTAGCGGCCGGTTGGCACGCACACGAGCGCAGCCAATCCGGTCATAGTTGTTTAACAATAAATCAGGCCGGAGATTTGAAACAGTGGGTCAAAGCCCAAAAGCCAACCGGGAACGGACCCCAACGAACGCTAAGACGGGCTCCCGTTCCAACGATTTGGCGCGCTTCAATCCACCAGATTATTTTGGACGGCGTAATGGGTCAATTCGGCGTTGTTTTTCATGTCCATTTTTTCGAGCAAGCGGGCGCGGTAGGTGCTGACGGTCTTGACACTCAGGGAAAGTTCCTTGGCAATCTGACCGACAGCCTTGCCGGAGGCGATCATGTGCAAGACCAGAAACTCCCGGTCCGAAAGACGTTCGTGGGGCGCTTTCTGGACGTTCACGTCCAGGTACGAGGCCATCCGCTCGGCCAGCGATTGGCTGATGTAACGGCCGCCGTTGACAACTTTTTGAATTGCTCCGACCAGTTCACCGCCGGCGCTTTCCTTGGTCAAATACCCCGCGGCGCCGGTTTTGAGCAGGCGCACGGCAAACTGGTCCTCCGGGTGCATGCTCAGCACGAGCACGGGCATTTTGGGGCGCAGCCGTTTCATCTCCTTCAAGACCTCCAATCCACTCCGGCCCGGCAGGGTGATGTCGAGCACGGCTACGTCCCACGTTTCCCTGGCAACGTGGGCAAAAGCTTCCTGTGCGTTGCGGGCCTCGCCAAACACGGCCCGTTTGAAATGGTCAGCAAGGATGAGTTTCAAGCCTTCCCGCACCACCGCGTGGTCGTCTGTGAGCAGAATTCTCATGCCGGTTTGATTTGTTGGATCTGGCCGGCGGCCGCGGGATGCGCACGCTGACCGTCGTGCCTTTCCCGGGTTCGCCGCGCAGGCGGACCTCCCCGCTCAGCAGGGCGGCGCGCTCGCGCATGCCGAGCAGGCCGATGGATTTGGTGTTGTTGATTTCCGCCTCCGAAATGCCACGGCCATTGTCCTTTACTTCCAGGACCAGATGGCCGTTGGTTTCCAGGAACCGCACCTCGACCCGGGTGGCGTGGGCATGGCGGATGATGTTGGTGAGCGTTTCCTGGAAGATGCGGAAGAAAGCCGTGTTCAGGTCCTGGTCCCAAAGCGTTTCCGTGACGACCGAGTTGACGCGGCATTGGATACCGGTCTGTTTCTGAAATTCGTTCGCCCGCCATTCGAGCGTGGCGACCAACCCGGCGGTGTCCAGCAGCGCGGGACGCAACTCGGTGGCAATCCGGCGGACGGTTTGGATGGTTTCATCAATGCGCGCCGACATGGACCGGGTTTTTTCGTGAAGCGGCTGCAAACTTTTTGGCAAGCGGTTGCAAAGCCAGGTCAGTTGCAGCTTCAAGCCGGTCAGTGACTGACCGAGTTCATCGTGGACTTCGCGGGCGATCCGGATTTGTTCCTCCTCCCGCACGTACTGCAGGTAAACGGAAAGCGCGCGCAACTGTTGATGTGACTGGCGGAGCTGCTCCTCGGCGCGCGCGCGCTCGGCCCGGGCTTCCGCCTCGCGCAAGGCGCGTTGCACGGATGGCACGAGTCGGCCCAGGCGATGCTTGAGCACATAGTCCGTGGCGCCCTTTTTGAGGGTTTCAATGGCTACCTCCTCTCCCAGGGTGCCGGTGACGAAGATGAACGGAACCCCGGGGTATTTTTGCTGGGCGATGGCCAGCGCGGCGTAACCGTCGAAGGCAGGGAGTGAAAAATCCGAAAGGATCAGGTCGGGCGGCTCGCGTTCCAGTTCATGAATGTAACCTGACCTGGTGTCCACCCGCTCCAGGGAAAATCCAAATCCGCCTTTGCGCAACGCGTATCCGACCAGTTCGGCGTCCGTGACGCTATCCTCCAGTATTAGGATGCGGATTTCCGGCTTCACGGGAGCAAAGGGAGCACCAACTCATGCGGTGGCCACGAGAGCAGGTTGTCCATCCCGGGTATCGGCGCCGGAACCCGGCGACGGCTCGTTAACCGTCGTCCAGAACTCCCCAATGAGCCTGACGGCGCGGGAGAATTCCTGGAAATCCACCGGTTTCACAACGTACGCGTTTGCGCCCAGCGCGTAGCTGCGGACAAGGTCGGAATCTTCCCGGGAGGAGGTAAGCATGACCACTGGGACCGATTTCAACTGCTCTGCGGATTTGATTTGGCGGAGCACCTCCAGGCCGTCCACCCGGGGCATTTTCAAATCCAGCAGCACCAGCGCCGGACGCCCCGGCCCGCAGGCGACAAACCGGCCCCGGTGATACAGGCAGTCCAGTGCCTCCGATCCATCGCGGGCCACGACGACCGTGCACCCCAGTTTGTCTGCGTCCAGCGCCAGCATGGTCAGTTCCGCGACACAGACGTCGTCTTCCGCCAGCAGAATCCATTTATTGTTTTTCATACGGCCCTCCTTTTTGGGTTGGAGATATCAGACGGGGAATTGAGAAATAAAACGTCGCACCGTTGTCTGGCGCGCTTTCCGCCCAGACGCGTCCGCCGTGGCGATGGATGATGCGCCGGACGTTGGCCAGGCCGATGCCGGTGCCTTCAAATTGGTGGACCGGGTGCAACCGCTGGAACACGCCAAAGAGCTTACCGGCATATTGCATGTCGAACCCGACTCCGTTGTCGTGGACAGAAAATACGTCTTCCTGCTCACCGTGCGTGGCGCCGATTTCGATAATAGTCGGCGAGCGGGCGCGGGTGTATTTGAGCGCATTGGAGAGGAGATTGACGATGACCTGCCGCAGCATGACGGGGTCGCCCTGCACTTCCGGTAATTCGCCGATTTTCCATTCGATGTTGCGGTCTTTTGTCTCCCGCCGGAAGGTGCGTCGAGCTTCTTCCACCAGGCTAACGACGTTGACGGGATGCCGGCCCATCTCCGAGCGGCCCATCCGACAGAAATCGAGCAGTGCGTCGATCAGGCTACCCATTTGTTTGGCGCTGTCGGCAATGGTTTGCAGGTGTTCCTTGCTCTTATCATCCAGCAGGGACGCGGCTTCGTTTTGCAGCATGTCCACAAAACCACTGATGTGCAGCAGCGGGGCGCGCAGGTCGTGCGATACCGAGTAGCTGAAGGCTTCGAGTTCAGTGTTGGCGGCTTCCAGTTCCGCGGTGCGCTCGCGGACACGCTGCTCCAATTGTTCGTTAAGTTGGTGAATTCTTTCCTCGGTTTCCTTTTGCGTGGTGATGTCGTGGGCAATTTTGGAGAAGCCAATCAATTTGCCCTTTTCGTCCCGCAAGGCGGTGATGATGCCCTCCGACCAGAAGCGTGAACCGTCCTCGCGCAGGCGCCACCCTTCGTTGAGCACCTTGCCCTCGCGTTCTGCCTGTTGCAAGAATTCCTTCGGCGCACCACGCGCCACGTCCTCGGGGACAAAAAAGATCGAGAAATGTTTTCCGATGATTTCCTCGGCGCGATAACCTTCAAGATGTTGTGCCCCAGTGTTCCAGGTAGCTACGTTGCCCTCACTGTCGAGCATGTAAATCGCGTAATCTTTTGCGCTTTCAATCAGCAGACGCAGGCGTTCCTCGCTTTGCCGCAGGAGCAGCTCGGCGTGTTTGCGCTCGCTGATGTCGCGAATGAGCGCGGTGCAGCGGGGCGGTCGTTCGGTCAGGGCGCGGCTGATGGCCATCTCCGCACGGAACTCGCGACCGTCGGCGCGGCGCAAAGTCAGTTCAATCGGTTTGCCCACCAGGCTGCCCGCGCCGGTCATCAGGTAATTCGCCAGACCGTCGTGATAAATTTCCAGCAACGCGGCAGGAATGATCAATTCATCCACCGGCTTGCCGACGGTTTCAGCCCGGCTGTAACCGAAAATTTTCTGCGCCGCCGCATTCCATTCCTGAATCAATCCTTCGTGGTCTATGGAAATAATGGCATCCAGCGCCGTGTCCAGGATGGCGCTCTTGAGCGCCTCGCTCTTTCTCAGGGACTCCTCTCCCTTCTGGCGTGATGTGATGTCGCGAGCCATGAACTGGATTGCCTGGCGATTCTGGAGCGTGAGCGGCGTCGCCGCCACCTCCACCGCCACGGTCGACCCGTCCGCCCGGACAAATCTTTCCTCAATGAAAGGAAAAACGGGACCTGATTCCTTTATCCTTTGAACGCTTCCCTTTTGTATTTTTCTCCAGAAAAAGGTCGTGCCATTTTCACTTAATGCCGCAAACCGCTTCTCGAGGGCGGCCCATGAATCCGGATGGATGATTTGACTTATCGGACAGTCGACGAGCTTCTCCGCGTTTTCGACACCCAGCAAACGCGCGGCGGTCATGTTGGCAAAAACGATCCTCCCCTCGCATTCGACAAAGAAGGCGTCCGGGCAAAACTCAATCAACCGGCGGTAACGCTCCTCGCTTTCACGCAACTGTTGCTCCTTTTGTTTCAGTGCCAGCCGTTCCTCGGTTTCCCGCAAGGCGCGTTGTACCGCCGGCCCGAGCTTGGAAAGATCTTTTTTGAGGATGTAATCCGTAGCACCGCTCTTGAGGGCTTCGATGGCCATCTGTTCGCCCAGCGAGCCGGTCACGAAAATAAACGGAACATCCGGGTATTGGTTCCGGGCAATCGCCAGCGCGGTGAACCCGTCAAACGACGGCAGGCCGTGATCCGAAAGAATCAGGTCGGGGGGATGGCGCTGGAGTTCATGCAGAAAGTCCACCCTGGTTTCGACGCGCTTGCAGTGGAAACTCAATCCTTCGCGCCGCAACTCATGGTTGATGCGAACCGCGTCAGCAGCCACATCTTCCAAAATCAAAATGCGAATCTCTTTCTTCATGAATCACCGTACCACTCTTAACTACCCGGAGCTCAAACCGGCTGGAAGTGGGGTGAGAGCCTAAATTTCGAAGGGGCTGCACCCACTGCCGACCTATGCCAAAGGCCGCGCCCCGCCAGGGCGTCCGTTCGTTCAAACCGGCCCGGCTGGCGGGGAGCGTTCTTCTCCGTATTGTTCATTCCTTCCGCGCGGGCTTACGGCGAGAGCGAGGCTACGATCGTTACCGTCGCCGAATTGGGCGACCCGACGACATAACTCGAAGTGGGTGAAATTGTCAGCACTACGGTCTGGAGCAAATTCAGCAATCCCAGGGGCTGAACGGCCACCGTGGCCGTGGTGGAGCCGGCGGGAATCACCACCGAACCGCTCAAGGTTTGGTAATCCACACCATTCACCGCTGTGCCGCCCAATGAATAGTTCAGCGTCAGTGACAAACCCGTGTCGCCAGAGCGCGTGATGCTGAAAATACCCGGCGTCAGGCTCGTTGCCAAAGTTTGGGACGCCACCACGGTCACCGTGGCGGACGGTGGTGGCGCGCTCACGGAGATGGTGTGACTGGCGCTGCTGGTTTGGCCGCTGCTGCCGGTGACGGTCAGCGTGGCCGTGAAACTGCCGGCGCTGGCGAAAGTGTGCGCCGGATTTTGCGACGAGCTGCTCGAGCCATCGCCGAAGTTCCAGTTCCATGCAGTGACCGGGCCGGTGGATTGATCCGTGAACTGCACGGCCAGCGGCGCCTGGCCGCTGGAGGGATTGGCAGAAAAACTCGCGGTTACGGGTGAGACGCCGTTAGTCACGGAAATGGTGTGACTGGCGCTGCTGGTTTGGCCGCTGCTGCCGGTGACGGTCAGCGTGGCCGTGAAACTGCCGGCGCTGGCGAAAGTGTGCGCCGGACTCTGCGATGAGCTGCTCGAGCCATCGCCGAAGTTCCAGTTCCATGCGGTGACCGGGCCGGTGGATTGATCCGTGAACTGCACGGCCAGCGGCGCCTGGCCGCTAGTGGGATTGGCAGAAAAACTCGCGGTTACGGGTGAGACGCCTTTAGTCACGGAAATGGTGTGACTGGCGCTGCTGGTTTGGCCGCTGCCGCCGGTGACGGTCAGCGTGGCCGTGAAACTGCCGGCGCTGGCGTAAGTGTGCGCCGGACTCTGGGACGAACTGCTCGAGCCATCGCCAAAGTTCCAGTTCCATGCGGTGACCGGGCCGGTGGATTGATCCGTGAACTGCACGGCCAGCGGCGCCTGGCCGCTGGTGGGATTGGCAGAAAAACTCGCGGTGACTGGCGATTGGGT
>DATMRF010000138.1:0-19525 GCA_035566435.1 Candidatus Acidiferrum sp.
AAGCAAACAAAAACAGCCGCACGCTCAACGCCTTCGAGAAGGCCCTGGCCACTCGCCCTGCGGGTAAAAACAGCCTGCGACTCTACGTGGCGGGCGCCACTGACCGCTCGCGCCAGGCTATCCTGCGCGTCCGCAAACTGTGCGAAACCGAAGCCAAGGGCAACGTCGAACTCGAAGTGATTGATGTCTATCAGCAGCCCATCCTGGCGCGCGACGGACAGATCGTCGCCACCCCGACCCTCGTCCGCGAATTCCCGCGCCCGCTCCGCCGCTTCATCGGCAACCTCTCCAACACCTCCGGCCTCTTTGTCGGGTTGGATTTGGTCACGAAAGCTAAAACCGCGTGATGAAAACTGCCCGCCGCCAACGCTCCTCCCGCTCCGCCCCTTCCCGCAAAATCGCCCAGCTTCGTGCTCGCCTGGCCGACGCCGAGGAAATCCTCCGCGCCATCCGCAGCGGCGAAGTCGATGCCGTGGTGATCGCGGGCAAACAGGGCCCGCAAGTGTTCACCCTGCAAGGAGCTGAGCACCCCTACCGCATCCTCATGGAATCCATGAACGAAGGCGCCCTGACCCTTGCGGCTGACAAGACGATTCTTTACGCCAACCAGTGCTTCGCCCGGCTCGTCAAATCCCCGCTCGAGCGGGTCATCGGCAAACCGCTTCGCCGCTTTCTCTCCGCCGGCGACCGCCTAACGCTCCGCTCGCTGCTCAAACGCGCCGGCGAATCCGGCTCTAAATTTCAAGGACTGCTAACGGCCGGCGACGCTTCGCAAGTTCCGGTCCAATTCTCCATTCGCAAACTGGCGAAGGACGGTTCCAACCGGGCGGCCTGCGGCATCGTGGTGACGGATATGACGGAGGCCCGGCGTAACGAGGAAATGCTGCGGGCGTTGTCCCACCGCCTGGTGCAAGCCCAGGAAGCCGAGCGCGGCCGCGTGGCCCTCGAATTGCACGACGGCATCACCCAGCTTCTCTGCGCCGTCCTCGTTCGCAGCCAGGCGCTGGCGGACAAGCTGCCGGCGCGCGACGGGCCAGCCAAGAGCGAGGCGATCAAGCTCCGCCAAATGCTCGGCCAGACTGCCAACGAAGTCGAGCGCATCTCGCGTAATCTGCGGCCCAGTATATTGGACGAGCTGGGTCTTCCCGCCCTCCTGCGCGGCACCACCACCGAGTTCGCCAACCGGACCGGCCTCTCGGTCGAGCTGGCCTGCGTGCAGGTAACTGCGCGGTTGCCCGCCGACACCGAGTTGACCCTCTACCGCATTCTCCAGGAAGGCTTGAAGAACATCGAGAAGCACGCCTCCGCCCGCCACGTGACCGTGCGCCTCAGGCAGCAGGACGGTTTCGTTCTGTTGTCCATCAAAGACGATGGGATCGGCTTCGACCCGGATGTCCATCCGGCCAGACGAAAAGGCAAGGGCGGCCTTGATTTGTTCGGCATGCAGGAGCGAGCGACCTATATCGGCGGCGCCCTCAAAGTCAAATCCGCCCGCGGCGCCGGCACGGAAATCGAGGCGCGCATTCCTCTGTCCCCCGGTGCCGCAAGGGCTCACGGAACTGACTTATGAAACGAATTACCGTCCTTCTGGCTGAAGATCACCAGATCGTGCGCGAGGGTTTCCGGTCCTTATTGGAACACGAACGCGATATCGAAGTCGTCGGCGAAGCGAAAACCGGCCGCCAGGCCGTGCAACTGACCCGGAAACTCCATCCCGCCGTCGTCGTGATGGACATCGCCATGCCGCTGCTCAATGGCTTGGAAGCCACCCGGCAAATCCGCAAAGACTTTCCCGACACGAAAGTGCTCTTTCTCTCCGCCCATAGTGATGACGCGTACGTCGCTCAAGCCACCTTGCTGGGCGCAGCGGGATTCCTGCTCAAACGAACTTCCTCCCATAATCTGGCCGTGGCGATTCGCGAGGTCCAAAAAGGGAAAACCTTTTTCAGCGCTTCCGTGGCCAGGCGCCTCAAGCGTCGCGATCTGAAGTCGCTCGCTTGCGGGGGGCAACCCAAGCAAAAGAGCAACCACCTCAGTTCGCGCGAGGTGGAGGTGCTCCAATTGATTGCCGAAGGCATGCCCAACAAACAAGTCGCCGCGGAACTGGGCGTGAGCTTCAAAACGGTGGACAAGCATCGGCAGGTTCTCATGGCCAAACTGGACCTCCATGACGTCGCCGGCCTCACCCGCTACGCTATCAGTGCGGGAATCATCGAAAGCCATGTCCAGTTAACCATCCTCTAGCCCCGGCGCTGCGTTGGCAGGGGTTTATAAACTCGCCCATCGGGGAAACCCCCGATAGCGGCGAACCGTTGTCCTGTCTTATCCTCAGGTCATGAAGATCAAACCCGAAAAGACCGCACCGACGTTCGGTGATCTTATCGCGAGCGGTTGCCGCGCCTGCGGCAGGCGGCGGGCGATAGGAATTATCCGGCTGGCCGTCAAAGCTCGTCTGGTTGTCTTCCAACGGCCTCTTGCTGATTTCTTAAGGTCAACGTGAACGAGGTCAACCTGTCCTTTGCCGGTTCATCTGACCGGAATGCGCCGCCGGCGCCGGCCGGAAAGCTCTGTCCAATTCCGACGCGCGCAGCCGCTTTCGATGCGACGTTTCCCGCTTTGCACGAGCAGGCGCGGGCGCTGCGAGATAAAGTGTTCGGGCGCCGCGTCTTCGTGCGCGGGGTGGTCGAGGTGTCCAGCCACTGCCGCGAGAATTGCCATTACTGCGCGATGCGCCGGGACAACCGCGCCCTGACGCGCTATCGCCTGGCGGCGGATGAACTCGCCGAGTTGATCATTCACCATCGGCCCGCGGCGATTACCGACATCGATATCCAGGCGGGCGAAGACCCGGTGGCCGTGCGCGAGGTAGTGCTGCCCCTCGTGCGCGAACTGCGCCGCCGCACCGCGCTCGGTATTACCCTTTGCCTCGGCACTTTGTCGCCTCGAGATTACGACCGGCTCCGCGAGGCGGGGGGCGACGTCTATGTGATGAAAATTGAGACGGGCCAAAGCGAGCATTACGGTTTCGTCCGCGCTCCGGGGACATTGGCCGAACGCGTGGCGGCGATTTGCTATCTGGCGGGCAAAGGCTGGAAAGTGTCGTCGGGTCTGATCATGGGTCTGCCCGGACAGACGCAGGCGCAAGTGGAACAAACGTTGAACCTCCTGACGCTGCTGCCGCTGGCCGGTTGCAGCGTCAGCCCTTTTGTGGCGGGCGAGCAAACGCCGTTTGGGATTGCTCCCAATGGTGACATCGAGCAGACGCTGAATTGTGTGGCCTGGATGCGATTGCGCGCGCCGCATTGGCTCATCCCCGCGGTCAGCGCCATGCGGTTGGTTTCGCAGGACGGCTACGTGCGCGCGTTCAATGCGGGTGCGAATCTGGCCACCATCAACCTGACGCCCCGCGCTGTGCGGGCAAATTATCCAATCTACAAACGCGACCGCATCATCATGGACGAGGAGCGTGTGCTGTCGGCCATTGCCGCGGCGGGCTGTCATCTCAGCCGCGTCGGCATTTCGGACCACTTGCGAAACCTTGCCGAAGTAGTCCCCTTGAAATAAGCCATTACGAACGAAGAAGCTCACCGCACCATCGTGCGCTGGTGCGACTGGGTGGACGCCGCGGTCCATCTCCGCACCCACCGGCACTCCAAAACGCAAGCGCGTACCGTGGGCGCACCGCCCGTCCGACAGGTTTTGGAGTGCGGCAGTCCTCTGCCGCTTTAACCCACGAGCCGAGAGCACGTCCGGAAATTTCAACGGGCCCCGCCCCGCAGGGCAATTGATGACCAAATTTGATCATGGGGAAACTTTAGCGCAGCGACGCGGAAAGGTCTTCCTACTGCAATAGGGTTTGTATTAATAAACCCAAAGCCAGAGACCCAGGGCCGAAGGCCCGCAATGTGATAGCCCGGGCTGGAGCGCAGCGAAGGCCCGGGAAAACGTGCCCAAAAAATTCTCCCCCGCCCTGTAAGGGCGCAACAACACGCACCCCAGGACTCCCACGCCCAACTTCACCCCCTCAAGCTTGGCGGGAATCTTGGCGGGAATCTGATTGACCTTGCGCCATTCTCCAGCGATCCTAATTCCATGGTCGGCTCCAGCTTCAGCCTGCTGTTGCTGGCCGGCGCCGTCTGCGGCTGTTCCCCACTCACACCTGAGAACCTCGCGCTTAAGCTTGCCGGTGCCGACCTCGCCGTTGTGACCCGGCCACCCGGTCCGCACAGTACCCCCAAGGTTCAACCCAAAGTTCGGCCCTCAAGCGCGGGAGAAAACACTGGGCTGACCCCTCCGGCGGTCCCTCCGAGCCTTGCGTGGGAACCACCGTTGGAATTCCTCGCGTTGCTGGCCAGTCCAGGGGCTTGCCAGGTGCCATTCCGGTCTGGCGGTAGCCATGGGGGTATGGATTCGGCCAACCGGAGAGCGGAGTCTGTCCCTGGCGGGCAACCAACCAGCCCCTTGGTGACAGCGAAGGTGGTCAATCCGGCGATCCGGCGGATATTCAGCTTCCGCATCGCGCGCTCGCGGTGGGTCTCGATCGTCCGCACACCGACATCAAGCCGCATGGCGATTTCCTTATTCGACAATCCTTCGGCAATTGCGGCCACCACCTCCAGCTCACGCTTGGTCAGCAATCGTTTCCACGCGGCCTCCGGGCGGCTTGACCCAAGCTCGCTGAAAACCTTCTGCTCGATCTCGGGAGTGAGGAAAATGCCGCCTGCCTGGACGGTTCCGATCGCTTGCATCATCACCTGTGGCGTCGTCGTCTTCAACAAATAGCCACGCGCACCGGAACGCAGCGCTTGGTTCGCAAACTCCGACTCGGGATAGGCCGACAGAATGAGAACTTTGATGCCCGGGTTCTCCTGACGCAGGATCTTGGTTGCCGTCAGTCCGTTCATCCGCGGCATGGAGATGTCCACGAGCGCTATGTCCGGCGCTAACGCCCTGGCTTGGCGCACGCAATCCTCGCCATCCGTGGCCTCACCGACGATGACTAGCCCTTCGCACGAGGTCAGCAGTGACCTGAGACCCTCCCGCACGACGGGATGGTCATCGACCAAAAGCAGCCGGATGGCCGGCCGGCTCCGGGCGCCCCGCGACCCGGAGTTTAGCCCCCAGGCTGACGGGAGCATAACGCTGCCCGGACGAAAACCATTAACCTTGGTGGAATGATTTATTTTAGGAGCTCGTGTCATAAACAATTTCTTAAAATCATCGCTCAGCCACGCCCTTCATTTCATAAATCGTATCTCGCTAACCCGCCCCAGTCCAGTTAGGTGCTGACCCCAGTTGAGCTAGGTGCTTACCCCAGTCTGGGCCCAAACCCGTAAACGCCTGCGATTGGCGGATCCTTTTTCGCTGGAGTGACCCGTTCGGCGACATTGTTCCTTGACAAAAAGGGACCCGCGGCCGCGCCTCGGCGAGCTATCGGGGACGTAAGGCCAGGGATGGGGTTCAGGGAGCCGGCGGTTGTGCGGCTTGAAGTGCTGACAGGCTCTGCAATGCCGCCTGCCGCGCCGGGGTTGGTGGGAATTGCGCGACCCAGGCAGCGGCAGTTGTTGGTGACTTTAAAGCCCAGCGCTGTGCGACGGCAACCACCGTCCGGTCCTGTTCTTCGCCCGGGCTCAGAGCTTTGCATGCAAGTCCGGCGGCTGCTTCCCCATCCTGCGCCGCCAGGGCCACAGCTGCTGCGGACACCAGCCGCTGCCGGAGAAGCGCCTGAGGCGCGGCTTGGGCCCAGGCGGCCGCTGCGCGCCCATCCGCGGCTGCCCATTGGCTGATGGCATGGACCAGCAGATTGTCGCGCTCCGGGGTGGGTGGAAGTGTGCCGCCCAGCTCGAGCGCCGCGAGCGGGTCGGAGCGGGCCATCTCGTAGGCCAGGCTGAGCAGCGCCGCACTTTTTCCTTCACCTTTTGGTAGGCCGGTGGCCCAACTCAGGGCGTCAGGCAGGTCCGTGCTGGCCCAGGCGACGGCCACTTGGCTCACCGCCTCACGGTAGCTCGGGCCTTCTGGAAGCTGCGCCGCCCAGGCTGCTGCCGCGCTCGGGCTGCTTTCAGCCCAGCGGCGTACCAGCCGCGCGCGCAACTCAGCACCGGCGGGGCTGTTCACTCCCAGCAGCCCATCAAGCAAGGCCGACACATCGGATTCCGCAACGGATTGAGCGGCTAAGTCCAGGGCTTCGCTTCGGCGGTCCGGGTCGCTTTCACTTTCGAGCGCGACGAGGACGGGAGTGGGATCGAGAGGGGTTGCTGCCTCACTTGTGGGAGCCGATTCCTGATTCAAAGGCGGTGCCGGGTCATTGGCGGTGGATGGTGAATCGGCCGGGCTCGATGATTCCTGAGAAATGATTAACGGCGCCACCGATGTGACCGTCGTGTCGTTGTTTCGCACGGCCCATATTAGCGCCAACGACCAGAGCGCCGATCCAGTCCCCAACACGGTCCCCAGGTTCATCCAGCTTCGCAACCCGGTTTTCACGGAACAACAGTTACATTGGTGAACAGGGTTGTGTTCAGTGTGGCGGTCGAGCCCGAGGCGACGGCGAAGCCGATATAAATGTTGGTGGCCATCGTGATGGTGCTGGAATTGACCAGCGTCCAGTTGGTTCCGTTAGCCGATTTGTAACCCGAAAGGGTATTTCCAGTGCGCACCAGGCGGGCCCAGACGTTGGGGGGCGTGCCGCTGCCTGACTTGGTGGAGGAAGTGCCACCGCCGGTGTTGTTGCGTCGCTGCCAGCGATAGCCGATCCCAGGTGAAAGTCCCATCAACGCGTATTTCGAGCCGCTGGTCAGGCTTTCCCGGATCATCGTGCTGGTCAGGTCGCCCGCGCCGGTATTTTGCGCGGAGAGTATTTGGCCCCTGATCTCTCCATCGCCACTCAGGCTCTGATAGAGAAATCGAAAGTTGTCAGCCGAGCCACTGACATTGCCGGCACCCTGGACGGCGTAAAGGCCGTTGGAAATGGCGGCGTTGCCGGGCACGCCCACGGTGCCGATATCCATGGTCTGCCACGGCGGCCACAAACCCTGGACCGCGACGGTGACGGATGAGGAAGCCACCGTGTTGCCGGCGTCGTACACGGCTTGTGCAATCAGGTTGTAGCCGCCGGCCGGCACATTGTTCCAGGTGAACGTGTACGGTGCTGCGGTTGCCTGTCCCATCAGCGCGGTGCCATTATAGAACCTGACGGCGGTCACGGTGTGGCCGTTGGCGTTGGCCGTGGCAGCAAGGTTGATCGTCGCCGGGGCCGCATAGCTCGCTCCGTTGGCCGGTGACGTCAGCGTGACGGTCGGCAAAGCGGTGACCGTGAGGAGGAAATTCGTCGTCGTGCAGAGGGTCGGATCGCAAACGGTCAGAGCGATCGTGGCCGTGCCGGTCTGACCTGCGGCGGGCGTGACCGTGATTGTCCGGTTGGTGCCAGTGCCACCGAGGATCATGCTGCTGTTGGGCGCCAAAGTGGGGTTCGAGGAGGTCGCTGCCACCGTGAGATTGGTAGCGGGGGTTTCCTGGTCGGCAACCGTGAAGGAAAGGACCGGTGTGGCGGTGTTCACCGCGATGGTCTGGCCGGCGATGCCTGAGATGGTCGGGGCAGTATTTGTGGTAGTTGAGACACTCGAGGTGCTATTGGTGGGCACAGTGTAGGTGATCTCGCTCGACGGCTGGCTCTCGAGGCCCAGAGAATCGAGCGTGGTTGCTGTGAAATAATAGGTCGTTCCCCGAACCAGCCCGGCGACGGCCGCATTGGTCACATTAGCGACCGAGACCAGCGAGGTATAGGTCTGGCTCGCAAAACCGTAGTAGAGCCTGTAGCCTGCGACGTCGCTGGCCGGACTCGGATTCCAAGCCAAGGTCACGTTGGTGGTTGTCTGGGCGAAGGCACTCAGGGTTAAGGAGATCCACAACGCGCCGAGCCAGCCCGCAAATCGAACGCCCCGGCGTCTCATGCGGTCGCACTCCCACTGGGCTCCATTGCCGGGATTGGCATCGGTCGGTCCGGCGGCGTCCGCGGGGTGCGGCCTGACCTGACACCCCCCAGCGGTTCCAGGAGCTACCGTCCTTCGTGGCCCGGAGGCAACGCGGCTGAAAAGCCGTGCCAAGGTCAAGGAGTGAGTTACCGCGGCGGGAAGAACTGCTGGTACCGTAAAGCACATCATAAACACAACACTGCACCCCTCGTAGCATAGTCGATTCCACTTGCTGTAGGGCCGCGCTAGGAAGTTCCTTGGAGCAAGCTCACCCGCTAGCCCAATCGGGTTAATGAGCTTGCCTCATCAGCAGAATCTACGGGCTGATTCCCGCCGACGCCGCAAACATCCCGTTGAAGAGTTGCCGCACCCACTGGTTCAAAGGTCAAAGGGTTAACCTGGAGTTTGGCGCTCAAGAACGGGACGAAACTCGGGATGACCCTCCGCTCGGGCAGCGAACGGCCAAACCGTAGCGCAGATCAAAAATCTGCGCTACCCAGGCGCCCCTGCGGCGGAGGGGCCGACAGGAGCGCCGGGTTTGGGTCCGCGGAGGCGGAGAGTTCCGGCTGAGCTCTATCCGATTAAAATGTCAAAGAACGCAGGTGATTTGGCCAGCGGTGTGAACCGCGGCGGCCAGAGGCTTTTCAAAAACCACTGCAAAGTGGTGCAAAGTAGTGCGAAGTAGTGCAATCTGGTGCAAAGGACGGACGACGGGACCTCGGACCTCGGGACCACAAGACCACAGGACCACGGGATGAAGGGATTACTGCACGGGACCGCGGGAACCGGGACCGGGTGCCCTGCTGACCTGCGAATCGAGCCGAAAAGCGGCAGAGGACGGCCGCACCAAAACGCAAGCGCGTACCGTGGGCGCACCGCCCGTCCGACAGGTTTTGGAGTGTGGCAGTCCTCTGCCGCTTTAACCCGCGAGCCGAGAGCGCGTCCGGCAATTCCAATAGGCCCCGCCGCGCGCGGCAATTGGTGATCAAATTTGATCATGGGGAAAGTTTAGCGCAGCGACGCGGAGAGGCCTTCCTACTGCAATAGAGTTTGTATTAATAAAGCCGAAGCCAGATAACCAGGGCCGAAGGCCCGCAATGTGATAGCCCGGGCTGGAGCGCAGCGAAGGCCCGGGAAAACGTGCCCAAAAAATTCTCCCCCGCCCTGTAAGGGCGCAACAACACGCACCCCAGGACGCCCACGCCCAACTTCACCCCCACAAGCTCGGCGGGAACCCGCGAGCCGAGAGCACGTCCGGCAATTTCAATAAGCCCCGCCGCGCGAGGCGATTGATGATCAAATTTGATCATGGGGAAACCTTAGCGCGGCGAAGGGGAGAGGTCTTCTTAGACCCGCAGGGCTCTCCCCCGGGCCCGTACCGCGTGTTTCGCGGCGGCCGCGGGCTCAGCTACGCCGGGTACTGTCGGTCAGCGCAGCGCGGCAGCCTCCAGCCGGACTACCGGGACTACGACATCGGTTTCCGAGTTGTGCTGGCCCCAGGTCAGCCGTGAGCGGGAACGGTCGGGCGGAGCTGCGCGGAGCAGGCTGGCGGAGGGAGGGACGACCGGAGCGCGTGCTGTCGGCCATTGCCGCGGCGGGCTGTACCCTCAGCCGCGTCGGCATTTCTGCTCATTTACGAAACCCCGACGAAGCAGTTCTGCTGAAGTGAATGGGGGAACCACCCCACGGCAAACCCCCTCATAGCGCGCGCAGGATCGTCGGGGTTATTTTTGCGCCGTGGGAAATGCCAAAATCCTGCATAGTGGAGAGTCAGCCGGTGCACAGGCTCGACTCGGAACCGCTCCGCCGCACCGCACGCTTGTGGTCGATGACGACCTTGACATCCCCCAAGCGAGCGCCGAAGTGCTGATTCGCCATGCAGCCAGGTACTCGGCGAAGAGCACCTCCGTAAACCGCGAACAAAGTCAGGCTGAGAATGCCGCTTCTGAAGGCCAACTGTAAAACCACCTGCGCTGCCCAACTCTGTCCAACGAAGCATGACACCTTACCACAGCCAACACACAACCACCATGAACACTTCAATCCAACAGCCCGCGCCGTATGCCATCGTCCAACCGTCAAGTGATTCGTCTCAGAGTGAGGTGACCTTATCCGCCTGGCGCAACCCGGGCGGGCCCTTCCCTTGGGTGGCGTGGCTCGCAGGACTGGTTTTCCTCTTGTTCAGCGCGCCGGCGGCCCACGCCGATCGAAGTCCGCCCGGATGCCTTGGGAGCGGTTTGGGGATCAGCCTCTTCACGAGTCTGCCTGACGTTCACATCGGCGACACGATCTTTTACAGCGTGAATGTGTTCAACGCGCCCTTTCCCGCCTGCGACGCCGGCGAGACTAATCCGGCAGTGGCCGGCGCGATTCACGCGTACGTGGTCACGCCGGATGGCGTCACCAACAACCTTACGTTGCGGCGAACCTATCTGGCTCCGGGAGAATCGGATTTCTATACCAACGTCGTCAGTTATGTCGTCCGCGCTCAGGATATTGGTCCCGATGGCACGGTGCGCGCCACGGCGGTTGACCAGGGCGATATCCACCAAAACGACGTCGACAGTACCGGTGGCGGCAACCAGGGAGTGAACACGCAGGTCAATCTGCCCTGCGTCCTGATTACCGCCCAATGCGTCGCCGGTGTGGGAGAAAACGGCGCGATTAGCTTCACGGGCACAGTGACCAATTGCGGCAACAACACGCTGGTCGGAGTGACCGTGACGAATTTTAACGACGATGGATTTTTCACGGTGCTGTTTCCCACTAACCTGGCCATCAGGCAGGTCGCCCCGTTTAGTGGAAGTTGGATCCCGTCGAATCCCTGTGCGCCGAGCACGGCCATCCTGACCGTTCTGGCCACCGACCAGTTCACGGCCACTCCGCGGACGCTGACCAATTTCACCACCCTCACCTGTCAGAACACTCTGACTCCGGGGATCAAAGTGACCAAGGCGTGTCCCGCACAACCGGTCGCTCCCGGCCAGCTATTCACTTTTTCCGGCAGCGTCAGCAACACTGGCAACGTAACGTTGACCAACATCGTCGTGGTCAACGATCAACCCGCTCCCAACACGCCCGTGTTCAATCGCCCGAGCCTGGCGCCCGGCGAGGTAGTCAGCTTCACGGGCAGTTACCCCGCGCCGGTCTGTTGCTCCGCGGCCGACACGGTGACGGCCACCGGGACCAGCCGCTGCGGCGTCAAAGTCAGCGACTTTGCCAGTGCGACCTGTCCCCTCACCACCGCTCCGGCCATCGCGGCGACCTTGAGTTGTCCCGCGACCCCAATCGTCGCCGGCGGCGTCGTGACCTACACCGGCACTGTGAGCAACTCGGGAAACGCTAGCCTGGATAATGTGACGGTGGTCCAAAGTGGGCAACCGGTACCCTCGACCTCCGGTCTCGTAGGTTATTGGGCGTTTAATGAAACCAGCGGCAGCCTCGCCATCGACAGTTCCGGCAGTGGAAACGACGGCAACATCATCAACGCTACCAGAGGTCCCGGACAATATGGCAATGGGCTGTCCTTCAACGGCACGAACGCCTATGTCGACATCACGAATAACGCGAGCGTTAACTTCGCCGGAGCGATTACGATGGCGGCGTGGATCAAGCCGCAAGCGATTGATGGCTATCGGCAGATCCTCGCGCATGGCTATTCCCTGCCTTTATCGAACTCCGTGTTTTTGCGCATTTTAAATGGAAATTACCAGGCCGGCGCGTCGGGCGGGACCGCCCCGGTTTTGACGGTGGCCGTGCCCGCGGGCGACATCGGTACCTGGGTTCACCTGGCCGCTACCTTCGATGGCTCAACCTGGATTCTCTATCGGAATGGCGTAGCGATCGGCTCCAATAGCGCCGGCACGGCCGCGATGATGGTAAACGCGAACTGGGCGGTTGGCGCCCGCGGCGGGGGAGGCGAGCGCTTTTTTAAAGGCATGATTGATGAAGCGCGGTTGTACAACCGAGCTTTAAGTGGGGCTGAGGTTACCGTCTTGTCGGGCACGAGCAGTTCGGTTCTGTTTTCGGCAGCCAACCTGGCCCCTGGAGCTTCGGGAACCTTCGCGCTCAATGGCGTAGCGGGCGCGTGTTCGGCAACGGCCACCGTCATTGCGACTGGCCAGGGTCAATGCCCCCCCTACCTCGCCGTCACCAACACAGCCTCGGCCACGTGCCCGGTCACCACGGCTCCGGCCATCGCGGTCACGCTGGCCTGTCCGGCGGTGCCCGTCGCCACCGGCGGTCAGATCACCTACACCGGGACCGTCAGAAATTCCGGCGACGTTACTTTGAACAACGTCACCGTCGTTGACAGCCAGTCCCTTCCCAGCACCGTATTGACCGTGGCAAGCCTGGCGCCCGGAGCGTCCGCGAACTTTACCGCGAGCTTCACGGCGCCGGCCGATGCCTGCTCGGTCAGCAGCACGGTGACGGCCAGGGGTACTAATGCCTGCACCGCGATTGGTGTTTCAACCAGCGCCTCGACGACTTGCCCGCTGGTGACCGCTCCGCGGATTGCCGTCACGCAGAACTGTCCGGCCAACCCGCCCAGCCTCGGCGGCGTCCTGACTTACAGCGGCACCGTCAGTAACGCTGGCAACATCACGCTTACCAACGTGGTGGTGACCAACGACCACACGGGCGCCAGCCCGGTGTTCACGGTTGCCACGCTGGCCCCCGGCGCGTCGACGAACTTCACCGGCAGTTACACGGTGCCCACGAACAACGCTTGTGCCGTTTCTTCCACAGTGATGGCGAGCGGCAACGACAAATGCACCGCCGCGCTGGTCACCGCCAACGCGACGGCCGCCTGCCCGGTGCAGGGCGCTGCCAATCTCGCCCTAACGCTGGCCTGTCCGGCCACGCCGACCCCTCTGGGCGGCCTGCTGACTTTCAGCGGAACCGTCCGCAATGCGGGCAATATCACAGTGACCAATGTGGTCGTGAGGCGGGATGCCCCGGCGCCCGGCACCGTGGTATTCAGTGTAGCCAGTCTGGCTCCTGGAGCCTCGGCCAATTTCACCGGCAGCTACACCGTGCCGGGTAGCAACGCCTGTTCGATCACCACCTCGCTCAGCGCCAGCGCCAATGATCAATGCGCCGGCTCGGGTGTCACGGCCAGAGCCACCACCGATTGTCCGCTGGTTACCACCCCACGCATCCTCGTTACGCAAGGCTGCCCGACCAATCCGCCGAGTCCGGGCGGCGTCCTCATCTACAGCGGCACCGTCAGCAACGCTGGCAACATCACGTTGACCAACATCACAGTGGTCAACAATCAACGTGCGCCTGATACGAACACGAGTAGCGGCCCTGCCACCTTCGGGACGATCTTTCCCCCGCTGGTTCCTCCTGCCGGGACCTTCACTGATCGCTTCGTCGTCGGTAATAACTTCAACGGGTTGACCTATGCCGATCAGGATGAGGGCTATGCCGCCACCCAGTTCTACTCCCTTCGCCATGAAGTGTCCGGTACTTCCTCTTTCGTGACCATCAACGCCGGCGGAACCGTCGCCGGCCGCTTCGACGCCGGCAATAAAAACTTCGATGCGTTGACGTTTGCGGCCCCGGATGTGGGCTATGGCCCGGTCATTTTCTACTACCTCCGCCACGACAGCACCGGTGTTTCCAGTTTCGGGACCATCAAGCCCGGCGGAGCCGTTGGGGTCGTCGCTGATCTCTTCGTCGTCGGCAATAACTTCGATGCGTTGACCTTTGCGGCCACGGACGTGGGCTATGGCGCCAACTTGTTTTACTACCTCCGCCATGACAACAACGGAAGCTCCACCTTCGGGACCATCAACCCCGCCCTCCCCGGGACCGTCACTGATCTTTTCAGCGTCGGCTCAAGCTTCGACGCCCTGGTCTTCACGGCTACGGACGTGGGCTATGGCGCCGATTTGTTCTATTACCTCCGCCACGACAGTAACGGCCGTTCCACCTTCGGTACCATCTCGGCCACCGGGACCGTGACGGATCGCTTTAGCGTCGGCACGAACTTCACTGAGCTGACCTTTACGACCACGGACGTGGGCTTTGGGGCCAACCTGTTCTATTACCTCCGCGCGGGAGGCAGTACCTCGGGCACGAACACAACCACGCAACCGGCGTTCACACTGCCTTCCCTCGCACCCGGCGCGTCCGCCAACTTCACCGGCAGTTATACCGTGCCAAACAGCAACTCCTGTTCCGTCTCCGCCATCGTCACCGCCACCGCCACCGACATTTGCAGTGGGAACACCGTCACTAACACCATCACCACGACCTGTCCGCTCGCCACGACGCCGCGCATCGCGGTCACGCTGGCTTGTCCGGCGGTGCCCGTCGCCACCGGCGGTCAGATCACCTACACCGGGACCGTCAGAAATTCCGGCGACGTTACTTTGAACAACGTCACCGTCGTTGACAGCCAGTCTGTTCCCAGCACCGTGTTGGCCGTGGCGGCCCTGGCGCCCGGCGCGTCCGCGAACTTTACCGCGAGCTTCACGGCGCCGGCCGATGCCTGCTCGGTCAGCACCACGGTGACGGCCAGGGGTACTAATGCCTGCACCGCGATTGGTGTTTCAACCATCGCGTCCGCGACTTGCCCGCTGGTGACCGCTCCGCGGATTGCCGTCACGCAGAGCTGTCCGGCCAACCCGCCCGGCCTCGGCGGCGTCCTGACTTACAGCGGCACCGTCAGCAACGCTGGCAACATCACGCTTACCAACGTGGTAGTGACCAATGACCGCACGGGTAGCAGTCCGGTGTTTACGGTCGCCACTCTGGCCCCCGGCGCGTTGATGAACTTCACCGGCAGTTACACGGTGCCCACGAACAGCGCTTGCGCCATCACTTCCACGCTGACAGCGACGGGGAATGACAATTGCACCGCCATGCTGGTCACGGCCAACGCAACGGCCACCTGCCCGGTGCAGGGCGCTGCCAATATCGCCCTAACGCTGGCCTGCCCGGCCACGCCGACCCCTCTGGGCGGCCTGCTGAGTTTCACCGGCACCGTGCGCAATACGGGCAATCTCACGGTGACCAATGTGGTGGTGAGGCGGGATGCCCCGGCGCCCGGCACCGTGATCTTCAGTGTGGCCAGCCTGCCCCCTGGAGCCTCGGCCAATTTCACCGGCAGCTACACCGTGGCGGCTACCAACGCCTGTTCGATTACCACCTCGGTCAGCGCCAGCGCGGGTGACACCTGCACCGGCGTCCTGGTCGCAGCCAACGCGTCCATCACCTGTCCGTTGGTGACGACGCCAGCCATCGAAGTGACCCAAGTCTGTCCCGTCACACCCGTGCTGCCAGGTGGCATCCTGACCTACAGCGGCTCCGTCAGTAACGCCGGCAATATCACGCTGACCAACATTGTTGTCGTCAACAATCGGCCTGCCCCAAACAGCGTGATCTTCACCGCAGTCTCACTGGCCCCAGGTGCGACGACCAACTTCGCGGGCAGCTACGAAGTGCCCCTGAATTGCTGCGTCGTCTGGAGCACGGTCATCACCACCGGCAACGACACCTGCACCGGCGTCGCCGTCACCGACTCGGACACAGAGGCTTGCACTGTCCTGACGCTGCCGAAGCTCGTCGTTACCAAGGTGTGCCCGCCGACGGCGGTGCGACCGGGAGACGTGCTGCAATACAGCGGCACCGTCAGCAACGCCGGCAACATCGTGCTGATCGATGTGACCATCGTGAACACCCAGCCGAGCGCCGGCTCGCCCGTGTGGGGACCGATCACACTGGCCCCCGGTGAATCCGTCAGTTACTACGCCTCTTACGTCGTTGCGCCCGATTTCTGCGGGGGAACCGACACGGTCACGGCGCGCGGTCTGGACGCCTGCACCCTCGCTCCCGTGGTGAGTAGCGTGACGACCACCTGCCCGATCCTGACGACTCCACGCATTGCCGTGACGAAAAACTGCCCGGCACAGCCCACCCCCAGGGGCGGGATGTTTACGTTCACGGGCACCGTGAGCAATCCGGGCAATGTCACGTTGGTCAATGTCCTGGTCGTGAACAACTACCAGGTCGACTGTTTCTCACGGACAAACGGCCCGGTGATCGGCCCGATTACTCTCGCGCCGGGCGCCTCCGTCAACTTTACCGGCAGCTACACCGCGCCGCTGAGTTGTTGCGAGGTCATCGACACCCTCACCGCCAGCGGCCAGGACCGCTGCTCGAGCAGCAACGTAACCGCCACCGCGACGGCCGTCTGTCCGTTGCTCACCACGCCGAGGATCGCCGTCGTGCAGAACTGCCCGGCGGCCCCGATACCGATGGGCAGCGTGTATACGTTCAGTGGCTACGTTACCAACACGGGCGACGCCGTCTTGACGAATGTCTTTGTGTTCAGCCCTCAGGGGACCAATACGCCGGCGCTGGGCCCGATTGAACTGGCACCGGGTGAATCGGAGTTTTACTTCGGCTCCTATACCGTTCCATCCAACACCTGCTCCGTCTCGGTCACCGCCCGCGGCCAGGACATTTGCGGCGGCAACCTGGTAATCAACACGGCCGGTTGTCCCGTCGCCACGACGCCGGGCATCAGCATCACAGAGAGTTGCCCGCCAGGTCCTGTGTCTGCGGGTAGTCTCGTAGTGTTCGAAGGTTCGGTCACCAACACCGGCAACATCTCCCTGACGAATGTCCTCGTGTTCAGCAGCTCGAGCAATAGCACCCCGGTGCTCGGCCCGATCACGCTCGCCCCGGGGGCATCCGCACCGTTCGCGGGCAGCTACATCGCCCTCGGCGGTTCCAGCCCGACCACCAACTCCGTCACGACCCCCACCACCAACACGGTAATTACTTACACCACTAACATGGTGATCACCTATACGACTAATCGCGTGGTCACGACCAACACGGCGACCGCAAACTCGTTCGGAACCATCAATACCCTCTCCCAGGCCGTTGTTGATCGTTTCGTTATCGGCCCGAACTTCGAAGGATTGAC
The DNA here is from genome assembly GCA_035566435.1 of Candidatus Acidiferrum sp. Lineage (GTDB taxonomy): Bacteria > Verrucomicrobiota > Verrucomicrobiia > Limisphaerales > UBA8199 > DATMRF01. Next base: position 16,918 of record DATMRF010000138.1, read on the forward strand.
TTATGACGCCTCGGATGCTGGCTATGGAGCTACGGAGTTCTACTCGATGCGCCAAGATAACACCGGCGCATCGTTCTTTAACACCATCATTGCCGGCACGGCCGCCGTCACGGATCGTTTCAACGCCAGTAATCGAAGCTTCGATGCGTTGACTTATGCGGCCCCGGATGTGGGTTACGGCCCGCTGCTGTTCTACTACCTCACTCATGACAATGCGGGTGTATCCACCCTCGGCAGCATTACTCCAGGCGGGACGGTCGGAGTTGCCGCGGACCATTTCGTCGTCGGCAATAACTTCGATGCTTTGACCTTTGCCGCCACCGACGTCGGTTATGGCGCCAATATGTTCTATTATGTCCGCCATGACGCGACTGGTCTATCCACGTTCGGGACCATCAACCCGGCTTTGCCTGGGACTATCACCGATCGCTTTGCCATCGGAGCCAACGTTGATGCGCTGTGCTTCACCGATCTGATCGCGCCAGGATACGGGGCAAATAATTTCTATTACCTGCGCCATGGCGCGAATGGTGTTTCCACCTTTGGAACCATCCTTGTCACAGGTCTGGCCAACGCGACAGTGACCGACCGCTTCCCCGTCGGCACCAACGCCACCGAATTGACCTTTACCGCCACGGACGTGGGCTTTGGGCCCAACCTGTTCTACTTCCTCCGCGGCGGTGGCGGTGGCATTACGACTAACATCGTCACCACCCCTGTGGGCACCAACATCGTCACCACCCCTGTGGGCACTAACACCGTGATCACCTACACGACACATAGTGTGGTCACCTTCACGCCGACCAACACTGTCACGGTCACCGGCATGGACATCTGTCAAACCCGAGCCGTGACCGCCGCCGCTAATTGTCTCGGCCCTGTCGGCCCGACACCGGCCGGACCGGTCATCGGCGCGCTAACGATGGCCAATGGTTCCTTCAGCCTATCCTTCCACACCGAGAACGGGAAATCGTACACCGTGCAGTATAAGAATACATTGAGTGATCCGGCCTGGACCGACTTGCAAACAATCGTCGGAACAGGCGGAATCCGGACCATCACCAATGCGCTCTCAACCCAACAGCCGACACGGTTCTATCGGGTCATGGCCACGCCATAATAAACCCAACCCTGTGGGTGATCATTCCAGCCGAAGGAGAGTTCCTTCGGCTGGGTTTTCGACCAAAGAAAGTACCGGCAATTATGAAAAAAACACCAACACTTTTCGCAGGGGTGCTATGGATGGGCGCAATGTGCGTTGCCGCTCAGGCGGAGGGGGCTCCCAAAATCCAGTTTGAGCAGACGGTTTGCGACTTTGGCAAGACCTCGCTGGTCGCAACCGTCTCGGGCGTCTTTAAGTTCAAGAACGCCGGTAACGCCATCCTCAAAGTAGAGCCGCCCAAGCCATCCTGCGGTTGCACGGTCGCCGAGCTGAAGCCCCAGACCCTTCCGCCAGGCGGCACCGGCGAACTGCCCTTCACATTGAATCTCGGTTTTTACCGGGCGACGATGGAGAAGCACATCGCGGTCCGGTCGAACGATCCGCAGACTCCCGAAGTCTCGCTCACCATCAAGGTGGATTACACGCCGCTCTACGACATCAGCCCGATTATCCTTTCGCCCACCCTGGCGTTTGGCGTGAAGGGTGCCGACCAATTCACTACCATTACCCGCACGGACGGCAAACCGCTCCGCATCGCGAGGCTCGACGGTTCCAAGCCCTGGATCACGGCAACGGTGGAGCCGGGCGCCAAAGCGGACGATGCCACCGCGCGCATACGCGTCGCCATTCAACGGGATGGCCCGCCGCGCCGCTTCAATGAATCCGTCCGGATCTATGCCACCGGGCAGACGAACACGCCGGTATCCACCATTTACCTCTACGGCCAGGTCATGGGTGAGGTTTCGCTCAATCCGGAAGCCCTGTATTGGAGCGTCTCCGACACCACGAATGCGCCGGCGGAGCGCCCGGAGGCGCTGGCTCTCCGGCGGGTGATGATTCGTGCCGCCGATGGCAAGGAGATTGAGTTGAAGAATCCGCAAAGCACGATCAAAGGCATCAAGGTCGAACTGGTGCCAAAAGAGGCCGGCAAAGTCTATGAACTGGTCGCGCGACTGGATGAGGTGCCGGCGAGCAGCCTCGCCGGCAACGTGTCGTTTGAAACCTCGGTGGCCGCGCAGCCCAGGATTGAAGTGCCAGTCGTCGTCAATGTGTCCAAACCCTGATCTTGATCACCGCGTATAGCGGCGCCGCCGGCCGAACCGCGAGCGCAGTCATGGACCGTTAGAACCTCGTCCTCCTCTCGTCGGAAGCATTTTGACAGAAATAAATGCTTCCGACGAGAGGAGGCGAGAGCCGAGAGAACGTCCGGCAATTCCAATAGGCCCCGCCGCGCGAGGTGATTGGTGATCCAATTTGATCATGGAAAAAGTTTAGCGTAGGTGCGCGACTTTGGCTTCTTAGCGGAATAGAGTTTGTATTAATAAAGCCGAAGCCAGAGAACCAGGGCCGAAGGCCCGCAATGTGATAGCCCGGGCTGGAGCGCAGCGAAGGCCCGGGAAAACGTGCCCAAACAATTCTCCCCCGCCCTGTAAGGGCGCAACAACA
>DATMRF010000139.1:0-2501 GCA_035566435.1 Candidatus Acidiferrum sp.
CAGCATGCCCACATTTTTTTCGCGCATCTGGGGACGCGCCGGGAACAGCGTGAGCGCCACCGCTACGGCGGAAGCGTTTAATCCCTCAAGTTCGGGAACCGTGGGCAATGGCGCCACGGGAACCATAACGGCGGTTTTGCCGCGCTGCGTCAAGCCATGGGTCGTGCCCAACCGGGACCCTTTCAACACACCAGGCTGCCCGCCCAGTGGCCCGGGCCAGTGTAAGCCGCTCGTGGACGTGGCCGATGGGTCGATCAAGCACCCAGGCATCTCTTTGAATGGCAGTGGCGGGACCGGCGTCATCGGTGAGAGTTTCTGGCTGGTGCCGGACTGCCAATATTCCGGCGCCAATTGTTCTTTGTACAACGCTCCACCGCAGGCCAACTACGACCCGGGCGGCAATAATAAGATCCAGGATCCGCCGAATCTCCAATATCTGCCTGGCATCGTGGACACGGCATCGACGGCGGCTCCCACCTGCACCGGAGCGTCCGCTTACCAGCGCGCCATTACCGGATGCGATCAATCCACCAACTATCAGTGTGGCGTCCAAGGCCGGAACACCGTGGATCTCAGTGAGAACCCGGCGGGTTCCCACGACACCCGGGATGCGGTGCAATGCTTGATCGGCGAGGGCGATGCCAACGATGCTCAGCCCGATGGGCAGGACACCCTCAGCCCGTACGGTGCGCCATCGTCGTTTCCTTTCGAGATTCTCGCTGGGACCAGCACACCGATCGCTGGTCTGGCTGGAAAGCCCATCACCAGTAGCAACTCCATCGTCTCTTTGCCGATCTATGACGATTCGACAACTCTGAGCTCCACTGGCCAGACCTCGGTCACCTTCGTTGGTTTTCTTCAGGTCTTCATTAACGCGGTGGATCCACACGGAAACATCAACGTGACGATTCTCAACGTCGCCGGCTGCAGCAATGGTACCGGGCCCGACCCGGTCGGAGGAGGGCCCGCGCTCGGCTCTTCCCCGGTGCCCATCCGCCTGATCACACCGCCATAGCGCAGGCACACGGCCACCTCGGAATCTGCCGCTTCCGCTGGAACTAAGTATTACTGGTCGGGTGGGTCGTCGACCTGCGCGTTGCCGTCCGGCGGGCGATTGTTCTGGACTGGCGGCGGAGGAGGCGGAGGCGGATTGGCCTGAGCATCATCCTCGGCGCCGTTGGGGTTGTTCTGCACCTGCGCGAGCGGCAAGCTGCTGCCCTCGCTGCGCGGGGTTAGGATCACCCGGTCCAGTTGCTTGGGGTTGCTGGCCGCGCTCAGGATCAGGAAATTAAAGTTGGAGCCGTGCAGCAGTTGCGCCAGAACTTCCGGCGCCGGCGCCGGACCAATGTTGACGACAACTTTTTCCTGATCCGCCCCGGACGCTAACGAGACTTCGGCTCCTGTCCGTTGTTGCACCGCGAGGAGCACTTCCGCAAGCGTCGCCTTGTCGGCTTTGATGGTTAGCAGGCCATCTTGAAATGTCACAATCAAAGGCTGCGGCGCCGGCTCGACTTGAACTCGTTCCGCTCCGGGAGTGTAGTTGGCGGGGACCAGGCCAGGACGCGACTGCGATCCCGCAGTGGAATTATTGACTCCAGCGGACGCGTCTGCCGCGTTACCCAGCACCTTGATGATGGTCGTCCGCCCGTAGGGAAATACCTGGTAAGACTGCGCCGACTTTAAATCAAGGACGATCCGAGTGACCGGCGGCTTCCCCTGAAAAAGGCCGAATCGCAGATCCTTGACCTCGCCCCGATTCACCGATTGATTGCGCAGTTCAGCGCCGGGAACGGCGTTGGGAAAGTCGATCACCAAACGGTCCGGCCCGGTCAGGACCTGAGTTTGCGGGACCACCCGGTCGCTGGCTTCCACTTCGATTTCGACCGCGTCTTTGCTGTCCAGAACCTTGATCCCGCGAACCGAAATCTGCGCCAGCGCGGCTGAGCCCGCCAGAGGCACGCAGAGCGCGGCCAGCAGCAGCCGGCTCGCGACGATTCGGGGAAAACTGTACATGGAAACCCGCTCCAGGGCGGCCTTTTGGTGGTCTTAGCGGATTGTAGCAGCGTTGGCTGGGTGGGGGGCTCACGATAGTGCTAGACCTGCGGGTGTGAAGGACCGTATCGGAACTGGGAGTTTGTTTGAGCCGATTCGGTCCCGATCCTCGCCCCTTACTTGGTCAGTGGCTTCAAAATCTCGCCCAAAATATCCGGCTGGTCCGTAACCCGTTCGAGATGCGGATTCTTTTCGCCGTCATGATAGGCCACGGAATAGGTCTTGAAGAACTGCGCGTTCTCGACCAGCAACTCGATCGGCTGAGCGCTTCCCTGCGCCGCCCGCAACGCCGCCTGCAGAAGCGGAGGCGACCACTTGCGCCCGTTGACCGCGACCAGCCTCATCCCCGGTCCAAGGCCCGTCTTATACGCTGGCGAACCTACGATCACGTCGTCGAATTTGCCATCCTGCCCCACGCCGAATCCCAGCGAGTAGGAGAAGTCCGCGAA
>DATMRF010000140.1:0-34964 GCA_035566435.1 Candidatus Acidiferrum sp.
GGGAGTAGAAATATTTTGGTGTCAGTGATAAAAGAAAGATGAACCAAGTCCTTAAACAATTTGAGGAGAAAGAAGGATGCCGGTTAGCAACCCTTCCTTCCCCTCTCTACAGGTCATATGGATAGTACTCACGATCGGCCCCGGCTTCAAGCGCACCTCGATGAGTTCTTCGGCCGGATCGCCAACTCCCCAGAACTGTGCGAACAACTCTCCCCGGAGGACCTTCCTCAACTTCTGGAAGCGGGCCTCTCGCATGTGCTCAACAACACTCTAAAAACAGAACGCCAGTTCCATCTTCAGGCTCATCCCGAGGACAGGGCTAATGGCTACGCGCCAAAACGCACCCTCAATATCGGGGCTACCACGGTTGCCTTGGATCGCCCTCGCACTCGCCAGGGTTTTTACCCGGCCGTGCTGCCCAAACATCAACGCCACCTCCCGCAAGCCTATCAGCAACTGCTGCGTAACATCCTGCTGGGCGCCAGAAGTTTCAACGCCGCCCGTCGCACCCTCCAGGCTCTGGGTCTGGGCTACTCACCCGAACAGGTCGAGCAGTTGCTCCAGGAGCTCCATGAGGAAGCTAAAAACTTCTTCACCCGCCCGTTGGGCCCGGATTGGCTTTGCCTCTTCATCGATGCCAAGCTGATCGAACTCAAGGATGAGCATGACGTCGTTAAACAAGCCGTTCACTTTCTGGTCGTGGGCATCGGCCTGGACGGCAAAAAAGACATCCTCACGGCGACCTCCTTCTGGGGCAACGAAGTCCTGGAAGCCTGGCGCAAGGTCCTCATTGATCTCAAAAACCGCGGCTTGGTCCGTGTCCTCCTGTTGGTTACCGACGACTTCAGCGGCTTGGCTCCACTGGTCAAAGGCTTATTTCCTAACTCCGATCACCAACTCTGCACTGTCCACCTGCTGCGCAACGCCCAGCGCCACCTCAGCCTTGAGGACTACACCACCTTTAAACAAACCTGGCGTGAAATCCACGCCGCCAGCAGCTTCGAATCGGCTCAGACCAAGTTCCGCACCTTGCTCCAAGAGCTTCGTCCAGCCAACAAGGCCTGGGTCGAGCACCTCGAAAAACGTGTCGCTAATTACCTCAGCTTCATCAAATACCCGACCCCGGTTCGCCCTCATCTGCGCTCCACCAATTTGCCCGAAGGCATTAATAACCAGATCGAAAACCTCCGCCGCAACGCCGGCGGCCATTTCCACTCCGAGCGCGAGGCTCTCATCAAAATGAAACTCCTCACCAACGACCTCTATGACCATAGATGGAGCCGCGGATGCCCCACTTTGCTCACTCACCTCGGAACCCTTAACCAAATGTTCCGCCACCACTTCGAACTCGAACTAAACCCGGAAATCTTCCTGACACAAAATTTTTGACAACGACCCCCCAAAACCGTGGTCCCGATAGCTCGCGATAGCTCCCGCCCACCTCTGACCGTAGCGGCACCCATCGGGACCTATCGGGACCTATCGTGAGCTATCGGGACCAAAATTGACATTTTCGCGCGTGATCACCTCTTTGTGCCTCTTCGTGCCTTCTTGCGGCCATTCCGTCCTCATCCGTGCCATCCTGTATTCCGCGGTTCATTGACGCTCTTGTCACGGGTTTGTCACGGGTCTGTCACGGCTCAAGAATCGCTAAAATCTCCCAGTAAATACCGTGTTGTCACGGTGTCACGGGTCAAAACCACCCCCCCCGCGCGCGCAACACTATCGCCGTGCCCAGAGCCTACCCTTCCGCCATTCCCGCCTGGCGTCTTCCCCGGTCCAGCGACACTCCTGTCACACTGTCACACCCTGTCACGGTTCAAAGCGTGACGGGGTGAGCTTTGTCACGCTTTCAAAAGTGAGAATCCCTCGTCAAACACGGCCTTGTCACGGTGTCACGCTTTGAAAGCTCTCTACCCCACCCCCGCCGGAGAAAATAAAATTTATCCTTTATCCGTTAGCTTTCCACCCCCAGCTCCCGATAGCTCCCGCCGGCCTGTCCCCGCATCGGCACCTATCTGCAGCCATCTGCAGTCATCTGCAGCCATGTGCATAGGGAAGTCTTCCCCACCCCGGCTGCATTCGATTACGCTTAATTTCAGCTACGGACGCCCAATTACGGGAAATTCTTCCAGGGCCGAACTGCAGTTTTCGCCTTTCTGCCCGCGCCCGCCCCCGTCCCGTTCGGTCAAGATTGGTCGTAAAGCGTCAGTTGCACAGATTTCCATAGTTAATGTCGGGCGGTTCTGAGTCAGTCCGAATTGGGCGCCATTCCAGCGCCCAAAGGACAATCTGTGAATCTGTGCAACTGATCCCTTCACGAACGCCACGCGTTTGTCGGCAAACCGGTCCTGGTCCAAATGGAGCCCGAACTTGACGAAACCTAGACCCCGTCACCGCTGACACACGCCACCACCTTTAATCCGTCCGCCGAAGCCGCCATCGGCGACCAATTGGTGCTCGGTGCCGAAGTTTGGATCCAGGGTTGCGCGAGTCCGGGCCGGCCGAGCAACAGCCAGGCGACGGCAATTCCAATCAGCTTCGACCACCTTGAGTTCACGATTTTAACACCCAGGAAAGTTTGCCGGCCACGTTTTCCAAATTCTAGTCGGGATTTCCCATATGGTTTCTTGCCCATGACCAGCGCGGGTGGTTTTTCGTGATTTTCTTGCTGCTCCACGGATTTGCAAGTCGTTTTTCCAGTCCGCTCATTAGAGGGCTTTCAGGAAGGCGAAGAGCACCCGCGCCGCGTCACCAGCATCGGGAGCCAGGCGTTCGCGTCCTGCCCGAACCTGACGGCAGTCTATTTTCAAGGCAACACGCCCAATGTTGATTCGTCCGTGTTCAACGGAATCCACAATGAGACCGTCTATTAGACCGTCTATTATATGCCCGGGACTTCCGGCTGGAGTTCGACACTTGGCGGGTGTCCGGCTGTCCTCTGGAACCCGCAAGCGCTAACCACGGATGCAAGCCTCGGCGTCCAAACGAATCAATTCGGCTTCACCATCACCGGGAGCAGCGGCTTAGTGATCGTGGTCGAAGGTTGCACCAATCTGTCCAAGCCGACCTGGTACCCCGTGTCCACCAAGACCCTGACGGACGGCTCGGCTTATTTTAGCGACCCCGAGTGGACGAATAAGCCCTCCTGCCTCTACCGGTTCCGTTCCCCATGAACCGGGGCGGGGACGGCCACGTCCCCGGAACTGCCCCGCAACAGGTTCTCTACGGGGAGGTGGCCGTCCCCGCCCCGGTTCAGAGATTCCATGCGCGAAATTTGGGTTCGGAGAATTCTCATCCTGAAGCGCGGGTTGACGCCTTCCATCTCCAATTACGAATCTCCGGCAGGTCCTCGCCATACCGGCAGATATACTGCCGGTGTTCGAGGAGCTTGTCGCGGATGGCCTGTTTGGCGTAGGCGGCGCGCGCGCCTAACTGCGGCAGCCGGTCGATCACGTCGCCCACCAGGTGGAACCGGTCCAGGTCGTTCATCACCGTCATGTCGAACGGCGTGGTGGTCGTGCCTTCTTCCTTGTAACCGCGGACGTGCAAGTTCGCGTGGTTGGCGCGGCGATAGCACAGTCGATGGATGAGCAAGGGATATCCGTGATAGGCGAAGATGATCGGCTTGTCTTTGGTGAACAGCACGTCGAATTCTTTATCGCTCAGCCCGTGCGGGTGTTCGCTCTGCGGCTGAAGCATCATCAAATCGACCACGTTTATGACCCGAATTTTCAGTGCGGGGAAATGTTTCCGGAGCAACTCAACTGCGGCCAGGGTTTCGAGCGTTGGCACATCGCCGCAGCAGGCCATGACCACATCCGGCTCCCCTCCCTGGTCGTTGCTGGCCCATGGCCAGATGCCCAGGCCGGCGGTGCAATGGTTAATCGCGGCGTCCATGTCGAGCCACTGCGGGGCCGGTTGTTTGCCGGCGACGACCACGTTCACGTAATTGCGGCTGCGCAGGCAGTGGTCAGTCACTGAAAGCAGGGTGTTCGCATCCGGCGGCAGATAGACGCGTATGATTTCCGCCTTCTTGTTAGCCACATGGTCGATGAACCCGGGGTCCTGGTGGCTGAAACCATTATGGTCCTGCCGCCAAACGTGGGACGAGAGCAGATAGTTCAGCGAAGCAATCGGCCGCCGCCAGGGAATATGATTCGCCACCTTGAGCCACTTGGCGTGCTGGTTGAACATCGAATCGACAATGTGGATGAACGCTTCGTAACACGAGAAGAAGCCATGCCGGCCGGTCAGCAGGTAGCCTTCGAGCCACCCTTCACACTGGTGTTCGCTCAACATTTCCATGACGCGGCCGTCGGGCGCGACGTGGTCGTCGAGCGGAGTGACGTCCGCCGTCGAGCATCGGTTCGTCACCTCAAATACGGCGCCCCAGCGGTTCGAGGACGTTTCGTCGGGGCTGAACACACGAAAGTTGGCCGGGTTGAGTTTAACCACGTCGCGAATGAACTGGCCCTGGATGCGCGTGGCTTCGGCGTCCACGCTTCCGGGCTTCGGCACCGCAACGGTGTAATCGCAGAAATCGGGCAGCCGCAGCGCGCGGAGCAGGAGCCCGCCGTTGGCGTGCGGATTGGCGCTCATGCGGCGCTCGCCTTTCGGGGCCAGCTCCGCCAGTTCAGGACGCAGCTTGCCGGTTTGATCGAACAACTCCTGCGGACCATAACTCCGCAGCCACTTTTCCAGAATCTTCACATGCCCTGGTCGGCTCATCTCGCCCATCGGCACCTGGTGCGAGCGGAATGTGCCTTCGGTGGGTTTGCCATCGATTACCTTCGGCCCTGTCCAACCCTTCGGCGAACGCAAGATAATCATCGGCCAGGCCGGACGTTGCTTAAACCCTTTGCTTCGGGCTTCGTTTTGGATGCTTTGGACCTCGGCGATCACCGTGTCGAGGGTCGCCGCCATGAGCTGATGCATCTGCTCTGGATCGTCGCCTTCCACGAAATAGGGGGTATATCCGTAGCCACGGAACAGCGCTTCCAGCTCAACTCTGGGAATGCGTGCCAACACAGTGGGCCCGGCGATCTTGTAGCCGTTGAGGTGCAGGATGGGGAGCACGGCGCCGTCGTGGACCGGATTAAGGAACTTGTTGGAGTGCCAACTGGTGGCGAGCGGGCCGGTCTCGGCTTCGCCATCGCCAACGACGCACGCAACGAGCAGGTCTGGGTTATCAAACGCCGCGCCGTAAGCGTGCGACAGCGAATAACCGAGCTCGCCGCCCTCGTGAATCGACCCGGGCGTCTCCGGCGCGACGTGGCTCGGGATTCCGCCCGGGAAAGAGAACTGCTTGAACAGCCGCTTGAGCCCTTGCTCGTCCGGCGAGATGTTGGGATAGATTTCGCTGTAAGTCCCCTCCAGGTAAGCAGCCGCCACCAAGCCCGGCCCGCCGTGGCCTGGCCCGGTGATGTAGATCATGTTCAGGTCCTGTTCCCTGATGACGCGGTTCAAGTGAACGTAGATGAAGTTGAGACCCGGAGTGGTGCCCCAGTGGCCGAGGAGCCGGGGCTTGATGTGCTCCAGCTTGAGCGGCTTTTTCAACAGCGGGTTGTCGTACAGATAGATTTGGCCGACCGACAGATAATTGGCGGCGCGCCACCAGGCGTTCATCTGCGCCAGCAGTTCTGGCGCCAACGGCTTGTTTTTTACCTTCTGTTTAACTGGCTTCATGAGCTTGCGTCTTTCCAATCGCTAGACCCAACACGCGGCAGACCGTGCTCGCGATCATCCATTCCTCGTCCGTCCGGATGACCCGCACGGAGACCTTGCCCGTGTCCGGGGAAATCACACCCGCGTTGGCTGCGTTTCGTTTTTCCTCAATTTCGATCCCAAGAAATCCCAAACCGTCGCAGCTTCGGCTGCGAACTATCGGCGCATTCTCTCCGATGCCGCCGGCGAATACAAGCGTCTCGACGCCGCCGAGAGCGGCCGCGAATGCACCGATCCACTTCCTCAGCTGGTAGCAAAACACCGCGACCGCCTCGGCGGCTCGGATGTCCTGATTTTCACGGGCGAGCAAGTCACGCATGTCGGAACTCGTTTCAGATATGCCGAGCAGCCCGGACTCGAAATTGACCATCTCATTGAATTGCTTCGCGCTCAGCTTTTCGGTACGGGCCAGATACCAAACCAGGCCGGGGTCGAGATCGCCGGAACGAGTGCTCATTGGGATCCCGGCGGCCGGGGTGAACCCCATGCTCGTATCGATGCTTTTGCCCTGATGGACCGCCGCCAGGCTTGCTCCATTTCCCAGGTGGGCGAGGATGATCCGGCCCTGCGCCGCATCAGCTCCCGCTACCCGGGCCAGTTCCTCCAGAAGGAACGAATAGGACAAGCCGTGAAAACCGTACCGCCGCACTCCGCGCGCTTCGTAGCGGCGCGGGAGCGGTAGCACCTGCGCCACTCGCGGCAGGTCGTGGTGAAACGCGGTGTCGAAGCAAGCCACCTGTGGCAGGTCAGGAAACCGCCGATGAAGCGCTTCGGTTAAGAGGATCTCCTCGGGCAAATGTTCGGGATCGAACGGTGTGAGTTGACGCAATTCCTGCACCATCTCCCGGGTGATTAACTGCGAGTCGTTGTACTTGGGTCCCCCGTGAACCACGCGATGTCCCACCGCGGTCAGCGGTACCTGCCCGAGGCGTTCCTCGAGCCAATCCATTAACGCCCCGACTGCTAGGGTGTGATCTGGCGCTGCCACCGGTCGTGAAAAGTTGTCCGCCGGACTCAAGCCTTTCACCCGCAAGTTGGCCTCCGGCAAGCCAATCCGCTCGAGCCTGCCCTCCAGAACTCGTCGGAGCGGCGCATCGGCCTCGAACAGCGCGAACTTGATGCTCGAGGAGCCGCCGTTGATCGTCAGGATGAGTGGGGTGGCGATCTTCATCATCGGTGGTGGTGATGCGCCAGGACTTTGATCTCAAGCGACGCGCCGGGGCCGTTTGGCGAGGCGGGGGTTCAACTGCGCGATTCGGAAGTCTAACAAATCGCCAATCCGCTCGAGGCTCACATCGGCGGGCGCGCATGTCGCCAAGATCTTTGGATCCCGGGCGTAGTGTCCTTGCCTGACGAACACGGTCGTCACGCGCGAGCTCCAGATTTTCTTGATAGCAGCCAGGATGCGCAGTTTGTCGTCCACAACCACGTAATGAGCCGCCGGGTAGCGGGCTCGCACGTCCGCCAGTTCGTGTTCCTTGTGTACATAGATCAGCGCGTGCCCATCGACGGCCTCGTAAAGCCCGGAGCGGTCCACTTTGCGGGGTTGGAACACGACGTCGCCGTCTGTGAGCAAGACCGCTTTTCCCCATTTCTTGACATGCTCAATAACGTCCAGCGAATTGGGGAAAAGACGGTTGGCGAAGGGATAGTTGATGAGAAAGTGCGAGACCGCCAGCAGTCCCACGTCGTGCGGGTAGTCACTGCGGAAACGCTGCAAGGCGCCCAGATAGTCGGCGTAACCGAGCTGGGTTCGCAACTGCTCGAAAATGGTCCAATAGCACTGCGCCCTTTTGGGCCCGACCTCGCGCTTCAAAAATCTGCCCATGTCGGCGATGACGCGATCATTGTCCAGCAGCGTATTGTCAACGTCGAACAGGAAAACGGTTGTTCCAATGTGTGCGGCCATGGCCCTCAATGTCGGCGGCCATTTCCGTATTGTAAATACGGATTTACCAGCAAAATCACCGCTTCGGCAGTTCGTCAGCCGGCTCGCGCTTTAGAGATTGTATCGCGTCAAATAATTCAATGAAGCAGCGCGCGGCATCCTTCTGACCGCTCTTGTAGTCCGCCCCGTTCCGGTGCCCGTAATAATCTTTCAAGAACGAGCCGGCGTCCGACCAGACGGTCTGCACGATTCCCTGGAAGCGAGGTTTCATCACCGGCGTGGCCTGTTCGCGGAACCGCGTCATGTCCTGCAACTGCCTGAGGGCGGCGTTGGGATTCTTCCAGGGGCAGCTAACGACGCCGAGGCCATTCATGGCGAAACATACCGGCGAGAGATCCGCGCGCTCATAATGCCAATCGCAAATCAAGACATCCTTAGGGATGAGCCCGATGGCCCGGGCGGTGCCATTGGAGCTGGCTTCCCACTCGCCCATACCGGTGAGCCTGGCGTCGAGCAAGCGGTCACCCCAAATCCAGAGCCGGCGCTGTTTCGTCTTCAGATGATCGCGAATCAGTGTGACCTCCTTGGCAAACAGCTCCGCTTTGTCTTTGCCGCCGCAGCGAGGACATTTGCTTTCGCCAATGTAGAACACCTCGTCCATGCCGGCGTGAAACGCATCGGTTTCGAAGACGTCGCAGAGTTCATCCACCAAGGAGAACACGACTTCATGGACCTTGGGGTGGAGAGGGCAATAGCTCCTGCAGTAGAGACCGTCCGGGTTTGGCCAGGCGTACCGCTCCGGCACCTTGACCCAGGGCGTCTCGTCAAATTCCGGGTACACTTGGAGCAGCTTGCCATTGGACCGCTGCCAGGATTGATGACCTAGTAGGTTGAGCTGGGGGATCAGGCGGATGTGGTTCGTGCGGCAAACCACCACTAGCTTCTTAACATCCGCCGACGACAGCCCGGAAGGATTGCTGAGCTCGGGATGGCTCGTGTATTGATAATTGTAGTCCACCCTCAGAATCAGCGTGTTCAGCGAGCGGGTCGCCAATTCCTGGGCAATGAAGCTGACGAAGGAATCGACTTGGGAGGGATTCGGCGCTGCGATGCACATTCCACGAATGGGCAGTACCTCGTCCAGCGTGTTCTCCGCGCGGCCGCTGCGTTCGGCTGCCAGCAAACAGAGGGTAGTGAGGATGATGTTCGCGAGTAGTGGTTTCACAGGATCGAATACCGGTTTATACCGCACCACGGTTTAGAACAAAAGCGGATAAGATCGGGTCCTTGATCCGGGCAGATGCTTTCGCTAACCATAGGCCCATGACTCGCATCTCCAGGCGCTGCTTTCTCCGCGGGGCTGCTGCCGGCGTGGCCTTGCCCTATTTCGTCCCGATGACCGTCCTGGGCGCCGGGGCGCCCAGCAAGAAAATCACCATTGGGTTCATCGGCACCGGCGACCACGGGACGCAGTGGAACCTGAGCCGGTACCTGGAGTTGCCCGCTGCGAAGGTTCTCATGGTCTGCGACGTGGACGGTTACCGTATGCGCAAAGCCAAGGCGCTCGTTGATGCTAAGTACGACACCGAAGATTGTACCCTGTCGAAAGATTTCCGGGATGTCCTCGCCCGAAAAGATATCGACGCGGTGATGATCTCCACGCCGGACCATTGGCACACGCTGATTAGCGTGATGGCGGCGCGCGCCGGCAAAGACGTCCAATGCGAGAAACCAACTCTGACCATCGCGGAGGGCAAATTCCTCATCGACACGATGCGCAAACTTGGCCGCGTTTTCCAGACCAGCACCGAAGATCGGTCCCTTCCGATGTACCACCGCATGGCCGAGCTGGTGCGGAACGGCCGCATCGGCAAACTCCAACGAATCGAGGCCATTCTCCCCAAACAACCCACTGTTCCTGGCGACCCGACGCCGCAGCCCGTCCCGCCCGATCTGGATTACGAGATGTGGCTCGGTCCAGCGCCTTTTGCGCCCTACTGCAAGGACCGCGTGCATTTCAACTTCCGGTGGATTTGGGATTATTCCGGCGGCATCATCTGCGACTGGGGCGCGCACCTGTTCGATACGGCTCAGTGGGCGAACGATACCGAGCGCACCGGTCCGATCGAGGTGGATGGCAAAGGCACCCATTGGGAAGGCGGCCTGTACAATACTGTGAAGGACTATGACGTCACTTACCGCTACGCGAACGGCGTCGTCATGACCTGCCGGCCGGGAAATCCCAGCATCAAGTTCATCGGCAGCGACGGCTGGGTTGGCAACACGGGTTGGCGCGGCAAAGTGGAAGCCAGTTCCGACGCGATCCTCAATTCCCGAATCGGCTCCAGCGAAATCCATCTCTATACCAATCCCGAAGGCGAGCACGACGACTTTCTGAAGTGCGTCAAGACGCGCAAGGACCCTTATTTTCCGGTGGATATCGGCCACCGCGTTTCCTCCGTCTGCCATTTGGCGAATATCTCCATTCGTCTCGCCCGCAAACTGAAATGGGATCCCGTCGCCGAGCGTTTCCCGGAGGACGAGGCCGCCAACGTGTTGCTCTCCCGCCCCATGCGCAACCCGTGGAAATTGAGTTAAGCTCCCGAGTCGAAGTTGTTGGACACCGCAGTTGGGGTTTGACACTATGTGGCCCCCGCTGGGCGAGGGTCGGTTTTCTGCGAGATGGTGCAGGCGGCGGCTCGTTCGGCGGCAATAGCCGGAACCAACTTCGGAGAGCACGGAAATGAAGCGGCTCACCTCAGGCGAAGACCTTATGCCTCTCGCGCGGCAGGCGATTCGTTGAAGCGAATTAGTTCAGCTCAAAACAGGCGCCCTCTTTCGTGCTGCGGACAAAGAGTTTTCCGTCCGCAAAGGCCGGAGTGGACCAGCACTTCCCGTCCACAGCTTTGAACCGGGTGACCTCTTTGTAAGTCTCCGGATTGGCCTCCACAATGACGACCTCGCCGGAATCGGTGAGTGCGACGAGGTGTTTGCCGACGAGAATTACATTCCCGGCGCCAAAGCCGGGCTGTTCCCATTTCACCAGGCCGGTTTTGAGCTCAACGCATTTAAGCGGGCCGGTGGCGAATTTCTTGAAGCTGATCATTCCGTACACATAGCCCTCCTTGTAAACGGGCGGACTCCAGAGGCTGCCCACCGGGCTATTTCCTTTCACCCTCCAAAGCTGCTTCGTGGTGAAGCTGTTTCCCGTTTTGGCAACCTCGCAGGCTGCTCCGCCGACGTCGTAGCCGGCTGTGCAAAACATCATATCTCCGCCCACGACAGGCAGGCACCCCGTGCTGGTTCGATAGGGAAAACCAAATTGCCACAGCGGCTTGCCCGTCTCTGCCTCCCGCGCGACCAGGCCGCTTTGCATCAGGAAGATTACCTGCCGGACTCCATCCAAAGTGGTCACCACCGGGCTCGAGTGAGTCATCGTTTCATCCCCCGTTTTCCAAACGACATCTCCCGAGCTCGCGTTCAACGCGAGCATCGCCTGCCCGGAACCTCCGCCCGCGAGGTAAAGAACGTTCCCCTCGGCCGCAGGGGACATGGCATTCTTCCATTCAATGTTCCTGCCCGCGAAATCCTTGATGATGTCTTTGCTCCACACGGTTTTCCCTGTCACGGCATCGAGACAACTCAACACCATATCGGCCGAATAAACAAAGACGTGGCTGCCGCTCACGGTCGGAGTGGAACGGGGTCCGTCGCCGCCCTTGTTGTTCTCGGTGCCGCTATCGCCGCCGCCGGGGTATTTGGCGACGCCCGTTGGCACCGCCCAGATCTCCTTCCCTGTGGCCGCATCGAGGGCGATGCAGACTTCAACCAACTTGCCGCCCATTTCGCGCGAGACGACGGTGAAGGCCCTGCCGCCATCCACTGAAAATGAGCTGAACCCGTTTGGGGTTGGGGCTTTCCACAACTGTTTCGCCTTCGTGGAAGGGGAGAGTGCCAATTCACTCCTGGTGATGCCATCGCGGTGCGGGCCGCGGTACTGCGGCCAATTTTCAGCGAAGACACCAGCAGAGATTCCGGACGCAACCATTACCAGGGTCATTAATTTCGTTCTGACAATCATAATTGCCCGAAAGCCTGGATGATATTAGCGAGCCTGGCAATTCCAATTTCCGATCCGGAAAATCTACCACTGACTGCTTGCGAAAAAAAATTAGTGTTAAGCAGTGTTAAGGAGTGTTAAGGTCGCGATAGCGGCCATAATGTGGACGGGGTCGGCGGCGAGGAACGGGGTTTTCATGTTTGCGAGTACGGTTGTTTCTTATCGGGGCCGGTCGCGGTTGGCGACAGTGGCCTCTACTATATATGGCGCGACGAATCTTGTCTGACGGCAGACAGGAAGGGGCTTGGCGGAGGCTTTAATACAGGGTTTTAGATTTCAGAGGGAGGTGGCGGCGAATCGATTACGAGCCCGAGCGCGATTTGGACTGCCGCGGTGCGGAGGGGGTCGTAGCTGGTGTCAGATGGGGCAGTTCGTCGAGAATGTGCTTTCTTTTGTGGCCACGATCCTGGAGAAACGGGGATGAACATGGGTATCAGGGCGTCTTTTCTCGCCATGGGCGCGTTCCTCCTGGGCGTCTCTGCGACGGGCACAAGCGCTCAATCCAACCCGGACAACCATTGGTGGAGTGAGGCCGTGGAAGGCCGGCTTGCGGAGGCCGGGACGAATCGCGTCGAGATGGTGAAAGCGCTCACCGCGGTTTCGAGCGAGCGCCGCGAGGGCATGGCGTTTCTACTCGAGAACATGCCGGCCACGGATCTGAAGTCGTTGACCGCCGCGTTTCTGGTCGAAAATCTCAACCTCGCGTACGAGGCGTGGGAGAAATCGCCCTGGCATGGGAGCGTGACGAAAGAAATGTTCTTCAACGATGTGCTGCCTTACGCCTGCATGAACGAGCAGCGCGACCCGTGGCGGGGAAAGTTGCGCGAAGTCTGCGAAGCGATCGTCGCCGAATGCAAAACGCCGGGCCAGGCGGCCCATCTACTGAACCAGAAGATCTTCCCACTGCTCAAGGTCCGCTACAACACCGGGCGCAGGCGTCCGGACCAAAGTCCGACTGAGACCATCAGCAGCGGCGTGGCCACCTGCACGGGCCTGTCCATTCTGCTGGTGGACGCTTGCCGGTCGGTCGGCATCCCCGCGCGCGTGGCCGGCACGCCGATGTGGTCAAACCTGCGCGGCAACCATACGTGGGTGGAGGTGTGGGATGACGACTGGCACTTTGCGGGTGCGGCGGAACCGGATGCTGCTGGTCTCGATCACGGCTGGTTCGTCAAGGATGCCGCTCAGGCGCAACGGGATGTTCCCCAACACGCGATTTACGCTACCAGCTTCCGGCACACTGACGTTGCTTTCCCACTTGTGTGGGCGCCGGGTGACAAATCGGTGAGTGCGGTAAATGTGACCGAGCGCTACGTGGCGAACGCATCGCCGGGCGAGCCGCCCGCCGCGCGACTGGCGGTGAGGGTGATTCAACCCGATGGCAAGCGAGTGGTGGCCAACGTGGAGGTAAGCGATTCCGCCGACGCGGCAACCGTGCTCCGGGACAAGAGCCGCAGTCAAACGGCAGACCTTAACGATCTGGCCACATTCAAAGTCGTCCCGGACCACAAGTATCGCGTCGTGGCGCGCTTCGAAGGTCGCGCGGCGGAATCCAACGTGACAACGACTGAAGCCACCGACCAACTTGTCACGGTCACTCTGCTGGACAAACAGCCTATTGGGCCGCCGCCGCTTTACGCATTGCCCCAGACACCTAAGCCATTGACCACTCGGGACAAGGAGAAGCTTACGAAGGCGCTCTCGGAATATTTCATGGCTGAGCCCGCGAAACAGGCGAGGCGGAAGTTCTCCGGCAGGCTCGAAAGGTTGCTCAGGCAAAATGAACCCGCAGTGCGCCAGGTGGCATGGGAGGCATACCAGGCTGCGCCGATTCATGCCAATCTTAAGGGTGATTTCGACGCCCACGTGGTCAAGGCTGGCAATTATCAGAGCCCTTACACGGTGAAAACAATCGGTCAGCGACCGGCCGGGGGGTGGGCGCTGTTCATCGCAATGCATGGCGGCGGCGGCGCGCCGAAGGAAGTCAACGACAGTCAGTGGAAGCGGATGCAGGGTTATTACAAGGACCACCCGGAGGCTGGTGGCTATATCTATCTCGCGCTCCGCGCTCCGAATGACGAATGGAACGGTTTTTACGCCGACTACGTTTACCCGCTCATTGACGTTTTGATCTGCCAGTTCCGGCTTTTTGGCGACATTGACCCGGACAAAGTTTTCATCATGGGTTATTCACACGGTGGTTATGGCGCCTATGCCATCGGGCCGAAAATGCCGGACCGTTTCGCGTCCATCCACGCCAGCGCCGCCGCCGCCACCGACGGCGAGACTACCGCCAAAACGCTCCGCACCACGCCGTTTACGGTCATGGTCGGCGAGCGGGACACGATGTATGGCCGTTACCCGCGGAACTTGAAGTTCCAGGAGGAGATCGAGAAATTGCGCGGCGCGAGGACCGATGTTTACCCGGTGACTGTGACCATTATTGCCGGCAACGGACACACGGGGCTCCCGGACCGGAACCTCATCGCGGACATGTATCCGGCGGTGCGGAACCCTGTGCCCCGAGAGTTGGACTGGCTGATGACCGACGGTGTGGTGCAGGACCTTTTCTGGCTGCGGGTGTCGCGCCCGGGGAAGCAACAGGAGATCCAGGCGACCTGCCAAAACAACCGCTACGTGATCACGGCGAACGAAAACGTAACTGGTGCCACAGTGTTCATGGACACGCGGCTGGTGGACTTCAGCAAGCCCGTGGAAATCGAGCTGAACGGTTCGACGACGACTCGCCGGTTTGCGCCGAGCCTGAACACGTTTTGCGAAACCATCGCGGATCGCGCTGATCCCAGTTACGCGTTCAGCGCGAAATTCAGTCTGGTAAAGGAGGGAACGACCGGCCGGCTAACGCTGGATTCTTCCTCAAGGTAATTCGAGCATCATGAACACACCGCTGTCCCTTTCAGCCGCGTTGTTCCTGTGCCTTGCTGGGTCGGCACAGGACAACGGCTGGAAGTTTCCGTGCGCGGCAACCAACATCGCGCGCTACACCGCGTTGCGGACGACGGAACCGCTGCACATTGACGGCAACCTTGACGAGCGTGCCTGGCAGGCGGCGCCCCGTTCGCCACGCTTCGTTGACATCGTCACCGGTCAGCCAGTGGTTCACGACACCCGGGCGGCGGTCTTATGGGACCACCAGTACCTCTATGTTGCTTACTGGGTGGAAGAGCCCTTCGTTCGGGCGTCCTTCACGAATCACAACGATTTCATTTACAAGAACAACGATGTGGAGTGTTTCATCGCCGGGCCGGACGCTTACTATGAATTCGAGATAAACGCCTTAAATACCTGCTACGAGGCGTTCTTCGTGTGGGAAGACACATTTGAGCGGTCTGGCTTATCGAAGCTGCCCGAATTTGAGCGCTCGAACCTTGTTGCTTTTAACGGCGTAGGATTCACTAATCACGTCCGCGGCAGGCGGCTGGGGAATTTTAATCACACCTTACCCGGCCTGAAGACCGCCGTGCGGGTTGACGGCTCCATCAACAATGACACCGATCGCGACCGAGGTTGGACAGTGGAACTCGCCTTCCCCTGGAGCAGCCTGAAGTGGCTGGCCACCGACGGGCGCGAACTGCCGCCGAAGAACGGCGACGTGTGGCGCATGGATTTTTCCCGGTTCAATACTTACAAAGCCGCGCCTCCGGCAAAGGATTCCGGAGGTTGGTTTTGGACGCCGCACGGCGTTTGGGATTCGCATATTCCCGAGTGCTTCGTCTACGTCACCTTCTCGACCAACGCCGTTCAACTGAGCAAACCGGCCGCAAAGTAGGCCGCGCGCTGCACGGATGAGGGGAGAGAAACTCCATCGTGGGTGACTCGCGGCCTTTTGTTGCGCCTGAGTGAAGGCTTGCTGCGGCCCACGATTCCAATCGTGCGGTTGGTCTGTTGGCCCAGACGCACGATTGGAATCGTGCGCCCCGGCCATCACTGATGGGTTCCGGCCTTCTGCACTTTACGCCTCGCGCGGTCCGTGCCGCTGCCCCGGCCCCGGCCCCGGCCCGAGCTGCGCTCCCTGCCTGCGCCGCCGCCGATTTAACCTACCGCTCTCACCGCTGGTCAAGCCCATCACAAGCAAGCCCTTTTGAGGCAGTTTTGATGAACGGATTTTAATGTTGCGTTAATCGTTTTTTAGTGAACGGATGGTATCTTCTCCACGTCAGAGCATTTACGTCATTCTCGTGACTCATATGCGCATGCTGCTAATCGAAGACGAAAAGAAGGTGGCGGACTTCGTCGCCCGCGGGCTGCGCGCAGAACGATTCGCCGTAGACGTCGCCTACGATGGGACCACCGGTTGGGAGAAGGCTTCGGGGACCGAGTACGACCTCATTATCCTCGACCTCATGCTCCCGGGGATAAATGGCACCGAGCTGCTGCGGCGTTTGCGCCGACAGGGCAGCACGGCGGCGGTGCTGGTGTTAACCGCGCGTGATGCCACCCACGACAAGGTGGAGAATTTCGAAGCGGGCGCGGACGATTATCTGACCAAGCCATTCGCGTTTGCAGAGCTGCTCGTCCGGGTCAAGGCGCTCTTGCGGCGTCCGCCCACCAGCCGGACGCATGCGTTGCGGGTCGGTGACCTCGAAATCGATCGTCTCACGCAGCAGGTGCGGCGGGCGGGCAAGCGGCTTGAGCTCACGGCGAAGGAGTACGCGCTGCTCGAGTACCTCGCGGCGAACGCAGGGCGGGTGCTCTCACGCACGATGATTGTCGAACATGTCTGGGACGAGAGCTTTGAAAACCTTACGAACATCGTCGATGTTTATGTGCGCCATTTGCGCTCCAAGGTGGACGACCCCTTCCCGGCCAAGCTTATTCAGACTGTGCGCGGGGTGGGTTACTGCCTCGGCGAGGCGGTGCCGGCATGAACACGCGCTCGCTGAAATTCCAACTCATCGGCTGGTATGCGGTGGTGCTGGTTGCCGGCTTCGGGCTGCTGGGCGTGGCGACCTACCTCGCGTTGCAGAGTTCGCTAGCCGCCTCCCTCAAAGAAAACCTGTTGCGGCGGGCGCGCCAGATTTCCCAGTTGCTGCGGGAGGAAAGCCAGGGCGGGAACGAAGCTCGCGTCGGGAAGGAAATCCAGGCTCGCTATGCGCCCGACCTCAACGAACGATTCGTTCGCATCACGCGGGCGGACGGCGCGTTGCTGTATCTCTCCTCGGCGCCCAAGAGCCAAAGCTTCGATCCGGCGACGCTGCCGCCGCCGATAGTGTCAGACCAGGCGGAAACGAGCCGGGTGGCGCCGTTGGTGGGGGGGCGCAAAATGTTGCTGGCGGCCCATGCGCTCAAACTGCCGGGCGGGGCCAGTTATCTGATCGAGACGGGGGCGCCCATGGACGAGGTCCAGGCGGATTTACGCAACTGGCTAAGGTTCCTGCTCGCCATGCTGCCGGTCGTGGCGGCAATTGCGCTGGGTGGCGGCTATGTGCTGGTCAAACGGGCCTTGCTGCCAGTGGACCAGATCGCCGCCAGCGCCCAACGGATCAGTTCGCATAACCTGAGCGAACGGCTGCCGGTGGCGAAGACGGGGGACGAGATGGAGCGGCTCTCGGTTGCGCTCAACCATATGATCGAACGCCTGGACGCCGCGTTCCAACATTCGAGGCGCTTCGTGGCGGACGCTTCGCATGAGTTGCGCACGCCTTTGACCGTTCTCCAAGGCGAGTTGGAGAGCCTCGTGCAGGAACCCCGATTGACCCCCGAGTGCCGTGACCGCCTCGGGAGTGCGCTCGAAGAGGTCGGGCGCCTGGCCAATATCGTCGAGGGGCTGTTCGCGATTTCCCGTCTCGACGCAGGCGAAGCCGCGACCGAATGGGTGCCGTTCGACCTGGCCCAACTGGCCGCAGCCACCGCCGACCAGATGGCATTGTTGGCCGAGGACAAAAAGATTCGCGTCACTTGCACGGCGTCCATGGGCGCGTGGGTGGAAGGCGACCGTGCCCGGTTGAAGCAAGTGGTGGTGAACCTGCTCGACAACGCGATCAAGTACACGCCTGAGAATGGCGCCGTGGGCCTGACGGTAAAGACCGAGGACAGCAAAGTGGTGCTGGAAGTCGAGGACAACGGTATTGGGATTCCCCCCGAGGCGCTGCCGCGTGTTTTTGAACGATTCTTTCGCGTCGATCCTGCTCGTTCGCGCGAACAAGGTGGCGCCGGGCTGGGCTTGTCCATCGTGAAGTCAATTTGCGCCGCCCACCGGGGACGGGTCGAGGCCAGCAGCCGCCCGGGCCAGGGAACCCGGTTCAGGGTGGAATTACCGTCGGTCCCGGTGCGAACGAACCATAACCAGAGCCAAAGAAATCATGAGCACTGACACCTCCGACATGAGTACCGATCCGGTTGACGGTTCGCCTCGAGAGCCGCTGCCGCCGCAGGGCCCGCGGGTTGGGGAGCGCCTTCGCCGATTCAATGGACGGGTCCTGGCGCTGGCCCGACGGCTCAATTGGCGCGTTGCGAGTGTCGTTCTCGTTGCCGTCCTTTCGATTGCGGTTTGGCGGGCCATCACCAGCCCTGCAAAAACGCCCACCGCCACGATGGCTGCCGCGGCGGCACAATCGGTGGCCGTGGCCCGCGTCAGTCGCGAGGACCTTTACAATGAAGTCACCATTCCGGCTGAGTTCCGGCCATACCTGAAAGTCGAGTTGCACGCAAAGGTCTCGGGCTACGTGGACCAGATCAACGTTGATATCGGCGACCAGGTCAAGACCGGCCAGCTTTTGGCCCGGCTCGAAGTGCCGGAGTTAAGCGATGAGCTGACGCGGGCGACAGCGGCGGAACAGCAAGCGGAGGCCAGCTACAAGAACGCGCACCTCGTCTACACCCGCCTTCAGGCCGTTAATAAGGACCGTCCGAACCTGGTCGCGCAACAGGAATTGGATACCGCCGAGGCCAGGGACCGGACTACTGAGGCCGCCATCGCCGGTGCCAAAGCGGACGTCGAAAAATACCAGACGCTGGTGGACTACACCCGGATTACGGCTCCGTTTGACGGGGTGATCACGCATCGTTACGCGGACCCGGGCTCGCTCATCCAGGCGGGTACCGCTTCTGACACCCAATCCATGCCGCTGGTGTGCCTGTCTGACAATTACCGCCTCCGGCTGGATTTTCCCGTTTCCGTTGCCTACGTGAAAGACATCCAACTGGGGGATCAGGTGGAGGTACGGGTGGAATCTCTCAAGGGCAAGCCGTTCACCGGCACTATCTCACGCTCCACGCAAAAGGTGGACGAGGACACCCGGACGATGATCACGGAACTCGACGTGCCCAACCCGAAGTTGGAGTTGGTGCCGGGCATGTATGCGACCGTAGTCTTGAAGGTCGAACGGCGGCCGAATGCGCTCGTCGTGCCCACCGAGGCGGTTTCGACGGAGAAAGGAACGTTGGTTTATCTAATAGGTAATGGCGACCGGATCGAGGAACAGCCAGTGACGCTCGGCCTGGAGATGCCGGGAAAATACGAAGTGCTGTCGGGTCTAAAGGAAGGGGACCTGGTGCTGGTCGGCAGCCACTCGCAAATCAAGCTAGGCCAGAAAGTTGAGCCAAAGCTGATTGGCTCCCTCGCGCAACAGTGAACTCCTATGTCCCGCTTTGCCATCCGCTATCCCTACTTGATCGTCGTCATTTGTCTCATTGTGTGCGTAGTCGGGTTGACCACCCTGGTGCGCATGCCGGTGGACCTGTTCCCGCCCATCAAAATCCCGGTCGTTGTGGTGGCCACGTTTTTCTCAGGGATGCCGCCGGAACAAATCGAAACGGATATTACGGGACGCTTTGAGCGATTTTTTACCCTCGGCAGCGGCATCGATCACATGGAATCGCGGTCGCTGCCGGGGGTGAGCCTGATCAAGATTTATTTCCAACCCGGTTTTAATTCGGACTCCGCCGTTACGAGCATTGCGAACCTGGCGATGGCCGATTTGCGGAAATTGCCGCCGGGCACCTTGCCGCCCGTGGTGTTGAAATTCGACGCGTCCAGCCTGCCGGTCTGCCTGATCACCTTAAAAGGAGAAGGTTTGAAGGAAGCGGCTCTGCGCGATCTGGGCCAATACAACGTGCGGAATCAGGTTGCCAGCATCCCGGGCGCTTCCGTGCCGCAGCCCTTCGGGGGACGTTACCGGCAAATAATGGTCTATGTGGACCCGCTCAAGCTTGAATCACATCAGTTGAGCGTGATGGATGTGGTTCGTACGGTGAATGAGGCGAACCTCATCCTGCCCGCCGGCGATGTGAAGATTGGCCCATTCGATTACAACCTTTACGCGAACACCCAGGTCGATGATGTAAACGATCTCAACAAATTGCCCCTCAAGACCATCGGCAACGCCTCGGTGCTGGTGCGGGATGTGGGCAAAGCTCAGGACGCGTCGCAAATCCAGTATAACGTGGTCCGGGTGGACGGCCAGCCGTCGGTGTACCTGCCGGTGTTGAAGCAGGGCGGGGATGCGAATACAATCTCGGTCGTGGACGGGATTACGCGGGCTGTCCGCCACCTGCTGAATGTTCCGAAGCAACTGGTGACGAAAGTGGTGTTCGACCAATCGGTGTTTGTGCGCACAGCCATTGAGAACCTGATTCACGAAGGGGCGATTGGTTTGGTTCTGACGGGGGTCATGATTTTGATCTTCCTCGGCAGCATGCGGGCGACGGTCGCCGTGTTCCTGTCGATCCCGCTGTCGGCTTTGGCGGCGTTCATTGCCCTCTCCCTCGGCGATAATACAGTCAACGCGATGGTTCTGGGCGGCCTGGCGCTGGCCTTCTCGCGGCTGATCGATAACTCGGTGGTGGTGCTGGAAAATATTTTCCGTCATATCGAGATGGGAGAGGCGCCGGAAATGGCCGCGGAACGAGGGGGCCGGGAAGTCGCGTTGCCCGTGCTGGCGGCGACGCTCACGACTATAGTGGTGTTCTTTCCCGTCCTCTTCCTGTACGGGGTCAGTCGATTTCTCTTCACCGCGCTGGCGTTGGCCGTTGTGTTGTCGCTGGCGGCCTCCTATTTCGTGGCGCTCACGGTCGTCCCGCTGTTCTGCGCGAAGTTGATCAAAGGCCATTCCGAGGTGGGGCGCGTCCGTCCCGGCGCGCCCTCTGACCCGGACCCACGACAGCTCGCGACATCTGCGTCGCGCCAGGACGGACACGCCCTGCCGGGTTTGGGCCAGCGTTTCAATGCCTGGTTCAACCGCAAATTCACGCGCATGCTCGACCGCTACGAGGGGGTGTTAAACCTGGCTCTGCTTCGCCCCGTGGCGACGGTGCTGGGGATCACCGGTTTGTTTGTGTTCAGCCTGGCGCTTTACCCGTTGATCGGCAAAGCCTACTTCCCGCGGACCGACCCGAGCCAGTTTGTCATCAACCTCAAGGCCACCACCGGAACCCGCATCGAGCGCACCGACCGACTGGTCGAACAGGTTGAGCAGATTGTGCGCGAGGTGGTGCCGGCGAAAGACCTCCGAATCATCGTTTCCAACACCGGTGTTACCCCGGGCTTCTCTTCCATCTACACCCCTAACTCCGGCCCGCATACCGCCTTCGTGCAGGTGGGATTGCAGGAAGGTCATCACCTGAGCAGTTTCCAATACATGGACCGTGTGCGAGAGCGGCTGGAGCGCGACATGCCGCAGGTCTCCGCTTACTTTCAGACCGGTGGGTTGGTCGATGCCATCCTCAACCTCGGCATGCCGGCGCCATTGGACATCCAGGTGAGCGGCATGAACCTCGAGGAGGCTCATAAGCTGGCAGTGGAAATCGCCCAAAAAGCGCGCTCCCTTCCCGGAGTCAGCGACGTGCTTGTCCCGCAGGACGTCGACTACCCGGCCCTGAAGTTGGACATCGACCGTGTCCGTGCCAGCGAGTTGGGATTGAACGAAAAAGAGATCGTGGGCAACGTGATCACCGCGTTGACTTCGGACGGCATGATTGCACCCAGCTTCTGGGTGGATCCCAAAAGCGGCAACGACTATCTCCTGACGATCCAATACCCGGAAGGCTTCGTGAAAAACCTGGCGGATCTTGCGTCGGTGCCGTTGCGTGGCGCCCATTCCATCCGGCCGGCGCGCCTCGACACGGTCAGCCAGGTGACGCACTTCAGAGCCCCCACCGAGGTGGACCATTACCAGCTCCAACGCATTATGGATGTTTACGTCTCCCCTGGCGGGGAGGACCTGAGCCGGGTGCTGACCGGCGTGCAAAGCATTCTCCGCGGCACCAAGCTGCCGGAGAATATCCGGGTGGAAGTTCGCGGCTCGGCAAACGCGATGCAGGTCTCGTTTCGCAGCTTCGGCTTTGGGCTCATTCTCTCGACGCTGCTCGTGTATTTGATTCTGGTCGCACAGTTCGAGTCGTTCCTGGATCCCTTCCTGATTCTGCTCGCGGTTCCGACCGGGTTGACCGGTGTTTTGCTGACGCTATGGACCACCGGCACAACGCTGAACATCATGTCGTTGATGGGCGTGGTGATGATGGTCGGGATTGTGGTGTCCAACAGCATACTGATTGTCGATTTCACACGGCGATTGCGCGAGGAGGGCAAGTCTTTGCGTGAGGCTGTCGCTCTCGCCTGCCGGGTGCGCCTGCGGCCGGTGTTGATGACCTCGCTGGCGACCCTCATCGGTTTGTTGCCCATGGCAACCAAGCTGGGCACCGGCGGAGAAGCATACGCGCCGTTGGCGCGGGCGATCATCGGCGGGCTGGCGGTTTCCGTCGTGCTGACCGTGTTCATCGTGCCTTGCGCTTACTATGTTATCTATCGCCGAAGGGAAGCGGCAGCCTCCGGAATCAGTTCCGCTCCGGGGCCGGCAGGTGCAGGCGTCGCTTATGGCCACACTGTTTAAACAAGCTTCCTGCGCGATCTGCCTAGGTCTGGCTGCGTGCCATCTCGGCGCTGCGGACCTGCCGCCGCTCAGCCTGCAACAGGCCCATGAAATGGCCCTGAGGAATCATCCACTGATCAGCGTCGCGGCTCTCAAAGCGCTGGCCTCACAGCAGGCCGTCACCCAGGCGCGCTCCGGGTTTTTCCCCAATATCTCCCTCAATTCGGTCGCCGTCGGCACGGCCGAAAACAACACCCGGCTTTCGGCGATTGGCGCGCTCAACAATCCGGCCATCTTCGATCGTAATGCCGAAGGGCTGCTCATTAGCCAGCTCATCACTGATTTTGGCCGCACCGCCAACCTGACCAAAAGCGCCAGGTTCCAGGCCGAAGCCGCCGCCAACAACGCCCAGGCCACCCGCGAGCAGATTCTGCTGGCGGTGGATGGCGCGTTCTACTCGGCGCAACAGGCCCAGGCCGTGACGCAGGTTGCTCAGCAAACCGTCGCCGCGCGCCAGAGTTTCCTCGACCAGGTGTCCGAGCTGGCCCGAAATAAAATGAAATCCGACCTGGATGTCAGCTTCGCCAAGGTCAATGTCGAGGACGCCCAATTGCTGCTGGTCAAGGCGCAGAACGACCTGGACGCGTCGTTTGCGCAACTCTCGGACCTTCTAGGTCTGCGCGAAACCAAAAGTTTTCACCTGCTCGAAGAATCCCCGCCGCCGCAGCTGGCCACCAACGTGTTCGGCTTTGTTCAGCAGGCGTTGCAGTTGCGGCCGGACCTCGTCAGTTTGCGCAATCAACACGAAGCGTCCTCGAGTCTGGCCCGGGCTGAACGGGACGGGCGGTTGCCGACCATCGCTGCCGTTGGCAGCGCCGGCGTGGCGCCGGTTCACGCCGCCGCTCTAGGCGACACCTTTGCCGCAGCCGGCGTGATAGTGAACCTGCCTGTTTTCGCCGGCGGCCTTTATACGGCCCGGCAAAAAGAGGCCGAGCTGCAGGCTCAAGCCGCCCAGGAAAGCCTGCGGAACCTCGAGAACAACGTGATTCGTGATGTCCGCATCGCCTGGCTTAACGCCCAAAACGCCTTCGACCGTCATCGCATTACCGGCCGGCTCCTGGATAACGCCCGGCAATCCTACGACCTGGCCCAGGCCCGGTACAAAGCCGGCCTTAGTTCGATCGTGGAGATCAACCAGGCGGAGCTTAACCTGATCTCAGCGCAAATCACCGATGCCAGCACCCAATACGAATACCTCGTCCAGCGCTCCGCCTTAAGCTTTCAAACCGGGACTTTGCGCTAAAGCGAACGAATCACGAATTTGGAGTGCGGTGGCAGAGCGCAGCGGCGACACCGCTTTCCGAGCCCGGCCCTCCTTGCCAAAGCAGCGTGGCGCTTCGCTCCCCGCCGCATTCCAAATCCTGTGGCCGCGGCGCAAGCCGCGTCCGGACTGACCGGCTACTAAAATACCATACCCCCACTGGAAAATGCCGCCAAGTGGGTCGATATTGACACCAGGTTATGTGAACACTTCGCCGAAACGACGAAAGCCTCCTGCGAACAATAAGGCAGGGCAACAGCTTATGCAGCGTTTGGTCATTACCGTAATGGCTGCGGTTTTGTTAATCGGGCTCTCCTCCTGCGCGACCAAGCCCGGTGCCGCGCCGCGACAATACCAAGCCGGTGCCCTTCCGGCCGGCGGTGGTCTGCCGACACCCATCGCCGCCGAGTCCGCTCAGTTTGGCTGGCCCCGTATCCTCGTCGCGGACGGGAACACCAACATCGTCTATGCGCCCCAGGTGGATTCCTGGGACGGCCACGCCCTCATCGGCCGCAGCGCCGTTGCCGTGCAGTCCGCCGGCCTGCCCCAGCCCACTTACGGCGTCGTGACCCTCAAGGCGGTCACCCTCGTAGACAAGAACGCTGGCTTGGTCTCGCTGGACGATATCCAGCTTACAGGGGGCGATTTCCCTTCGGCCCGCACCAATACCGAACTGTACCTCCGCAGCTTGCGTGTGAACTTCCCGAAACACCTTCAAGGACTTCCCCTCGACCAATTGGAAGCCAGTTATGCCGTTTCGCCTCAAAAGTTGAAAGGGCCCTCGCAGCCGCTCAATAATACGCCGCCGAAAATCATCTTTTCCGATAAACCCGCCATCCTGGTTTCTATCGACGGCCCGCCGATTTATCACCCGGTCACCGGCACGGACCTCGAACGGGTGATCAACTCGCACGCGCTGTTGCTGCGCGACAAGGACGGCGAACACTATTTGCATTTTCTGGATGGCTACTTGCAGGCGCCATCGCTCGCCGGTCCCTGGACGGTCGCCGCCCATCCGCCCGCGGGCGCCGCCGAAGCCGAAAAGCAAGCGGCGGCTGCGCCCGTGCCCGCCGACCTGCTCGAGGCGCCGGCCAACACGCAAACCGGTCATGGCGTGACCCTCGCCAATTCCCCGCCGCCGGTCGTTTATGTCGCCACGTCGCCAACCGAGCTGCTCCTCTTTGAGAGCGCGCCCAACTTCGTCCCCATCCCCGGCACCCCTTTGCTCTATGCCGCCAACACCACTGGCAACGTGTTTAAGTTTCTGCCCGACCAGCGCACTTACGTCTTGATTTCAGGGCGGTGGTACTCGGCTCCGTCGCCGGAGGGCCCCTGGCAATTTGTTCCAGGAACACAATTGCCCGCGGATTTTGCCAACATTCCGGACTCCAGCCCCAAGGAAAACGTCAAGGCCAGCGTTCCGGGCACCGAACAAGCCGATGAGGCGCTCATCGACAACAGCATCCCGCAAAGCGAAAAGGTCCCGCGAACCGCCCAAATGCAGGACCCGCATATCGATGGCGCGCCGCGGCTAGAGCCGATTCCCGGCACACCCCTCCATTACGTCGCCAACAGCGCTACCCCCATTATTAAGCTGGATGGGCATACGTGGTACGCCTGCCAAAACGGCGTCTGGTTCACCTCCACCTCGGTCAACGGCCCGTGGGTCGTCGCGAGTTCGGTGCCGGCCATCATTTACACCATCCCGCCCAGTTCTCCGTTGCATTATGTCACCTACGTGCAGGTTTATGGGCAGACGTCCGACGGCGTTTACGAAGGGTACACCCCGGGTTATTTAGGCACAGTGGTCGCGCCCGATGGAGTGGTGGTCTATGGCACGGGCTACTGGTATCCGCCCTGGATCGGGTACTACTGGTACGGCTGGCCGGTGACCTGGGGACTGGGGTGGGGGCCATGTTGGACGCCCTGGGACGCCTGGTGCTTCGATTTCGGTTTCGGTTGGGGTTGCGGTTTTGGCCGATTTGGGTGGTGGCGGTGTCACCCCGTCGGGCCCTGGTGGGGGCCATTCCCCGTCCGGCATAACGGCGGCGTTCTGCTGGCGCAAGGACACCCCGGCTCCGGCACTGCGGCCCGGGTTTTCCCGAGACCAGCCTCTGCCACCGCGCTGGGTTCAAGGCCCGCGGTCGCGCCGCAGCCGCTCGCCAGCTTTGGACGGGCCTATAACTCGCGCACCGGCGCGCTCGCCGGAGGGCAGCGGGCCGGTGTGGGCAACGTATTCAATCCCGGCCGCTCGGCCGTTGGCAACGGCCCCGATTGGGGCAACCGTAGAATGGGCGGCTACGGCGGCGCCTGGCGGCCGGCAAGCGCACCCGCGCCCGTTGAGGCCAGGTCTTCGTTTTCAGCGCCAGACCGGATGACGTCGCCGGGCTTCACCGGTCGCGATGCCTATAACTATCCGGGCGCCGCCACGGGCAGGTTCCCCGGCTGGAGCAGATACTCGGGCGGCGGGCAAGGCTTCTACCATGGTGGTGGCCCTGCTTCCGCGGGCCGGAGCGGCGGGGGTTTTTCGCATGGCGGCGGCGGTGGTGGAAGTCATGGCGGAGGTGGCGGCGGGAGCGGAGGCGGAGGTGGCGGCGGCGGAAGTCATGGCGGTGGTGGAAGTGGAGGTGGAGGTGGCGGCCACCGGTAACAGATTGCTAACGCCTGGCCTTGTTTCCATCGAACAAGCAAACGTCGAATAAAGAAGTCTTATGAAAACAAATCGGTTCCAATGTATTGCTTGGGCACTGACAATGGGGCTCGTCTCGGGCTGCAGCATGCTGCCGGGCAGAGTCTCTGACAGGGCCTGGAGCCAAACGGCCGAGCAGGAGCGGCGTCAGGAAGAAGTCAGCTCCGCCCCGCCCGGCGAATGGCCTGTCATGCCCCGCGACGAGACCATCGGGCGTTAATTAATTCCTCGCCCTGGGTGAGTGGGATTTGCGTTCCCGCAGCGTGCTGAATAACTATATCCAAAAATCTCGTTTTTCTAGGCGGATTTTTGCGGTTCCACGTTGCCAGTTAAAGGTTGTAAGTTGACTGCGCCTGGCGGCTGTCAACTTGCAACCTTCAACCTTCAACCTTCAACCTGCAACCTTCACCCGTTCCCACAACGAGTTCGGTTCCCACTGTGGGAGAGGGCAGGGGTAAGGGGAATTTTGGGAACACCGCGCTCAGAGAGCAAAATTCGCTCGCCTTGGTGAATCGCGAAAAGGCCGCTGGCGCCGATCCAATAGTTGAACCATATTCCACGAATTATGGCACACGTCGTCACCAATAAATGCCAGGGCTGCAAGTTCACTGATTGCGTCGAGGTCTGTCCCGTCGCCTGCTTTTACGAACTCGAGGACCGCCTGGTGATTCATCCGGAGGATTGCATCGATTGTACCGCGTGCGTCGCGGAATGTCCGGTCGAAGCCATCTACGCCGAGGGGGATCTCCCCGCTGAATTCCAGGCGGACATCGAATTAAACGCGACCCGCGCCCGGGCCGTGAAAGACGGGGGACAGGCCGCGCTGGTCCAGAAAAAGGACCCGCTGCCCACCGCCGCCGAAAGAAAAACCGCGCTCGGCTATTGATGCCGTAGGAGACGACGTCAGGAGAATCAGATCCGCGTTAAGCAGCGGCATGCGGTTAACGGAACGGTAGGGACGCGTTCCACCGCGTCCCCGATCTCTGCCGGAAATAATGAGGACGCGGTGGAACGCGTCCCTGGCATTCGTTGGCAGTCTCTGTTCCTCCACCAAGTCAGTCTCTGTAGGAGAAGACGTCAGGAGTCTCTGATGGGCGCAGGACAAGATTCTTCCCCGCCTCGTAAATGCGGTCTTCCGAAACCAGCCGGAACGCCGCATTTATGCGGCAGGCGGAGGCAGTGGAAGAAATCTGTCGTGCGCCCGTGTCTGATCCTCCGCCAGGTCGCAATCTGCATGACCCCTATGAGACTTGTCTATCCCTAACGGAACAGAGTCGGATCGATGTGGCACTGCGACAGGAGCTCCATGCCTCCGCGACACCCACGAAGTTTCGCAAATGACGCGAACGACCTCGAAAGGGAGTGCCGAATTTGAAAAATGAACGCAAATTAAGTTTGCCAGTCCCACATCGAACACCGAACACTGGGAACAGAGTGGCCGACGCTGCCCCCATCGACCGACCAGATTCCGTATCGAACCGGATCCAATCGATTGACGCTTTGCGCGGGTTTGTGATGTTCATGATGATTTTCGTCAACGATCTCGCCGGCGCGGGAAGAGTCGTGCCGGACTGGATGGTTCATTTTAGCGATCGCCACCACGCAGGCAGCGGGATGACCTTTGTGGACCTGGTTTTTCCGGCTTTTCTTTTCATTGTGGGGATGTCCATTCCGCTTGCGCTCGGCCAGAGATTGAGCAAGGGGCAATCGGTCTGGCAGATTCTGGCTCATGTTGTCATTCGGACGTTGTCCCTAATGGCGATCGGCATCCTGATGGTGAACGAAACGCCAGATACCGCCGCGCTCGGTTGGTCAGGAAACTGGTGGTGTGTTTTGATGTATCTCTCGGCGATTGCCGCGTTCTGCTCAATTTCCCCACGGCATTCAGTCGGAGAATCTGCCGGGCAGACCAGGAGAATCTTTAATCTGGCACTCAGATGTTCAGGATTCATTGGGTTGGTTTGGCTGGCGCTGGTTTTTCGCGGCCAGGACGGACGGCGGATCATTTCCCTGGCGCCATTTTCTATCCATACTTCATGGTATGGCATCCTTGGGCTGATTGGCTGGGCTTACTTGGTTGCCTCGGTTGTATTTCTGGCTTTTGGCCAAAATCGCACTGCGATCCTGGCGTCCATGGGGTTGCTGATGTGCCTGTTTGCGGCTGACCGGGCCGGATTGTTCGAGGGCTTTTGGCTCAACCGCATTGTCGGCATCGGCGGAACACTTGGGTCGCTGGCAGCCATTGCCGTGGGCGGATTGTTGCTCGGCTCGATGGTCACTTCGCCCGATGGTACCAGTTCGGGCGCGCGCACGAAGTTTACTTTCTGGTTCGTGGCCGGGTGCGCCGCAGCTGCGCTCCTGTTAAATCGCACCTACGGCATCAGCAAGAATCAGGCAACACCTTCGTGGTGTTTTTGGGCCTGCGCGATTACGGCAACCCTCTGGTACGGCTTTCACGTGGTCGCGGATGCTCGCCCCATCAAATCCATATCCCGACCGCTGGTGTTGGCGGGACAAAACGTTTTGCTGGCTTATTTGCTGTCGGAAATGCTGCCGGGTCTGCTGGACGCTCTTGGCTTGAGCAATGGCTATGGCCGCCTCGCCGCAACGCTCACCTCCGCGATCGCCCGTTCAATCGCTTGTGGGGTGGTCGTTCTGGTGATCGCCACCAATCTCAACCGGATCGGTCTCCGCCTGAAGCTGTGAACTTTAAATTGGGCAAACATGCGCTGGTTTTTGTGACGGCGGTGCTCGGCTTTAAGGCATTTGGCCAGGAACTTTTGCGCGAAGCTTCCCAGGACTCCGCCGCCGCCCGTTGGTTGAATAAGAGGGTCATTTCCACCCGCGTGCTGGACGATATGCCAGCTACCGAGCATTGGAAATCCTTTACCACCGCTCCTCCTGAAGTTGTGGATGCCCGCATCGCGCAAAAGGTCGGCGAGGCCGGCCAGAGTGCGGCTGAAATGACCTTGTCGCGGGAACACTCGCGGGAGGGACGCCAGGCGCTGCACCTGCGCGTACCCAGCCGTTTGGAGGTTCCCGGACCGAAAAATGGGCGCGGTTGGGGAAGCTCGGGCGTGCGCCGGGCATTCGAGGGCGAGGACTGGCGCAGTTTCAATCGCCTCTCCTTGTGGATCTATCCGGACTGCGTCGGTGTCCACGTGGTTTCACTCGAATTGCGGCTGTACAACGATGGGGTTGAGAAACTGCCGGCTGCGTTCGGACAGGAAGGCGAAACGACGGTGGTATTGCGCAATCACGAATGGAACCACGTGGTGTGGGAGATGGGTAACGTCGCTCGAGACAAGGTTACAGGTTTTGAAATCTCGACTTTAATGTCCGGCCACGAGCCTGAGGCGGCGGATTTCTTGAGTTATGACTTCGACCATTTGGAGCTGCAACAGGTTGACCCGGATTATGTTGAGGGTTGGGCTGTATGGCCGGGACGCATTTCGTATTCTCATGCTGGTTATCAGTCCGGCGCTCCCAAGAGCGCCATCGCCAGCGAGATAAACGCCAGGACCTTTCAATTGATTGATGAAGCCAGCGGAAAGCCCGTGCTCTCCAAACCGATTCAGACTGAGCGGACGCACCTGGGAGAGTTCCAGTTAATGGATTTTTCCGGGGTCCGTCAAACCGGTCTGTACCGACTGGAGGCAGGTGGCTCGCGTACCCGCTCCTTTCCCATCGCTCCCGATGTTTGGCGCCAGACGCTTCTCAAGGCGCTTAATTTTCTTTATGGGGAACGGTGCGGCATGGCAATTCCGGAAGTGCACGGCATTTGCCATCGGGATTGGGTCTCGGTCCACGGAGACCAACGCATTATCATTAATGGCGGGTGGCACGATGCAGGCGATTTGACGCAAGGTCTGGGCAATACCGGCGAAATCGTTTACGGCCTGTTCAGCTTGGCAGAACGGTTGCATGCCATGGACACGGACCCCGTTCTTTACCAGCGCCTGATTGAAGAAGCACGATGGGGGTTGGACTGGGTCATGAAAACCAGTTTTGGCGACGGTTTTCGTAATCAAGGTGCCATCAGCAGCCGGTGGACCGATGGTGTCCTTGGCACATCCGACGACCTTGTATCCACTGCTCGTAACAGCCCGCTCGGAAGTTTTACGGCCTCTGCGGCCGAAGCGCTCGCGGCGCGGGTTCTGAGGGAATCCGACTCACAGTTGGCGGCATACGCTCTCAAAATGGCACAAGCGGACTGGCAGTTTGCCTGCGAAGGGATGTTCGACACCAACGTGGCAGTATCCAAGGAGCTGTGGCGCGGAACCTTTGATTCGGACGGTGTGGAACACGAGACCCCCTCGGTCGGTGTCCTGGCCTCGCTCGATTTGTGGCGAGCCACCGGGGACCAGCGCTACGCGAACAAGGCCGTTGAGTTGGCGAAAATCATTCTGGCGTGTCAGGCGCGGAAACGTCCGGATTGGGAAACTCCTCTGCTGGGCTTCTTTTATGCCGGCACAAACCAAAGCCGAATCCTGCACTATTGTCACCGCGGACGGGACCAAGCTCCGATTCTTGCGCTGACTCGCCTTTGCGATGCCTTGCCGAATCACCCTGATTGGATGAAATGGTACTCGGCGGTAGCTTTCTATTCCGAGTATCTCAAAAACATCGCGAAGTACACCGAGCCATACACCATGATGCCGGCATCCATCTATGAGGCGAATGAGTATTTGAGCGTGCCGGAATCCAGGCGCGAGTCCTTCAGGAGGCAGGTGCTGAATGGTATCCCGCTGGGCAATGGCCGGTATCTGCGGTTGTTCCCCGTCTGGTTGGA
Source organism: Candidatus Acidiferrum sp. (assembly GCA_035566435.1). Lineage (GTDB taxonomy): Bacteria > Verrucomicrobiota > Verrucomicrobiia > Limisphaerales > UBA8199 > DATMRF01. Next base: position 31,367 of record DATMRF010000140.1, read on the forward strand.
TTACCGAGGGAACTTCGGAACCGTTCTCCCACAGGCCCAGGCCTTGGCGGATGCGGCGCATCTGCGCAATGACTTGGAATCCGCAAACCTGGCCCAACACCAGGCGGAGTGGATCGTCGGTCGGAATCCTTTTTCACAAAGCACCATGTATGGCGAAGGTTACGACTTCCCTCCTTTATATGCTCCGTTTCCGGGCAACCTGGTCGGCGCGCTGCCTGTCGGGATCCAGACCCGCGCCGAGAACGATGTTCCTTATTGGCCGGTGCAAGCCACCTGGACCTATAAAGAGGTTTGGGTCCATCCCGTGGGGCGATGGCTTTGGCTCATGCGTGATTTGGCGGGGCCTGCGCTCGTTGAAGGCAAGGCTGACGCCCCATTCGAGTTCGTTTCGGCGGGTCCGAAACAAAAGGCCATTGTAAGGGTTCATCCGGTGAATGGGCGCTTCCAAACCACGTTGCCGGAAGGAAGGTACATTGTGAAATCTCACGGAGAGCAGCAGACACAGGTTTGCTTGCCGGCCGGCGTATACCACCTGGATTTGCGGTCGGGGCGAATGCTGGATTTTGAGATTTCCACCATTTGGCACAAGGACAGCGAGGTGCGCATCAGGCTTACGGCGCGGGGTCAGGGGAGTCACTATTTTGCTATTCGCAGCGATAATCTCTCGGTAGGCGAGCCTCAAAAAGAGTTGAAACTAAAACGCGGAAGCGTGAGTACTTTGGAATGGAGAGGGCGCATTGATGGCTCGGATAGCCCCTGGGTCGTGGTCGTGATAGCCGACGAAAACCTCGAGAACCGAAAGGAACTGTTGGGCGCTGCCTGGTGAGTTTCGGGTCTGGCCTCCTCGCTGAAAAATGAGGGCTTCGCGCTGCCAGCAGATCAACGGGCCGCAGGTTTCAGAACTCACGAAAGACTGGAAAGGAGCAAACCACGAGCACGTTGCCCAAGCGCGCTCTTTTTTCGAATCAGACCGGAAATCGGCTTCACCCTGAACTCGTTATCGTGAGTTCATTTCGCCGGCGCCTCCACCCCAATAGCCGGCGTCAATCGCTAAAGCGAGAGAGCTTGCGAAGATTTGTCGGGGCTCGCCGGGCGCCGCGCCCCTCCGCCGCTTCAAGACACGCGTCCGGCAAACCCCGGGTCTTCACCCCATTGTCAGCGGCCGAACAGCGCGTAAGCTTGCTGACGAGAAAGCAAACGAACGACCTGGATAATGAACATGGAAAAACCATTGCGAATTCTGGTCTTGGAGGACGACGCCACGGACCTGGTGCTGATCAATCGTGAGCTGCGCAAAGGGGGAATGGACTTCCACTCCCAACGAGTCGAGACCCGAGATGATTTTGTCCGGGAACTCGAGCAGAACCCGCCCGACCTGATTTTCTCTGACCATGGCCTTCCTTCCTTCGACGGTCTTGCAGCGCTGGCAATTGCGCGGCAGAGGTGCCCGGAGGTTCCGTTCCTGTTCGTCACCGGTTCGCAAACGGAAGAAGTTGCCGTCGAAACGTTCAGCCGCGGTGCCGCTGATTTCATCTCTAAAAGTCGCCTGTCAGGCCTGGTGCCTGCGGTGCATCGAGCGTTGCATTTAGCGGAGGAACGGGCGCGGCGCCGGCACACCGAGCAGGCGCTCCGGGAGAGCCAGGATCGCTACCGGCGGCTGGCGAAGCTTTGCCCGGATGCGCTCTTTGTCCAGGGCACCCATCGCATGCTGCTCGCCGCCTCCGTGACTGCATGGTTGCTCGACGTGGTTCGCCGCTGCTTGAATCTGGAATTCAAAGCCGTCGGGCGGATAACAACGTTATCGGTTGATTCGAAGAGCAGGACCATCAACTTGAAAATGGATCTCAATGGAGAACCGGCTCCCGCGGAGCTCAAGATCCGCGGCTACACGCTGCGGGAGGACAATGGAGCAGCCTTTCTTGAACTTGGAATTGTCGAGACTTCGCGGGATTGGATAAACGCCCTGCTCGATTACCGTTCCAACCGGCGACGAGTGGAGGTGACCGGTTGGGAACAGGTGATCAAGGCCCTCCTGTGACCCAACAAATATCTTTGGCGGTTTACGTCCTCTCGCCGGAACCGCTGACCCAGGGTTTGTTTTCCAGAAAGCAGTCCGCTGCCCTTTGGTAGCGTGCTGGGAGGTTTGTTGTGCTGGCTGCGCCAATGTACGAGACGACGTAAGGAGTCTCGAATCTCCCATCTATCCGTATTACAATTCCACCCCTTCGCGCACGGACGACAAACATTTGGAGTGCGGTGGCAGAGCGCAGCGGCGACACCGCTTTCTGAGCGCGGCCCTGCTTTTCAAAGCGGCGTGGCACTTGGCTTCCCGCCGCACCCCAAAACGCAAGCGAACTCGTAAGCGGAACCTGTGCCCGCAAGGTTTTGGAGTGCGGCAGTCCCCTGCCGCTTTTCGGGAAGGCTCGCGCCCAACGAACGATTTTGGTTTACACCCTGTCGTCGGCAAGTCCAACCTCCTCCACTGTGAACAAGCAACGGAGCCCTTGGCCACACGCACCGTTACACCAACTCAGTACGCGAGGCACCTATTTTGTCACGACCGGCGCCTATCTAAAGGCGCATCATTTCCGCAGCCGCGAGCGACTGCGAGTCCTGCAGCGCGGGCTCCTAACGGTCGCGCGCGATTTCGGCTGGCGACTGGAAGCCTGGGCCATCTTTTCGAATCACTGTCATTTTGTCGGGCATTCACCAGCCGGTGCGCCGGACGCTGCTAACCTGCCCGAGATGCTTTCTGTCCTGCGTGTAAAGATTGCCAGGTGGGTGAACCGCCTCGATGACGCTTGCGGCCGCAAGGTGTGGCGCAACTACCGGGAGAGCCGCCAAATCCCTTGCTTGCGGCGCAGACCGCGCCAAGTCCATCTGTGCCCATCTCTGGTCAAAGGTCAACTTATCTTCACCGCAGCTGCAGATTGTTGAAAGATCGACCCTCTTTTTCCCGAATATCCTGTAGCGGGTTGTTCGTTGCAACCTTGGCGGCGGACGGCTCCATTGAATCACCTTTGGTTGCTGAGCCATCAAATCTCTAAACCCGGGAAATCTCTAGTTCCCGTCGCGCGCTACGCGGCAATATGATGATCGCCAGTCACATGAAAACCTTTCCTTCCCCCTTCACCTGTAGTCGTGACAGCCCGGTCTTGGCGCAGATCGCTCCCCAGGTATGGGGTCGAAAGGACCGGAAGAGGAATTAATCAGAAATCAGGAGGAAAACCTATGGCAAATTCCAAACACCGACGTTTTGACTGGGAAAACCTGGCGGCTCAGGCAGGCCACAGCGTGCGGAAACTATCCGAACTGAGCGGGCTGCGGTCTTGGCAACTGCGGCGCGAGTGCCACCGCCTTTTCGGGTGCTCTCCGCGTTCTCTTCTGGGCGACCGGAGAATGAAGGCGGCCGGGGCCCTTCTGGTAAAAGAAGACCGAGTGAAACAGGCAGCCACCGAGGCGGGTTATATTCATTCCTCAAGTTTTTGCCGCTGGTTCAAGGCGCACAGTCACTCGACGCCTGCGCAGTTCCGATCCTCGCTCTCAGGTCCGGGCGCGAGTGGCACTGAATCTGACGGGGCGGGCATTTGAGGGGGGC
>DATMRF010000141.1:0-123902 GCA_035566435.1 Candidatus Acidiferrum sp.
CCCCATCCTACCCCACTCCCCCTGGCGTCCGGGCAAAGCCCGCAACGGCAAAATCGCCCGCCTGCCCGAACCGCTCCGCGAAACCGTCAACCTCCTGCTCCTGGACGGCCTCACCTACGAAGCCATCATCGCCAAACTCGGCGACGCCGGCAAACACCTCACCTACCACAACCTTAAGCGCTGGCGTCAGGGCGGTTACCAGGACTGGCTCCTCGCCCGCCAAAGCGGTGACCGCGCCCGCATCCGCGAACAGGTCCTCCAGAAGCTCGTCAGCCAGAGTAACCCCAAGGATCTCCCCTCCAAGCTGGCTGCCGCGGTCGCCTCACAGTACATGCAGTTCTTTCTGGATTTCGACGCCACCTCGCTCAGAGAAAACCTCCAGTCCGACGCCGGTTCCTTCATCTCCCTGCTCAACAGCGTGGCCAAAACGGCCCACCACGGCCTCGACTGCGCCAAAGCCCGCCGCAAGGAAACCAGCCTCCCCGCCTCCCTGGCAGCAGCGAAGGACCCTCAACCCGCTCCGGGACCAATCTCGACCAATCTCGACCAATCTCGACCAATGAGCGCCGATGAGCGCCAACAAAAAAGTTTTTCCCCCGACCGGCCTTCCCTTGCCTTTGAACCGGAATGCAGTTAACAATCACCACGCCGTCCCTCCGCGTTCCGGGAACCATCAACTATCGACTATCAACCACTCCCATGACCGCCACCCCCGAAATCGAAATCCTCGCCAGCGAACTCGCTGACGCCGCCTCCCCACCCGCTAACCTCCGCCATAACGGCAAAATCGCCCGGCTCCCCAAAGAAACCCGCGATATGCTCATCCACACCCTTTGTCACCAATCCAACTCCGCCCTCAGAGTGGAAAAACATCGCCTGAGCCAGGAACTCCTGGCCGCCCACTCCGCCATCAAGCCAAATCAAGGTGAATCAAGCCCCGGCACAAATTTCAGCCCAAGTGCAGCATCCCTGTCCATCAGTGTTCATCCAGGGTGAACCCCTTTCGCAAACTAAGAACACCTGCCGAGCCCATCCGGGTCGAGTTGAGCCAATCCGAACCAATCCGAACACAAAATAATTTTTTCTGCGCGGAATTCAGCCCCGTTCGTAGGCCTGTTCCGCCGGACGCTCTTTGACATCTTAATCGCAATTGGGAAAGCCGAAGACCCCGCAAAACGCGCGCCCTCTTCCCTCGACCCCAGGGGAGAGGGCCGCCAGGGTCTGGTTCATAACCCCTTTGCCATAGCTGCCGTTGGTGTGCAGCGTGCACAAGACCAGATGCCCCGTCTGCGCGGCGTTCCTTTGCGGCCCCCTGTCCGATCCCTATGCTTCACTTGCTCTAAACATAATGATAAGGATTTATAACAACTTCTTGTAAGCGAAACCTTGCCGGCCCGGATTGCCTCTAGAAAAGCATGGCGAACGGCACGAGTGCTGCTACCCTGATCTTATCCATATGGCTCTGAGTGCATCGGGCGCGGTCCAGCGCAGGGTTCCGACGAAAGGATGGCGCGCGGAGGCGGCGCCCGGCGCGTCCCGGCCGCCGCGAATGGTTGTGCTCGCCAACGACTCCGGTCCGCTCGGAGCGGCGGACTTTTCCTACGTCAACCTGGGGGATTCAGCCCGATTGTCGCTGATGTTGACTCCCCGCGGCGGCGGTTCCGTTGGAGAGCAAGTTGGGGAAATCCTCCTCACGCTGCAAGGGGCCCTCCAAAACCAGCCACGGCCGATGACGGTCACGTTTCAAACGTTGTTTCTGCGGGACGCCTCCGACCAGCCGGAGTGTGAGCGGATGCTCACGAGCTATTATGGAGGGGAACTGCCGGTGACCAACTATGTGCTGCAACCACCCTGTTGTGGCGCGGCGGTTACACTGGAAGCCTGGGCCATCGGCGGTGATTCGGTCCGGGTCGAGCGATTCGGCCCGCACGCGCTGGCGGTCGCTTACGACAGTATTCGGTGGGTTTATTGCGGCGGCTTCCATCCCGACGCGGCCGGGGCGGGCGCGTATTCTCAAATGACCTCGCTGTTGGAGCGGATGCGTGCTGCGCTGGCCGGAGCAGCGACCGATTTCGATCATGTGGTGCGCGCCTGGTTTTACTTGGGCGGCATTACCGAGCCTGAGGGCGCGACCCAACGCTATATGGAAATGAACCGGGCCCGGGCAGACTTTTATCGCGACATCAGCTTTGGCCGCTCGCTTCTGGAGGCGGAGGCGTTGCATGGGATTTATCCGGCGAGCACCGGCATCGGCATGCACGGCCAGGGGCTGGTCGCCGGCTGCGTGGCGCTGCAAACCCGGCGCAAGGATGCCACGTTGGTGCACCTGGAAAACCCGCAGCAAACCCCTGCTTACGCCTATCATTCCCGCTACTCGCCCCAAAGCCCGAGGTTCTCACGGGGCATGGCCCTGGTGCTTGGGGATTACGTCACGACCTGGATCTCGGGCACGGCGAGCATCGTCAACTCCGAAAGCCGGCACGCCGGCAACATCGAACGACAGACTGAGCAAACGATTGATAACATTGAGCGACTGGTCGCCGCGGACACTTTTGTCGCCCACGGCCTCCGCGGGGCCGGTGCGACCCTGCACGATCTGGCGAAGATCCGGGTTTATCTGAAGCGCCCTGAGGATTTTCCACAATGCAAGGCGGTTTGCGAACGTCGCTTTGGCCGCGTGCCGGCGATTTATGCGGTTGCGGATGTCTGCCGTCCCGAGTTGCTGGTGGAAATTGAAGGCGTCGCCTTCTCCCGCTGCGCCCCGGCCCCGACAACTCCGGCAAAGTGACCCCTCTCACCCCTCCGCCGTTTTCACGTTTCACGTCTTAACGCTTTAACGTCCCACTAAATCACCGTTCCCTGGGGAATCGCTCCATCCTTTGGGACCACAACAATTCCGTCGCGAATATAATATAATGGGTGGTCCACCTTTTCGGGTTTGCCGGCGGGGGAAATGACGACGTTGTCCCCAATGCGGGCGTTCTTGTCCACGATCGCGTTTTCGATGCGGCAGTTGGCACCGATGCCGATGCGCGGTTTGCCGGCTTTTTCGTGTTCGTGGATCGACTCCATCGATTCATAATAATCGCAGCCGAGGAGGATGGTGCGATGGATGCTGGTTCCCGGCCCCACAAGGCAGCGCAGGCCGACAATGCTGTGGGAGATGGTGGCGTGGTTGATGATGCACCCGTCGCTGATGACCGCGTGGTCGATCTGGGCGCCGTTAATCTTGGAGCCGGGCAGGAAACGGGGCCGGCTGAAGATCGGCGCGCTCATATCGAAGAAGTTGAAACGCGGCAATTCACTTGTGACATCCAGGTTTGCCTCGAAGAAAGCCCGGATGGTTCCGATGTCTTCCCAGTAACCCTGGAACACAAAGGAGTACACCCGCAGGTCTTTGATGGCCTGGGGAATGATGTGCTTGCCGAAATCGGTCAGGACATTCTCCAGCAGGCGGAAAATCACATCCCGGTTGAAGACGTAAATCCCCATCGAGGCCAGGAAAAATTCCTCCTGGCCCTGGATGCCCAGGCGTTCATACCAACTGGGGTCCAGGCGCAACGAATCCTGCAGCGCGCGGTCCGCGGGCTTCTCGACAAAACGCGTGATCCGCCGGTCCGCGTCGATTTGCATGATCCCCAGACCCGGGACCTCGGGGCGCCGGACCGGGATCGTCGCGACCGAAACCTCTGCCTTGGTTTCAATGTGCTGGGCGATGATCTGCCGAAAATCCATCCGGTACAGTTGGTCACCGCTGAGGATGAGCAGGTAATCCCAGTCATGATTCCGGAAATGGATCTTGTTCTTGCGCACGGCGTCGGCGGTGCCCTGGTACCAGGAGGCGTCGGTGGATGTTTGTTCCGCCGCCAGGATTTCAACAAATCCACCGGTGAAATGATCGAACTTGTACGACTGGGAGATGTGCTGGTGAAGCGAGGCGGAGTTGAATTGTGTCAGCAGGTAAATCCGGCGTAAACCGGAGTTGATGCAGTTCGAAATGGGGATATCCACCAACCGGTATTTGCCCGCCAGCGGCACCGCCGGCTTGGAGCGTTCCTTGGTCAGGGGAAACAGCCGTGTGCCCTGGCCGCCACCCAAGATGACAGAAAGCACGTCGCTGGTGTTCACCGACTGGCGGCCCGTTTGAGACATAGCAGAACCTTTTGTTGTTGAACGCGAGGCCATTATACCCGCTTTCGCTCCCCCGCGGCAAGCATCAAGCAAATCGGGGTGCGCTTAAAAGTGTCGGTCGGCAAATATCGCCTAAAAGAAAGCAGCAGGGGGCTGGCGCACTCCAAGACGCAGGCGTGGCCCTGGGCGCCTGGGCTTTCCGAAGGTTTTGGGGCGGCAGCCCTCTGCCGCTTTCGCTCCAAACGGGCTGGAGTGACCGACGGTTTTAATCGCACCCGGGAACCCCGCACCTCCACGCACTTGGAACCTCTCAACCAGCGGAGACTGTCCCTCCAAATCAAACCCGCGCTGGGAGGGGGCCGGCGGTTTTTTTTGTGCGGATTTGGCGTTTACCCTGTCAAATCTTCGAGACGGGACGTGTCGCGGTCAACAGTTACTTACAGAAAGGCCCGGACATGAACGAGACCAGTGCCAGACCAACCGACTCGAAGGAGTCAGCCGACGCCCGGAAACCGGATCAGGAGGTCGAATCGCTCGATACCTTCATCAAGCAAATCGAGGATCGAGCTTCGGCCCAAACCCAGGTGCTTCTCGGCGTTTTGGAGCGGGAAGAAAAAGCGCATTGGCGCCATTGGGGCATTAACGAGTGACATCGGCGCGGGTCGAACCGTGCCAGGCCAAACCCCGATTCACACCCCCCAGCCGGGCCGGATTCGCCGGGGGCTGGAAGTTACAGAAATGTAACGGACGGTGCGTGAACAAAACCCCTCCTGTTGGGGTCTGATTTCACGAAATGAAAACGCACGTCAACAGGCCTCTGGCCACGGGGCAAGTCTGGAAAACGCGAGCTGCCGACATCGAGATTCTGAAGCTGGGCAAAAGGCTCATTCACTACCGGATCACTAAACAGTTGGGCCAGAAACGAGTCAGCGCTCAAATCTCCGGCGTGGACGCCATGGCCAACTACCTGAGAGCCAACACCGCCCGACTGGCAACAGGTCCTGGCAAGAACTGACCTTTTCTGCCGCCCCGTTCCGCCCCGCGGCTGTCTGCCAGGGTCTCTGACGAGCCTTCAAACCCGCACCGTCGTCATCGCAAGAAAGAGGTTGCGTGGCTCGCATGAAAGCGCACCTTGACGGTGGGACAGATGATTTGCGGCATCGACAACGCTGCGGGTTCAGGTTCGGCGGGAGCCGCGAGCAGGCCGGAAGCGTCGTTTTCGCCGCGGCGGGCCTTTCCGAGGATCCCCGCCAAAGCCAACAAGGCCGTCAAGCATTTCCAAGACTTCACCGGGCAGCCCGGGGGTTGGCGCTGGCTCGGTTCGGGTGTTCTGTCGGCCGCCCTGTTGGCGAGCATTGCCGGAGCAGGCGCGGCCGCTCCACCACCCGCCACCCTGACAAACGCAGCGTCGGTCCGTGAGCTGACAACAGACCAGGCGGAGCAGCGGTTGCCCGTAAACTTGCGAGGGGTAGTCACCTTCTCCTTCGACACGCATTCCTGTTTCGTGCAGGATGATACCGCGGGGATTTATGTCGGAAACGGCGAACAATTCGCCGCGCTGACGGCCGGTGATGTTGTCGTTGTCGAGGGGGTCTCAGGTCCTGGAGATTACGCCCCCATCGTCAAGCCCGTGTCGGTGCGGGTGGTGGGCCACACCCACCTGCCGCCGGCGCGGCGCGTCTCGTATGAAGACTTGATGGCCGGGCGTGAGGACAGCCAGTGGGTTGAGGTCGAAGGTCTGGTACGCGCTGCGCAGGCCGACCCCGCCAGCCAGCAAATCCTTGAGATTGCCACCGGAGGCGGCACGCTGACCGCGTTCGTGACCGGCTCGTCCGAATCCAACCTGGTGCAGTGGGTCGATAGCCAGGTCCGGGTCAGGGGCGTCTGTGGAACCTGGTTCAACAAATTGCGGCAGCTCTTTGGAGTTCGGTTAATGGTGCCTCGCCCTGAAGATGTTCTGGTGGTGGAGCCGGCCGCCACCAACGCCCTGGTTCAACCAGCCCAGCCCATCGGCAGCTTGCTGCGCTTTACGCCGCGCGGTTCGCACGGTCACAGGGTGAAAGTGATCGCCACGGTCGTGTTGCACCAGCCCGGGCGCGCGCTCTTCGTGCAGGATGATCAGCACGGGCTCTACGTGCAGGCGCGCCAGACCGAATCACTGCGCCCAGGCGACCGCGTCGAGGTGATCGGTTTTCCGGGCCGAGGCGAGTACACCCCCATGCTCCAGGCCGCCGTCTGGCGCAAACTCAGTGCCGGTCCCGAGCCCGAGGCGGTTCAGGTCCGGCCCGACGAGGCGCTGGGCGGGTTGCAGGATTGTCGGCTGGTGTCGATAGAGGGCCGGTTGCTGGACCATACCCACAATAACAACGAGACCGTCTTGGTGCTCGAGGCGGAGGGTCGCGTCTTTTCGGCCTATCTTGAGTCGGCCGATCCTTCCGGAGGTCTCGCACCACTTGAAACTCACAGTCGCCTGCGCTTGACGGGTGTTTGCCGCATTGAGGTTGGCGAGGATTGGCGGGCCGGCGCCGAGTGGCGCGCAAAAGCTTTTCGAATCGTGCTGCGCAGCCCAGCGGACGTGCGGGTGCTCAGTTTGCCGCCCTGGTGGACGTTGACACGATTGTTGTGGGCCGTGGGTATTCTGGCGGCCGTGGTGCTGGTTTCATTGACTTGGGTGACTGTCTTGCGCCGAAGAGTGGTCCAGCAAACGGCCATCATCCGCCGGCAACTTGAAATGGAGGGGACTCTCAAAGAACGCTACCAGGATCTCTTCGAGAGCGCCAACGACATGGTCTACACCCACGATTTAAGCGGGCGCATCACCTCGATCAATATGGCGGGTGAGCGGATGCTGGGCCGGAACCGCTCGTTTGTGCTGCAGCGCGGGCTCCTGGATTTCATCGCCGACGAACAGCGGACCGAGGCCGGCCAGTGGCTGGCGGACATCATCGATGGCACCGCCCCCGCGGCTGTGGAATGGGATTTTCTAACGTCCGCCGGCGAGCGTCTCAGAGTTGAGATCAGCACCCGGCTGATCGAGCGCGAGGGCCGGCAGGTTGAGGTTGAAGGCATCGCCCGGGACGTAACCGAGCGCCGTCGGCTCGAACGGGAGATTCTGGAGGTAAGCACTCGCGAACAGCGCCGCATCGGGCATGACTTGCACGACGGCATCTGCCAGCAGTTGGCGGGCATCTCCTGCCTCACCGACATCCTGGCAGGTAAACTGGACGAGCAGGGCTGGCCAGAGGCCGCCGAGGCCCATAAAATTACCAGCCTGTTGAACGAGGTCAACAAGCAGACCCGTGGCGTTGCGCGCGGCTTGTTCCCCGTCCAACTGGAGGAGAACGGGCTCGTTTCAGCCCTCGAAGAGCTGGCGGAAAATGCCGGTACATTCTTCACGATCCGGTGCGAATTCCGTTGCGAAACGCCGGTCGCTGTGCGCGATCACGCCGTCGCGCATCACCTCTACTTCATCGCGCAGGAAGCGATCGTGAATGCCGTCAAGCACGGCAAAGCCGATTTGGTCGAGCTTCGCCTGGCGGCGGAGGGCGGCCATGGGTGTGTTCTGACAATCCAGGATAACGGGGCTGGCCTGGCTTCTCCGCCTGCGAAAAGTCGCGGAATGGGCATTCGGATCATGAAATACCGCGCCCGGCTGATCGGCGCCGAGGTGCAGATTCGCTCGCGGGCTGCCGGGGGGACAGAGGTCGTCTGCTGGTGCGCTCCCGAACCCCAGTCGCCGCCTTCTCAGCTCGCTGCTTCAGCCTCTTTCCTGGCCTGAACTGCCGGAAGGGCCGCCGCCAAAACAAAAGCCGGCGAGCAGGCCGGCCAGCGCCCTCATCCCCGGAGCGGGCTTTCGGGACGTGCTTGTTTGCCAGCCGGGACTTTTCTACCTTAACGCCATGAGTGCGACTGGTGAGCCGAATCCGTCCGCCCGCGTGTTGATCGTCGATGATCATCCGCTGTTCCGTCAGGGGCTGGGGCAGTTGATCGAGCACGAGCCCGGGTTGAGTGTTTGCGGCGAAGCCAAGGATGCGGAGGAGGCGATGCGTCTGGTCCGCGAAACCAAACCCGACCTCGTCATTGTGGACATTTCATTGGGCGGCTCTAGTGGGATCGACTTGATCAAGAGCCTTAAGAATGACGATCCGGAGCTGCCGTTACTGGTCGTGAGCATGCATGATGAGTCGCTTTACGCCGAACGGGCGTTGCGCGCCGGGGCTATGGGTTACGTCATGAAACACGAGCCGCCCAAAACGGTGAAAACCGCCATCCATCGTGTGCTCGCCGGCGAAATGTATTTCAGCGAGAAGATGGCCGCTTCCTTGATCGCCAAACTCGTGCGCGGCGGCGACGGACGGGAAGAGTCGCCGGTTAGCGGGCTAAGTGACCGCGAATTGGAGGTGTTCCGGTTGCTGGGGCAAGGTAAAGGGCGGCGCGAGATCGCTGAGGAGTTGAACCTCACCCTCACCACCATCAATTCATTCAGCGCGCGGATCAAAGAGAAATTGCATTTGAAAAACTCAGCCGAGCTGCTGCTGCACGCCATTCGCTGGACGCAGGAACAAGCTCGCAAATAAGTGCCCGGCCGTTGTGAACCGCAGCCCGTGAGCTTGGGTTGATCCCACGCTTGGAGCGCGCGAGGTGTTCCTTCGAGCCCGAATGGAGTCATTTCCATCCCAGGATTCTGCGCGAATCCATTTGACAGCACATTTTGTGTAGTCATAATTACTACGTTTTACAGAAAACTTGAATATGTAGGTGACACAGCATCCTGAGCAGCCGACAGAGGCGAACCGGACGGTCTAATACGAAGCCTTGACATATCTTTGTGCGTCGAGTCCTAACAGCATTGTTTAATCGAACCGGCGGGAGCGGACGCGGGGACGGTTTAGACCGGCTGACTCGCCTGGTTCGGCGTTTCAGCGTAGAGCAGCAGCAGGTGCCAAGGGACCTCGCGGAACTCGTCCCCCTAAAGTACCTCGAAGCGGTGCCGCAAGCGCCAGTCGGCCAGAAATTTGTGATTGATCGCAGGAAGGTCGAAGTCCTGTTGGAGGCGGAAGACGGCCATCGCACGAGGAGGCCGGCAGAGTCGAACCAGAACCTGGATTCCGGGATTGTTTCGAAGCCGAACGGAGCCACGAGCTGACCGGTTCGCGCTTCAGTACCGTACACTCATGCGGTAGGTCGCCCAGTCACGGTCAATGAAACCACCGTTGGCAGCAGTGAAGGTGATCTGTTGGAAGCCTGGGCTGAAATTAACCGGGAGCTTCGTTGCGGAGCTTTTCCACGAATGGATTTCTGAGTGCCCGTCCGCGAAAGAAAAACCGCAGGCGCCGCTGTGATAAGACGCCGGCATGTCCCCCCAATAAAGAAGACCCGCCGGGTCGGCGTTGTTCAGAAAGTAGCCGTCATTGATGCTATCAGGATGCTCGTCCAGGAAGAGGAAGCGCTCTGCCGGGTTGACGACCGCGCTGAGCTTCAAAAACTGGCGGTACGACGTGAAGAAATTGTTCTTCTCGTAGGTCCAGGTAGGGTTAAAAGGTCCGAAATAAGCGTTCATCGAATACGAGCGAGGGCGAGCTGACCATCCGACCGCCCGCTGGATCGGGCTTACAAATATGTCCGCAGGACACCTGAAAATCCCCAGGTTCCCGCCCACGTATGTCCCCAGGCAAGCGAGTCTGACCAAATCGACATTTGTTATCTGGGACTCGACGGTCCAGTACATATTGTTGCAGACCCAGGTGCGATAAGGATACACCTGCGAAGCCCCAACCGCCGCGATCTCTGCGTAGGTTTCAGCCTGACCATAGTTCCCTGCAAGGCGATCAGAGTTCTCGTGCGCGTATTGCAGCCAGGCAAAGGTAAGCTGCTTCGTGTTGCTCATGCACATCGTCGCATAGGCTCTGCTTTTTGCTCTTGCCAACGCTGGCAACAACATCGCTGCGAGAATCGCGATGATCGCGATGACCACCAGGAGTTCGATTAGCGTAAAGGCGCCCGTCGTTGACGAACGGCACAGGCGAGTTGCGGGAGCGAGTTGGGGACGAACTCGAAGGTTACTCATATGAGCCATGCGTGAGAATCTAACCCACTTTACCACGGGCCGTCCACTCGGCAAGGGTCTTTTACGACATATTCAATAAAATGTAGTGTAATACTTGAGACCATCGCTCTTACCAGACAGGGAACGGGGTCCTGAGGTCATGCCGCCTTCGGCTCATAGCGTGCTCCGAAGATTGGTCGCTCCCGGCTCTGATTCTTGGATGTTTACCTGCCAACTGAGGAATGTATCACACAACTCGTTGAGCAAATGGAACTTGTGATTTTCGACAAGTCTGGCACGCGTTGTTTTGCCAGACGCCACCCGTTTGGATTGGGGCAGTTGTGGTTGAGCTCCCTCACGAGGCTGGCATCTCGATGAAAGGGACTCAAAAGTAATTGTTGACATGGTTAGTGTGTTGTGGCAAAAAAGACTACATAAGCACCCTTGGCACGACTGGATGCGGAATCGACGTCGAGAAGATTCAACGCCATCAATGTAACAGAAACACAAACAAAAAGGACTGAAATGAAAAATGCCACAACGCAAACCGAACTGTCACGACCACATTCAATCCAGCGGCGACACGGTGTTCCTGGAGGTTCCCTGATCAAACGATTGCTATTGCTTCCAGCGGTTCTTGGCATCGTGGCCTTGGGAACTGTGGTTGCGAATGCCAATGACCTTTATAATGGTGATCTCGACATTCTTGGAGCTGCCGGAGCCAACGGTCAGGTTAATCCCGGGCCGGACGGGTGGACGATTATCGCTAACAAGGCCTTCTCCGGCCCATTCACCGACGGCGCTGATTCTGAGACGTTCTGCAACGTTCAGCAGCCGGGCGGGTATGGGTTGTTCTTCAAGCCGTTCCAAGGATCGGTCAATTTAATAAACGACTCAATCAGCGTGTATTTTTACCAGGACAACCCGTCCTCACCCGGCACCAAGTGCACTCTCTCCGGCTACGCCGCCGGTGAAGCTAACTACTCCGGTTTTTTCACGACCAATAGCCCGCGCCCGGCAAGCCTGTTTGTCGTCGAGTTTCTCGACGGAGCAAATACTGTGCTCGCGAGCAATGTTCTCGATTTGGTGGCTGCTGGCTTGCCGAATGGAGGCCCGGCCAGCATGGCTCTCCTCACTATGCCGCAGGTAACCGCACCCGCCAACACGGTCACCGTGCGAGCTGGTGCGTTCATGCTCAACGCCTATGGCACAAGTGGCGCGCAGTCGTTTTTCGTGGACGCTTTTGACCTGGAGTCCATAGCGCCGCCCGGCTCGCCGGTTATCACCAATCAGCCAAGTGCGGCGACGGCTCCACTTGGCGGAACCGCGCATTTCACCGTTGGCGTCTCCAACACCGCGGGGGTTTCCTATCAATGGCAACGCGAAAACGCCGACCTCGTCAACGGCGGCGGCATTTCTGGCGCGACCAGTTCGACGCTCACTATTACGGGGGTTTCAACCAATAATGTCGGACATTACCGGGTGCGGGTCTCCAATGCCACAGGCGTGATCTTTAGCAAGACTGCCCCGCTCGCGATCGTGGGCATCAACTTCTACCCGGTTGTCGCCATCAGTGGAAAGATTGGTGACACCTACGAAGTGGATTATGCCACCGCTCTCGCCCCGACCACCTGGGTTCCATTCAGCACGAATCTGCTCTCGACGTCGCCGCAACTGGTAATTGACAGCAGTTCGCCTGGATCCAACAAAAGGTTCTATCGGGCAGTGTTTCTGCATTGAGCGTGACGCCTGATTTCGGCGAGCGGACGGTTGAGCGCTCGCCAGAAACAGCTGTGCTCGAAGAGCGAAGTGCTGCTCGCCTGGTAACTGGAAGTTACCAGGCGAGCGCCGTCCTGGTGGGAGTAGGTGTTTTCATGGGGCTTTGCCTGGCGACGTTCGGCCAATCCCATGTGCCTGACCTGTCGCAGGCGGCGCGTCGCGCCGACGCGCTGCTGGCGCGCATGACGCTCGAGGAGAAGATCGGCCAGTTGGTCCTCCTCACCAGCTTTGGGGCCGCCACCGGGCCGCCGCACGAGCAGGCGGCCCTGGAAGCGAACATCCGCAACGGAAACTGCGGCAGCGTGTTCAACGCCCTCACCGTCGCCGAGATTCGCAAGCTCCAAAAACTCGCCGTGGACCAGACCCGGCTGCATGTCCCCCTGTTGTTCGGCTATGATGTCGTTCACGGCTATAAAACGATCTTTCCGATCCCGCTGGGAGAAGCCGCCTCGTGGGATCTTCGCGCCATCGAACATTCCGCCCGCGTCGCCGCCGTCGAAGCGTCAGCCGCCGGGCTCAACTGGACCTTCGCACCGATGGTGGATATCGCTCGCGACCCGCGGTGGGGGCGCATCTGTGAAGGCGCGGGCGAGGACCCCTTTCTCGGGTCGGCGGTCGCGCGGTCGCAGGTTCGGGGATTCCAGGGCAAAGACCTCACGGCTCCGGACACAGTACTCGCGTGCGTTAAACACTTCGCAGCCTACGGTGCCGCCATGTCCGGCCGCGATTATAACACGGTGGACGTGTCGGAGCGGACGCTGCGCGAGGTCTATCTGCCTCCTTATGCCGCTGCCGTACAGGCGGGGGCGTCGAGTGTGATGACTGCGTTTAACGAATACGACGGCACGCCAGCTACTGCGAACGGCTTTCTGCTGAAAAGAATTCTGCGTGACGAATTGGGCTTCAAGGGCATCGTGGTCACGGATTACGCTGCGATCAGCGAACTGGTCGCTCATGGCTCAGCGGTCGACGAATCTGAAGCCGCCCAGCAGGCGCTGGCAGCCGGCGTGGACCTGGACATGGAGGATGGGGTCTATCTCCACAACCTTAAGCAGCTCCTCCGCGACCACAGAGTCACCCGGAAACAGATTGACGCCGCCGCAAAGCGAATGCTCGAGCTGAAGCTCACGCTCGGTCTGCTGGACGATCCTTATCGCCATTGCGACGAACAGCGCGAAGCCAGGCTTGTCGGTGCTCGGGAACACCTGGAAGCGGCGTATCGCATGGCCTGCGAATCTTTCGTCCTGCTGAAAAACGATTCGCAGAACCTGCCCCTGAAGGCTGGCGCAAGGATCGCCGTTATTGGGCCGCTGGCGGATTCGCAACGAGATCTGCTCGGTTCCTGGAAGGGTGATGGCGGCTGGGTCTCCGTCGAGACGGTCCTCGACGGCATCAAGCGCAATGACGCCACTGACGAAGTCGTATTTGCAAGGGGCTGCGAGGTCGCCTCGACGAACCGGGCCAGCTTCGCTGAGGCGGTCGCGGCGGCGCGCAAGGCAGATGTCGTAGTGGCCGTTATGGGCGAAAGCTGGGACATGAGCGGCGAAAACGCGTCCCGCACCAGCATTAACCTTCCTGGCGTGCAAACAGATCTGCTCCGCGAACTCAGGAAAACCGGCAAACCTTTAGTCCTGGTCCTTTTGAACGGACGTCCCCTCGACCTCGAAGCGGAATCCACATTGGCGGACGCAATCCTCGAGGCCTGGTTTCCCGGAATGGAGGGCGGCAAGGCAGTGGCAGACGTGTTGTTCGGCAAGCACAACCCCTGCGGAAAACTGCCAGTGACGTTTCCGCGCCGGCTCGGCCAGGTGCCGATTTTCTACAGCGTCAAGAACACGGGCCGCCCCGTGAATCCGGCCAGGCCGGACGAGCCTTACAAATCGACATACCTTGACTGCCCTAATGATCCCCTCTATCCGTTCGGTTTTGGCTTGGGCTACACAACGTTCGCCTGTGCCGGGCCGCACCTCGAACAGTCTGCGCTTGGGCCAGGAGGCAAAATCACAGCTTCTGCTGCCGTTTCCAACACCGGCACTCGCGACGGCGTGGCCGTCGTGCAACTCTACATCCGCGACCTCGTCGGCAGCGTTACGCGTCCGGTGCTCGAGCTTAAAGGCTTCCAGCGGGTCGAGTTGAAGGCGGGCGAAAGCCGTCTGGTTTCCTTTGACATCAGCGAAAACGACCTCGCCTTTCTGCGCAAGGACATGACCTGGGGAACCGAACCGGGAGCGTTTCGGGCGTTCATTGGCCTGGACAGCCGGGAGTTGCGCTCTGCAACATTTCAACTGTCGAAGAAATGACTAAATGGATCGCGAGCGCCGTGACGCGAAGGGAAATGCTGCGTTGCCTCGGGATCCTGGCCGCCGCCGGATGCACCGGTTGCCGGCCGCTCCGCGGCTCGGGCAGCCAACGGAAGTTCTCCAGTGCGGACGACCAGTTTCTGGAAGACCTGGAGCGCACGACTTTCCGTTTTTTTGACGAGTGCTCGCATCCGCAGACCGGCCTCGTGAAAGACCGGAGCCGCGCGGACGGGAACGATGACCGCGAGATCGCCAGCATCGCGGCGACAGGCTTTGGCCTCACCGCCCTGTGCATCGCGGACCAGCGCGGCTGGCTCTCCCACCAGCGGGCTCGCGAGCGCGCGCTACTGACCCTGAGGTTTTTACACGACTCGCTACCCCACGAACACGGCTTTTTCTTTCACTTCGTCAACTGGCGCACCGGGGACCGCCTCTGGGCTTGCGAACTGTCGTCCATCGACACCGCGCTGCTGCTGGCGGGGGTGCTGACGTGCCGCGCGTATTTCGATGACGCCGAGATTCGCTCCCTGGCGCAGTCGCTCTATGACCGGGTAGATTGGCGATGGATGGCGCACGGCAGCCTGCTGTTGCGCATGGGCTGGAAGCCGGAGATGGGTTTCCTCGACTCATCCTGGAGAGCTTACTCGGAGCACATGGTGCTGTACCTCATGGCTATTGGGGCCAACGAGCATGCGCTTGCTCCGGAGTCCTGGCGAGCGTGGCGGCGGCCCTGGATTGAATATGACGGCAACCGCTACGTGAGCGGGGCAGCGCCATTGTTTATCCATCAGTTTTCCCACGCCTGGTTCGATTTCCGTGGGGTGCACGACGGTTTTTTGGACTATTTCAAGAACTCCGTCACGGCCACACGCGCCCACCGCCAATTCTGCCGCGACTTGCACGATGAGTTTCCACAGTTCGGGCAGGATCTCTGGGGCATCACCTCTTCCGACTCGGCGCACGGTTACGTCGGCTGGGGTGGACCGCCCCGGCAGGGCCCTCTGGACGGCACGCTGGTGCCCTGCGCGGCGGCTGGCTCGTTGCCGTTTCTGCCCGCGGAATGCCTGCGCTGTCTGCAAACCATGCGAACGCGTTTCGGGGACCAGGCCTGGCGCCGCTACGGCTTCGTCGATGCCTTCAACCCGGTAAAGGGTTGGTTCAACCCGGATGTCATCGGCATTGACGCCGGGATCACGCTGTTGATGGCGGAAAACCTGCGGACTGGTTTCGTGTGGCGTGTGTTCATGCGCAATCCGGAGGTGCGCCGGGGGATGAAACTGGCTGGATTTGTCGCGGATGGAGCGGGTGATGGGAATCGAACCCACGTGTGAAGCTTGGAAGGCTTCCGTTCTACCATTGAACTACACCCGCAGCGGCAAAAAGCGTAATGCTTAGGAGCGGATTGTCAATCTCTCCATCCACATCCCGGCGGACCTGCCACTTGGCACTGGCCCTGGGACGCCGAGTGGTGCGACAGTGTCGAACGGCGCCCATCGCTACCTGTCCATTTGCGCACCACGCTTGCGTGCGCCTCAGGCCGTTGTATATGCTCGACGCGCATGAATTCGCTGCTTCTCACCGGCGGACGGGTCATCGACCCCGCCAACCATCTCGACGCCCGCGCGGACGTGCTGATTGTCGGCGGCAAAATCGCCGCGGTCGGTCCGGAGGCTGCCGCCAAGGCGCCCGCCGGGATCGAGAGCATGGACGTGAAAGGCCGGGTGGTTTGCCCCGGGCTGATTGATTTGCACGTGCACCTGCGCGAGCCCGGCCAGAGCACGAAAGAAACCATCGCCACCGGCACGGCCGCGGCGGCCCGCGGAGGGTTTTCTTCCGTCGTTTGCATGCCGAACACGTCGCCGGCCATCGACAATCCCGGCACCGTGGCGCTGATTCACGAGCTGGCGGCGGACGAGGGCAAGATCAACGTTTTCGTCACGGGCGCCATTTCAAAGAACATCGCCGGAGAGGAGATGGCTCCAATTGGTTCCCTCAAAAAGGCCGGCGTGGTAGCGATCACCGACGACGGTCATTGCGTCCAGAACAACGAGTTGATGCGCCGAGCGCTCGAATACGCCAAAATGTTCGACCTGCCGCTGCTCGACCATTGCCAGGATTATTCGCTGGTGACCGACGGTGTCATGCATGAGGGCTATTGGAGCACGGCGCTCGGCTTGCGCGGCTGGCCGGCTGCGGGCGAGGAGATGATCGTCGCCCGCAATATTCTGCTGGCTGAAACCACCGGCGCCCATGTGCATTGCCAGCACCTGAGCGCCGCCGGCAGCGTGCAGTTGCTGCGCGAGGCGAAAAAACGCGGCCTCCCCATCTCCGGTGAAGCCTGTCCCCACCATTTCACGCTCACCGACGCGGCGATCGCAGGCAGCGGAAAGTTCTGGGATGCGGACGGCAAGGGCGTTTTCGGTTATCCGTCAAGCCGGCAGGAACTCCCGAGTTGGCCGTCGTACGATACCAACTTCAAGATGAATCCCCCGGTGCGGTCAGCCCAGGACCGCGAGGCCATCCTTGAAGGGTTGGCGGATGGGACTATCGAAATCCTCGCCAGCGACCACGCGCCCCACTGTGATTATGAGAAAGAGGTTGAGTTCGACTACGCGCCGTTCGGCATCACTGGGTTGGAGACGGAGCTGGCGCTTTGCCTGATGCAGCTTTACCACTCCAAACGCTTGAGTCTGAACGATTTGATAGCCAAGTACACCATCGCCCCGGCACGGCTGTTGCACCTGGGCAAGGGCACTTTGAGCGTCGGGGCGGACGGCGACGTAACCGTGCTGGACCCTGACCGCGAGTGGACGTTTGACAAAGCCACCAGCACAAGCAAGTCTTTTAATAGCCCGTTTTATGGCTGGCTACTGAAGGGTAAGGCTACCGCCACCATCGTGGTCGGCAAAATAGCTTGGACCGAACAGGCCGAAGCAGTCGCTGCGTAGCGGCGGCGGGCAGGAAAAAAATGACGCGCCTCGCGAGGACACTTGCCCTTGCGGTGTTGAAAGGAAAATGATGAAGAAGATTGCGATTGGTTTGCTGGCTTGCTGGACGGTTTGGCAGGTCCACGCGGCGGATGACCTTTGGTTGACGGACCTTGCGAAAGCTCAGGCCAAGGCCAAAGCCGAACAGAAGCTGATCCTGATGGATTTTAATGGCTCGGATTGGTGTCCGCCGTGCAAAGCCCTGCGGAAAAATGTCCTCTCGACTCAGGAATTCATCGACTACGCGAAAAGGAACCTGGTGCTGGTCGATGTGGATTTTCCGCATACCTTTGAACAGCCTGCGGAACTGAAGAAGGCTAATCAGGCCTTGGGAGAAAAGTACGGTGTGGAGGGTCTGCCGACGGTGATCGTGCTGAGCAGCGAAGGCAAGCAACTAAAGAAAGACATGGGCTACAGCGGCGCTGGGACGAAGGAGTTTATCGCCGGCCTGGAGAAACTGAAGAAGCGCGGATAACCCGGTTTGCCTCAGTGGAGGGCGGGACTGGGGAGCACGATTCCAATCGTGCGGCTGGTTTCGCGGTACGACGCGGGATCGGAATCCTGCGCCTCGTCCCTGACTGACTCGCGCCGCTACAATTCGCCTTGGTTAGTCCTTGACCGGACCGCGCGCTTGCCTAGCATCGCGCGATCGCAATGTCGAGATGAAGGCAATTTTGGCTCTGGAAGACGGCTCTCTGTTTCACGGCGAAGGGTTTGGCGCGCGCGCGTCGGCCTGCGGGGAGGTTTGCTTCAACACGTCGATGACGGGTTACCAGGAAATCCTGACCGACCCGTCCTACAGGGGCCAAATCGTGACGATGACCTATCCCCTCATCGGCAATTACGGAGTCAACCGGCAGGACGTCGAGTCGTGGCGGCCGCACGTTTCGGGGTTTGTCATCCGCGAGTTATCGCCGGTGGTCAGCAATTGGCGGGCGGACAGCTCCCTGGCGCAGTATTTGGAACAAAATGGCATCCCGGGCATCCAGGGAATTGACACCCGGGCGCTGACCAAGAAACTCCGCGTCCGAGGGGCGCTGAACGGGTTCATTTCGACGGAGGAGGTGTCAGACGCCGAGGCCCTGAAGCGGGCTAAGGAATGGCCGGGGTTGCTGGGTGTGGACTATGTGAAGGAGGTCACGCACCCGGAAGCGTTTATGTGGGATGAACGGGATGAGCAAAGCGCCGGGTTCAAACTGATGCAGGGCTCAGGCGAAGCCGATGCGCGCCGGGTCCGCGAGCCGCTGCCGCCGGCGGATATTCCCATCGTGGCATACGACTACGGCATGAAGTACAACATCCTGCGGCGGTTGCGGCAGCAGGGCTTTAGAGTTCAGGTCCTCCCGGCGACGACCCCCGCAGCCGCCGCCCTGAAATCCAAGCCCGCTGGCATTTTCCTTTCCAACGGCCCGGGCGACCCCGCCGCGCTCAGCTATGCGGTGCAAGCGGTCCGCGACCTCGTTCAGAGCGGCGTCCCGATTTTCGGGATTTGCCTTGGCCACCAAATCCTGGGGCAAGCACTCGGCGGCAAGACATTCAAGCTTAAGTTCGGGCATCGTGGCGCCAATCAGCCCGTAAAAGACCTCGCCTCCGGGCGCGTCGATATCACTTCGCAAAATCACGGGTTCGCAGTGGATCCCGAGTCCCTGCCCAACGACGTGGAGGTGGACCGGATCAACCTCAACGATCAGACCGTCGAAGGCATGCGGCACAAACGAAAACCAATCTTCTGCGTCCAATACCATCCGGAAGCCTCTCCGGGACCGCATGATTCAACGCCTCTGTTCGCTCAATTCCGCGCGCTTATCGAGCAGGGATGAGGTTTCCCAAAACCGAACTCTCCCATCCTGTGCCCCAAACTGGACGCGCCCTGCCTGGCGAAGGTTCCTGGTGAGGGGAATTCATTTCGGGACCGCCCATGTGCAAAGCGCTCCGACAAGTTTTCCGAGAATGTGACGGGCTCGTTCGGTCCTGCAACGGCCACAAAACGGGTTCAAAACGTGTTGCGTGGGGCCGGGTGGGGGTGCATGCTGGTTCTGGAAGTCCGACCGGTTGCACAAATGCGGAACGCCCGTTCAGCGAACGGTCAGGCGCTGTGTTTGCGTTTGACTTGGATCGCTCGACGGCGATAATCGCGGTACCTAACAATTTATGGCGAAACTTGTTCTCCTTAGTGCCGGAATGACCGGACGCACGCACGAGCTAAAGGCGGACAAAACCACCATCGGACGCGTCGAGGACAACGTCTTTCAAATCGCGGAACCGTCCGTTTCGAGCCATCACTGCGAGGTGCTGCTGCACGGCAATGAGATCACCGTCAAGGATCTCAATTCCACGAACGGCACTTTCATCAATGGCGAAAAGGTGTCCGAAGCGCCGCTGAAGCCGGGCCAGATTCTTCGGCTGGGCCAGATTGAAATGCGGCTGGAGGTCGACGCTGCGCCTGGCGCGCCAAAGAAGCTCGATCAAACGATGGTCATGCAGCGCGGCGTCAGCCTGACCGAACTCGAGCAAGGCGCTCGGGCGGGCGGCTTTGGCACCAAGGGCACCGGCTTTTCCAAGAAGGACAACAAGGTCAACAAGATTGTCATCATCATCTGCGCCGTTTTGGGCGCGGTGATCGTCTGCCTCCTGCTTTACGTCTTTGCCGTGGCGAGCAAGTAGGAGTTGAGAATCCGAGCTTACGGGCATGGAGCGTTTTGTGCCGCCACGCGACGCCGGTGGCTAATGGTGCCCTGCGTTGTTTGCCGGGAGGTTTCAGGCCAGAGTTTCGATTAAGGTGTCAATGAGCGGTGCGGGCCGACTCGCACGTTCGAAAGCACCGGCTGGCGTCGCGGTTGGTATTCAGGGGAGCTTTTTTTGCTGCTCGCCGTTCTTGGTCCGGTTCAAACGCCGCACCGCAAAACGGAGGAGCTATACGTCTTCCTTGGTTGCTTGTTCATTTCCTCTTCCTGTTTTGTCGCTCAAGGCAAACGGTGCCACGGTTGCGGGGGATTCGAGCTGCGCTATATTGGCGGATGAAAGCCACCGCACCGCAATACGACGTCGCGATCGTTGGTGGTGCATTGTCGGGTGCGGCGACCGCGCTGCTGCTGCTGCGGGAACGGCCGGAACTCAAGGTGCTCATCGTGGAGAAAGCGCCCGCATTCGGCCGGCGGGTGGGCGAAGCAACGGTGGAGGTCAGCGGCTATTTCCTGTGCCGCGTGCTGGGCCTGACCCAGCACCTTAACGAGGCGCACCTGGTCAAACAGGGCATGCGTTTCTGGTTTTTTAATTCGCGCACGGCATCGCTGGCCGATTGCAGCGAAATCGGCGGCCGCTACCTTTCGCGCGTGCCGTCCTTCCAAGTGGACCGTTCGGTGCTGGATGAGGAAGTGTTGCGCCGCGCGAAGGCGGCCGGCGCGGAAGTGTGGCGGCCTGCGAGTGTCGGCAAGATCGAGTTGATGCCCGGCGGGCTCCAGACGCTGAACGTGAAATACAACGAGGAGGCGAAGCAGGTTTCGGCGCGCTGGGTAGTTGATGCTTCCGGCGTAGCGGCCTTGCTCGCACGGCAGGAAGGCTGGTGGCGGCCGAACACCGCCCATCCGACTACGGCGGTTTGGGCCCGGTGGACCGGAGTGAAGGATTGGGACGGGTTCGAGCTCACGAAGAAATATCCGGACTGGGCGATGGCGTGCCACGGCATTCGAGCGACGGCCACCAACCACCTCGTTGGGCCGGGTTGGTGGGCCTGGATCATCCCGCTCAAGGGGGGGGACGTCAGCATCGGCGCGGTCTTCGACCAGCGCCTGGTTGATTGGCCAACGGAAGGCCCGCTGGCGCAGCGGCTGAAGGATTTTCTGGCGCAGCACCCCGTCGCGCGCGAGCTGCTGGCGGAAGCGCAAGCGCGCGAAGGCGATGTGCATTGGCGAAAAAACCTGCCGTATTGCAGCACGACCTTCGCCGGCGACGGCTTCGCGCTGGTGGGGGACGCCGCGGCATTCCTCGACCCGTTTTACAGCCCGGGCATGGATTGGATCTCCTTCACCGCGACTTCCATTTCCGAGCTGTTGCTGGCGCACTATCGCGGGGCGGAAGTGGCGCCGCTCATCGCCGAGCATAACCGGGCGTTCGCGAGGAGCTACGACCGGTGGTTCCAGGCCTTGTACCAGGACAAGTATGAATACATGGGCGAGTTTGACCTGATGCGCCTCGCGTTCCTGCTCGACCTTGGGTTTTATTATTTGGGGGTCGCGTCGCAGCCGTTCAAGCGCGGAGCCAAAGCGCTGACCGAGCCGGTATTTTCCACGCCGCCCTCAGTGCCATTCTTTTATTTCATCCGCGCGTACAACCGCCGGTTTGCCGCGATCGCTCGAGCGCGCCGCTCGCGCCAACGCTGGGGCCGGCGCAATGCCGGTCGGCGGTTCCTGTTCCGAGGCTACACTTTCGCGCCGAACAGTGCGTTGCCGATCGCCGGGGCGATCGCGGGCTGGGCCAGGCTGGAGTTGAGCGAGGGCTGGCGAAGCTGGTTCCGGAAACCGGAGGTCGGAACTCGCGAGCCAGCAGTCACCGGTCAGACGCCAAAGCTCAGCGAGCTGCAATGTACGAGCACAAACAGAAGCCACTGATCTCACGGCGGGCGTTTTTCGCACGGCTGGCCAACCACATTATGGCCGCCGCCGCCCTGATCGGAGTTTCTCTTCTGATCGGAATCGCCGGGTATCATTTTCTCGATCGCTTGAGCTGGGTGGATTCCCTGTTAAACGCCTCAATGATCCTTGGCGGAATGGGGCCGGTCGATTCGCTGCACACAACGCCCGCGAAGCTGTTTGCTTCCCTCTATGCGCTCTACGCAAGTTTTGTACTGTTGATCTCCGTCGGGATTATTATTGCTCCCGTCTTCCATCGCCTCCTTCACCGCTTCCATTTGGAACGGAAGTCTGCCGAGACGGACTCTTAAGAGTCCGGGTGGTGGATCGTATCGAGTGCGTCATCCCCGACCTGGCGTATGCGGGCAATCTACCCATGGGTGCGCCCCGGTCGCCGTTGCAACATCCTGGAGTGCATAAAGGCTCGATAAAAAGACTTTCTCGATTAAACTCGTGGTTGTTGATTCCATGAACACTGAAGTCATCGCGAAATCCAGAAAGCAGGCCGACGGAGCGACGCTCGAGAGCGAGCAGCGCTACAAGCGGCTTTTGGATTCGGTGACTGATTACGTCTATGCGGTCATGGTCGAGGATGGCCGGGCGGTGGCGACCGTTCACGGCCCGGGCTGCGAAGCGGTGACCGGATACACCTCCGACGAGTTCGGGACCGACCAGACACTTTGGTATCGGATGATCCGCGAGGAGGATCGTCGGGAAGTCCTCGAGCAGGCCGAACGTATTCTAAGGGGCGAAGAACCGCCGCCCCTGGAGCATCGCATTGTCCACAAAAATGGCACTGAACGCTGGATACGAAACACGACGGTCCCTCGAAAGGACGCGCAGGGGCGGTTGGTCGCCTACGACGGCCTGGTTTATGACATCACCGACAGGAAGCAGGCCGAAGAACGGCTGACGCGCGCCCATGCCGAGCTCCAAGCCAACGAGGAGGCCTTGAAGCGAACACTTGAAGAGCTCAAAAGGGCGAACCAGCAGTTGAAGGAGACGCAGTTGGAGTTGATTCAGGCCGCAAGGCTAGAATCGGTGGGGGCACTCGCGGCGGGAGTCGCTCACGAAGTCAAGAATCCCTTGCAAACGATCCTTATGGGCCTGGACTATCTGGTTCCCAACTGCCCTTCCGACAACGAAAACATCGCTACGGTCTTGACGGATATGCGTGAGGCCGTCACGCGGGCCAACGCGATCATTCGGGGACTCCTCCAATTGTCCGCTCAGACCGATTTCGAGGTGAAGGCGGAGGACCTGAATGCCTCGGTCCGGCGCGCACTTCGACTGGTCAACGCGCAAGTGATCGCCTCCAAAGTCACGGTGGTCCGAAAGCTGGATCCCCATTTGCCGCGGGTGGCGGTCGATCGCGGAAAGATCGAGCAGGTGTTCATCAATCTGCTCATCAATGCCCTGCAGGCGATGTCCCCGGGGGGCGTGCTCACCATCACGACGCGCACCGCGCGGGTGGGTGAGAACGTCGCGGTGGGTGAAACGGCCTCACGCCATTTCAATCAAGGCGACCGCGTGGTGATAGCGCAAGTGCAAGACACCGGAACGGGGATAACGCCAGCAAATTTGCCGAAAGTTTTCGATCCTTTTTTTACGACCAAAGCCGCCGGGCTCGGCACCGGGTTGGGGCTTTCGGTGGTTAAGAAAATTGTGGACCTGCACGGCGGAGCCATCGATATCCAAAATGCGGCACCAGGCGGAGTCGTGGTCACCCTGGTTTTGAAGGCGGGGCCGGAGGAAACGCTTTCTTCCCCGAAGGAAGTCGGATACAAATGAAACCGATGAACACTGAGAAAAAACGGATCCTGGTGGTGGATGACGAAGCCAGCATCACGCGGCTGTTGAAACTGAACCTCGAACAGACGGACGATTACGTGGTCAGGGGAGAGAATGACGCCAAGGCTGCGGTTGCCGCCGCGGAGGAATTTGAGCCGGACTTAATCCTGCTGGATGTGATGATGCCGGATGTGGATGGCGGGGAGCTGGCCAGCCGCTTTCAGGCCAATCCTAAACTGAGCACCGTGCCGATCGTGTTTCTGACGGCTGCCGCCACCAAAGGAGAAGTTTACATGCGGGGCGGCAAAGTCGGTGGGCTCCCCTTCCTGGCCAAGCCGGTGGAGATCTCGGAAGTGGTTGCTTGTCTCAAACAGCAGTTGGGGAGCTAGCCGAAGCCGCAGCTAGTCCAGGTCGGTTGCATTTGCTCGCAGATTCGGAGGAAGAGAAAGAGGACGAGGACGAGAACGGTCGGAGATTTCGGTTGCGTTGACAGTCGGGCTGGGGGCGTCTAGTGTGCCGGCCATGTCTCGCTTGCCGTTTGAGCTGCTGCTGGCGTTGCGGTATTTGCGGCCCAAGAGGACGTTCGTCTCGGTCATCACCTTGATTTCCGTGCTCGGCGTCACACTGGGAGTCGCGGTGCTGATCATCGTGATCAGCGTCATGAGCGGGTTCGATCACGATCTGCGCCAGAAGATCATCGGCTTCAACGCCCACCTCAGAATCCAGGACCCCAACCGGGCGATGCACGATTATGAGGCGCTCATGCGCCGGGTTTCCTCGAACCCGCATGTCAAAGGGGTGGCGCCCTACGTGATGGGCCAGGTGCTCGTAGAAACCGAACCGGAAACGCAAGGCGTCCAATCGCAAGTGACGGGACCGTGGCTCCGTGGCATCGACTCCAAGCTGGAACCGAAAATCAGCACTCTCCTGACGAACATCGTCGAAGGCACTTCCGATGTCAGCAACCGCGGCTTGCTCATCGGCACCGAGTTTGCCCGCAACATGCGGTTGCAGGTGGGCGACCGCGTTTTGATTTACTCGCCTGAAGCGATGAAGAAATGGAGGCAGACCCGGGGCAAAGCCAACGAGGAGGCAGTGCTGCCGGACGAATTCGAGGTGCGGGGGATTTTCGATGTGGGCTACTACGAATACAATGTTTCCTTCATCGTGACCTCGTTGGAAGAGGCGCAGGAATTGTGGGTCCTGGATAAGAGCGTGCACGGGCTGTTGCTCGTGCTGGACGATCCGTACCAGGCTTCCACGGTTCAGCACGCGCTGGAGGCAACGCTTGGCCCTAACTACCGGATCACAACGTGGATGGATGAAAACTCCAGCCTGCTCGGCGCGCTGGTGGTCGAGAAGAACGTGATGTTCTACCTGCTGTTTTTCATCATGATTGTCGCCGCGCTGTGCATCCTGAGCGCGTTGATCACGTTCGTCGTTCAGAAGACGCGCGAGATTGGCATGCTCAAAGCCCTTGGCGCAACCGACCTCCAAGTGGCCGGATTATTTCTGAGCCAGAGCGGGTTTGTCGGCGTGGTCGGGGTGGCAGCCGGGTTCGGATTGGGCATGCTGCTGCTTTCCTACCGGAACGGCTTTCTGCATTTCATGAACCGCCTGACGGGCTTCGAGCTTTTTCCGGCGGCCATCTACAACTTTAACGAGTTGCCGGCGTTGATTGTGCCGCGCGACATTGTGCTCATCTGCGGCAGCGCGCTGCTCATTTGCCTGCTGGGAGGCGTGATCCCCGCCTGGCGCGCCGGCCGGCTCAAACCTGTGGAGGCGCTGAGATACGAATGAGCGAGGTGAAAAACGAAACGCTGCTGTCGGCGCGGGGAATCCATAAGACGTACCTGCTAGGGCACCGGACGCTCGAAGTGCTGCGCGGCGTGGATTTGGAACTGCGGCGGGGGGACTTCCTGGCCCTGCGCGGCGCGTCCGGCGCCGGCAAGAGCACTCTGCTCCACTTGTTAGGCGGGTTGGACACGCCCAGCCAAGGGGACGTCTGGCTGGGGGGCCGAAACCTGGCGACGCTCTCCTCCGTAGAGTTGGCGCGCGTGCGGAACGAAGAGGTCGGTTTCATCTTCCAGGCATATTACCTGCTGCCGGAGTTGGACGCGCTGGAAAATGTTTGCCTGCCGGCGCGCATGGCGCGGATGCCGGCGACGCTGGCGGAGGCTCGCGGCCGGGAGCTTCTCGAACACGTCGGGCTCAAAGAACGCATCGAGCACAAGCCCTATGAGCTGTCGGGCGGCGAACAGCAGCGCGTGGCCATCGCCCGCTCGCTCATCAATGAGCCGCAGCTGATCCTGGCCGATGAGCCGACCGGCAACCTCGATTCGCATACCGGTGAGGAAATCATCAATTTGTTGGTCTCCATCCGCGCCGACCGGCAAACCACACTGATCATGGCCACTCACGATGCCAGGGTCGCCGCGCGGGCGCCGCAGGTTATCGAGCTGGTCGATGGGCTGGTCGCCGGGAGAGACGAGAGGCGTGAAACGTGATGCGGGTAGCATTGTGCGTATCGCGGGTTGCGTGTTGCGTGAACCGGAGAACGACGTGCTTAGCCTCTCACGCAACGGGTTGCACGTTTTAACCTTTTAACGGTTTAACCAGCACCATGAGCCGTGAGTATTGGGAGGCCCGCTACCGAACGAAGGACATGCCCTGGGAGAAAGGCGCGCCGTCACCCGGGCTGGTGGATTTCCTGGCGGCGCACCCGGAGTTGGCGCGGGGCACGGTTTGTGTGCCGGGCTGCGGGACCGGGCACGATGTATTAACCTGGGCGCAGGCGGGGTTCCAGACCTTCGGGTTCGATATCGCTCCGAGCGCCGTTCAGCTTTCGCGCGAAAGAGCGCAGGCGGCAAAGGTGGAGGCGCAGTTTCAAATCGCGGACTTCCTCGGGACGGACCCTCCGTTTTTGTTCGACTGGATCTTCGAGCACACTTTATTCTGCGCCATTCAGCCCATCGAGCGCGACGAGTACGTGCGAGCGGTGCTGTGCTGGCTGAAACCGAACGGACAGTACCTGGCGGTGAATTACCTGATCCCCGACGAGGACGGCCCGCCGTTCGGCACGACGCGCGAGGAATTGGTGCGACGCTTCTCGCCGCATTTCAAACTGCGCGAAGAGTGGGTGCCCCGGTCCTACCCGAACCGGACCGGGTTGGAGCGAATGTTCTGGTGGAAGCCGCCGGGTAAACGAGCTGCAAACAAGGCGGCGCGTTGAGCCAACGCGCCCTGCCCGCTTCCGCACAGCTCCGCAACTCTCCATGCCTCCACCACTTCATCACTCCATTTCCCTACGCTTTTTGTGTTATTGACCGCGAATTTCTTTGCGGTACCCTTCGTCAATAGTTGTAGCGACACCGAAATATCATTTTTATGGAAAATAAAGAGAACTCATTGTCGGGCGGACTTCCGCGTCGGGATTTTATCAAGCGAACGGCAACCGCTGCCGCGGCGGTAGCCGCTACCGGGCTCTTGAAAACGCCGGTTTACGGGCAAAACCAGGCCCCTTCGGCCAATGTGGCCGGCGCGAACAACCGCATTGCGGTGGCGGTGGTGGGCGTCGGTTTCGGCATTGGCCAGAACCACTTGCTGGGCATCCACGAAAAGAGCAACGAGAACAACACCGTCGTGGCCGCCGCCTGCGACGTGTTCAACAAACGCCGCAATTTCGCGAAGGAAAAGGCGAACCTGAAAGACGCGGACCTCTACGACGATTACCGCAAGCTGCTCGAGCGGAAAGATATCGATGCGGTGCTGATTGCAACGCACGACCCGTGGCACGAACAAATGTCGATTGATTCGATGGAAGCCGGCAAACACGTCTATTGCGAGAAGCCGATGACGCGTTACCTGGACGAGGCCTTCAAGGTATATGATACGGTCAAGAAGACCGGGAAGGTGTACCAGGTGGGTTCGCAGGGTTGCTCGGCGGGCGGCTGGCATAAGTGCGCGGAGTTAATCAAAGCCGGCCAACTGGGCACATTGGTTTGGAGCCAGGGTTTTTACTGTCGCAACAGCGTGCCGGGCGAATGGAACTATCTCATCGAGGCCGAATCCACGCCCGAGAACATCGAATGGGACCGCTGGCTGGGCCCGGTCAAAACGCGGGGGCCGTTCAGCGCCGAGCAATTCCACCGGTGGCGGAAGTATTACCGCTATTGCGGCGGGCTGTTGGGCGACCTGGTGCCGCATCGGTTGCACCCGTTGATGCTGGCCTCGGGCACCCCGGAATTCCCGAGCCGAGTAAGCTGCATCGGCACCCACAACGTCCACAGCGACCTGGCGGTGCCGGGCACCCCTGAGCGCGAAGTGGCGGAACACATTCAATTCCTGGCCGAATTCCCCAGCGGCTACCTCATCACTATCACGTGCAGCAGCGTCAACGCCAAGAGCCCGGGCTTTGCCATATATACGCACAAAGCCACCTTGAACATCGGCAGCAGCGGCGAGCGCATCGAAATGGTGCCCGAGAAGGAGTTTGCGGATGACATTGATCCCCAGAACTTCACCGGACTCCAGCCGGAGGACATTCGCGTCCATGAAAAAAACTGGTTCGATTGCATTCGCTCGGGCCAACAGCCGAACGCGAACATTGAGCTGGCCATTCGCGTGCAAACCGTTATTTCGCTCGCCGAGATGGCAGACCGGCTGAAGACCACGTGCTTGTTTGATTCCAAGGCGCGCAAGATCACTGACGGCGGCGGCAAGGACCTCGCGGCGATCACTTATGGCACGCTGCCGTTGTCCTGAGGGGCCCGAAACGCAAACGGAATAGTGGAGTGATGGAGTGTTGGGCCGGGTGCCTGGCACTCCATCGCATTTTGACCCCAGCACTCCAGTCCCCATGCCCCCCCTCACCCTGGCCCGTCACGCCATGGCGACACGGTTCGAACTCGTGCTGCATGGCGAGAACCCGGTCGCATTGCGCGCGGCAGGGGAAGAGGCACTCGATGAAATAGAACGGCTAGAGTCCCAGCTCAGCCTGTTTCGGCCCAGCAGCGAAGTCGCTCACCTCAACGCACGCGCGGCTTGGGGCCCGGTGCGTGTGACCCCGGGTTTGTTCGCGTTGTTGCAGCACGCAAAGGAACTACATGCCGAAACGCAAGGTGCGTTCGATATTACGGTGGCGCCCCTGGTCCGATGTTGGGGTTTCATGGGCGGAACCGGAAGCGTCCCCAAGCCCGAAGAACTGGAATCGGCGCGCGCCAAAGTCGGGATGCACCTCGTCGAGCTAAATCGGGCGGATTTCACGGTCCGGTTCGCGCGCGAAGGCGTGATGCTGGATCTGGGCGCAATCGGCAAAGGCTACGCGGTCGAGCGGGCCACCGAACTGTTGCGCGAGGCGGGCGTCACGAGCGCGCTGCTCCACGGCGGCACCAGCACCGTCTATGCGGTGGGCAGCCAGCCCGATGGAGAAAGCTGGCGAGTTGCGGTGGAAAACCCAAGGACCGCCATAAGTTCTCGCGCCGCGCCAGCCGAGCCTCAACCTGCCTCGCCCGGGCCGCTAACGACGGTGCCGCTCAAGGACGAGGCGATGTCAGTGTCCGGAGTTTGGGGAAAGTCATTCGAGGCAGAAGGCCAGGTCTTTGGCCATGTGCTGGACCCGCGCAGCGGCCGGCCTGTTAGTGGTGCCGTGCTGGCTGCGGTGGTCTTGCCCTCGGCGACCGAGACAGATGCGCTTTCAACAGCTCTACTCACGCTGGGCCTTGAGGGCCACGACCACATCGCAGGCCTCAGGCCGGGGATGCGTACCCTCGTCGTCGCCGACAACGCCGGCGGGTTTGAGATGCGGTCGCATGGGATTACACCCAGTGAATAACGCCAGCTGGGTGACCAGCCAGCGCTCCTGCCGGTTGAGGGTGGTCACAACAGACCGAATGGGGCGTTTGGGCGCACAACAAGGTGGTTGGAGAACTCGCGCAAGGCAGGCGTGCGGAGAGCGGCTGGGCGGAGCTCGAGCTCCGCGCTCCGAACGGAACGCGGCGTCATTTCCCGTTTAAGATGTCAAAGAGCAGTTGGAGAGTACCATGACGAGCGTCAAGATTGCGGCGTTCGTCAGCCGGAGGGCATCTGGATAATGCCACGGCGCAGGCGATGGTGTTGGCGGTGACGATGAGGCGGACTGCCTCAGGTATGCGATCGTACGGGACCGACCCCGTGACGGCGAATGAGAAGGCACTTCTCGCGTTACGGCTCGCGAGTCCGCTTGTTCCTAGCTCGAAGAATGTAGCGAACAAGGGACCAAAAGCCGGCGAAATGGAACTGCGGGTCCACGTACCTCTCCAAGACGTAAAAGGGAAAATAAAAACCGCAACATTGTCGCCCGATTTTCGGTCCGCAATTTCCCCAAGTGTCCATAGGGAATCACGCCACTAGCCTGCCGCTCCTTTGAATGCTAGTTACGAAAATGAATAATAAGCATTCGCATCGAACCCCTTGAGGCAAGGATCGTCATGAAACCCATTGAACATCTTTCCGGAGTTGTGGCGCCGCTCTTGATTTCACTAGTCATCAGGTCGGCCCCACCCGTCTATGCGCAAAGCCAGCCTGCCCAGGCATTGGTCCACGCGGTCCACGGCGCCGCCACCTGTCTTGTCGGAGGGAGCTGGCAACCGCTCCAGGAAAACACGCCGCTGGCCGCGGACGCGTTGCTCAAAACCGCCGAGAACGCGACTGTCGATCTGTTTTTGACGGATAGTGGCACCGTTTTGCGCCTGATGCCAAACTCCACATTGCGGTTCGATCGTTTGGAGGAAATGCCCGGCGCCGAGAGGCCGATAACCACCACCCGTTTGGCCTTGGTTGCCGGCGCGCTCATCGGCTCGCAGCGCAAGCTTCCCGCCCCCTCTCAGTTCGAAGTCAAGCTGGCCACCGGGGTAGCCAAAATCGTCGGCACCGAATACCTGGTGCGCGCCGACGGCGCGGTAACCTGTCTCAGTGGAGAGGTGTCGGTTCGTTACAATTTGCCCGGCAATGGGGGTTCAGTCAAAGTCGAGGTTCCGGCCGGCTTCTCATTCGATCCCGCCTCGGGCAAAGTTGTTCCAACGACGGCGGCTTATTTGCAGAATATCATTGCCGACGTACAAGCCGTTCGGGACAACGCCCAGGTATTTAAGATCGGGCGTGCAACCTTGGTGGTTAACGCAACCGAGGAAGAGGTTACTCCGACCCATCCCCGGCACCCACCACACCCTCATCACCCACCGCATCCTCCTCATCCACCACACCCCGGACAGGACGATTACCAGGACGACGAGATCGGAAATGTTCACGTCCATTGATCTGGTCTCGTCGCCCGTCTCCTGGCTGGCGACCGCTCAGGCGGGTGCTGATCACGAGTGTCTTGTGATCCGTGGGGGTCATTCACTCGATCCAGTGGCTTAATATCAACGGCGCAAACTCATTCCATCGCAAAAATGCCGCAACATTGGCCGACCTGGATTTCGTTCGCAGCCAGCCGCGTCTCGGCTGCAAATTTCCGCCAGAGCCATCCCGCTACCACCGAATTCCGCGCCTCGACCAGTGCCGCGGCCTCTTTCTCCCTCATCTCGGGCAGTGACGCGATCACCGCGTCCAAATCCGGCACTGCCTCCCCTGCCCCATCTTCATCGGCCTCGTTTGAGTCGGTTTCGCCGGACTCAAACTCGGCATCAGGGTCGGCTGGGGTTGGCGGCGAGCTAAGAACGCTGACCAGGAAAAGAAAGGTTTTCGTCGGCGACCAGTTCAAGCCCGACCAGATGTCCTCCGCCAAATCGCGTTTCACGGCATCGACGTCGAAACCGATCTTCCCCGGGGGCACCGCCTGGTTGACGTCCACCCAATACCCTTGCTCGAAATCGTCCACCGCTGTCGCCGGCACCGTCTCCATCACCCGGTGCGACATCTCCCGCCAATCCAAAGTCCGGCTGCCAGATTCCGTCAGTAGTTCCTCGATAAACTGTGCTGCGACCACCCTCTTGATTACTGTCCCCACCGGGTTCTCCTGGTCCGGCGAAGAACGGCACCAGCCCTCAAACTTCTTTTGGGCCTGATCGACGTCCCCGCCATACAGGATCGCGCTCTCGCACGAATCCCACGTCTGCAAACCGCGAGTCGGGTGGTTTTGCGATCTACCGACGCCGGCGTTAAACAAATACGCGTTCATCGCAGTCTTCAATTTCGCCGCGCCCATTCTGCCCTGTGTGAGGGTCAGAAAGAAGGACTTTCACAAGGCGGCCACACAGCGCTGGAAAAAAATTAGTGTTAAGCAGTGTTAAGGCCGCGATAGCGGCCTTAATGTGGACGGGGTCCGCGGCGAGCGACTGGGCAAGGTTGCGGTAGTGGAGTATCGGGGCCGGAGGTGGCAGGGGGCTGGGCTTTCATGTTTGCTAGTACGAATCTTCTGTTTCGTGGGCCAACCGCGGCTGGCGACATTGGCCTCTACTATGTATGGCGCGACAAAGGTTGTCTGACGGCGAACAAGGGCCTCGACGTGCCTCGCCACGTCGGCGACTGGGCAGATCGATTACGAGGACGACGACGAGGAGGATTGTGATCGGTTACCTTCGTTTACCATCGGTGACTATCGCTTACCATGGGTTACCGAGCGGTTACCGACGGTTACCGAGCGGTTACCGAGCGGTTACCGACGGTTACCGGCGGGTTACCGGCGGGTTACCGAAATCAGACCGCACGATTACCGGGCAACGCGACCAGAAGGCACTGGGAAAGTTGATGGTTGATAGTTTGAGAGCTGAAAGTGCGGGCCAGTGAGCGGAGGTCAAGGGCGGGGCGGCGGTATGCGGCCGGAGACAAGGGTGCACATGGCTGCGGATGGAGGACGCCCACAGGATCTGACCTTTAGATGCCGGGTGGAGTCCGGAGGAGCAGTGGATGACGGAGGGGAACAGGGAGGGGTGTGTGTTAGGGGTCCCCTGGGCTATACACTACTACAACCCGCGTAAAACCGAGTGATTTTGCACCATTGAGGTGCTACAAAGGTGCTACAGGGGTGTTACAAAGTCTCAAGTGTCAAGTTTCAAAGCGTCCCAAAAGTGTTCCAAAAGTGTTCCAAAGTATCCCGTGTGGAATAGTCGGGAGTGGTCGAAAATCGAGGGTGGGGAGGATTTTTGAACTTTGATACCAGATTTTTGATTGTGGGATGGGCACAAGGGCACAAGGAGTCGCAAAAACTGTTGTCCGGGGTTGGTAGCGGAGGGCGAGCTGGGGGGATGCACATCATTGGGTGCATGCCCGCAAGAAACTCGCGACGGAAACGGCGCCATGCGCACAAGTCCAGTTCCAATCTACGGTTTTGACCCGCCGTTTGATTCACCTCTGCCATCTATCAGTCTCGCATCGCTCACGAAATGCTTTACTGGAAAGCCAAATTCTCCGCCAAACAAGCTGAGAAGGACGGTTTCGAGCTCGCCTTGAAGATAGACAAACTGCAACCGGAGGGTTAATTTCAGCGAACCAAACTATGACTAAGGGACAAACTATGAAAAGAAATCTCTTCAAACTCATTGGCTTCACAGCGGTGGTGGCCAGCGTCTTCTCGCTCCAGGCGGGCCCCAGCCCGCACGAGACGATTAGCGCGACCATCGACGGCAACAAAGTCACGATCACCTACGGGCGGCCCTACTCCATAAAGCCCGGCACGACTGAGGTCCGGAAAATCTGGGGTGGATTGGTGCCCTACGGCAAAGTCTGGCGCACCGGGGCTGACGCCGCCACGGTCCTGACCACCGAGCAACCACTCGTGCTGGGCGAGACGACGCTGCCAGCGGGAAAATACACGTTGTTCACCTGG
The DNA here is from genome assembly GCA_035566435.1 of Candidatus Acidiferrum sp. Lineage (GTDB taxonomy): Bacteria > Verrucomicrobiota > Verrucomicrobiia > Limisphaerales > UBA8199 > DATMRF01. The sequence goes on from DATMRF010000141.1 coordinate 33,468, forward strand.
CCAGTGGAGAACGGCGCGCCCAAGCTTATCATCAACAAAAAGACCGGCCAATGGGGCATTCCCTATGACGAGAAAAAGGAAGCGGACAATGAATTGGCGCGGGTCGATATGAAGCAGGAGGCGCTGGATAAGGACGTGGGCCAGTTCACGATGGCGATTGAGCCGAATCCGTCGGGCGGCGGGGTGCTGAAAATGATGTGGGAGAAGACCCAGTACTCGGTGACGTTCACCGCCAAGAAATAGAACCCGGCACGGCAGTTCGCACGCGGGAGCCAGTCAAACCGCCGAGCCGCCTCCGAGGCGAATTACAAATAGGCCAATTGCGGGCCCAGGAGCTCGCCCGTTGGTTGCGCGTACGGCGTCCAGCAGGCTGCAAGTCTGCGATAGGGCAGAGTCTTGGCGGATGCCACCGAATTTGCGCTACGCCGAGGGCGCCAGCCTGTACCTTATTTCGCGAACCGTGCAGTACGGCGCTCCGCAGATATCATTTTGCCTGGCCCTTTATTCAGATTTCGCACTGCCATCCAGGAAATCCAACGCCCTCCTGAGCACCGCCAGTTCAGGCATCGCGTGTCCCATCCCCGGCACCTCCAGGTAGAGCACGCTCCTAAATCCGTCCCGCTTGAATCCGCTCTCCGCCAGGCACTTAGTATTGGGTCGATTCGGATCGGTTTCTCCTGTAAGGAGAACAAAACGTCCGAGCTTCTTCGCCCGCGCCCGAGCGCCCGGATCGGGCGCATAGGTCGCCTGATATTCCTCGCCTTCGGGACTTCGCAACGCCCGGTAAAAGTTCACGCCGCAAACGCACAATGTGCCTGTAAAAATGTCCCCGTAAGCCACGCCCAACATGCTCGCCATACGGCTGCCACCCGAGAAACCGCCGACATAAATCCGCAGGCGGTCGATGGAATACTTCCGGCACATGTTGCAGGTCGCATCGAGCGCGAGGCGAAATCGGTCCAGCGGGTGCCGATCATTTCCGGACTTGTATGCGCTCACCAGAAGCAAACGATGTCGCGCCAACTCAGCCGTCCAGCTCTCCGGAACCTGCGCCTCATTCTCAGGGCTGATCCAAACCAACAATCCCCACGTTCCGTTGGTCGAATAATCCTCCGGCACGATAACCCGGAATTTCTCACTCTTCAGGTCATACTCCGGCAGGGGCACCGTATAGCCAAAATGTCGGGTGATCTCCGCCGCCGATCCGTACGGCGCCACGTCCGTGAACTGCCGGTCCGTGTTGCCGAGGGTAACGAGGTTCGTGCTCTCGACTCCGGCCTCAGCCAGCCCACTGGTCACCAACCAGGCAAACGTCACTTTCATAATGGCGCTTCGTATGGTCATACCGACGAGTATAGCCGGAGGGCGGAAGAGTCGATAGTTGAGAGTTGATAGCGGAAAGCGGGGCCCCCATAAGCTGGCCCGCTCCCAAGTGAAAAAGAGCCGAGTTCTGGTCTGCCCCCGTTTTCACGACAGAAACGTGCCAAATTATCCTGCGTGGAATGGTCGGGAATGGGCGAGGGTCGGGGGTGGGGGTTGGGCGGCGGAGAGAAAAGTTTTAGCCACAAAAGGGCACAAAGGGTCGCAAAAACTGTTTTCCCGGGCTGGTAGCGGAGAGCGAACTGGGGATGCATCTGAGTGGGTGCGTGCCCGTGAGAAACTCGCGATGGAAACCGCGCCGCGCGCACAAGGCCAGTTCTAATCTACGGTTTTGACACTGAACCTTTCACCAGGATGCGACAACTCACGATCACACCAAACCCTCAGCACTGCGGGCTGTGAAAAAAGCAATTCCTTTCCGACGGAGCGCGGCAGCGTACGAAGTATGCTCAAGCCAATGCCTTTCGTCCAAAATGGCCTGGGACTGCCTGAGGGCCGCTCTGCGCAGAGCACGGCAACTTTTCGTTTCTGACCCTCAAGCGGCAACGGGACGCGAAGGCGAACCGCAGAGTGTGGACCAACAAGGTGATAAAGTCCCAAGCTTGCGAACGAGACCTGCGGCATCGGATTCGCCTGGTCGTCGAACTCCCACTTGATCAGATAGCTCCCACTGTCGTAGCCGAGCGGCGTATCCCGCTGGAAGGTATTGGTGCCGCCCATCATCGGCAGGCCATAACTCTTGTCTGATGAGTTGGTAAACCACAGGAATGCGACAACTTGAACGTTGAAACCATAGTCCGCGGCGGTGCCGTACTTCTCGAAGACAAGCGACAGGGAGCGCGCCTGAGATTGGTGTGTGATCAGCAGCACGCAAGTTGTAGCGCCCAGGAATACACCTACGGTGATGATGCCCGCTTTTATTCTCTGAGCTCTTGTCACTTTAAGTTGAGCTTACCTGGAACCTTTTGACGCTGACCGACGTCCGCCATCGCGCGCGTCCGTTTTTGCAAGTCGCAAGGATGGCGTTATTACGCGTGCTCTGGTGATTCCGGACATCGCTATGCCTTTGTGGGAACCCCAAAACAATGTAAATAGCCATCGTCGTCAGTGAGGAAGAACTCGGTCTGATGGTAGTCTCTGTGTTCGATCTCTGATACTGCGTAGCCGAGTTGCTTCAAGCGCGCTCTCGTCTCGTGAATGTCCGATGGGGCCCAGTACAGGCGAATCCCCTCGTACTCTGCGGGTTTGACCGGTGTACCCGCCCGCTGGTTAAGCATGAAACACAAGTGGTTCTTGTGCAGCATGCAGAAGATCAACTTGCCTCCCGCTCGCATCTCCGCATCCATCCGGAATCCGAGACCATCGACCCAAAGGCGCAGACTCTTCTCCAGATCCGCGCTGGGAATAACCGGTATGCATGATTTGACAGTCATACGACGCCTCTTCCGGCATGACACCAGTGCTGAGGCGCGGCGGCCCGAGGGCATCCAGCAAGGCACAGACGCGCCGTCCCGCCGTCGCCTCCAGCACCCTCGTTCGCTGCTTCCTGCCTCATTTCTTCCACAAGAATAGGGCCTTCTTCCACCACGGCCATAAGATTCTCACCTGGTCGGGGTTTTCCATGGCCCAAAGCAGGCGACGTAAGACTTCCGGGTCCCGCTCGTTCTGGTTGGGCTCACGGCAACACGTCGCACCAGTTCCGGCGCAAAAAGCCTGGACTCGCTTGGCAGGAACCCGATCAGACACAAGCAAAGAGGAGCCATCAAAGGCGTCGTGAAAGGCAAAAAGTAGTTGCGCCTCGCTGTAGGCTTTGACGTGAGTAAAGCAGCACTGCTGTGAGTGCTTGCCAAGCAGGTTGACCAACTCCTCAATCAAGCCCGGCCGCATCTGCACGTGGAAGATTTCCGGGACTGGAAATATCATGTCTCTCACAACGCAGACGGCCCCGCCACGCGCCCGATTCGCCTCGTAGAACTCGGTTACTTCCTTCGCTGGGTTGGTGGCCTCAAAGTAGAGAATGCTATCTGCTGGAATCAATCGATCGAGGTGCCGAAAGAAGGTGGCTGGGTCCCGGAGACCTGCAACGGTCCAGCGTTGCGGCGAATCCAGGTCGATTCCGTCCCCTCGACCCGCCGCCATCAGGCTCAACTGCTCCTTGAAAGCTTCTCGTTCAGTCGGATTCACTCGGTGAAGGGGCGTGCAGCGAACGTCCGGCCTGAGTGGCGCGGGGCCGAGGGCGTTGAAGTGCAAACAGGACGCGCCATCCCGGGTCCACTCCAGGCCGATTGTTAGCTGAAGATTTCACTCAATCGAAAGGCCCTTCCATTTTCTGTCCCGTAAGCTTTTCAAATTCCTCTTCCACCCGCTGCATCGCGCCGGTGATCCTAACAGCTTCCGGAACCAGCTCAAGCCTCTCCGCCTGCGTCTTGCATGCGGATCGCCGGTCCACGAGATCGTTCAACTCGCTCTGTAGGTCTCGTCTCCGCTTGATCAATTCAGCGGCGGTGCTCATGGCGCAGCTAACGCCTAGCTCACCGATGGCGGCCCCTCCGCGACTCCCGAATTGCCGGACGGCGCCGTGGGGCCGCCATTCGGTGAAGCGCCAGGTTCGGCATCCTGTGACGACAATACACGTGGGGTGAAAGGTTTCCTGACCCACAGCTCTCGCTCGGTAAAGGTAAACCGGTACTCAACCTTGTCCTTGTCAACAATGCGCAGCCAGTTGTGGCCTGTCCGGCCCGTTGAAGGCATGTGGGAGACAAATCTGATCGACTCACCATCGTAGCCAACGTCATAGATGATGAACTGCTCCCCATCGACGGGGTCAACTCCCGTAACATGAAATTGTCCATCGGCGACTGAAATCGTGTATTAGGTACGGGGATAATCGCAGGAATCGTCTGGGCACATGGCAACCCAGGTCCCGCAGAGCGGATGATCGGGCGTGACTGGATAAAGGTGTGACATGGGACTATGCTGAACGATCTATCTACATTGAATTAATTCAATGCGATCCGATATTAGGCCCGAAAACATTGAATTGACTTTGGTTTGGCATTCATTAGGCTCTGTCGTATAGGATATGGACTTTAATAAGGTCCGTCAAGTACCGAGTGCGGCGCTTGGCGCGGTGGGGTCGGCGCCGCCGCCGATGGTGGGGCGCAGGGCGCTCATCACTCCAAACCCAAAGCTCAAAGTGCTCGAGCGGATGAGGGAGGTCCTGGCGCTCCAGCACTACTCGATTCGGACGAAGACTTCGTACTGTGATTGGATTCTGCGGTATATCAAGTTTCACGGCATGCGGTCACGGGAAGAGCTGCTGCCGGCAGAACCAAAGATGGAGCTATTCCTGAGTGATTTGGCGGTCAACGGGAAGGTGGCCGCGGCAGGGTTGGAAAATCATCTGCTAGCTGTTCCCGGCCTCCAGCGCCACCGCCGCATTCCTCTTGCTCTTCCTCATGCCTGATTCATGACGAAAACCCGCCCCCGTTGAAAGCCACTTCGGGCAGGGCAAAGGCATTTGATTCTGAGGATTGGCAGCAGATGACTTAAGGAGTCTCGAAGTTGCGGTAAAAGCCGCTTTTTTTGTCGCGAGATCAGAGACTCCTTACGTCGTCTCCTACAAAAAAGGTGTTTTTCCAAACAGGCCGTTAGTCACGGCGCGGGTTCGGTGCGCTTAAAGGTAATGGCGGCGCTCCACGTTGCTGCCAGGGCGGCGCGCTGGTCTGGATAGGCGCGGGAAAAGTTATCGAGCAGTTGCCGCGCTTCATCGGTCCGGCCGCTGCTGGCCAGGATGTCCGCCAGGCCGTTGATCGGTTCCGGGTTGAAGGGGCACAACTGGCTTGCGAGCTGATAAGCCTGCTCGGCCTGGGCGGTGTAGTTGTGCGAGGCCAGGAGGTGGGCCGTCGCGTTGACGTCGTGTGAGTACGCTCTGAGCGCGTTTTCTGAGCCGGTCGCTTCGGGGTCGGCGAGGACGTTTTCCACGGTGGTGCTCCAGTAATCGAGCGCCTGAGTGGCGCGTTCGCCCGTAAAGCCGTTTTGGGCATCCTGAGCGCGCAGCTCCATCAGCGGCCCCAGCGGCACGGCGTCGGCGTATGTGCCCTTGAGGGGAAAGGATTCCTGCAAGGCAAAGGACATATCGGGATTCTTGTCCATCAACATCCGGAGCAATCGCTCATTAATCTGCATCACCGCGACCTGGCCTGACACAGTAGTTCGTCCGTCGGCGATCGAGATGTTTTCACCCGGGAGCACCTGCTTCGGTTCGTCCGGGAATTGTTGGTCGTGTTGAAGGCGCTTCTCAGCGTCTTTCATGTACTCCTGGAAGGCGGTTTGAGAATCCTCCTGGGAAAGCGCTGTCAAACGGTCGCCGTAGAGTTCCGTCACATACTCAAGGTATTTGCCGTCCGCCAAGGCGTTTTGCGTGACGACAATGTGCTGAGCGCCATCGGCGGTGTCGTTGAGCAATTCGGGGATCCAACGGCCGTTGTCGGTTCCGCCGACATACACCATTCCGGGCTTTAACGAGCCGAGAATGGCGTTGCCGTAGTCCAGCAGCTTTTGCGCCGGCCACAGGTGCACTTGTTCCGCCGCCCCGTAAGCATCAACGATCGCGGACCAAAGGTCGTTCACGCCCGGAGGGCGCCCGGCACCATGGCTGGCGCTGGCGTCTCCGCCGTCGATCTCTTTATAGCGCGCGTCGATCTCATCCCAGTTCCCGCCCTCCACGGCGTCAAAAAATCGGTTGACTGCGTCGGGCACTTCGACCCCATGACGTGCCGCAAGGGCGTAAGCCAACTGCCGTCGCGAACGGGCAAACTTCGCCAGCTTTGCACCAACGATCTGTTCGGCGGTTTTCGAGGCTTCGAAGTCGCCAGTGGCCTTGGCGGACCGGGCCGCCGGGGTGAAGTGGGGCCGGTATTCAAAACGGCCAGAGTCCAGGGCGCCCGGCCTGGCGGCCGGGAACGGAGCATTTGAGGTCGCGTTCGGCCGAGGCAGCCCAACCGCAATCAATAGGAGGAACACACCGCCCAGCGCGACCACCGACAGCAGGCGCGAGTTACGCTTGCCACGCGAAGCGAGCTCGTCGAGCGCACCTTTTGGGGACCGCGTCGAGACCACCCCACTTTTGCTATGATCGGACGATTCCATGTCGCGGCACTTTGTACGATAGACACCGCTGGGCTTGGTTTTGTATAGGCCAGTGCGAGGGCCAGACCATCGGGCGGTGCGTTCGCGCGTGAAACAGGGCCGATCCCCGGTGCGACCTACGTTCGTGTTCCTGGGAAGTGAACTTCATCCGTGGCCGCGTTTCGGGCCGCTCCGTTCAATTGTCGATTGACGAACGCGCGGGGTGGCGGCGGTTTTACGGCGGGTTGGCCGTCCAAAACCTGCTCACCGCGAGAGAAACCACTCTTAGTTGTGCGATTACGGATGACGCAGGCGGAAGAACTCGGCCGGAGCGTTGAGGCCGCCAGCCGGGAATGTCATTTGCGAGCGGGTGGGTGAATCCGGGACGTCACCCCAAGCGGCGGGGTTAACCAGGCCAACGGTGTTGGTTTGAAGGAGCCAACCGACGTAGGCCGCAGGCCAGGAGATGGTGATTTGGGAGCCGGTGAGCGATGCCGAAATATTCGTACCGACGGAAGGCACGGGAGTAGCGCTCACCTCGGGAGACGGGACGCTCGCGCCGATTTGATTGGCAGCAGTAAGGATGTAGTAATACGTGGTGCCGTTGCTAACGCCTGAATCCACAAAGCTTGCACTCGCAAGGCCGTTCGTGACCGGCGTGTACGGCCCGCCGCTGAGCGCGGCTCGCTTGAGGTTGTAGCCGGTCGCGAAGGGGACTCCCTGCCACAACAGCAAGACCTGGCGGTCGCCGGCTGAGGCACGGAAAACGGTTGGCGCGTCCGGTGCCGAAGTGGCCACCGGATTAGGGGGATTATTGGTGGCGTTCAACCACCAAAGGGCGCTGGTGATGGCCCGTGGATAATGCGAAGCGCCCGCGAAGCTGTGGTTTCCAGTCCCATCGGTCGCATCCAACCACCCTTGATACGGCCCGTCCTGAACTTGAATCGTGGTATGGGCTTGATCCACCGTGCCATTTACGGAGTTGTTGGTGATCCCCAGCACTGCCTCGGCTGCGTACTGGCAAATAAAAATCTTACTTTGCCAGGTAATGATGTTGGCGCTGGTCATCAGCCAGCCCCCTGACGGAACACCGAGGCATCTTCCCGGGGCCAGGACGGTTACCATATGATTTGAAAGCGCCTGCAGCATCGACGCGTAAGGCCCGCCGTTGCCGTCCACGGCATTGGTCAAGCCCATCGCTGCCGGATACGCCAAACCTTCGACCATCGGGGTAATCGCCGCCGTGCCGCTGCCATCCAGAAGCGCCGGAATGTAACCCAGCGTTCCCTCGTAAGTGTTCCATCGATTAACAATCGTTTGCGCCGCCACCGACGTCATGTTCTGGCACGTCGTCGCGTCAGCCCCGTCCCCGATTTGGTTGAACATTGCGTTCAAGGCCAGGTAACTGGCCCAGTTTCTCACTGCCATCCTGCCGCTGAATGCCACTCTCTGAAGTGAGGCATCGAGGTTGTCGTAGGTCGTGATTTCTCCCGAGTTTACGTTTTTGGGGACGCCGTCCCGGGCGGCGGAGTTGGTGTTGTCCCGCAGCAGCAGCGAGTTGAGGCAGGTTTGCAGCAAGGCCGCGTTGTTGGTGAGCCAGGCGTTATCTGCCGTGTGGCTCCAATAAAGGCCGGCGGACAGAATCCACGACTGGAGTTCCTCCAGCCCCATGGTGCCACCATAGGCCGGACCGGTTCCGGAAGTCGGCCACCTCCCCATGTCGTGATAAAAAGAAAAGCCGTGACTCGACACTTGCGTGCCGGTTGGACTGTAAAGCGGGGTGTCGTAGCTGTAGCCCGTACCGGGAAGCGCGCCCGAGAAGCCGTCCAGCACATTGCGCAGCGCCCAGGGATGCATCCAGGCAGCGTAGAAGGCGTGGTCCACGGTCAGGTCGAAAGTATTGATGAAGTTGAAATACCCCTCCATTTCCCACCAGTGCACGACCCCTTGAGGATCAATCAGACAGGCGGTGTCAGCCATATAGGAGCGGAGAGAGTGGCACGCAAGAAAATGGCGAAAGGGATTCAACCCGGCGCGGCTCATGGCCGTCGCGAGTTGTTGGCACCGCACCTGAGCGTCGCCGAATCCGGCGAGAGCTGCGTCGATGACGCTGTCGATTGAGGGATAAAGCGAGGTGTAATAATAGTGCGCTCCGGTCCGGGTATCCACCACCGCACTGCGGTAGTAGGCGAGGACGACCATCAGCGAGCGAGTTTGGCCCGCCGGGACCGCAAGGTGGAAAGCGAAGCCCTGCGTCATGGCGTTGAACACTGAGGTAAGCCGAGTGCCGCTTAACAGATCGCAACTGCCGCTTTGGACGGCCAGCGCCGCCTCGCCGAGGACAAAACCTTGATACGCGCCGCTGGAGAAGGTTCTTTGCGTCGCGGCGACCGGGAGACCGAAATAGAAATCCTCGGGCGTGTTGTTGGTATTGTTTACCGTGAAGGCCAGCCAGGTTGCCGGCAGGAAGAAACGACGCCTGTCGTTCAGGCTCGCCGCATTCAGATCCGCCATGAACCACGCTGGACTATAATGTGTGAAGGTCAGGCCGGCGCCATCGATAGCATAGTCGTCCGTGCAGGGATTGAGCGAACGTTGGACGCTCGTGTCAGGAAAAAAGCGAGCGTTGGTGGCAATGATCGAGGCCGAACCGACAAAAGGCAGCCACTGCAGGCCGGAACTCCCGGACAGGCCAATGAGGATGCCGCCGCCACTGTTCCAAAAGGAGGGATACCCGCTGGACGTTGCCACACCACAGATTTGCCCCTTGTAGCCATAACCCATGAACGAGCAGGCCCCCATCGGCGCGTGGTCCACGCTCACAAAGACCAGATCGTTCGAAGAGAGCAGCGTGAAGGCCGACGTGGAATGAGTGCCCATGCACAACAAGAGCACGACCGGCACGAGCAGGCAGGCGGAATACTTCGGCCAAATAGCAGTCCCAGCTTTGATGAGACCGCCACAACAGATGAGTGCGAGCCGCACCAGAACTGCAAAGTTGAATTGGAAAGTTGATTTCATGAGAAGTTCCTCCGCAATGAGCCTCCCGTTTATTGGGAGGCCAAACGGAAAAAGGTCGAGCTCGTGGGCCCTAAGACATTCACCTCATAATGCAGATTCGTGTAATTCAAGACAGGCGTCGTCCCTACCGCCGACCAGTTCTTCAGGTCCGAACTCTGCTGCAGCAAAAAGGGTTGGGAGGGAATGGTCCAGGAAAGGAAGACGTTAGTGCCTGACGGCAAAATATCGAGCACTGGCGTTGGTGTGGTCTGCAATGTATAAATGCCGCGGCCGTTCACGGCGGCGACAAGCTTGTGCCCATCCGCTGACGAGGCAATGGAACTCCAGGCCAAATTCGTTGGACTGTACTCAATCCAAGTGACTCCTGAATCTGCCGATGCGTAGATCGCGCCGGACTCATCAGCGATTCCCGCGATCCGAGTTCCGTCCGCTGAGCAGGTGATCGCATGCCAATAATGACTCGGCAGCGCGGATTCCTGCCAGTTCGTGCCATAGTCCCTGGAAATGAAAACCCCGTACGGCGCTCCACCGACTAAAGTCCGCCCGTCCGCCGAAGTAGCGCCTGAAATCCACAAAGGCCACTGGTAGCCATTAGAACTCGCCCACGATGCTCCACCATCTTCAGAATTGGCAACAGCGCCTGTGCCAAGATGGCCAAGTCCCGTGTTCCCCAACACTATTATTCTACTGCCGTCAGCCGATAGGCACGCGGCGTACCAATACAGCATGACCACGTCGGCAACCGCCCAGGTCGCTCCACGGTTGGTGGAAAGAAGAACAACGCCGCCCGTCATGAATTCTCCCGACCCCGCGAGCAACGTCCGCCCATCGGCGGAGGAAGCTAGCGTTAGCCAGGTGTACTCGGGCGCGCCAATGTCGGCCCACGCACCGCCTCCATTACCTGAGAGGAAGACCCGTCCCTGCACCGCGGCTAGTAGAACGGCCCCGTCACCCGAACACGCAGCGAGGGTCCAGTTGGTCACCGGTGAAGGAGTCGGGGCCCAGGTTGTGCCAGAATTTGTCGAGATGTAAATGCCTCCACCATAAACTGCCGCGATCAGCTTCGCACCATCGGCAGATGAAGCCACCGCGCTCCAGTTGGTGCTCGGCGCACTTGTCAGGGTCCAAGTCTGGGCGCGGGTGACCAGAACCGAGGAACACCACACCGCGAGCGACATAAACCCCGGAATAGTGTTCCACGAAGCTGCATTCATAAGAATGCTCGCACGGCCTTTCTTGACCTGATTAGAGCGCATGAGGTCTCTAATGTCAACCTAAATAATCTAATACCCCACTAGGCGGTCAGCAGGCTGAAAACCTGCGCGACGGCCGCGGCAACCCCGGAAAACCTTACCTATGCGGGAGCCGGTGAGCGGAGGTCAGTCCCATACAATCGCATGTCCACCGATGTCGAGCGTGAAGATATGCGATTGTGCGGGACTGACCCTGTGAAGCGTTGTCCCTATCGGCACGTCAGCCAAACCAGTGCGAACGCCAGGCCGTTGTTCAAGGCATGGGCGCAAACCGGCGCGATCAGCGAGCCGCGCCATTCGCGCAGGCATCCGAGAGTGAACCCTATGGCCATCAGCGCCGGCACGGCGAAGTAGCCCTGCGGGTGAATGGACGCAAAGATGAAGGCCATGATCAGGGCGGACAGGAGCCATCCCAAGTGCTGGCGCAGATGACGGTAGAACATCCCTCGAAACATGATTTCCTCGAAAAGCGGAGCGATCACCGTCGCCAGGAGCAAAATGGGGATGAGCGTCCGGGCGTCCGCATGGGCAAACCACTCGACGATCGGGTGCATGGGCGTGGTTCCATGGGCCAGCGTGACCAGGAGATAGGTTACCAGCGCTCCGGCCGCCAGCAACGGCAGTCCGGCCAGATAGCCGGCCCGTCCTGCCGCGGCTTCGCGCCACCAGCCCCGTCCCGAGTGGAGCCCCACTTCCTGCCGGATTTCGGTCCAGCGGGCGCCGCGCCAGCGGAGACATCCGAAGACCATCACGGCCACGATCGCATACCAACCCAGGACTGCCCACCAATTCCCCCAGAAATGCATGATGGCGGCGCCGCCGACCATGAACGCGAGCAGGTAAAGAGCGAAAGCTTCCACCCACGGGGGGCCGTCGCCGGTGGGGGGCGACGGCATAAAGCTGGAGCGAATCTTCCCCTGTTGGCACTGCACGATCCCGATAATCAACAGGGCAAGGCCGGCGATGAACAGCCCTGCCCCAAGAAACATTGCGCCAATCAGCGCCAGGAAGGTCCGCACGGCGGGGAGGGTCGCGGCCTTCCGCACCGGGTCGTTCGGCGCCAGGCCGCGGGAAAAAGCCAGACGGGCGTACCACCCATGACGCTGGACCAAGCGTTCTTTCTCGGCCGCCGACAACGGCGGCGCACTGTCCGCATAAACCCGCTCGAGGGTCGCGGCGTCCTCGCGCAGCGACGGGTCGAGCGAGGCGTCGCGGAGGAATTCCGTCAACCGTCGTTTGGCTTCAGGCGCGCCGGCCAATTCGCCCGCGACGATGGCGCAGCGAAGCCGGCTGATGGAGGACGGGGCCACCTGCGTCAATTGAGGCCAAGCCTGCTGGTACAACTGCCGCACGGCCGAAGGGTTTGACAAGAACAACTGCGCCGCACCGACATAATAACGCGCCGCGATTTTCAGTTTCAGGCCGGCGAGGTTTCGGTTGGCCGAAATCGAGTCGCCACGGACCACTCTTATCGTATGAGTGGCGAGCAGAGCAGCCGCGATGCCCAGCCACGCCAGGATTTCACTCCTCCGCATTCGCCGGGCGACAGGCCTCGTTTCAAGTTGAGGAGGAGAGGCGCCATTCATAGCGGCGGCATCATTCTTAAAAAGGAGGGAAGCCACAAGCCTCTAGACCAACATACGAATGTAAGGGGGCTCATATGGGGAGAAGCAATTCGATAAGCGGTGCGGGCAGTTCAGGCGATAGGAGCGTGGGGAGCACGTGGGGGGTCAGGCGCACACGATCGGGCGTAACCCGATGCCGAGCGTGAACGATACTCGGCTGAGCGGGGCTGACCCCGTGACATGGGAAAGATGGGTGCGGCTGTGTGTTGGAGTTGTGGCGGCCGGCAAGGGACGAAGGCGACGCAAGGGACCAAAAGGATCCGTCTTCGTTTCCGCTTCGACTGGGCGTTGAGAATTGAAAATTGAGAATTGGCGCGGAGGCGGACGCTGCTTATGAAGCGGTTGCGGACTCGACGGGGGCGGTCAAGGTCACGTTTTCGGGCGGGAGGTCGGCGGGGGCGGAGCCGCGGGAACCGAGGTTAAACATGTCCACGAGCGGATCGCGCATGACCGGGTCTTCGAGGATGCGAAGGAATTCATCGTGCAGCGGGTGGGCAGGAGAGGCGACGTCGGCATCGGCCATCTCCGCGGGCTGGAAGGCGCCGAGGTTCCAGAGTTTCAGGAAGAGAACGCGGTCGGCGCGCAGTTTCTTTCCGAGCCGCACAAAATCGGGCATTTCGCGGAAGTTCAGTTTTTGGACCACGAAGCAAATACCGAACCGGCGCAACCTACCGGTGTGGCGCAATTGCGAGATGAATTCCAGGTTAGGCATCAACTGCGACCAGCGGCCCGGGCGGCGGACGAGGGCGTAGGTCTCGGGGGTGGAGGCATCGACCGAGACGCGCATGTTCGTCAGCAGGGGATGCAAGTCCGGCAGCGTGTTCCAGAGCTTGGGAGTAAAGAGCAGGCCGTTGGTGAGCAGTTGGACTTCGAGGCGGGGAAAATCCCGGCGATTCAGCGATTGGAGAATGGCTAAGTAATGTTTGCTGGCAAAGGGGTCGCCCCAGCCGGTGATGATGACCGCGCCATTAACCCGGCGCAGCAAAGGAAGGAGCATGCGGTCGCGAATGCGGGCCAGCTCGTCCTGTCCGCTCGCGTTGTGATTGATGATGTTCGTGCGGCAGGTCGGACAACCCAGGTTGCAGGTGGCGTCGTGGCTGAGTTGCACCAGCCGCGGCGCCTGGTCGAGCACGGTGGTTCCGCGCTCGATATAACTCCGCATTGCGGGATCGGCGACGTCGGCCCTCTTCGGCAGCGAGTTAGTGACGATCAGGGGGCAGAGCATCCGGCTGCAGTAGCTGAAGTCGCCGTCGAGGATCGACCGGCGGATTTCCACCGCAGCGTCCGAGTTCCAGACGGCGTCGATGGATTCGGTGTCACCGATATCACCGGCCGGGTAAGGGAGCCAGCCGCCGCAATCGCACACGAACGCGGCCAACTTGTCGCCGTGGCGCACGGTGGCCAGAGTTTCAAAGGGTTTCGAACAGAACCGGCCTTTGAGGTCGTGCAAGGCGGTCTCGGGCGGTGTGGGCAGGGGGCCATCCTTCGATTTGCGCAAATACGCGCGGTAGAGGACGCGCTGAGCGGTCGGGCAATCGCCGCGCAAACGCAGCGCCTGCCGGGCGGCTTCTATGGCGTCATCCAGGCGCCCGGCCGCGAGACACAGCTCCCCGAGCGCGAGCCAGGCGGCGCGCCAATGGGACCGGGCCTTCGCGACCTCGCGGGCCAGGTCGAGCGGGGTCCGGGAACCGAGCGGGTCCATCCCGAGTAGTTTGAGCAGCACCTCCAGGACGGCGGCGGGGACTTGCTCGTCGCAGTAGGCTTTGAGTTTAGAGTAAGGGGAGCGGATGTGAGCGAGCGCCGCGGCTTTGCTGAGCGATTCAACAGTGGCGAGCCAAGCGGGCTGGCTTTGCGGTGCGGCTGAACTCTTGCGGTAATCCCGCCGGAGTTTGGGGTATCCGTTGGAGAGGACGGAGTGGAATTTTTTCAAGCCGGTCGGGCCCTCTGTTGAGCAGAAGCCCCCGAAGGCTTCTAAGAGCTGCTCCTTCCAGGACGGATTTTCGAACGCGAGGCGGGCGCGGGAGAGAAGGTGAAAGGGGTTAGTTCTCATGGGGCGCCTCCGTACGGGGACCGTCCAACTCGTTCGCAGCCAGCCAGGAAACCCCAAGTGCTAATAGAAATCGTGGGCAGAAGCAGGGCGAAAAAGCAAAAGCGGCAGGGGACAGCCGCACTCCAAAACGCAAGCGAGTTCTGGGCGCTCACGGTTTCTCCGCAAGACCTTGGGGTGCGGCTGTCCCCTTTGCACCTTACACGTATCCGGGACCACGCTCGCCGGTCGGTCCCCAGCCCCGGAGGGGCGCAATGTTTATAGCCAACGTCCGCCCGGAGTTCAGTCCCGAGCCCCAGCGGGGCGCGATGTTTGGAATTGTAGCCGCAGCAGCTTTGCGGTGGTCGTAACACAGCGCAACATCTCGCCCCACTGGGGCTGGGCCGGTGGTGAGGCAGGCGTCCACTATAAACATTGCGCCCCTCCGGGGCTGACCCGCGAGCAAGCAATTTGGGGAGGAGGTTCGTGTGAGGAGCAGTGTCCCCTGCCGCCCTGGTAACCCAAGGTCGGTTGGTGCTCCGACGCGGTGGGGCTTTTTGAGGGTGGGGCAGGGACGGCCACGTCCCCGAGGGCTCCGCGGCGAGCTGTGAGCTACGGGGACGTGGCCGTCCCCGCCCCTGCTGATAGGGAACGCCCGCCTTCACGCGAGCCGCTGCGTTCGTCGGGCTCCGGTTCATGGGTCTTCGATGGAAAAAGCGGGTTCGGGCGGATGAGCCGGCCGGCGGGGAATGAAGTTGTACAACGAGTTCACCCTTTTGAAACGGCTGGTGACAGCATCGCTGAAGCCGGCCGTCCAATTGCAGGGACATCCGCCGAACGGACAAACGGAATCGGCGCCGAGGAGATGCAGAGGGTCATCGGTCAGAATGTTGCCCAACACCTGGCCGGTCTTCCAGCAGGCCAGGACGGTGCCGTCATTGTTGATTTGGATGTAGTCACGGCCCGCCGCGCACTTCAGGCCGGGGATGGTTTTCTCGAGCATGAAATCGTTGATGGCGGGCGCCGGGTTGGTTTCGCGCATGAGCCGGGTCACCCGAGCCAGTTCGTCTGCGGTGTAGGACCGGGTTTTGCCTTCGACCTGGAGGATAGGATAGGCGAAGGTGGCAATGCCGCGCTGGTCCATCTCCTGTTTCAACCAGGGGAACCGTGAAATCTGGTCGGGGTCCAAAATGAAGCTGACCACCACGCCACGAATGTTTGCGCGCAGCATTTCGACGGTTTGGAGGAATTTGTCGAGCCGGGCCTGGGTCTCGATCTGATGCAGGTGGCAGGAGGCAATCACCGAAAGCTTGCGAGCGGGGAAGTGCTCGAGAATCCACTCAAAGTTGCCGGAGCAATTGGAAAAGAGGCTGACCAATCGCAGGCTCGGCAACTCGGTGAGCCGGCCCAGAACCGGCCAGAGCTCGCGAGCGATGGTGATCTCGCCGTCGGTGGCGAAAATGATGTTCAAGGGCCGTTGGACCGCTTTAAGGCGGTCGATAATCCGGTCGAGGGATTCGACGATCCCGGTGGGCAGGCGCGCCTCGTACACCGGCAAGTAACAATAAGTGCAGCGGAAATTGCACACGTTGTAGGACGCGGGGAGGTGCACGTGGAGGATATCGGCGCGCCGGTCCTCGAAAAGAGACACCGGAGCCGTGCGCGGCAACGGATTTGCAAATCCCACAGGCACTAATGGACTGAATAATAGCGTTGCATGTACGCGGTCAAGGGCCATTTTGCGTTGCATCCACGGGTCGATCCATTCTTATTTGTCCCATGCTGCTGGTGATTGGTTACGGCAACACGCTGCGGAGCGATGACGGCGTCGGCCCCAAAGTCGCCGAGGCGATTGCCGCGCTGAACCTGCCGAAGGTGCGGACGCTGGCCTGCGACTTATTGACGCCGGAATTGGCCGACCCCATCGCGCGCGCGGATGAGGTGGTATTTGTCGATGCGGCGGTGGATGCGCCGCGCGAGGTGCAGCTTCGCGCGCTGGAGCCGGCGGCCTCGTCGCAGATCATGGCGCACGCCGCCAACCCGCGCACGATGCTGGCCCTGGCCCGGGATGTGTTCGGTCACGCGCCGCAGGCCTGGTGGCTGACCATACCGGTGGAGAATATGGGCGTCGGGGAGGCGTTGTCGACGTTTGCGCAACGGGGATTTGAAAAGGCGGTGGCAGAGGTGAGGAGGATGGCGGGACGCTGAAATCTAAAGCGCGGCGGTCCAAAATGCTCGCAAAGAGTGCGGGGACCTGTGGTCGTAATCGTTCTCGCCGTCGTCCTCGTCGTCGTTCTCGCAATTGATCTGGAAGCGACCGAAAACGGAGCGATTACGATTACGACGACGACGAGACAGAGGATGATAGGTACGCGTGAATCCGTACAGCCGCGTGGCGAGCGTCGCGGACGGCATGCAGCACCAGACTCGGGCCGCGGACGAGATCGCCGCCGGCGAAGACGCCGGGGAGATTGGTCATTTGGTTTTCATCCACCACGAGGCCGCCCCAATCGTTGACCGACAGAGGCTCGAAATCGCCAGTGTGCGCACAAGGGAGCTGTTCGAAGCCCAACGCCAGAATGAGCCAATCGGCCGGCAATTCGAATTCGGTACCAGGCCGGACCAGAAACGGGCGAGGCCGACCATCGTCGATGAGTCCGATTTCGGTCCGAGCCAACCGGACGCCGGTCACCCCGCCGCGCTCATTACCCAGCACGGCCACGGGGCTCGCGCAGAACTGGAACTTTGCGCCTTCCTCGACGGCGTCATGGTATTCGCGTCCGCTGCAAGGCATGTCGGTCTGGTCGCGGCGATAGACGCCGATGGCTTCGCGAGCACCGTAGCGGATGGCCGCGCGGAGGCAGTCCATCGCGGTGTCGCCCCCGCCGATGACGACGACGCGTTTGCCGGCGACGTCGATGGGCGGCAGGTCAAGGGGTATAGGAGTGGTTTTTTGAAGCAGGAAAGGCAGCGCCTGCACGACGCCTTTCAAGTCGGCGCCGGGAACCTCCAGGCGGCGCGCTTTTCGGGAGTCCCATCCGAGGAAAACGGCGCCGAAATCTTCCCTGAGTTGGGCGAGGGTAAGGTCCTCCCAGAGTTTCATTCCCAATTGGAACACGACGCCGCGCTTCTGCAGAATGTCAATCCGGCGTTGGACGATCGATTTGTCGAGTTTAAAGGCGGGTGTGCCGTTGACCAGCAGGCCGCCGGGAACCAACGCCGAGTCGAAGACCGTGACGGCATACCCCTTCTTGGCGAGCTCTTCAGCGCACGCGAGGCCACCGGGGCCGGAGCCAACCACGGCGACCTTCAGGCCGTTGGGCGGTGCGGTGCTGGCATCGACCTGCCCGTGAGCGAACGCGTATTCGGTCAGGAATTGTTCGAGGGCCTGGATCGAGACGGGCTCGGAGATGGATTCGAGGATGCAAGCCCCTTCGCAGAGGTGGTCGCTGGGACAGACGCGGGCGCAGATTTCGGCCATGTTGGTGACCGAGCCCAGGACGGCGGCGGCTTCGAGAAAGCGGCCTTCGGCGGTAAGTTGCATCCATTCAGGGATGGGGTTGCACAATGGACAACCCGCGACGCAGGTGGGATTGGGACATTGGATGCAGCGGCTGGCCTGCTCGCGGGCGGTGGCCTCGTCGTAGAGGCCGTAGATTTCGAGAAAGTCCGCGGCCCGTTCGGTTCCTGAGCGCTTGGGCAAGCCTTTCTGAGCGAGCTCGCGCCACGCGTATTTTGAATTGAGGTTTGTTGGGGCCGTGTCGCTCATGGCATGACGAGGGGTATCTGCCTGTCTATCGCATACGCTTATTGCCCAGGCAAGTTGTTGTTATTGTCATTGCTGTCGCATTCAAAGCGTTCACTTCAGTTTCGGGCCGTGGCCGCCGCTGCGCCCTGGGGCTTTCCCAAAGGAAACGGCGCCGGCAGAGAGGATGCGGGCCCTGCATTCATGACCGGCGGAAAATCCGGCGGCGCAACGTTCATCCTCGCCACTGACGTCGAGATAGTATCGAGCACGCGGGCCGGGGCGACGCCCAGGGCCAGGACGCCGCCGATGAGCACAACGCAGAGCGCGCGCGTGGGCCAATCCAGGCGGATGGGCGGCAGGTCGCCCGGGTCGCGGAACCAGGCCTCGCGAATAACTCCCAAGTAGTAATAGGCAGCGATGGCGGCGTTCAGCATGGCGATGATCACGAGCGCCAGGTAGCCCTTGGACAGCGCCGCCGAGAGCAGCGCGAGCTTGCCCATGAAACCCACGAACGGCGGAATGCCGGCCAGGCCAAATACGCCGACCGCGAGCGTCAGCGCCAGCAACGGCGCGCGCCGGTGCAAGCCGGCCAGCTCCTCGATGGCGACGTTGGTGCCATCGCGCGAGACTTTGCAGATGACCACGAAGCACGCGAGGACCATCACGAAGTAACCGACGATGTAATAGAGAGCGGCGGAGTAGCCGAGGTCGCTAAGGGCGACGAACCCGACCAGTGCGTAGCCGGCATGCGCGATGCCCGAGAAGCCGAGCAGTCGCTTGAAGTCCGTTTGCATCAGCGCAATCAGGTTCCCATAGAACATGGAACTCACCGCCAGAATTGCCAGGAGCAGCGCAACCGTGTGGTTATCCGCAGTCGCCAGCGAAACGATGCGGACGAGCACCGCGACACCGCCAATCTTGGGCAGCGAGGCGATCAGGCCGGCGGTCTCGTTCGAGGCGCCCTGGTAAACGTCCGGCGTCCAGAAATGGAACGGAAAAATGGCGAGCTTGTAGTAGAGGCCACAGAGCGTCATGGCGAGGCCGACGATTGCCAGCGGCGAGTGGATGACCGGCTGGAGCTTCGGCAGCAGTTCGGTCAGGGACGTGGTCCCGGTCAGGCCGAAGAGGTAACTCATGCCGAAGAACATCACGCCGTTGGCGGCGACGCCGAACATCATGTACTTGATGGCCGACTCCATCTGGGTCCGCTGGCCTCGGCGCTCGCGGCGCATCGGCACCATCAGATAGAGCGGAAAGGCGGATACCTCGAGCGCCACCACTAAAGTGATCAAATCGACGCTGCTGACGAGCATCGTCAGACCGCACACGCTGATGGCGAGAAACAGGTAGTACTCGGGTTTGACATCGTCACGAATGTCCGAGAGGGAGCCGCTCAATAGCAGGATCAGCGTAAAACCGCCGCTAAAGATGAGCTTCAACACCTGCGAGAACAGATCGACGCGGTAGGCGCCGCTGAACAACGTGGCTTGCTGGTTGAGGCAAAATACACACGCGAGGATTGCGGCAAACGAAGTGGCGAGCGCGACCGTGCGGGCTTGTTTGACCAAACCGTCTCCCAGCGCGACTACGAACAGCGCCAGCGCGCCGAAGAGCAGCACCAGTTCGGGCAGGAAGGCTGTAAAGGTGGTGGTCATTTAGAAATCGAAGCCGGGACGTTGTTGTTCGCCAAGGGCACGGCGGCGAGCCCGGCAGGAGACTGGGTCTGTTCGAGCAAGTGCCGCACGCTGGCATGCATTACACGGGTGAACGGTTCCGGGTGGAGGCCAATCCAGAAAACAAAAACCACCAGCGGCGCCAGTGTCACCACTTCGCGCAGGCCGAGGTCCTTGAGGCCCGAATGGTCGGGGTTGCGCGTGCCGCCATAGGCGACCTTTTGCAGCATGCGCAGCATGTACGCGGCGGCGAGGATGACCCCCGGCACGACGCATATCATCATCCCGGTGGAAACCTTGAAACCGGCGGTCATGACGAGGAACTCGCCGATAAAGCTGTTCGTGCCAGGGAAGGCCAGCGAGGAGAGCGCGAACACACCGGCGAAGGCGGCGAAGACGGGCATTGCTTTGCCCATGCCGGCGGCCTGCCCGAGCTCGCGGCTATGCAATCGCTCGTAGACGATGCCGACGACGATGAAAAGCGCACCTGTGGTAACGCCGTGATTGAGCATTACGAGCACGGCGCCTTCCACGCCGATCTGGTTCAGTGCGAAAATACCAAGCGTAGCAAAGCCCATGTGCGCGACGCTCGAGTAGGCGACGAGCTTTTTGAGGTCAGTCTGGGCGAGCGCGGTAAAGCCGCCATACAGGATGGCGACGACGGAGAGAGCCAGGATGTAAGGGGTGAAGACGTGGGTGGCGTAAGGCGTCATCGCCAACGAAAACCGCAGGAAACCGTACGTCCCCATCTTGAGCAGGACACTGGCCAGCAGGACGCTCCCGGCAGTGGGCGCTTCCACGTGCGCGGCAGGCAGCCACGTGTGGAACGGGAACATCGGCACCTTGATGGCAAACGAAATGAAGAAAGCCGCGAAAATCCAGCATTGAAAATCATTCGGGAAGGAACGCCCCATCATGTCGGGGATGCTGAAGCTGCCCACTTTCAGATACAGCGCGATGATGGCGACCAGCAACAGGACCGAGCCGGACATGGTGTAGATGAAGAATTTGAGGGCGGCGTAGATCTTGCGAGGACCGCCCCAGATGCCGATCAGCAGCGCCATCGGGATAAGCATCGCTTCCCAGAAAACGAAGAACAAAACCAGGTCCAGAGCACAAAAAACGCCGACCATCGCCGTCTCCATGATCAGCAGGCAGATCATGAACTCTTTCACGCGCGTGTGGATGTAACGCCAGGACGCCAGTACGCACAGGGGCATGACCAGGGTGGTCAGCAGCACCAGCAGCAGGCTGATGCCATCCACGCCAACGGCGTAATTGATCTTCAGGGCCGGAATCCAGGCAAGGGTCAACCGGTACTGGAATTCGGTGGTGGCCGGGTCGAAATGCGAATACAGCGGCAGCGAGTAGAGGCCGGCAGCGGTGGTAAAGGCCAGTGTCCACCAGCGCAGCAGGGTTTCGTTCCGGATGAACAGCGCCACCGCCGCCGCGACCAGCGGGCTGAAGATCAGCACGGTCAAAACCGTATCGTTGTAGCTGGAAAAGGTCATCGATTCGAGTAGAGGATGAAGGCGACGATCAGGACGGCGCCAACGCCGAAGGCGAGTGCCAGGTTCTGCTGCATTTGGCCGCGTTGGGCAAAGCGCAGCCGGCGGCCAACACCCCGGACACTTTGAGCCAGACCATCGACCAGGCCGTCGATCACAAGGTTATCGAACAAACCGGCTAACCTGGCGGTGACCATCAGCGGAATCAACCCTACCAAGCGGTACAACTCGCCAACACCCGTATCGATGGCCTGAACCGGCTTGTGAGCCACCCAGTAGAAGGCGCGTCCACCCATACGGTAGAACCAGTCCATGTCGAGGCTGATCTTCGGCTCGGGCACCAGCTTCTTGAGCAGCAGGAAGAAACCAAGGCCGGTAAACAGCAGGATCTGCAGCGTCTCGGAAATGTGGTACGCGGTGTAAGGATTGTACTTCATCGCCTCCTCGGGGAACGGCAGCATCTTGTAGAGATAAGGCGTATAACAGCCGATGAAGATGCAAAGCACGGAAGCGACAATCATCGCCGCGTTCATGTTCCAGGGCGGTTCGGCGGCGCGGTTCCACACCTCGGGCTTCGGCTTGTTTTTACCGAACCAGATGAAGTAAGGGACCTTCAAGCCGGTGTGCAGGAACGTTCCGGCCGAAGCGAGCAGCAGCAAGAACCCGACCCACAGCTTGTGCTGCTCAAACCCTGCGGTGACGATCATTGCCTTGCTGACGAATCCGCTAAACAGCGGGAAGGCCGAGATCGAGAGGCCGCCAATCAGAGTGAATACGAACGTCCACGGCATCTTCTTCCAAAGCCCCCCGAGCTCCGTGAACTTGCTTTCGCCGGTCATGTGCAGCACCGCGCCACAGCCCATGAACAAGAGGCCCTTGTAAAGAATATGCGCAAAGGCATGGGCGCAGGCGCCATTAATGGCCATCTCCGTGCCCAGTCCTACGCCGGCCACCATGTAGCCGACCTGGCTGATGATGTGGTAGGCGAGCAAGCGGCGGCAGTCGTTTTCGAGCACGGCATAGACCACGCCGTAAAGCGCCATGGCAACGCCCAGCGGCACGAGGATTTCCATCCCGGCGAACCCCCGGCAAAGCGCATAAACAGCAGTCTTCGTCGTGAACGCACACATGAAGACGGAACCGTTGAAGGTGGCTTCGCCGTAAGCATCCGGCAGCCAGGCGTGGAAGGGCGGCACGGCCGCGTTCAGGATGAACCCGACCATGATGAGGTAAATCGCCACAGTTGGATGCGCGACGTCCAGTTGGTTAAAGGCCCAGCTACCGGTGGTTTTGCAGTGGATGACTATACCCGCGAGCAACGCCAAGCCACCCGCGACGTGCACCAGCAGATAGCGCAGGCCCGCCCCGAGTGATTCGGGACGGCGCCGGAACCAGATCAGGAACACAGACGAAAAGGCCGTTAGCTCCCAGAACAGGAACAGCGTGATGAAGTCGCCGGCGTAAATCGCGCCAATCGAGCCCGCCACGTAGAGCCAGGCGGCGATGTGCTGGGTGTTTTCCTTGACGTGCATTCCGTAAAGCGTGCCGAGGATGCACATCAAACTCATGATATAGCCGAACACCTGGCTGAGCCGGTCCACCCGACCAAAGACCAGCTGCCAATCGAGGAACTGCACGTGACCGAGCAAAAGCTGTTGACCCTGCGGCAGGCTCGGCAGCGACAGAATCCGCGCAAAAACGAGGACCGGGATGAGCAGCAAGTAGCCCTTTTTCAGGCGCGCGGGCACCAGCGGCAGCAGCAGCGCGCCGAAAATCAGAATGAGCGAAGGATGGAGCCAGAAATTATCCATGGCGCGAAGCCTCCGGTGCGGGTGACGGCGAAGGGTCGTCGTAATAATCTTCCCGCGTCATGATCCCGACATGGCCGTACCACTTGGAGAGGATGATGATCAACGCGCAGCCGATGAAGCCGAACAGCGACCAAAACCCGGGAATATGCTCCGTACTAGTGTGCGCAGACTCTTTGCTCACGAACAACGCATCGCAAAGGATGAGCAGCGCCAGGACGCCGAAACAGACTCGCACCACGGTCTTTAGCCGGTTGCGAAGAAACTCAATGAGCTTGACGAGTCTCATATGACGAGCTTGTGCACAAATTGCATGAAGAAGTTCGGAAAGAGGCCGATCAGCACCGAGATCACGGCGGTGATGCTGAGCGGCACGACGAGCGCCGGGTGCGCTTCAGTGTATTTGTGCTTAATGTCAGCCTCGGAGGTCTTGCCGAAAAAGCCCTGGTAAACGACCGGGGCAAAGTAAGCCGCGTTCAGCAGCGTGCTGACGAGCAACACGACGATAATGCCGACGGAGTTGGCGTCCCAGGCGCCGTTGAGCAGGTACCATTTGGTCACGAACCCGGCGACGGGCGGCGCGCCGATCATGCTGAGCGACGCCAGGCCAAAAGCGGCGAATGTGATTGGCATCGCCCGGCCCAGGCCGCTCATCTCCGAGATGTTCTTCTTATGCGTGGCGACATAGATGGCCCCGGCGCAGAAGAACAGGGTGATTTTCGCAAAAGCGTGGTTGGCAATTTGGATGATGCCGCCCTGGATGCCGGGAACCGTTAACAAGGCGACGCCGAGGATCACATAGGACAGTTGACTGACCGTCGAGTAAGCCAGCCGCGCTTTGAGGTTGTCTTTGCTTAGGGCGATGATCGAGCCCACGACAATGGTGATGGAGACGAAGTAAGCTGTGGGAAGCCCGAGGTTCAGGTCACGCATCAGGTCGGTGCCGAACACGTAGAGCATCACCCGGACGGTCGAAAACACGCCCACCTTCACCACGGCGACCGCATGCAGCAGCGCGCTCACCGGCGTCGGCGCCACCATCGCGCTTGGGAGCCAGTTATGGAACGGCATCACGCCGTTCTTGGCGAATCCAAGGATGCAGCAAGCGTAGAGGGCGGCGATGATCCCGTGGTGCACGGTGTTCGGGATGATGCCGGTATGGATGTTCGTAGCAAAATCCAGCGTCCCCGAAAGCACGTAAAGCAGCACCATGGCCGGCAGCACCAGGCCCTTGGCGGTGGCGGTCAGATAAACCAGGTATTTTCTGCCGCCTTCGTAACTTTCTTCATCCTGGTGATGAGCGACGAGCGGGTAGGTGCAGATGCTGACGATCTCGTAAAAGAGATACATCGTGAGCAGGTTATCCGAGAGCGCGCAGCCCACCGCACCGAACAGCGCAAGCGCAAAGCAAGTGTTGAACCGGGTCTGCGCGTGCTCCTGCAGTCCTCGCATGTAGCCGGCGGAATAAAACACGGTCAGGATCCACAGGAATGAAGCTGAAAGGGCGAACACCATCGAGAGCGCGTCCGCCCGCAACGCGAAGCTCAGCCCGGTGCTCTTCGCGTCGGACGGGATGAGCTGAAACACCGTCAGGTGCAGCATTTTGCCCTGGAGCACCAAAGGAATCATGGAGGCGGTAAGGGCGAACAGTACCACGGCGGCGGCGAACGAGCACGTCTCGCGCACGTTGGGGCGCTTGCCATTGAGCATCACCAACCCGGCGCCAACCAGCGGCGCCAGGACGGCCAGGAGTAACCGGATGTCGTGTATCTTTTCCATTACCTATCCATTCAGTTCGGAAAGCTCGGCGGTTTTAACCGAGGAGTAATTGCGATAGACCGCGACAATAATGCTCAGCGCGATCGCCACCTCGGCCGCCGCCAACCCCATGATGAACAACACGAAGATTTGGCCAACGGACCGGTCGTGGACCGTAAAACGGTTGAAGGCCATCAAGTTGAGCGAGGCGGCTGAGAAGATGAGTTCGCCGGAGATAAGCATGCCGATTAGCGTCCGCCGCCGAATCAGGCCGTAGATGCCGATGGCCAGCAGGAACGCGGCGGCGATCAGATACACGTCCAGGCGGTTATAAAGAGGTGCGTTCATATCTAGGATGCTTTGGTCCTCCCGGTCCGAGCGATCGCGAGAGCGCCCAGGATGGCGACGAGCAGCGCCAGCGAAATCAGCTCGAACGCCAGGCTGTAAGTGGTGAGCAGCGACCGGCCGATTGCCTCGATGGAGCCATCGTTGGTTAATTGTTCGGGAAAGGCCCAATTCCCGTGCGTGCCCAACCAGGCGACGCCGCAGAAAAGCGCCGCGGCAACCGCGAGCGCGAGCCCGCCCCAAAGAAAGGACCTGCCACCCTTGGCAGCGGCGGGCTCATCCGGCTCCGCCAGCATGATGGCGAAAACAATGGTGACGCAAACCGCGCCGACATAAATAAGGATTTCCATCAACGCCAGGAACGGGCTGTGGAGAAAATAGTAAAGTCCGGCAAGGCCGATGCAGCAAATGGCGAGGCCGCAAACGCTGCGGATCAGCCGCGCGCTGAACACCGTGATGAGCGCGCCAGTGCCCATCGTCGCCAGACAGCTCAGGAAGATCGCGCTGAGGACTAAATTGGAGGCAGGAAATGAACTCATTTGGCCTCCACGGTCAGTGCCTGAACCCGGGGCGCTTGGGGCTTGGGCGGTTCGACTTGAATGGGCGCGCGCGTGGAAGGTTCAGCGCTGGCTGGAGCGGCTGGGCCGTGGCCGGCGAGGACGCTGGCGCTCCCGGTGGAGTCGCCTTCCGATTTCTCGATTTCGAGGCGCTGCGCCTCCAGCCGCTTAAACAAGTCCATTATATAATCTTCCTTTTTCGTGCTGGCCAGGTTGTATTCGCGGGAAAAGCGAATGACGTTGTCCCGGCAGGCTTCGACACACGAGCCGCACAGGCTGCACTTGGTGAAGTCGAGGCGATAGGTCGTCACCGTCTTGCGTTTGGCGCCCTCCGGCTTGATGCCCTCGACGGTGATACAATCGCTCGGGCATGCCCGTTCGCAGAGTTTGCAGACGAAGCACTTCGGCTTGCCAGTCTCGGGGTCCGACACCAGCTCGATATGCCCGCGGAAACGTGCGGGAATCTTGAGCGTCTGATGCGGATACTGGACGGTGACGATCGGCTTGAAGAACTGGCGCAGCGTGATCGCCATCCCCACAAAGAGGCTCTTCACGCCATAATAGATTTCCACGAAGACGTTCTTCATAGCAATTTCATCATCGCGCTCGAGAGAACGAGGGTGAACAGCGATACCGGGATCAGGATTTTCCACGAAAGATTCAGCAGGCCGTAGAATTGCGTGCGGGGGAAAGTCCAACGGATCCACACGACGGAAAAGATCAGGAGATACATCTTCAGGAGGAACCAGAAAACCCCGGGCAGGATGCCGATGGGTCTTTGCCACCCGCCCAGGAACAGCACCGTCGCCAGGCTGCAGCCCAGCAGGATGTTGGCGTATTCCGCCATGAAGAATACGCCGAAGCCCATGCCGGAATACTCGGTGTAAGCGCCCGCAACCAACTCGCTTTCGGCTTCGGCCATGTCGAACGGAGCGCGGTTGGTTTCCGCCAGCATGCAGATAAAAAAAATCAGGAAGGTGACGGGCATCAGCGGATTGACCCAGACCTTGAACAGATTCCAGTTCCAGAACGCGCCCGCCTGTTGGTTCACGATTTCGCTCAGGTTCATCGTGCCGGTCACCATGATCATCGTGATCACGACCAGCAGCATCGGGATTTCGTACGCGACATTTTGCGAGACCACGCGGGCCGAGGAAATGATCGCGTATTTGTTTCGCGAGGACCAGCCACCGACCATGAGCGCCATGACGTTGATGGACCCGAAGGCGAAAATCATCAGCAAGCCGACATTGATGTTCCGGGCGGCCAGGCTCTCGCTGAAGGGAATTACCGCCAGGCTGGCCAGCGCCGGCGCCATTACCGCCAGCGGGGCCAGCCGGAACAACGTACGGTCCACGCCCGCCGGAACGATGAGCTGCTTCGAGAGGAGCTTGATGGCGTCGGCAATCGGTTGCAGCAACCCGGCCGGACCGACCTCGTTCGGACCTGGCCGGCGCTGAAACCGGGCGGCGCCTTTCCGCTCGACCCACACCAGGTAGGCGGCATTCAGGCCCACAAAGGCCATGATCGCCACCAGCGAGAGCGCGAGCCGGAAGGGCTCGGTTGTCAAAACTTTAGTCAGCGTTTGGGTCATACTAACGGTCGATGTCGGGGATCACCAAGTCGAGGCTGCCCATGAGCGCCAGCGCGTCGGGCAGCAGCATGCCCCGACTGGCTTCTTCGAACAGGCTCAGGTTCGAGAGGCACGGCGTGCGCAGCTTGACCCGGTAGGGGATTTCTTTGTTGTCGCTGACGATGCGCACCATGAACCGGCCACGCGCAGCCTCGACCGCGTAGCAAAAGTCACCCGCCGGGAGCTTGAGCACCCGGGGAACCTTCTCAGCCATCACGGGTCCGGCGGGCAACTTGTCGAGCGCCTGCTCGATGATGCGCAGGCTCTGGACCATTTCCGCCATTCGCACCAAATACCGCGCCATCGAGTCGCCCTCGGGCAAGGTCGGGATTTCAAAGTCGAACTCGGGATATGCGGAGTAGGGCTCGACCTTCCGGACGTCATAAGGAACGCCCGAGCCGCGGATTACCGGGCCGGTCGCGCCATAGAGACGGCAGAGTTCCTGACTTATGGGACCGATCTCGATGAGCCGCTTGCGCAGGATCACGTTGTCGGTCACCAGATCCTTGTACATCTTCAGCCGCGGGCGCATGTGGGCGACGAACGCCCGCGTGCCTTTTATGAACTCGTCATCCACGTCATTGTACAGCCCGCCGATGCGGAAGTAGGAGTAGGTGAGGCGCGCGCCAGTGATCCCTTCCAGCAGATCCAGGATCTTCTCACGGTCATCAAAGGCGTAGAGCAGCGGCGTGAAGCCGCCGAGGTCGAGCAGGAAAGCGCCCCACCAGACCAGGTGGCTGGAGATGCGGTTCAGCTCCGAGGCAACCACGCGGATGTATTCGGCCCGCGGCGGCACCTGAATCCTGGCGGCCCGCTCGACCGCGCCCACAAACGCGTGGGTATAGGTCAACGCGGAGAGGTAATCGATGCGGCTGGTATTGGGCAGAAACTGCGCGTAGCTGCGGTTCTCTCCCATCTTCTCCTGCATCCGGTGGATATAGCCGCAGACCGGTTCGGCGCGCACGATGTACTCGCCGTCCATGGTCATCTTCACCCGCAACACTCCATGGGTGGCGGGATGTTGCGGCCCCAGGTTCAGCACAAACGTCTCCTGCGGCGGAGTCGAAGCGAGTGGGGCCAAAATGTCTTCCGTGGCCATCACGCGGTGAAATCTTTCCTCAATGGGTGGTATGTGGCGTCCTCGGGCAGAAGGAAAGGCATCAGATTCGGATGCCCGAGGAAACAGATGCCAAAGAAATCGTGCGTTTCCCGCTCGTGCCAGTTCGCGCCCGGAAACACCTTCGAGATGGTGGGAATCTCGGGGTTGTCTCGCGGGATGCGCGCCCTGATGACCACCCGCAGGAACCGCTGTGGATGGAAGTAGTCATACACCAATTCCATTTGCCCGAGCGCCATCCAATCGACACCGGTGATTGTGTCCAGAGCAAACCCCTCTTTGCCAAGCAGCTCCGCAGCCGAAACCACCTGGTCGGGTGTCACGCTCGCATCGAGGTGATATCCCTTCAGGAAGTAATCCACCGCCTGGAACGGGAGCGGCAAGTGAGCCAACGGATTGGGAAGCGGCGCAGGGGCGGGGGCAGGAGCTGGGAGCGTAGCTGCTGGTTTGGTTGCGGGCGGCGCGCCAGCACTATTCGGTTCTGCATTCATAGGACTTATATGGGTTATACGACCTACATTTCCCCGGGTTCATTCCGGCTTCACCACCGGCCAGCGCCGGTTGCCCGTCAGTTTCTCCTCGAGCTTCAGAATGCCCTCTATAAGTGCTTCCGGCCGCGGCGGACATCCCGGGATGTACACATCCACCGGGAAAAGTTTGTCCACGCCTTCAACCACGGCGTATTGGCCTGGAAAAACGAATGGCCCACCCGAAATCGCGCAGTTGCCCATCGCTATAACCCATTTCGGTTCAGGCATTTGGTCGTAAAGCGTCTTTACCGCCTCCGCCATCTTCTTGTTGACAGTCCCGGCGACAATCATGACGTCCGCTTGCCGCGGTGAAGGTCGGAACACCTCGGCGCCAAACCGGGCCAGGTCGAAGCGCGAGGCGCCCGCCGCCATCATCTCGATGGCGCAGCAGGCCAGCCCGAAGGTCAATGGCCACAATGAGTTCGCCCGGCCGAGCGACAGCAGTTCGTCCAGCTTCGCAAACTTTACGAAGGGCGCACAGTCCTTCAGGAGTTGCTCTTCCTGCGCTTCCATTCAAAGATTCCTTTTTTCCAGGCGTAAACGATTACCAGCGACAGAATGCCAACGAAGATCAGCATCTCGATGAAGTCGCGAATCACAAACCCCTTCACTCGGTTGTAAACCAGCGCCACCGGGATGAGATAAAGCACATCGACCGCGAACGCGACGAACACCAACGCATACAAGTAATAGGCGGCGCTATAGCGGATCCACGCGTCGCCAATGGGGTCCATCCCGCATTCAATGAACTGGCCGGTCTTATTGGCGTAATTCCGGGTCTTCCGCGCCGAAATGAAATGCACCAGCACGATCGGCCCGAGGGCGAAAACCAGCCCGCCCAGGCAGAACGCAAAGATGTAGATCAAGTCGCCAAACAGGACGTCGTCCATAACGCCCTAATTTCAGGCGGAACCCACCGTCCGGGCCACACATAAGGTGCCATTTGCTTACCATATATTGTCCTTGCTACTGCATTAGAAAGCCGGTCTGGCCGTGATACTATCCTAATGTTTGCTAATTAGTAAGCGTGATGGGAGAGCAAAACATGATGCGTAAAACGTGAAGCGTGAACCGTCGCACCTGATACGTGATGGGTGAGCAAAAGCCTGCGCTCGCCGTGCAACGTCGAACAGTCAAGCGACGCTCCCAACCAGGATCGGCCGTCATTCACGTTTCACGGTTCACGCCCTCGCCACTCTCCCCTTGCCACGATGCTGAATCTAGCCTAGTGGTATGCCCGCCGTTTCTAACGTTTTGACGCCTTTAACGTTTCAACGTTGTTAACGTCTTTAACCTTTTGACGATCTTAGCGCTTTTAACGGTTTATCCGATACCAGCACCATGTCATTGGCCGGCAAAACAGGCATTGTCTTCGGGGTCGCCAACAAACGCTCCATCGCCTGGGCGATTGCTCAGGCCTGGTCCAAAGCGGGCGCGCGCCTCGCGTTCACCTACCAGGGCGAGCGGTTGAAGGAAAATGTTGAGGAATTGGCGGGCACCTTCGGGGCCGATACGCTTATTTTGCCTTGCGATGTGACCAAGGATGACCAAATCGCCGCGGTCTTCAGCACCGTCGGCGGGAAATTCGGCAAGCTAAACTTGCTTCTCCACTCAGTCGCCTTCGCGCCGAAAGACGCCCTCGAAGGTGAGTTCGTCAACACCAGCCGGGAGGCCTTCCGGATTGCCCACGACGTGAGCGCCTACTCGCTCGTCGCATTGGCGCGGGCGGCGGCGCCGCTCATGACTGACGGCGGCAGCATCGTGGCCATGAGTTACTACGGCGCCGAGAAAGTCGTGCCGCACTATAATGTGATGGGCGTCGCCAAGGCATCGCTGGAAGCCAGCACGCGCTACCTCGCCTATGATCTCGGGCCGAAAAAAATCCGGGTCAACTGCATTAGCGCCGGGCCGGTGAACACCCTGGCGGCGCGCGGCATCGCCGGGTTCACAGAGATGCTCAAGCATTACGAAGCGCATGCGCCGCTAAAACGCAACGTCCTGCCGGATGAACTCGGAGCCACCGGCCTGTTCCTGGCCAGCGACGGCGCGGCGGCCATCACCGGCCAAGTCATCTATGTCGATTGCGGCTACCAGATCATGGGCATGTGATTCGAAGGGACTACATCCTGCGGATGCTCGAGGAGTTTTTCGAGTTTCTTTCGAGATTGAGATCGCTCAAGCAAGGCCAGCTTTGGAATGAAGCCGCCGGCACCCTCGACCAGGAGCTCCAGCGCCTGATACACACCGACGCGGAGGCGGTGGCGAGCCTCAGCGAAACCGAACTGCTGGCGCGACTCATCCAGGGCGAACCCACTCAGGTCGTCCGCGATAAGACCTGGCTCCTGACCACTCTGCTAAAGGAAGCCGGCGATGTCGCAGCCGCCCGCGAGCGCCCGGAGGAAAGCCGCGCCTGTTACTCGAAAGGGCTCCACTTGCTGCTCGACACCCTGGCCACCGGCGAGGTCACTGATTTTCCGGAGTTCGTGCCCCGCGTCGAAGTCTTCGTCACGTCGCTCGGAGAGACGCCGCTGCCCCTCGCAACTCAGGCCCGGCTCATGCAGCATTATGAGCGGACGGGAGAATTCGGCAAAGCCGAAGACCTGCTCTTTGCTATGCTCGATAGCGACGCCGAGCTGGGCCCGCTCGTGGACTTCGGAATTGCCTTTTACGAACGCCTTCAGCGCCAGGGCGATGCCAGCTTGACCACCGGCAACCTCCCGCGCGCCGAGCTCGAAACGGGCCTCGCCGAACTCCGCCGGAAGGGGGGCAGGATTCACTGATTTCATAATCACTTGCAGTTTTTGTGATTCTGAGCCAGTTTTATCAGATGCAGCCTAGAGTGTGCATTTGCTGCGGGCAACAGATGGCGGAACGGGCAGACTCTCGTTCGTGGCATACCCATGTCTGCGCCGCCTGCGCCGCGCTGGCCGATGAAGAGGAAGTTCTTCACCACCCCAAAAAGCGGACTCGTCTTTGGCGCGTTCACCCCTCCGCCCTCCACATCCAGT
The DNA here is from genome assembly GCA_035566435.1 of Candidatus Acidiferrum sp. Taxonomy (GTDB): domain Bacteria; phylum Verrucomicrobiota; class Verrucomicrobiia; order Limisphaerales; family UBA8199; genus DATMRF01. The sequence continues at coordinate 65,588 of DATMRF010000141.1, forward strand.
CAAGCGACTCCAGCCACGCCTCCAGACGCTCCCGGCTCCGGCCTTGACGGTGGCGCTGGTTCTTCGCAGGTAGGCTCGCTTGTCCCCAGGTTAGGGCTGGTTGTTCTCAACCAGCCGCAAACCCGTCCTTTAGCCTTTATCCTTTATACATTAGTCTTTAGCCTTCTCTCCTTATGAGTCCAATTGCCACGGAAAAGACGCCAGATGCCCGCGGCCATTTCGGTCCCTACGGCGGCCGTTACGTGCCCGAAACCCTGATGCATCCCTTGCAGGAGCTGGAAAACGAATATTTCCGCTCCCAAAAGGACCCCTCCTTCCAGCGCGAATTCGAGTATTACCTCAAAGACTTTTGCGGACGCCCCACCCCGCTCTACTTGGCCGAACGGCTCACGCGCGAACTCGCCGGCGCGAAGATCTATCTCAAACGCGAAGACCTCCTCCACACCGGCGCCCACAAAATCAACAACTGCATCGGCCAGATCCTGCTCGCCCGGCGCATGGGTAAAACCCGCATCATCGCCGAGACCGGCGCCGGCCAGCACGGCGTCGCCACCGCCACCGTCGCCGCCATGTTCGGCCTCAAATGCGTCGTCTATATGGGCGCGGTGGACTGCGACCGCCAGGCCCTCAACGTCTTCCGCATGAAAATGCTCGGCGCCGAAGTCGTCCCGGTCAAAGCCGGCCAGCAAACCCTCAAGGAAGCCATCAACGAAGCCATGCGCGACTGGGTCACCAACATCCGCACCACCCATTACATTCTCGGCACTGTCTATGGCGCCCATCCCTATCCCCTCATGGTCCGCAACTTCCAGCGCGTCATCGGGGACGAAGCCCGCCGCCAAATCCTCGAAAAGGAAAACCGCCTGCCGGACCTGCTCGTCGCCTGCGTCGGCGGCGGCTCCAACGCCATAGGCCTGTTCTACCCCTTCCTCGACGATGCCGCGGTGAAAATGGTGGGCGTCGAAGCGGGCGGCGAAGGCATTGAAGCCGGCAAACACGCCGCGCGTTTCCAAGGCGGCTCCTTGGGGGTGTTGCAGGGCACACGCTCCTACCTGCTCCAGGACGAATTCGGCCAGGTCCAGCTCACCCACAGCGTCTCCGCCGGCCTGGATTATGCCGCCGTCGGCCCCGAACACGCCTTCCTCCGCGACCTCCACCGCGTCGAATATACTTACGCCACCGACGACCAGGCCCTCGCCGCCTTCATGAAACTGGCTCACCTGGAAGGAATCATCCCCGCGCTCGAAAGCGCCCATGCCGTCGCCGAGGTCATTCGGCGCGCGCCCGAAATGGCCCGCGACCAATTGATTATTCTTAACCTCTCCGGCCGTGGCGACAAAGACGTCGCCCAGGTGGCGGCGAAGGTGGGGTTGGAGAAGTAACTATTGCGGAGCGGGGAAGCCTCTGCTGAGGTTTTGACCGCGGGTTTCACTGATTTCACGGATAGGACAAAAGAAAATCCGCGTTACCCACGCAATCCGCGGTTGAAGCTCCTCCGGTGCGGCTTTGCCACCTCAAATTTTGTTCGCCTGCCCACCCCTTTTTCCGCATATTGACCCCAGATGAAATCCATGACGGGATACGGCCGCGGAGAATGCTCCCAGAACGGCTTCAAGCTCACCGTCGAGCTCAGCTCGGTCAACCGCAAGCAGACCGAAATCTCCGTCACCCTCCCCCGCGAAATGGAAATGCTCGAAGCCCAGGTCCGCGACCTCATCAACCGTTTCATCTCCCGCGGTCGCCTTAATGTGCGCGTTGGCCTCCACGCCGGCACCAGCGAACTCTCGGCGCGCATGCACCTGAACATCCCCCTGGCCAAAGCTTACGCCCGCGAGCTCACCCGCCTCGCCCGCCAGCTCAGCCTCCCCGGCCCGGTCACCCTCGACCACTTGGCCCGCGCCCCGGGCGTCTTCCAAACCGACGCTCAACTCGTCGAGGAGCAGAACTTCTGGCCCGCCGTCGAGCGCGCCCTGACCAAGGCCCTCACCGCCCTGGTCCGAATGCGCGAGCGCGAGGGCACCCACCTCGCCCAGGACTTGGCCCGCCGCATCGCCCTCATGCGTTCGGCCGCCAACCGCATCCAGAAACACGCCCCCAAGGTCGCGCGGCGTTACCGCCACCAGCTCCTCGAACGCATCCGCACCGCCGGCCTCGAAGCCCCGGGCGTCGAAGACGACCGCTTGCTCAAGGAAATCGTCTATTTCGGCGACCGCTCCGATATCTCGGAAGAGCTCACCCGCCTCCAGAGCCATTTCCAGCAGTTCGAGGATTGTCGCAAATCCCGCGAGCCGGTCGGCCGCACCCTCGATTTCCTCGCCCAGGAAATGAACCGCGAAGTCAATACTATCGGCTCCAAGGCCAACGACAGCCTAATCTCCCGCGAAGTCGTCACCCTCAAAGCAGAGTTGGAAAAATTCCGTGAACAGGCACAGAACGTCGAATGATCAAACTCCAAACCACAGCACCGCGGGTGGAAACCCCTGGCAATAACATGCCCACTACCAGCCCTCTGCTCATCCTGATCTCCGCGCCCTCCGGCGGCGGCAAAACCACCCTATGCCACCAGTTGCTCGCCTCCTGCCCCGGCATGACCCGCGCCGTCACCTGCACCACCCGCCCTCCACGCCCGGGCGAACAGGATGGCCTCGATTATTACTTCCTGGATGCCGCCTCTTTCCTCAAACGCGTCCAGGCGGGAAATTTCCTCGAACATGCCACCGTTTACAGCCACAGCTACGGTACCCTCAAAGCCGAGGTCCTGGGCAAATTGCGCCAGGGACGCGATGTCCTCCTCAATGTCGATGTCCAGGGCGCCGCCACCATCCGCGAAAAAGCCCAAACCGACCCCGAACTCAAATCAGCCCTCGTTTCCGTCTTCCTCACCCCGCCCTCCATCGCCGTCCTCGAAGAACGCTTGCGCAAACGCGGAACCGACTCCCCCGCCGTCATCCAGAAACGCCTCGGTGTCGCCCGCCAGGAAATCGCCCAGTGGAGAAATTTCGATTACCTCCTCATCAGCGCCGCCATCTCCGATGATTTGCGCCGCGCCCTGGCCATTGTTGAGGCCGAAAAAATGCGCTCCGCCAGGGTCGCCCCGCCCGAGTTTTAGCGTCATGACTGATTCGTGCCGCGTGAACCGGCCCTCCCCTCACGCTCCACAAACGATTTCAATGAGCAACGGCAAAAAAGTGGTTCTCGGCGTGACCGGTTCGATCGCCGCCTATAAGGCCGCCGATTTGACCAGCCAGCTCGCTAAACAAGGCTGCGACGTCCGCGTCCTCATGACCGCGGATGCCCTTCGCTTCATCACGCCCCTCGCCTTCAAAACCCTCTCCCGCCACCCCGTCGTCACCGACCTGTACGACGAGGAAGAAGGCTGGAAACCCACCCATATCCAAATGGCGGATGAAGCCGACCTACTCCTCGTCGCCCCGGCCACTGCAAACACCATCGCCAGGCTCGCCCTCGGCCTGGCCAATGATGCCCTGGGCTGCGTCGCCCTGGCCCTCAACCCTCGGGCCAAAACACTGATTGCCCCCGCCATGAATGGAAAAATGTGGCTCCATCCGGCCACCCAAAAAAATGTTGCCACCTTGAAAACCCGTGGGGCCGAGTTCATCGGGCCGGAAGAAGGCCTCCTTTCCTGCGGCTACGAAGGTCTGGGCCGGCTCTGGCCGGTCGATAAAGTCGCAGCGCGTGCGTTGGAGCTGCTGTGCGGCCCGTAATGCCGCCCGCCGCCCCGGCCCTCGGCGCCGCTGCGAATTGTGAGTTCTGATGCGATGAATGGCTCCAAGCCATCCAGTTTGACCAGCGCGCCGGCCGGGCCGGCTCCCAAAGCCGCCGGCCCCAACCCCAACCCCAATCCCTGGCCCTTCTCCCGCCTCGCCGCCCGCTTGGGCCGCTTCTTTGGGCCCCTCGTCGAACTCCTCAAACTTCCTCCGCCTGACACTCGCCAGATCCTCCAGCGCATCGAAACCATGGAGCGCGATATCGTCCTGCCCATCCGCATCGCCGGCATCGTCATCCTCCTCCAATACTTCAAACCCTGGATCGGCCAGGCCATCAGCCCTCTTGAAGTCTCCATCGACGCCACCCGCTACTTTGTTTGGGCCTACGCCGCCCTCGGTATCGGCTTCGCTCCCATCCTCATCTGGATGCGGCGACTCCCTCCCGGCGTCGTCGAACGCGCCGTCTTCGCCATGAGCCTCGTGGACGCCATCTTCCTCGGCGTCCTCACCTTGGCGACCGGCGGCTACGACAGCCCCCTCTACTGGCTCTTCCTCGGCCTCATCGTGCGCACCGCCGTTAGCGTCCCGCGCGCCACAACCCAGCTCCTTCTCAACGTTACCCTCAGCACCTGCTATGTCCTCGCGGGTGTCATCGATTCCTTGATCTCCACCAAACTCACCGACACCGAATTGAGAGTGCTGGGCCTTTATTCCGTGGACAACCCGGCCGAACCCCTCCTGCTCCGCCTGCTTCTCCTCACCGTCATGACCTTCGGCTGTTACGCTGTCCAGGTCCTCCTCGAACGCCAGCGCCAGGCCCTCGAAGAAGCCCGCGAGTTCGCCGTGCGCGAAGTCCAATTGCACGCCGCCGGCCGCCTCGCCGCTGAGTTCGCCCATCAAATCAAAAACCCACTCGCCATCATCAACACCGCCACCTTCTCCCTCCAGCGCGCCCTCAAAGGCCGCAAGGAAACCGTCGAACAACTCCACATGATCCAGGAGGAAGTCGAACGCGCCGACCGCATCATCACCGAAGTCATGGGCTACGCCCAGCTCAGCGAGGGCCACGTCGAACGCCTCGATGTTCTCGAAGAACTCGACGCCGCCCTCGCTCGCGTCTTCCCCCCCGCCGCCCGCTACCCCATCGTTATCCACCGGGATTATGGCCCCACCTTTCCTCCCTTGCTCATGCAGCGCCGACATGCCTCAGAAACCTTCGTCAATGTCCTTCAGAACGCCCGCGAAGCCCTCGGCGAGAGCGGCGGCAACGTCTTCGTCACCGCCCGCTGCCTCGAAGACCATTCGATCGAAGTCGCCATCCGCGATGACGGCCCCGGCATTCCCCCCGACAAACAAGGCCGCGTCTTCGAGGCCTATTATACCACCAAACCCAAAGGCACCGGCTTGGGCCTTGCCACCGTCAAGCACATCGTCGAGGTCTACGGCGGCAGCGTCCGCCTCGAATCTGGGCTTGGAAAGGGCGCCTGCTTTGTTCTACTATTCCCCGCCAAAACGCTTATGAACCTGGCGAAAACCAGTTGAACGCGACCGGAAGACAATACCGAGTAATCGAGTCTTGGAGGCATGGGGTGAGGGACCTGCGAGCTTGCCCATTCCATCACTCCACCACTCCATCCCCCCGATTCCCCCTTCCCCTCCATCAACTATCAACTACCAACTATCAGCCGCCCCAACACTTCATTAATCCATTAATCCATTAATGCGTCACTCCTCCCGCTCCCCATGACCTCCGCTCTTCCGCCTGTTCTCGTCGTCGATGACGAGAAAAACATGCGCGCGTCCCTCAAGACCGTGCTGGCGGACGAACACTATCCCGTCCGCGCCGTTGAGTCGGCGGAGGAGGCCCTGCACCTGCTCGCCCACGAAGATTTCTTCATGGTCATCACCGATGCCCGCCTCGGCGGCATGAGCGGCTACGAGTTCCTCGCCAAAGTCCGCACCCAATGGCCCGACCTGCCGGTCCTCATGATCACCGCTTACGCGACCGCCAAGCTTGCCGTCGAGGCCATCAAAGCCGGCGCCATGGATTACCTCGCCAAACCCTTCGCCCCGGAGGAACTCCTCCACGCCGTCGCCCGCTGCGCCGAGCGCTACCGTTTGCTGCAGGAAAATGCCCACCTCCGTGCCCGCGCCACCGAAACCTACGACCTCGAACACCTCGTCGGCGAATGCCCCCAAATCCGCGAACTCCGCCAACTCATCCAGCGCTTCGCCCCTACGGACGCTCGCGTCCTGATCCTCGGCGAGAGCGGCACCGGCAAAGAACTCGTCGCCGGCGCCCTCCACAGCCTCAGTCAGCGCAACCGCGCCAACTACGTGCGCATCAACTGCGCTGCCATCCCCGAAACCCTGCTGGAAAGCGAGCTCTTTGGCCACGAAAAGGGCGCCTTCACCGGCGCTCTCAAACAAAAGCCCGGCCGCGTCGAAGAGGCCGACGGCGGCACCATCTTCCTCGATGAGATCGCCGACATGAGCCGCCCGTTGCAGGCCAAGCTCCTCCGCTTCCTCGAAGATGGCACCTTCAGCCGCGTCGGCGGCACCCTGGAACTCCGCGTCAACGTCCGCCTCCTCGCCGCCACGAACCGCGACATTATTAAGGCCATCGCCGACGACCAGTTCCGCGAGGACCTGTTCCATCGCCTCAATGTCATCCAGATGCGGCTGCCCCCCTTGCGCGAACGCGGTGACGACGTCATCGTGCTCGCCGAGTTTTTCCTCAAAACCTTTAGTGTCTCCCTCAACAAAATAACCCAGAGCCTGTCCCGCGGCGCGCGCCAAAAGTTATTGTCCTTCCATTGGCCCGGCAATGTCCGCGAACTGCGCAACGTCATCGAACGGGCGCTCATCCTGGAAACCTCCAGGGAAATCCAGCCCGAAAGCCTCCCCGATTTTCAACTCGAAGCTCGCCTTCATAAAGGCCCCGCGCCCAAATCCATCCCCACCGGCTCGCTGGATGAGATCATGGCCGGTTACGAACGCGAACTGATCGCCTCGCTCCTCGAGCAAAATCACTTCAGCCTGGGAAAAACCGCCGACCGCTTGAAAATCAGCCGCCATGCGCTCCGTTACCGGATGCAGCGCCTCGATATCGCCGGCGGCTCCGATGGCGAGGAGGAACCCTCCCCCGCCACCCGAAGCTGATTGGTCATGAACCACTTTCCTCCATTTCTCGCCAGTCTCGATATCGAGGAAGTCTCCGTTCCGTGGCACACCCCGAGCGGCACCGCCAAAGCTACCTTTGTCTTGCTCGGTGCGATGGTCCTCGTCGCCTCAATCCTGTTGATTTGGGCTGCCTTTTTCCGCAAACACCGCCGCCAGCACTCGCAGCTTCATCACCACCACCATCATCCTTCCACCGGACAGCCCCCTACCGCTGAGGCGAACGCGCTGGAATCCATTGCGGCACCCCATAAACGGCGCAGACGCCGCCGCCGCCGCGACCACCGCCCTCGCAACCCTACCCTCGCGGAGACCGGCGGTTTACCCCCCGTCCGAGCGGACAAACCCTCCGAACCCCTCCCATGACCGGCTCGTCTGGCTTACTCCGTGTTCTTTGTGTTCTTTCGCGGCAATCCCGAAGCCCTGCAATTGGCTCTCGAGTTTCGGATTCCCGGCTCTGCGGCGCGTGACCGATGCAACAAACCCGGGTCATCACGCGGAAAAGCGCCTCCAATCTCGCGCTGGCCTTCGTCCTGCTGCCCAAAGCCAAGCGCGACGGCATGTCCGCCCTTTACGCCTTTTGCCGCGAGGTGGACGACGTCGCCGATGATGAAACCACCCCGGAGTCCGAACGCCGCGCGCAACTGGCTGCCTGGCGCGCCGATGTCCGTCGGGCCTGCGGCTCCGAGACACCTCAGTTTCCAGTCAATCGCGAGTTGCAACTCGTGATCCGCGAGTACCATCTTCCCTTCGAACTGTTCGATGCCCTGCTCCAGGGCGTCGAAATGGACCTTTCGGTCAAACGTTACGCCGATTACGAACAATTGGACCTCTATTGCTATCGTGTCGCCTCGGTGGTCGGCCTGCTCAGTATTGAAATCTTCGGCTTCATCAGCCCGGCTTGCCGCGATTATGCCATTTACCTCGGCAAAGCCCTCCAGCTCACCAATATCCTGCGCGATGTCCGCACCGATGCGGAACGCGGGCGCATTTATTTGCCCCTCTCCGAGCTAAGCCGTTTCCAGGTCAAGCCCGAGGAGATTCTGCGCCTCGAGTACTCGGAACGCTTCTTTACTCTCGCCGGCAGCGTCGCTCAGCGCGCTCGGGATTTTTACCGCCTGGCGCGCGAAACCCTCCCTCCCGGTGACCGTCGCTCCATGGTGGCCGCCGAACTGATGGGCTCCGTCTATTGGCGTCTCCTGCGCAAACTCGAACGAGATCGATTCCAGGTCTTTGGCCCGCAACCCACGCGGCTCAACCGGGGACAAAAGCTGGCCCTCATCCTTCGCGCCTGGTGGCGATACGCGGCCGGCTCGACCTCCCCCGCCTACGGCGCCTGACAACTTGATAACCTGATAACCCACCACCCGCCGCCCGCCAATTGACACGCCCCCCCTACCCCGCCCCGCGCCGGCTCATCGTCAATGCCGATGACTTCGGCCGCTCCAGCTCCATCAACCAGGCCGTCATCCGCGCCCATCGCGAAGGCATCCTCACCACCGCCAGCTTGATGGTCAATGAACCGGCGTGCGCCGAAGCCGTCGGCATGGCGCGCGACAATCCGCGCCTTGGGGTGGGCCTGCACTTGACTCTCATCTGTGGCCATGCCGCCCTGCCGGCGGACAAAATCCCCGACCTGGTCAACCCTGGCGGTGAATTCACCAACAATCCCGCCCGGGCCGGTTTTCGCTACTTCTTCCAGCGCAGCCTGCGTGAGCAATTGCGCGCTGAGATCCACGCCCAATTCCAAAAATTCCGTGCCACCGGTCTGACCCTGGACCATGTCAACGGCCACCTGCACCTGCATCTGCACCCGACTGTTTTCTCGATTCTCATGCAGGATGCCAGCCAGCTCGGCATCGAGCGGCTGCGCCTGACCTTCGATCCCTTGTGGCTGAACCTCCGCCTGGCCTCCGGCCACCTGGCCTATCGTCTCCTCCACGTCCTTATCTTCCATCCCCTGTCCGCGCGCTCCCGCCCTGTCCTCCACCGCCGCGGATTCCGTCACACCCAGGCCGTTTTTGGCCTGCTGCAAAACGCGCGCGTCGATGAGGCCTACGTCCTCAACCTGCTGCCCCGCTTGCCGCCGGGCGATTCCGAGCTTTACTCCCATCCTTCACTCGACGAATTTAAGAACGAATTCGACGCACTCATCAGCCCGCGCGTGCGGGGACAGGCGCAAGCCCTCGGCCTCGGGCTGATTCGATACCAGGACCTTTAACATGGCGAAATTACTGTTGATTCTCTTCATCGGGCTGGTCTTTGAAAGCACCGGCATCGTGCTGCTCAAGCAGGGCATGAACCAAATCGGCGAGGTCAAGGCGCCCAACGCCCCTGAAATCGCCCGCATCATCAAGGCCGGCGTTACCAACTCCCGCATTTTGCTGGGCGTCTTTTTCGAAGCCCTGTTTTTCGCCTGCCTGCTCATCCTCATGTCGAAGAGCGACATCAGCTTCCTGTGGCCGTTAACGGCGCTCAGTTTTGTATTCGCCACCCTCGCGGCGATGATGTTTCTCGATGAACACGTGTCCCCGGTTCGCTGGGCGGGGGTGGTCTTTATCATGATCGGCGCCGCGCTCATCAGCTACAGCGAACACGCCAAACCGAAACCACCCCTCGCCGCTGTTCTACGGACCCATGCGCCGCCGCAGTAAGCGACCGGACCTCAGGGCACAAGAGGTCACATAGGACACCGAAAGAAACGGAATCGGTCGGGTTCTACTCTTCTTTGCGGGCTTGGTGCCCTTTCGTGGCAATTTCGTTTTGAACGCTCACTCAGCCTCCGTGGCGGAGAACTTGCCCCAGCACTTCCGCGAGCCGGTGTGCCGCTAAGGCGCTTTGCTTCTGCAATCGCAGTAGCGCGCCGACCTTTCCCGGTGATTTTATCAAAGCCAGGGCCAGTTTCCGGCCATCCAGCTCCTGGTCGTCGGTCATCAGTTCATTGAAATCCAGAGGCAGATCGTCGTTCGCCGTATCGAGAATCACCCGCACCGTCGCGCTCGGGATTCCCTGTTCGTCGCAAATGGAGCGGATGACCTGCGATTCCATCTCCACTGCATCCGCTCCCGTTTGTTCCTGAAGCGCATGCTTCTCCTCAGCGGTGGTCGCCACCCGTTCAACGAAATGGAATTTCGCCGCTTGAGCCCCGGCGGCGAGCAACTTCTTTTCCAGAGCGGGTTGCCCCTCGACCGAAAACACTACACTGCCGCTGCTCAAGTCCGGCCGCAGACCTCCCGCAAACCCTGCGCTCAGCACCAGGTCCGGCCGCGCGGCCGCCAAAGCAGCGCGCAAGGCTCGCTCGGCATTGCGCGCGCCCATCCCCGTAAGGAGCACTCTGACGTCACGCCGGCCACCCGCGGATTGGTTGAAGCTTTTGGCCTCCTCCTTCACCGCAAAACAGACGAGTGTCAACGGAGGTCCGCCCATTTTAGTTCACCGAGCTCTCGCCGCGACTTCTCGCTCCGCCCAGGCGCTTCCACCCTCCTCACTCGCCACCCGCCTCTCCGCACTCCGCGTTCCGAAGTCCCATTCTACACTCTGCACTCTGCACTCTGCACTCATTTGATTCCCGCCAGCCGTTCCTTCCAAACCTGGTACAGCAGCACCGTGGCTTTAACGTCCCGCAGGCAATACTCGGCGATTTCACGATAATGGCCCTCCGTCAGCAGCGTCCCCACATCCCGCCCGGTAACGCCCTGCGCCTTTGGGGATTCGATGCCAAAAGCCTTGCAGTAGAAATCCAGGTTAAAACGGCGCGCTGCTCCGTCACGGCCGCTGACGCCATAGAACGTCAATTGCTCCGCCAGGTCGCAGTGCGGCTCGGTTTGGAAGCGGTAGCCCAGCCAGTCTTTGCGCGAGATCGGCACGTTGAGCAGCGCGGATCGCAAATAAATGAAAGGCACGTCAAATCCTCGGCCGTTGAACGTGACGATATGGTCGTAATGCCGGGCGACATCCCAAAACGCCGTCAGCAACTCGACTTCATCCATACAGGGGACGAATTCGACCGGCCCGGCCTCACCGGCATCGTCTTCATAGTCTTCCGCAATGAAGAGCACCTGCCCGTGGGACGACTCCGCGTTCAGCATGGCGACACAGACCGTCTGCGCGGTGAACGGCCACAGGCTGAATTGTTGCTGGATTTCGGTCCGTCGGGTCGCGCGAGCCGATTCGTCACTTATTTTTTCGCATTCGCGAAACAGGTATTCCTGCTGCGCTTCGTCGAACCGATCCAGCGGCAGCGCGGAACTCTCAATGTCGAATACCAGTTTGGCCATGGCCTGGCGGTGCTCAGGCGCCAAATTTGTCGAATGCCTTGGCGTTCGCCTGCATCAGGCGGATGAGGTATTTCGCCTCGAAAATGCCCAGGGAGCCCGTGTTGGCGCCCGTTTCGGTAAAGCGGTCCAGTTTGTCCGAACCCGAGTAGGCCGAGTGCAGCACCACCGGCTGCGGATGCCACGAATGGCCTTTGATGACACAGGGCGTCGAGTGGTCGCCCGTGATGGCGAGCACATCCGGTTTCTTGCGCAGTAAAATCGGCAGCGCGGCGTCGAACTCTTCCACTGCCTTGCTCTTGGCGGCAAAGTTGCCGTCCTCCCCATACATGTCGGTGTACTTGAAATGGATGAAAAAGTAATCGTAGTTGTCGTACTCGGCGAGATAGCGCTCGAACTGCTCGGCGATGGTCTGCGGGCCCTCCAGCTTGGTCATCCCCACAAGCTGCGCGAGGCCCTTATACATCGGATACACCGCCAGGCATCCCGCCCGCAATCCGTAGCGCTCCTCAAACGTGGGGATCTTCGGCTGGTGCGCAATGCCGCGCAGCAGGAAGCCGTTGGCCGGCTTTTTCTGCGCGATGAGCGGCAAAGCGGCCTTGTAGAAACCCGCCACCAGCTTGGCGGCTTTCTTCGCCTTGGCTGATTTGGGATTGACCGGTCGCACCGTCGGGATGGGCAGGCCCTCCCGGTGCGGGTCGGCATCGGTCAACGGCCCCTCCAGCCCGGCGCCGCGAAACACCACCACGAAGCGATGTCCTTTTCCAGCCCTGATGATCACCTCCGTCGTCCCGATCTTCTTAACCTTCTGCGCCAGCAGCGCGCAAAGTTCCTCACACACCTTCGTATCGATGCGGCCAGCGCGGCGGTCGGTGACGATGCCCTTGGCATCGAGAGTGCAGAAATTGGCTCGTGCGGCCACATCGCCCGCCTTCAATTCCAGGCCCAGTCCCAGCGCTTCAATCACGCCTCGCCCGACCTGAAACTCCAGCGGGTCATAGCCGAAAAGCCCCAGGTGGCCCGGTCCGCTGCCCGGCGTGATGCCCGGCGCCACCGGGAGCATCCGGCCTTGCGCGGAGTCCTTGCTTAGCTCATCCAGGTTGGGGGTCTTTGCGGCTTCAAGCGGCGTGACATAGCCCTGCTCATGCGTGGCCACATCACCGACGCCATCCAGGACTAACAGCGCCAGCTTCGCGTTGGTCTTTAGGGTCAATTCCGAGTAAAGAGCATCCAGATTCATGATTCGATTTCTATTCCGTTCAGTTCAATTCAATTTAGCCTTATGTTCGCGGGTGACGCCGACAGCAGCCACCTCTTGACGGTGATGATGCAAAGAAGCCGCTCAGGCCGCAAGGCGCAAGATGCAACGTGCGGAGCATTTTCCCGGCACGCCGTGTCCAGATTCCTCCTTACCATGAACCTTCAAAGGTAGGTCTGTTTGTCTCAAACAGCCGCGCTCACTCGCGTGCAACCAAACTGGGGCTTTGGAGCGTTGGATGACTATATCCAGAAATGTCGTTTTTCTGCGCAGATTTTTGCCTTTGCAGGTTGTAAGTTGAAGGTTGCAAGTTGGTTGCTTTCAACCTTCAACCTTCAACCTGCAACCTGCAACCGTTCCCACAACGAGTTTGGTTCCGGCTACGCCGGCTTGGGGACAACGCGCCCTACCAGGGACTCACACACTCACCTTGAACAACAACACATCCCCATCCCGCACGACATAATCGCGCCCCTCGATCCGGTAATGCCCGGTGTTGCGCGCCTGGGCCACGGAGCCTTCTTTGACCAGGTCCTGGCAATTGACAGTTTCGGCCTTGATGAAACCGCGCTCGAAATCAGTGTGGATCGTTCCTGCGGCTCTTAAGGCGGTATCGCCCGAGTGAATGGTCCAGGCGCGGACTTCTTTTTCGTTGAAAGTGAAAAAGGTTCGCAGCCCCAGCACGTTGTATGTGCTGCGAATGAGCGCCGTCAGCCCTGATTCCTTGATGCCAAGCTCTTTCAAATAGTCTTGCGCCTCCTCGGGAGCCAAATCGCCCAAATCGCTTTCCAACTGGGCGCTGACCACAATTGTTTCGCAGGCGTGATGCGCGCGCGCGTAGTTCCGAACCTTGGCCACCGCAGGATTGCTTTCCACATTTCCCAACTCACTCTCCTTCACATTCGCCGCGAAAATGGTTGGTTTGTCGGTCAGCAGGAAAAAGCCGCGGACGATCGCCTTCTCTTCCAGCGCGAGCGGGAGTCCGCGGGTGCTGGCCGGTTTGCCGGCGTTCAGGTGGGCGTCGAACTTATCGAGCAGGTGTGCCTCCAGCAAGGCGTGTTTGTCGCCGCGTTTCACGTCCCTTGAAATCTTTTCCTTCCGTTTCCGGACGGCTTCAAGATCGGCCAGCACCAGCTCGGTCGTCACAATCTCGATGTCGCGCACGGGCTCGACGCTGCCGGTCACATGCACGATGTCCGGGTCTTCAAAGCAACGCACCACGTGCACTAGTGCATCGACCTCGCGGATGTGACTCAGGAACTTGTTGCCCAGCCCTTCCCCGTGCGAAGCCCCCTTGACCAGCCCGGCGATATCGACGAATTCCATGGCCGCGGGAATCAACGCGCTGACCTTCGCGATCTGGGCAAGCTGCGACAAACGACTGTCCGGGACACTCACCACCCCAAGATTGGGTTCGATAGTGCAGAACGGATAATTCTCCGCCGCCGCTTTGTGTGAACGGGTCAGGGCATTGAACAGGGTGGATTTCCCCACATTCGGAAGACCAATGATGCCTACGGTCAACATGAGCACCTTATACCCGCGCGGAACAACCAAGGACACAAAAAAGAGCCACCGGAACCCGGAAACAGAAGAAACCTGGCCTTCGCCGGAAGGTGGTCGTGGGCACAAGGTCCAGGCGTCGGGTCATTTTTTGGTGAGCATTCGCAGAGCCGGCGGGCTGAGGTTTCAGCTTTCACCTTCTCCCGCGGTTTCCCTTTTTTCTCCTGTTTTTGTCCTTCGGCCGTTAGCCTTTTTCCCCTCTCTGCGCCTTCGCACCTTTGCGCCTTTGCGTTAAATCCCTCCCCGTTCCGCCTCCTCTACTGCCTCGCGAATCGTCTTTTTGAACTCGGCGATCCCCTGGTCGAACGCCGCGGCTATCGGCAGCACCGGTGTCTTCCGGACCCGACGCTTGAACCCCTTCAAATTGGCTTCGGCCACCGGTTCATCCATTTTGTTGGCCACTACCAGCCGGGGCCTCTCCAGCAGGCCGGGATCGTAAAGTTCGAGCTCGCGCAGCAGGTTTTTGTAATCGTCCCACGGAGCGCGCCCGTCGGCACTGGCCATATCCAGCAGAACAACCAGCACCTTGCACCGTTCGATGTGTCGCAGAAACTGGTGCCCCAGCCCCACGTCGCGATGCGCCCCTTCGATCAGGCCAGGCACGTCGCAAACCGTCAGGCGGTGAAAATCCGCGTACTCGACGATCCCGATTTGCGGGTGGAGCGTGGTGAAGGGATAAGGGGCAACCTTGGGCCGAGCATGCGAAATCGCCGTCAGCAACGTTGATTTGCCCGCGTTCGGGTATCCGACCAGGCCGACTTCCGCAATGATGCGCAACTCGAAAAGGAATTCGCCCTCCGCCCCCGCCTCGCCGGGCTGTGCAAACCGCGGCGCTTGCCGTGCGGCGGTGGCGAAGTTCCGGTTTCCCAGCCCGCCTCGGCCGCCCTTGCACAAAATGAAACGCTGGCCGTGCTCGGTCAGGTCCGCAACTAACTCTCCGTTTGGCCGTGGACCCGTCGCCGCTGCGCTGGGTTCAGACTCGGCTGACAGGTCAATCTCAAGGGCGCGGGCGCTTGCGGCGGTGCGGAATAGCGGCCGCCGTGTCGAGCTGACAGGCAGCACCGGTTGCGACGGCAGCGAGAGTTCAGTCCCCTCCTCGCCCGACCCGCCAGTGCTCTCTTTTCTCCACACCAACGTCCCGCACGGCACTTTCACCACCAGGTCTTTCCCAGCGTGACCGTCCATCCCCTTGCCCAAACCGCCCTGGCCGTCCTCCGCCAGCAGCCGCGGCTGATAGTACTGCGCGATGAGATTGTTCAAATCGTGATTGGCCTCCAGGATGACGTCACCCCCCCGCCCGCCGTTGCCGCCGCTGGGCCCCCCCTTGGGACGATACTTCTCGCGTTGAAAAGCCACGCAGCCCTTGCCGCCGTGGCCCGCCCGCGAGTAAATCTTGATCTCGTCGATAAACATAAGCACGGAATGGAGCAAAGGGGTGCTGGAGTATTGGAGTGTTCGGTGTCGGCGCTACGACACTGGTCCTTCACTCCACCACCCCACCACTCCATTCCCCAGTTTCCAATGAATCCATCACTCCACCACTCCACCACTCCATCACTCCATCACTCCATCAATCCATCAATCCATCAATCCATCAATCCATTAATCCACCAATCCATTCATCCGTCACCCCGTTTCCCGGGTCCAAACAGAAACGGCGAGGCGCGCGCCTCGCCGTAAAATCCTGTGGTATTAGCCTAGCTGGCGGCTGCAGCCGCCACTTCCGGTTTTACGTTGACCCTGTGGCCTTCCTTGTCGAAGGCGACCTTGCCGTCGGTCAGCGCAAACAAGGTCCAATCGCGGCCGGTGCCGACGTTTTGACCCGCTACAAATTTGGTGCCGCGCTGGCGAACCAGGATGCTGCCGGCCGTCACGAGTTCCCCGCCGTAGCGTTTCACTCCCAGCCGTTTGCTGACGCTATCGCGCCCGTTGCGGACGCTCCCTTGACCTTTCTTGTGTGCCATATGCCTGTCTCAGTTAAATCTTAATCTCTTTGATCTTCACCACCGTCAGCTCCTGCCGATGGCCGATCGTCTTGTGGTAACCTTTGCGGCGCTTCATCTTAAACGCGATCTTCTTCTCGCCGCGAATGTGCTCGACCACGTCGGCCACAACCGTGGCGTTCGTCACCGTCGGCGACCCGATCGAGACCTTGCCCTCGTTGCTGACCATCAGCACCCGGTCGAAAGTCACCGGCTGCCCGGCTTCAACCGCCAGCCGCTCGATTTCCAGCCTGTCGCCCGCGTTGACGCGATACTGTTTGCTTCCTGTCTCTAATACAGCGTACATAAAATCTCTTCCCCTTAAAAAGGGAACGGTGAATAAAGCAGAACCCCGCAACGGTGTCAACGGCTCATTTTTTACACAAAGTACTGCCTCAGTGAAGGCGGGTTGCCTCACTCGCCTTCCGGTTTCGCTTTCCAATTGAACCGAGCCAGGAGGGAGTTACAGTTCGGGCCTGGAAAATTTTCCCGTAATTGGGCGTCCGTAGGTGAAATTAAGCGTAACCGAGTGCAGGCGGGAGGCCACGGTCCACGGTCCACGGTTCGCAGGGGGGCGCGCGATGTGCCGTTGGGGAAAGAGGGTGCAGACACCTGCAGATGGCTGTCGATAGGAGGAATGAAATGTGAAACGTGACGCGTGACGCGTGATGAAAAATATTTTGGCGTTCGGATTGCTTTGGATCAGTGCGTATTGGCATAGAGCATTTCGGGGCCCTGGGCTAAGGATAAACTTTATTTTCTGCGCCGGGGGTGGGGTGGAGAGCTTTCAAGGCGTGACAGCGCGACAAGGACGTTTTTACCGAGGGATTCTCACTTTTGAAAGCGTGACAAAGCCCAGCGTGTCACCCTTTGAACCGTGACAAAGTGACAAAGGGTCCCGTCTCGAAGCCGTTTTCATTCCGCTGAAAGCCGGGTAGCAGTGAAAGGGGTAGAGTATTCTTTTCTTCCGGCGGGGGGGTGATCCAGGGTTGAAACGTTTCCACAGGCCGTGTTTACCGAGGGATTGTGCGTTTCAAAGGTTGCCGAAGGCTGATCCTTGGGGTTGGCAAGGCTGATCCTTGAAGGTTGACAGCGGAGAACCGCGCGTGATGAGGTGTGGCCGTGGATGGGGCAGAATATTTTTTCTTCCGCCGAGGGGTCATCCAGGGGTGATCCAGGCTTGAAACGTTTCCACAGGCCGTGTTTACCGAGCGATTGCGCGTTTCAGGGGTTGCCGAAGGCTGATCCTTGAGGGTTGGCAAAGGCTGATCCTTGAGGGTTGCCGAGGGGTGATCCTTGAAAATTGAGAGGGCGGGTCAAAAGGCGGCAAGGGTTCTGGCAAACGAAAAGGAGTCAATGAGAACGCAGAACATAAATAATTCCGAGTTGAAGCAGCGTACATTGAGATTGACGCCTTTTCATGTTCCGGCGGGAGCAAAGTGCAATGTTTCAAGAGCCGACGCGTTGCGAATTGCTTGATTAGGAAGCGCGTTCGGATCCCGGGCGTTCATAACCCATTGAATAGCAGAAAGCCGGCATGCAGGAGATGAGCGGCACGTCTCTGGCTAGGGGGAAGGCCAGGCCCAATGGCTCTGGAATCTAATAACGTCCAGTAAATGATCTTATGAATTGCGTTCCCGTTGGTTTTATAAGCGGCCCGGCGACCCGGAGTAAGGAAACCTGCTACCCGGTTGCTGGGTTCGGGTCGGCCAGTCAACCGATGTTCGGTCAGCGTGCCGTCCGTGCGCAGATCGAGCGCACTATCTCCCCAGCGGGATTCAATGGCAAGCTAAGGCATAAACCTGGATTTCCCGGTTCCGATCTGTGGTCTCTGCTTCAATTGAATAGGTAAGGCCAATTTTTTATGAACACAATTATTCTCAGATTTGCCTGTGCGTTGGGATTGGGTGTCAGTGCGACTCTGGCCCGAGCCCAGGTGCAACAGCCCATCGCTTCCTCCCCACCCGAGCCGTATCAGGTGGTCGAACGAGGACCGCATCATCGAATTTGGCAGCGGGTCACGTGGATTCCCGATCCGTTCGGCTCGTTCACGCCGGTGACCAACTCGTACACTGAAGTCCAAACATCTATGGCCCATCTTGTTGATGGAGTATGGGCGGATTCCAGCGATCAAATCCAGGTCACCGCCACGGGAGCCCAAGCGACCAACTCTCAACATACCGTCACGTTCTTAGGTGATATCAACGCGGCGGGTGCACTGGATGTCACCACACCCGAAGGCAAACACTTGACCAGTAATGTCTTGGGACTTACTTACTTCGATAGCGCCAGTGGTCAATCGGTATGGGTCGGGACCACGAAATCCTCAAATGGCGAACTGCTACCGCCGGGGAACGAAGCGGTGTTTCCAGATGCATTTTCCGGCTGCCTCGCTGACGTCCTCTATGTCAATCATGTTTCTGGCTGCGAGCAGATCATTGTAATTCGAGCGCAGTTGGAATCCTGCACTAACTGGGGTCTCAATCCCGCCACTACCCTGCTTGGTGTCGTCACCGAATTCGACAACCCTCCGCAGCCTGTTGCCTCGCAGAGGGTAATTGCTGGCGTTGCTGATACCCACCTGGACTTCGGAATAATGAAGATGGCACGTGGCTCGGCGTTCGCGATCGGCGACGAAGGCAACAGGGTGCCTGTGTCTAAACAGTGGCTGCTCTTGAGTAATCGGTGGTGCTTAGTGGAACAGGTCCAACTCTCGGCTGTCGCTCCGCTGCTTCAAAATCTGCCGCCACCGCCGCCCGGTACGGCCAGTCTCGACACTTCGCCGGGGTCGGTTTTGCACAAGCTCTTCGCTGGAACAGACGAAGTGCAAACAGGAGAGAACGAAGGGAGTTCAGGGGCCGCTTCGCGCCGCAGGCTTGTCGCCTTGCGCGCTCCGCACTTCGCCCTGCCCGCTCCCCTGCTGGCCCGGCGCGATACTCCCTCTTTGAAACTGGCCCGGTCAATGCCCGCCACCAAAGGTTTCGCGCTCGATTACGCTTTACTCACAAGCCAGACCAACGCCTTCGTTTTTCAAGCCGATACTGTTTATTATGTATCTGGCACGGTGACACTGAGCGCGACGAATAACGTCATCGAGGGTCTCAGTGTCATAAAATTCACTAATTCCTCGGCAGCCACGATCGTCCCGAGTGGCTTAATC
Organism: Candidatus Acidiferrum sp.; assembly: GCA_035566435.1. Classification (GTDB taxonomy): domain Bacteria; phylum Verrucomicrobiota; class Verrucomicrobiia; order Limisphaerales; family UBA8199; genus DATMRF01. Next base: position 84,733 of record DATMRF010000141.1, read on the forward strand.
TGGAAAACGGCTCCATATGCCCCGGCGATTTTTTCCAGCAAAGATGACAACACCGTTGGGCTGGGCGATCTCATATCCGGCAGCACCGGCAATCCGAGTGGGTTCTATGGCGGCATTGCGCTCGATCTTTCCTCCATCGCGAACCCCATTGTTGCGAACGCCCGGTTCAGCTACCTGAGCAATGCCGTCAAGGGAACGAGCCTGACGCTGCGCGACGTCCAGTTCAACCAGTGCGCCAGTGCCCTGGCTGCGGGAAGCCTGCACTCCAAGTTCTATAACGGGCTCTTTTATCGCGTCGGCACCGTCATCAATGCCAACAACGGTCCATTGGGCCAGGACAATCCCGTCCTCGAAAATGTCACCGGCCATTTCTGCACCAATCTCATGGGCGACACCACCGGGACCATCAACCTGACCAATTGCTTATTCGCGGCCGTCACCAACTGGCAATGCAGCACCACCTACACGAACAGCTGCGCGTTCCTGAGCTCCGACGGCGGCGTGTTCCAAATCGTCGGCGCGGCCGGCCAGTATCTGGCCGATCAAAGCCCTTACCGCAACGCCGGCACCACCAACCTCGATGGGACCCTGCTGGCCGATCTCCAAAAGAAAACCACTTACCCACCCATCGTCTATTCCAACGTCACGTTCTCCACCGACACCACGTTCGGTCCGCAAGCCCAGCGTGACACGGACATTCCGGATATTGGGGTACATTATGATCCGATCGACTATGCTTTCGGTGGGTGCACGGCCAACGGGAACCTCACGTTCCAACAGGGCACTGTGGCTGCCTGGTTCCGCACGACCTCAGGCTTTGGCCACTTCGGCCACGGCATCCACCTCGCGGACACTAAACTCGCGACCTTTAGCGGCACGGCCACCGCGCCCGCGTGGTGGGTGCGCTATAACACCGTCCAAGAGCAATCGAACACCAACTGGTCGGGCGGTGTCGGTGCAGGCGGCATTACCGGCTGGGCCAGCTATCTAACCAACTCGCCAGAGGTCCACGCCAATTTCCTCCACTGCGCGGTCCTGGCTGGGGAGGGCGGCAGCGGCAATCATTTCCGCGACGACAACGGCTACCTCCTGGTGCGGGCCTCGGATTGCGAGTTCAACAGCGGATTGCTTGGTGGCTACGTCTGTTCCCAGTTCCACACGAACAACCTGTTCAATCGGGTGTCGCTCTGGCTGGCCGGCGGTCAGCCCGACACGGCCTGGACGTTCCGCAACTGCACCCATTACGGCGGCGGATTCAATATCAACCGCTTCGCCAACCCGACGCCGGTCAGCGCCCGGGACTCGGCGTTCGACTCCACCGCAGTCGCCACCAGTGATTCATATTCGGGCAACGCCACCGTGACCGATTACGACTACAATGCATTTTTCCCGGGCACGACTAATCTGACCTCTCCAACTGGCTCTCATTACGTCATCGTCACCAACGGCTTCAACTGGCAGACGAGTTGGTTCGGCAACTTTTACCAGCCGACCAATTTGCCCACCTTCCGGGCTGGTTGGGTAACAGCCGATGTTGCAGGCCTCTACCATTTCACCACGCAGACGAACCAAACGATTGAAGGAACCAATATTGTCACCATCGGCTACCACTACGTCGCGACTGACGCCAATGGTAACCCTTTGGACAGCAATGGCGATGGTATTCCTGACTATCTTTCCGACCTGAACAATAACGGCCTGGTCGATTCCGGTGAAATCGGCTGGAACATTGCCGCTGACCTTGGGCTAAAAGTGTTGATCACCCGGCCGCGGAATGGCAGCACACTTCCCTGAGGAAGGCATCCCAACAACCTTTGCAAGCTTAAGAGTATGAAAACCAAGACAACCACCGTTTCCTTCTTTGGCAAGGCCCTCATTGCCGGGAGCCTGCTACTCACCGCCACGATGCTCCAGCCTTCGATGGCTCAGACCAGTAGCTACACGGACCGGCTCAGCAGAGTTGGTTTGTTCGAGCCCTACCTTCTATGGGTCGGCGGCGCGGCGCCAGCCGAAGCCGAGTCCGAGGAACTGTGGCAAACGCTCGCGATTGACCAGCGCCGAACGCTTGACCAGCAGTCCGCCAAAGCTGTGGAGTCGTTCATCCAAGCCCATCCGAATTCCGCATGGCTGCCGTCCCTGCACAGCCATCTCGGAGCCTTCTATCGGAAGGCAGGCTATTTCACGCTCTCGCTGAACCACTGGGAGGCAGCCTGGAGCGCAACAAAAGAGAAGAGCGACCTCTCAGCGAGGCAGGTCGCGGATTACACGCTGGCCAACTGGCTGCATCTCCTTGCAAGTCTGGGGCGCACTGAAACCATGAAAGTACTGTTCGACGCCACACGCGACCGGATGATTTCGGAGCCCTTCGTGCGCTCTTACAACCAATCTCGCGACGCCTATGGCATGATGCTCAACCGTCCGGACCTTGCTTACCGCTGCGGAACCTACGCGCTTAACGCGGTGGCTCAGGCCCTTTGCGGCACGAACACCTTCCATGACCTGCTGGACCAGTCATCCCCGAAAACCGGCTTCTCCATGGCCTCCTTGGAAGACCTGCCGACAGGAATAATCTGCACCTCGTGGCCGTGGAGCGGCCTTCGGGCTCTGAGCTGGTTGTGCCCTCCGTTGTTCACTGGAAGCAGAACCACTACGCCGCCATTGTGGAAAGACGGGCGGACTCTTACAAGGTTGTCGACCCCACCTTCCAGATGGCTACATGGCTAAGTTCCGACGCCATAAACACGGAGTGCAGCGGGCGTTTTCTCGTCCCCTCGACTTTGTCACCCGCCACGTGGCGCCGCTTGACCAGTGCCGACGCTGCGGGAATATTTGGAAAAGGGTTTCCGACCGGCTTCGACTTCGCTGCGGGCCAACCGTGCACGAACACCACCTGTCCGCCGTGTTTTCCTCCTCCCCCACCGACACCCGGAGGGCCTGGTGGATCTGGTGGCCCGGGTGGCCCTGGCGGGTCGGGTGGGCCCGGCGGCTCTCCCGGCGGCCCTTGTGGCTCCGGTTGCATGGGCTCTGCGCCTTCTGATTTCCTTCTGGGTGCAGGGGTCGGCGGTATGCCGAGCTGGACGATCACAGAGCCGTATATCGACCTGTGGGTGCAGGATGAACCTCTCGCGTACCAGCCCGCGACTGGCCCTCGCATCTCGTTTCAAATCTCCTATGACCAGAGGAACAACACCGCCAACTGGGTCGGCTTCGGACTCGGACCCGGCTGGAACTGTTCGTGGCTGTCTTATGTGACGGCCGGTGATGTTAGCGCCGGGACCTTGTATTATTTTACGCCCGCTGGCGGCCAGCAGGTCTTCAACCCCATCCCCTCAGACCCATCCCAGTTTACTTGCTATAATACCACTGCCCAACTAAGCGCCACGACCGACACCAACGGAAACCCTCAAGTCTCCACACTAATCTACCCCACGGGAGCCGAGGATGTTTACGGGCTGGTCACCCCTCATGGGAGCTACCTGACCCAACGTATCGACGAAAGCGGCCGTACTACCACTTTTCAGTACGGACCTTACGATCCGGTAACTAACGACGTGGTTCGGCTGCTTTACGTTGTGGATGCCGACGGCAAGACGAACAGCCTCAGTTACACCAACCTCGCCGGGGTTGCCAGCAATCTCATCGCAAAGGTTACCGATCGATATGGCCGCGCCAGCACGTTCGCATATGACTCCCACGGATATCTGACGAGCGTGGTCGATGTCGCCAGTTTTACCAACACGTTCGCCTACGGCATCAGTGATGGAGACACCAATCATTACTGGCTTACCAACATGATAACCCCTTACGGTCCAACAACATTCAGCTTCAAGGATGATAATCTGGCGAACTCGGATGGCGTTAATCGCTCGGCAGTTGTTACCGAGGCCAACGGAAGCCATCAGTTGTTTGTGTTTCGAGGCACCACCGGGTTCATGGCGTGGTATGATTATCCTGACACCGAGAACTACCCTGCGAACCCCCCAGCGGGCTCGTTTCTCGACGGAGGCGATAACATGTATTACCGCAACTCTTTCTATTGGAACCGCCAACAGTTTGACAACCTCCCGGCAAACTTCCTTTCCACGTACTCGAATTGGGATTTCACCCAGCTCAGCACCAACGACTACTGGAATGCTCGAATGCAGCACTGGAACCACACCTACTTCGGCGGCGTGGTGACGCGTAGCCTGTCGATGGAACGAGAGCCCAGCCCGGATGGCATCGCGGAAGGCAAAATGACCTGGTACGATTATCCGAACAAGCCATATACCGTGTCCCAAGGGGCTAGTCCGATACCATCACTCGTGATCAAAGTGCTCCCGGACGGGTCGGAATGGTACGTCCAAAACCTCATGGACGACTGGGGGCATACCACTAACCGCACCAGCACCTACTCCGTCGGAGCGACAGTCCAGACGCGCACCAGCACGTTCATTTACTCCACCAATCAAGTCGATCTTCTGATCGCAATTGGCCCGGACGGCGTAACCAACGCTGCCTATGTGTATGATTCAAACCACCAGTTCCTCGCCATGACCGACGCGCTCAACCAGGTAACGACGTTCACCTACAACAACAACCGGCAGCTCACGAGCACCACCCTGCTGCCGACAGGACTCGTGAGCACGAACATTTATGGGGCGGACGGGTATTTGGCGACCAACTACTCTTACGCCATCGTGGGCGGCAGCACCGTCTATTTTGGCACCGATTCGTACACCTACTCTCAAGGTTTGGTCTCGACCCACACCGATACGCGCGGTGTGACCACCACGAGCACTTGGGACAACCTGCAACGGCTAACCGGCATTGCGTTCCCGGACGGCACCTCGAAGCTTTTCGTTTACAGCAAGCTCGACCTCGCCCAGGCGGTGGACCGGATGCACTTTACCAATTCCTATGCCTACAACACCGTCCGCCAAATGACCTCCAGAACCGACGCCCTCGGCCGTGTAACAGGCTACGGTTACTGCGAGTGTGGAGCCCTGTCGTACGTCACGAACGCTCTGCTCCAGGTGACGCATTACGTTTACGACAACCAAGGCAACCTCACCTCCATCTACTACTCCGACTCATTTTACATCAACGACACGTACAATTCAGTGCGCCAAATGGTGACGCGCACCGACAGTGCAGGCACCAGCATAACGAACTGGTTCAACAACCAGGGCTTACTTTGCGCCGTCAGCAACGCCTTTGGGTGCGTTAGGGACCTCACCTTTGACATCAACGACCAGGTCACGAACAGCATTGATGCAAATGGCCTTAACCTCGTTATGACCTACGACAGCCTGGGCCGCGTGCTGAAGCAGGTGTATCCCGATGGGGGCGCCAATCGCTTCGGATACTCGGCCGCAGGATTGACCGCTGTCACCAACCAACTCGGTTTCACTAACTTTTACGCTTACGACCCCGCAGGCCGGAAGGTTTTCGAAACCAACGCGAATTGGGAGCTGATGCAGTTCCAGTACTCACCCGCCGCCGATCTAACCAACCTCATTGACGGGAAGAGTCAAAGCACGAAATGGAATTACGACCAGTATGGCCGGGTCACGAACAAGGTCGATGCGGCTGGGAACACGATTTTCCAGTACGGCTACGACCCAGACGACCGACTCACTAACCGCTTGACCCTGGCAAAAGGCACGACAACGTATCGTTACGACCCGGTCGGAAATCTCACGAATGTGGTCTATCCGGTGAACACGACCCTGATCCTCGGGTACGACAATCTCAAACGTTTGACCAGCATGTTTGACGCGGTGGGGTCAACGTATTACGGTTACAATGCTGCCGGCCAACTTCTTAGCGAAGATGGTCCTTGGGCGGATGATACCGTGAGCTACGTTTACACGAACAGGCTGCGCGCGAGCTTGAGTCTGGTGACGCCAAACGCCTCGCCTTGGGCGCAGGGGTACGGTTACGATGGCGCTAAGCGATTGAAAACGCTGACGTCACCCTCCGGAATTTTCGGTTACGCGTACGACGCCACGCGCCACACGCAGGTCAGCTCGCTAACCCTGCCCAACCAAGCTTACATCACCAATACGTTTGATCCCGTCGCCCGCGTCCTCTCAACCATCCTTAGGAACAGCACCAATGGCGTCCTTAATTCTCATCAGTATGGGTACGATCTGGCCGGCGAGCGGCTGTGGCTCACCAATCTATACGGGGACTACCGCAATTATTCCTACGATAAGACGGGTCAGTTGACGAATGTGTTCGCCCATGAGGCCAACGGAGTGGGCCGGGTCAATGAGTACCTCTCGTACACCTACGATGCCGCGGGCAACCTGAGCAACCGGTACGTCCTTGCGACTACGGAAATCTTCGGCGTCAACGCGTTGAACGAACTGACCAATGAATGGCGCAGTGGTTCAACTTTTGATGTGTGCGGCACGACGACCAGCCCGGCAACTAATGTCATGCTCACGCCGAACGGAGGGGTTCCCTTGAGCCTGACGCCTTACGCCGACAACGCGTGGGGCGTCGGGGTCGCGTTGGCCAACGGGACCAACACGTTCACGGCGGTTGCACGGGACGCTTTGGGCCGATCTGACACCAACACCGTGTCGTGTTTTCTGCCGCTAACAAATTCGTTCAGCTACGACTTGAACGGAAACCTGCTGAGCGACGGAAATCGCAGCTTCGCCTACGATGATGAGAACCAGCTCACCAGCGTTTGGGTGACGAACAATTGGCGAAGCGATTTTGTGTACGACGGCAAGATGCGCCGCCGCTGGCGTTTCGAATCGGCTTGGAGCGGGAGCGCTTGGATCACCAATACAACGGTGCGGTATGTTTACGACGGGAACCTCGTTATCCAGGAGCGTGATGCCAATAACCTCCCCCTGGTTTCCTACGCTCGGGGTCGCGACTTGAGCGGCTCGTTGCAGAGCGCAGGCGGCATCGGCGGTCTTCTGGCCCGGACCGATCACACTCCTTCAACTATCAACTCGCCATTATCAACCAGCTACTACCACTCCGATGGCAATGGCAATATCACCGCGCTGATCTATAAGAACCAGTCTATCGCCGCGAGGTACCTCTACGATCCATACGGGAACATTCTCAGCCAATCCGGCCTGCTAGCGGCTGCAAACCTTTACCGCTTTTCGAGCAAGGAATTCCATGTGAATTCCGGGTTGGTTTATTACCTCTACCGCTTTTATGATTCAAGTCTCCAGCGGTGGCTGAATCGTGACCCGATTCAGGAAGCTGGCGGAATTAACCTGTACGAGTTCGTTGGGAATGACCCAGTGGACAACATTGACCCGTTTGGTCTTTTAACAGCCGTGTTCGTTGGTGGGCCGAGTCCGGCTGACGCCCAAAATCCATCCGGCAATCCATTTGGTCATGCAGCCATTGGATTCACAGGACAAGGCATATACAGCTTTGGCACACCTGAACAACCCGGGTCTTCCTTCACCGACTTCCTTAACAACCAGGCTAAGTATCGTGATGGCACGGTGTACATATTGGACACCACGCCTGAACAGGAAAAAGCGATGATTGACTACCTTAAAAAAGTGAAGAAAGAGAGGCCACATTTAGGCCGCTATCCCGACAATTGTGCTCACCGCACGACCGGGGCGCTGAAAGCAGGCGGGGCTGCGCCGCCCGATCTTACGCGAATGCCGCACAGCGATTCTTTTGACCTTGGGGAAAATGTTGCTGGCAATTGGCCAAGCCTCATCGGCGATGCGTTGAACAATGCGGGGGCGCTTCAAATTTCCGTGCCCAAAGGAACTACGTTGCCAGCGAACTTTTTGACGGGCTTCAATCCCAAACCATGAAACGGCCGCTTCTGATAGGGCTTGCAGTGGCCGCTTTCTTGGTCATCTGCGGGTGGCTGGTTTATCGCGGGATATTCTCCAACGAGGAACTCGCTTCAAAGCCGGAATGGTCAATTGTTCAGGCTGCCTCTTCTCAAGACCGTGACAAGCCCGGCAATAAAATTGAGCTTGTAAAAATAGACGAGTATTCAGTGGTGGGAATTCCAGTCCATGACGCCAGGAAGGAAATCTGGATAATGCTGAACCCTCGAAACCCGCCGTATTACAAGCAGATTCCGCAGGGGAGCTACACACTATCCAAAGAGGACCTCAAAACCATACTGGCGTCGGGTGTCGTGATCTCGACCGTTGAGAGATGCTTGGAGTCCCACGTTGAAGCTCCAAAGTAGGCGCACGGTGTTGTATCAACTCGTTGGCCCGGCAAGTTCCTGATCTTCGATTTATTTCGGGCTTGTTCAGGCTAATTCAGCAGGGGTCGGTCATAACTATTGACACTTTTCAACTTCTTTTCGCTTTTGCACCAGGCAGTTGGACATGCAAGTCCATGTTCCCATCTTAAGCCGCTGCGCGATCCATTTCAACGTCATCGGGCTCTCTTGCCGCAGCCGCCACGCCATCTTCACCTTCTCCGGGTCCCCCTTGCGCCTCCGCGCCAAGTCTGCCTCGCTCCAGTGCCGGCGGCACAGCTCCGCCTCCACCAACCCCTCGGCGTGCGCCGCGTCGGCTTCGACAGTCAACTCTTGGCCCTACCCTTCACCCTTGAGTTCCGTCTTCTCCTTTCCGCGTTTTCCGAGGCCGTCCTTTGAAATCTGAAAAAAGTGATCTGGTGGATGCCCCGCAGCACCCCATAGCCTAAAGCTATCGCCAATGAACCTTCTAAGTATTAGCGCGAATGCATCCACGCCGTGACGTTGGTTGAGTCGAAACCCGTTCAACCTCCGCAAGGCCGACTCTTATCGGCCTGAAACGTTTAGAGGTGGTCCCCGTCGATACTCGTAACGACGATTGTGTCCAGTTTGGAACAACCAGTAAGTTTCGGAGACAGGCGAAATGGACAAAAAGCGCCATTTAACCTTTGGTGAAGGTCAGTGAAATGAATATGAACAATGCAATTGAACATTCACCCGCGCAGCGTCCAGCACATGGCGTGCGCCAAAAAGCGAAATCCTATCAGTTGATTAGAATCCAAACTCTATTTGGCGCGCTCGCACTGGCAGCCTGTGTTTTCAATAGTGCCAAAGCCACCACGATTTTCCCCATCGCAACCAATGCCGCGAGCTTTCTTGCGGCCACCAGCGGCACGAACTATCTGGCGGCAATTTTGTCCGGCACGAATGTTTGTTTTCAACTCTTATCAACGAATGGAACATCGATTGGTCCTCTGACCGCTATCGGTTCAGGCATGTCATTCCCGTTAGTGGCTTTTGGCGGCGGGAAGTATCTGGTGTACTGGGATGATAATTTTATCAGTTCCGGTCCCAGCGTCTATGGGCAACTGATATCTCCGAATGGCGCGCTGGTTGGCTCGCAATTTTTTATCCCGTCAACGGGCTTGGGTGCGCCACGGGCTCTGGCCTCCGATGGCACCAATTTTCTGGCGGTAATGGAAGAAAACGGCAATGACTACTACGGACAAATTGTGACTGCTGGAGGAACTTTATCCGGTTCGCCATTTCTGATCAGCAGCCAGCACGGAAACGGGAGATCCGCCGCGGCGGTTTTTGGCAAAACAAATTTTCTGGTCGTTTGGCAGAGCAACAACAGTGACGTCGGCCTTGGCAATAAAACCTACGGAGAATTTGTGACCAGCAGCGGCTCTGCCGCAAGTCCGTTCCAAGTCAATCAGACAGACTCGACCGATCAAGACCCGCTCGCGATCGCATTTGATGGAACAAATTATCTGGTTGTGTGGATGTGGGACATTGGGTCAGGCACTGGCTCGGTTACAAATTGGGATCTTTACGGCAGGCTGGTTTCACAAGTGGGCACCTTTCCCGGAAGTGAACTGCACTTGATTACCGACCCGGGCAGCCAATACTGGCCGTCGCTGACCTTTGACGGCGCCAACTACCTGCTGGCCTGGGGCGATAATCCGGGCGGCGCTGCGCTCTCCAGCCCAACCAATTATGTTCGCTTCCAATTCTTAAACCGTTCTGCCAGCGCGATTGGGCCTGAATTCAACTTGTTCACCGCACAGGGAACGAATGTTCCGGCGTTTATCGGGGTTGTATCTGACGGCAATAACATCGCAGCGGTTGCCACCTTGGGATCTCCGATTGTGGACACCAATGGCAATCTGCAAGGTTTCGCGAGCGCATCGGTTTACGGCGCGTTCATTCCCACAAGCGCTGCTTCGCCAATACTGACAGTGAGCAATCTCGTTGGAACACAATTTGCCCTCCAGCTCGCCGGCACGCCAGGAATCAACTATGCAATCCAGATCAGCACCAACCTTGCGTTAAGCAGTTGGACGGCGGTTATCACTAATTCTCCAACGAACGGCACTTTCAGTTTCACTGACACTCATGCGACAAATGCCAGCCGTTTTTATCGTTCAGTGAAATAATAAACATGCCGCAATGAAAACTCACATTTCCTATCGGTTTTTGCATCCGATGCCGAAGGCAGCAGTTGACCGTAATCTCGCTTCCTTTCCCGACGGGTGAGACACGACTGAGTCACCGGTTTTCCACGACCCGCTCTCTATTTTCCACGTTTGCCGGTCCGGTACGCATTCGCCGCCAACGAAACGGAAATGAGTTCCTGATCGTTTCGCGCATAAACATTTTGATGGGCAAAAGCGGGGGCAGCCCAGGCGACCTTTCGATCGCCAAACGGCCAGGTTGGCTCGATCAACTTCGTGCGGCTGATTTCTTCGTAGCCGCCTGGGGCCAAACGGGCTTGAATAAGTTCGCCCCGGTCGTTAAAGAGAAACGCCGTATTCCCGTGCAAGGTCACATGGATGCTCGCCCCGTTTTTTAGATCTGTCACGGTGCTGGTCTTCCAGATTTCCTCACCGGTGGCCGCCTTGAGGCAGAGGAAATCCCCGCCCGCTTTGGCGCTGTAAACATAATCGCCCAACAACAAACCGGTAGAGGTATCGCTTAAGATCCGTCGCGAGATCCCCTTGCCTTCGGGCCAGAGCGTTTTGTCGGCCGGTCGGTCCTTCTCCAGCTGGAACATCCTTCCGCTGACCAGTAAATAACCATTTCGAAAAACCGGAGTCGATACCCCCGCGGTGCCTGGGAATCCGCCGGTGCTGGTCGCTTCCCGCCAATAAAGTTGTCCATTGGCCGGATTAAGCGAGCTCACAGATTGTTGAGTCCAGACGATCAATTGCCGAACTCCGCCGGCATCGATTACAATGGGCGAACTCCACGTAACGGGTTCATTCAGCGCCCGCCAGGCTTCGCGTCCGGTGTTCCGATCCAGAGCCACTATTCCCGCCCCGTCCCTTCCGCCGAGCATAAGGATTAGAAGCTCTCCTTCGATTAATGGTGAAGCGTCCACCGAAGTCTCTTTCATCTGGAATTCCTCCTTGAGGTTTCTCTTGCAGACCAAATTCCCCTGTTGGGTGTCCAGACAAACCAGGTTCCCAAATAGATCAAGTGCATACACTTTCCCCTTCAAGACAATGGGTGTCGCACCGGGGCCCCGCCCCTGGCCTTCCGTGAAAAACCAGTCCGGGGCCGGCTTGTCATAGGAATAAGTCCAGCGCACCTTTCCGGAATCGGCCTCCAGGCAATGAACCCGCTGGGGAACGTTCGGCTTTTTCAATTCCGCATCGCTGAGATACACCTTGCCAGCTACAATCACCGGACTGGAAAATCCCATGGCAATGGGAGCCCGCCAGAGGACCTTCAGCCCGGTATCAGGCAGCTTTTCGACAATCCCCGATTCGGTCCAGATGGCGGCGCGATCGAGTCCGCGCCATTGCGGCCAGTCGGTCGCCAAAAGTTGACCGGCCCAAAACAAGGCGAAGCACAAGCAGGACGCCAGGGATGGCGTCCCTTTCGGTATGAGTTTCTTTTGAACGGGAGTGGTCATGGAAAACCCCGGCAACCGCAGCACTTTCAGCCCTATTTCGCAGCGACTAATGGAGACTCCTGCACGCGACGACTCTTTCATCTGGATATTGCATCCGTGGGAAAATGGCGAGCGGCAAATCAACCGCGCAGCCTCAGGTTCCTGTCGTGCGCCAACACCAAGTTCCTATCATTACTAATTGTTGGTGCTATGGGTGTGCTTGAGGCCGCCCGGTTTGCGCGGAGCGGGACGACACATTGAAGAGCGCCGGAGTCGTTTTCCAACGTCCCAGTCCAAACGTTGATGCAGCGGCTGTGATTGCCCACAGCCGCTGCACGAACCTCAAGGGCAGCAGATTCAGCGCCTGGTCACTGGGCCGACGAGGCCAGGTTCCTGGTTCTGCGGAGCAACAACGGCGAAGACAAGGTCTCCCTGGCCTTCTTTCATCCGTTCACCGGAATTGTCTTTAAGGTCCGGGCCAATGCTGTAGAGCAAGTAACCGCCGGCTTTCTTCTTGTAGCGCAAGGGCTGGCCATCGAAGGGGTCCACGGGAGCCGCGCTCGAATATTCCGGTGACAACTCCGACAAGGTGTCCGGATACCGCGAGTGAGCTGCGCGGAACTGTTCGAGGGTCACAGCGGTTAGACCCAACCGAAGGGTCGCCAGGCATCCGGTTTCCCTGGCGAGCGGTCCGCCGAGACCTTGTATCAACCACGACATCAGGGCGAGTTTCCGTTCCGTGGCTCCGGCGGCTTGCTGCCGGATGAAATCGCCGGCTTTCAGGCGCTCCGGAAGGTCGTTTTGGCGAAGCGTCATGAGCTGGCGAAAGGTCTCTTCGCCGTAGTGCTGCTCCGCTTTCAAGTTGCTGGCGTCTTGCAGCCGCGCCACAATCTGGTTGCGCTCCTCATTGGAAAGGTCTTTTCCCAGCGCCGGCAGGAATTCGAGGATTTTTTGAGGGGTTTCAAGCACCGCGCTCATAGTAATTCGCTCCGCAGCCAACGCACGGTTAAAGCCCTCTCCTCGTGCATCGTAAGCCTCCATTTTTTGCAAGACGCTGAAGAGTTTGCTGAGCGATCCCTGGGGGATCGACGAGCGATTCGCGGTCTGCTCCAACGCCGCTACGGCAGTTGAAACACTCACGGCCCGCATGGACTGCGAAATCAATGAAGGTTCAGCTTGAAGCGAGCGAGTCAGCCCGAGGGCCGTCAGGACGTCATTGGCGGCCTGTTTTCCATCGCGGGCATCCGCGTGCACCAGCGCCGAAACCGCCACAACCTGCACGGCCGTCCTGATTTTCGGCAGATGCGGGAAAACGGCTTCAACGCCGCGGGTCAGATCCAGAGAATAACGGCTTTGCTCATAGTCTGCCCCTTGCGCAAAGAGCTGCAGCGCGGCTTGATTGGAGAGCACGATGGCCGCCAGGGCGGACTTGGTGAGCGCCGGCAGCGGGGTGCCGGGAGTCGGCGGAGGTCCTTTGCCCAGAAACGGCAACGTGGAAGAACCGACCGCGCCTAAGCGCAACGCATCAAAGCCCTCCGAGAAAAAGACCGCCGCGTTTTGTCCGACGGGTGGTTCGATGTACCAACCGTTGAGCTCGGCGAGGTTGTGCGGAAGACCGTCTTTCGCGCTGGCCGTCGGGCTGGCGGGCTGCGGTTTTTGGCCACACCCGCCGAGCAAGACGGTTCCCGCCAGCAGAAACGCGGCGTTCCAGCCGAGCGCCGGTTTAAGCCACTGGTGCCGGATGAGAGCTGAGTTGGAGGGTTGGTTCATGGCGGGGGATTAGTTGTGGCGACTCGATGCGGCGAGCCGTTATTTCTTGCCGTACTTGGTCACAAGCCAGTTCAGGGCGCGCTGTTCGCCAAAGACTTGTGAGCGGTCAATGTAGGTGGCCCAATCCTGGTCCGAGAGGTTGACCCACAAGGGTTGAGCTTGTTGGTTGAGGGCTTGAATGGCTGCCCGTTGTTGAACGAGCTGGTTGATGCGATCCTGCACCGTTTGGTGGTTGTCGCCCAAAGGACTGCCCGGGTCCATGGCTTGCAGAGCCGTGCGCTCGACGTTGATTCCCACCAGTTGGCTGATCAGGGACTCGCCGGCCGAGCCCTCTCCGAAGCGCCGGCCGAGGTTCACCGCCATTTGCAACGCAGTTTGCCTCGAGGCCTCATCGCCTGCCTGCTGGTACGAGTTTGCCAGGTCGATGATATTCCGGCTCAGCTCTCGAGCGTCCGCGAGGTGCGGTAACCGCAGATTTGCGGTCGCCGCCAGCTTGGCATCACCGACCGAACGCCCGGCGTCCCGGTAGGCTTCCTCGTCATCCTGGGCGCGCTCCAGGGAGAAATCCGCAAACTGCGGTTTACTGGAAGCGTTGGCTAGTTCCTGGAGGGCCTGCTGGGTGTGTCCGGCTTTGAAGTCGTCGAGCGCCGCCAGGTAGTTCGGAAGCGCATTGTCCGGCGCGGATTGTTTCAGGGCGTCCAGCCACCGGCTCCGCTCCGCAGGCGTTGAATCTCTGCGGAGCAGCGCCTCGAAAGCCACTTGCGGCTCCTGCGGATACTTCTGCATCGCCTCCTCCAGGAAGGCGGGATCGTCAGTAGTGCGAAAGGCGGCCAGCAGACTGGTTGCATCACGCCGATGCGAATTGAGATAGGACTCGACTTCGGCCGCATTCAATTTGGCGGTCTTGCTCGAGATCAGGGCGTTGAGGCCGCTGGGTTCGGAGCCCTCGGCCGTGGGAGGCTCCCCAGGGGCTGCACCGCGCGGTACGGCTGGGGCGCCCGGCGGTGGCGTGGCTTCGGCCAGCGCCAGGCGGCTGGAGGAGTCTTTGGCATCCGCGCCGGGTTCCGCGCGTTGTGGCTTCACGGATGGGGTACTCCCCTCGGGGCCACTTTGCGATTGACGGTAAACCACCAGAGCGGTCACGACGGCCGACAGGAAAAGTGCGGTCGTGATGGGTTTGAGGGTGATTAGAGTTTTGAGTTTGGTCATGGTCATAAGTTTTATCAGAGTGAGTTTGCCTGCGGTTCCCGCCGCGGCGCCGGCCAGGGCCGCCCTGGACGCCGCCAGGGCCAGTCCCGCAGGGGCAGCCGTAACGCTGCCCGCGGTGAGAAGGGTTGCCAACGCCGTTATGGAAAGGGCAACCCCACGATGCTTCAGAAGGACATGTAGTTTTTCCAACGCACGCTTCACGCGCATCCGCGCAGCGTCCTCATTGCTCCCCAAAGCTTCGCCCACCGTGTGGAAATCGCGCCGCTCGAAAAAGCGCAGCAAAATCGCGGTGCGATCCGCCATGCCGAGCTGCGTAATGGCTTCATCCAGAATGGGCTCAACTCTTCTCAAGTTGGCCTCCGAGTCGTCTTGCAGGTGGTTCATTTCCAGGGCTTCGCGTTCGCGGGATTGACGGCGCCGTTCGCTGCGCACGGCCTTGGTGGCGACGTGATAGGTGTGTTGATGGAGCCATCCGCCCAACTGCACGCTGCGGGACAGGCTCCGCCCTTTCCTGGCCAGATTGATGAACACGACTTGCGTGACATCTTCTGCCAGATGGGCCTGCTCGCCAACCAGCCGGCGGGCGGTTGAATAGACAAAGTTGACATAGCGCGCCACCAATTCCCGAAAGGCCGTTTCCGATCCATTCGCCGCATACTCCGCGAGCAATTCCTGGTTTTCCGTCATGTTCTTCATAGGTAAAGCCCCGCCGAACGCCGGAACCGAACAAAGATTGTTTATGGCGTCGATTCGATTAGGTTCCAGGTATCTCGGACCACGGGCAGTACATAGACCGGACCGGCGGCCCGAGAGCACGTTTTAGTTTGGGTGATTCACCCTCGCAGCCTCAAGTACCCGTCGTGCGCCAACACCAAATTCCTATCAGTCCGGAGAGCCAGGGGATTCTGAGCCCAATGTTGCTTTTGCTCTGGAAGTAGCAATCCCAATGAAAACTCCGGCAGAAAGTCGCTCGAAAACAGTGGTGTTGGGCACGTCAATGAGGTAAACTAAACGCATTCATTGAGGTTCCAATGCGATTCAGCCTTGGCAACTGGCTGGTTCAAGCTCAAGCCTCCCCCGGCGAGCGAGGTCCAGGAAGCCTGCAATCTCCACCCTCAGCCAATTTCCAGCATCCTCAGTCGTCACGGAATCGCAGGTGGGTTGTGCCTCGTCCACACATCGGCACACGGCAAGCGCCGGGCTTCACCCTCATCGAGCTTCTGGTGGTCATCGCAATTATCGCCATCTTGGCGGCGATGCTTTTGCCAGCCCTGTCGCGGGCCAAGGGTGCCGCCCTTTCAACCGCCTGCAAAAACAACCTGCGTCAAATCGGGATTGGCTTGAGGGTGTACATGGACGATAGCCAGCAAGCCTACCCGGTCTGGTTCGACGGAAGGGCGTACTGGGATGCCAAACTCCTCCCCTCCGTTGTCAATAACCGGAATGTCTTTTTTTGTCCTGCGATGAAACCCACACCCGTCTGGACCAACACGCCTGACCTGACAGTGGTTAACCCTTGCTACGGCTACAATGTGTGCGGCACTCAGCTCTACCAATCGAACTTTCCGAGCTTTGGCCTGGATGGTGGCCGGGGTCCGTTCGCTGTCGCACTCGTTTGTCAGAAAGAAAATCAAGTGATAGCCCCCAGCGATCTGGTGGCGCTGGCCGATGCCGCGCCGCCCCCTTACATCCTCACGTTTCCTGAGGATGGAGATAGCGATGAGGATGACCCCCCTCCCCCGGGGACGCCCACGCCCCGCGCCAGCCAAGGCAATCTCTTGTGGGGCCTCTCTCTCATGCCCGCGCGCCACAACCAGGGAGCCAATGCCGCCTTCTGCGATGGCCACGTAGAATTTGCAAAGCTCGCGCTATGGTTTCGTCAGACCGAGACCGCCCGACGTCGCTGGAACATTGATAATCAGCCTCACCCCGAGACCTGGTGGTGCGACCCGTGAGGCGGCGGACCAGATGAAACCCAGTGCCTGGAGTTCATACCCTAGTGCAACTCGCGCCCCGCTGGCTTCACGACGCGGCCTCGCCTGGCGTCGCGGCGCGTTTACACTCATCGAACTCCTCGTAGTCATCGCCGTCATCACCATTCTGGCCGCCTTGCTTTTGCCAGCGCTCCAGCGGGCAAAGGAGGCGGGCTACGCGACGGTGTGCAGGAACAACGTGCGCCAGTACGGGTTGGCGGTGAGGTTTTACACAGATGATTTCAAGGCGTACCCACCCGCGTTTTTGTTGACTAACAGGTCCCCTTTCGGGCTGCCCGGAATGTACTGGCCTGCGATAATTGCCCCATATCTTCCGAAGAAGGACTACCCGTTTAATCCGGTCGGCTGGCACAACCCCCTGGATTGTCCAAGTTACATCCGGTTCGGGGGCCTGCCGGGAGCAGGGACTAGTCAGGGCAGCTATGGCTATAATTCTTCCGGGTATGGCGGATATGGGAGCGTGCAGGCTGGCGATAACGAGAATCACGGCCTGGGAGGTGATACGGCGGGCGACCCAGCGGTCTCCGGTTGCTTTGTGCGGGAAAGCCAAGTGGTCTGCCCCAGCGACATGATTGCGGTGGCCGACGCCGCGTTAGTTCTTGCGCCCTATGACACGACTTATCGCTTTAACGGGGTCATTGACCTGACCGCAGCCACCTATCCTGCGAATGTGTTTTACGAAGCGGGTCCGGGCATCGGAGTGGAGGACCCTCCGTCCGCGACGACGGCCGCATGGATGGTCAGGCGCCACAGAGGCCGGTGGAGCGTCGTGTTTGCCGACGGGCATGTGGAATGGCTCCGTGGCAAGGACTTGTTCGACTACCGTTCCGACGCGCAGTTGATACGGTGGAACCGGGACCATCTCCCTCACCGGGAGGTGTTCCAACCCGGCCAGTACCCCTGAGCAGAGATACGAATAGGAGGCGCGGCGCGCTGGGGGGGGTCGAGCTCAGACGTGCACCGGTCCACGCTCGTTTCAAAACTGTGGTCCAGCTCATTTGAAGTCAGGAGAGGATCCCGCCGATCACCTTTCCTGAGACGTCGGTGAGACGGAAGTCGCGACCCTGAAAGCGGTAAGTAAGCTTTTCGTGGTTAAAACCCAGCAGATGCAGGATAGTGGCCTGGAGATCGTGCACGTCAACCTTGTCTTTGGTTACGGAAAATCCCAGCTCGTCGGTTTCTCCAAAGACCATGCCGCACTTCACGCCGCCGCCGGCGAGAAAGACGGTGAAACAATCCGGATAATGATCGCGGCCCAGGATTTTGCTGGCGGCCGTTCGGCCTTCGCGGAAGGGGGTTCGGCCAAACTCACCGCCCCAAACCACCAGGGTGTCCTCCAGCAGCCCGCTCCGGCGCAAGTCGCGGATGAGCGCCGCCACCGGCTTGTCCATTTTGGCGCATTTTTTCGTGAGCCCGTCGCGAATGTCTTCACCCTCGTTCGTTCCGTGAAAATCCCAGCCCCAGTCAAAAAGTTGAACAAAGCGAACGCCTTTCTCCAGCAGCCGGCGCGCCAGCAGGCAATTATTGGCAAAACTGGCCTCGCCCGGCTTTGCGCCATATTCTGCCAGCGTTTCCGCAGGTTCTCGGGAGATGTCCATCACTTCGGGCACCGCGATTTGCATCCGATACGCCAATTCGTATTGGGCAATGCGCGTGGCGGTCTCGGGATGGCCCAGCCGTTGTTCCTGCGCCTGGTTGAGCTCCCGCAGTACGTCGAGCGTGCGGCGCCGCAGGCTGCGGTCCATGCCCGGCGGGTCCGAAACACAAAGCACCGGGTCGCCTTTGGACCGGCATTGCACCCCCTGGAACACCGAAGGCAGAAACCCGCTGCCCCACGCGCCCGGTCCGGCGCTGGGCTGCACCCCGCTGGAAATCAGCACGACAAATCCCGGCAGGTTTTCGTTCTCACTCCCCAGCCCATACGTCACCCAGGAACCCATCGACGGTCTCCCGGCGCGCGGCGAGCCCGTAAACAGCAGCAGTTCAGCCGGCGTGTGATTGAATTGATCCGTGCTCAGCGACTTGATGAAGCACAGTTCGTCGGCCACCGATTGCAGGTTCGGGATGGCATCGGACAGCCACATGCCGCCTTTGCCGTATTGTGCGAACTGCCGAGGGGTGCCCATCAGCTTCGGCACGCCGGTAGTGAAGGCGAACCGCCGTCCTTTCAGAAATTCGTCCGGGCAGGGTTTATCGTTCCACTTGACCAGTTCCGGCTTGTAATCAAAGAGGTCGAGATGGGGCGGGCCGCCCGACATGTGAAGGTAGATGACCCGTTTGACCTTGGGCTGAAAATGAGGTTTTCTCGGAGCCAGAGGATTCACCACGGGGCTTGCGCCGGCGCTTTGTCCGCCGCCCCAAAGGCTGGCAAGCGCGATCGCCCCCAGGCTGAACCGGCCGGCCGATTCCAAAAAGCTGCGGCGGGTGAGCTGTTGAAGTTCTTCGAGTTTCGGTTCCATAGGTCGTCACGCTTACGGCTTCATCAACATCTCGTCGAGATTCAGCAGCACGTTTCCGACTGCGGCCCACGCGGCCAGCTCGCTCGCCTCGCCTGCCGCAGGCGACGCCTCCGGGGTTGGTGACGCCATCTGTTCGGCGAGTTGCGGTTTCGCGACGTACTCAGCTTCGGCCTCCCGATAAAATGCGAGCAGGCGGCTCAATTCCTTTGCTCGCGGCGAGCGCGCGAGGCACAGCCGGAAGCCGTAGGTTAACCGGTCGGCCGTCGAACCCGCGGCCTCGGCCATCCGGTGCCCCAGTGCCCGGGCCGCTTCCACGTAAACCGGGTCGTTTAAGGTCACCAGCGCCTGCAACGGCGTGTTGCTGCGCGGCCGGCGCAAGGTGCAGACCTCGCGGCTGGGCGCGTCGAACGTTGCCATCGAGGCATACGGATTCGTGCGCCGCCACTCGACATACAGCGCGCGGCGATAGCGGTCTTCTCCCTCGCTGGTTTTCCAATCCAGCGAACTTCCAAAGGCCGCTGACAAACCCAGCGACGACTGCGGCGGACGAACGGACGGTCCATACATTTTCGGACTCAACAAGCCGCTCACGGCCAGCGCCTGGTCGCGCACGACCTCGGCGGAGGCGCGAAACCGGGGACCGCGAGCCAGAAGGACATTATCCGGGTCACGCGCCTGCAGACTCGGTGTCACGGCGGAAGATTGGCAATAAGTGGCGGAGGTCACCAGCAACTTGAGGAATTCTTTGACGTTCCAGTGTTCCGCCACGAGTTCCGTCGCCACCCAATCCAGCAGCTCCGGATGCGTCGGGCGGTCGCCTTGCGTGCCGAAGTCTTCACACGTGCGGACGATGCCGGTCCCGAAGATCTGTTCCCAGAAACGATTGGCAACCACGCGCGCGGTCAACGGGTTGTCTTCGTCAACCAGCCAACGGGCCAGGGTAAGCCGATTCAGAGGCGCGTCCGGTGGCAGGGGGTGAAAAACGGCCGGCACCGCTTCCGACACTTCATCGCCCAGCGCGAGATAATTGCCGCGAAACTCGATGTGGGTCGTCCGCCGTTTGTCGCCCGTCAATTCACGCATGACCGGAACCGTATTGAGCGTCATTGCCGCGAGCTCCGTTTTGAGTTTCTGCAACCGGTCACGGTCGGCCTGCAAATCGGCGGCGGTTTCCGAGGCTGAGGATTCCGGCAGCGCCGGCGAAGGGTGTTCGGCTGTTTTGGTCGTGTCGGCTGGTGGTCGATTTGTGGTGGCCGCCAGGCGTGTATCGATCCGGGCAATCTCAGCCTGGAGGTTCTCACGTTGCTCTTTCTGGGCCTTGGTCGAGAAATCCCGGACCGGGGCTTCGTCCTGGCGATCGGCGTCTTCGCTGTTGTTGAAGAACGCGAAGAATTGGAAGTACTCCTTTTGGGTGAGCGGATCGTATTTGTGCGTATGGCATTGAGCGCAGGCCATGGTAGTTCCCATCCACACAGACATCGTCGTATTGACCCGGTCCACGACGGCCGCATTTCTAAACTCCTCGTCGCTCGTGCCGCCTTCATTGTTCGTCATCGTGTTGCGATGAAACGCGGTGGCGGTCTCTGTCTCCTCATCGGAATCATCCAACAGGTCGCCGGCGATTTGTTCGATCGTGAAGCGATCGAACGGTTTGTTCGCGTTGAACGACTTAATCACATAGTCGCGAAAGGCCCAAATGGTCCGCGGCGGATCGTCCGCATACCCCGCCGAATCGGCATAGCGCGCCAGGTCCAGCCACATCCGCGCCCAATGCTCGCCGAAAGCGGGTTTGCTCAGCAGCCGCTCGACGAGGTCTTCGTACGCGCGCGGGTTTTTGTCCTGAAGGAATTGATTCACCTCGGCGAGCGTCGGCGGCAGCCCGGTCAGGTCCAGCGAAACGCGGCGGATGAGCGTGGGCCGGTCCGCCCGGGCCGAGGGAGCCAACCGCTCCCGCTCCAGCCGCGCCAGGATGAACCGATCGATGGGATTGCGCGGCCAGCGGGTCTTCCTAACCGCCGGCAACGCAGGACGCACGGGTCTGACATAGGCCCAATGCGTCGCGTACGGCGCCCCTTGAGCGATCCAGCGGCGCAACAGTTCGATTTGCGCCGGCCGCAGCGTCTTTCCTGTCTTGAGCGGCGGCATGCGGTCGTCCGGATCACTGGCAGTGATGCGGGCTACCAACTCGCTCTTTTCGGGAGCGCCGGGCACAATGGCGATGTTCCCGGATTTGGCCGGCTTCAGCGCTTCCCCCCGAAGGTCGAACCGCAGCTTGGCCTTGCGCTCTTCATCACCCGGCCCGTGACATTTGAAGCAATTCTCGCTCAGGATCGGCCGGATATCGCGGTTGAACTCGACCTTTCCGGGGTCGGCTGCGGAAACGGCCCTGGACATGGCCACCGCCGAAATCAGAAGGACCACGATGGATGGAGGTCTGCACCCCACCAACTGGAGTTCAAACCAGCCGGGGGCGTACCGTCGTGCTCGCATAAGATAACTAAACAGCCTATATTCGCTTACCTAAGATTGACGTCAAGCCTTTGAGATGACCGGGCAGCCGAATCTGCCAGAGCCGGGGGCTCAATTGGCTCACCGACCCAAGGTTCTGAGGCTCGGAAAAGGGGTCAAAAACAAGAAATTCCTTGAACCCCTGAAGGATTAGCAGTTATTTGAAGATGATGTCGGGAGTCGGTGCCCGGCGGCGCATCTGGCGCAAGGAATACACATGGTGCTGGCTACAACAATACTCGCGCGTTTGAGGATCTGGGCTTCCTACGTGGCCGTGGTTTGCGCTGGCTTCGTCTCTTTTTTGTTTTTCCGCTTCCCCTTCAATTTTACCCGCGTGCAGGGGCGTAACAATATTCCCCGCCGCGGGGAACGGGTGCTCTTCATTTCGAATCATACCACTATGTACGATTCGTTTCTCATCGCCGTAGCCGCCTATTTTCCGCAAAATATTTTTTACCCCTCCCTCCCTTTCATGAGTTTCGCCGCCCGGGAAAATTACTTCCGCACCTGGTTTTCCAAGACCCTCTTTACTCTCCTGCGCACCGTCCCGGTCGAACGGCGCGATCATCCCTGGCTCATGCGCAAATACGTCGGTTTTCTGGAACGTAACAATCTGCTCATCTTCTACCAGGGAACCCGCACGGATGACCTTTCGGTCATCAAAAACGGCCCCGCTTACGCCATCGCGCACATCCAGTCTCCGATCACTGTCATCCCGGTGTACCACCACGGCATCGAGCGGATTTTCAGCAAAGGCGGGCCAAAAACCAGGGGCCTCTGGCGCTGGCTGCCCCGCAGCATCTTCCGCCGCCCAATTGTCATGTTCGGCCAGCCGATTGATTTCTCCGAATGCTTTCGGCTCACCGAAACCCGCGAGCGCATCAGTGCCATCAACCAGCGCATCGTCGCCAGCATCGTCTCCCTGCAATCGCTCGCCGCCGGCTCGCTCGCGCGGCCGCAATAAACGGCGGGGTGTCGAAAAGCAAATTCCTATCAGTTATTGCCCTTGACGGGACGCTTGGGACGCTCTGGGACGCTCTGGGACGTCGCCCTCCTCGTCCCAAAACGATCCGCCCTCAACCCCTCGACTCTGCGTGAACGGCTTAACCTGACCATCCCACGCATGATACTTCGTGACGCTTGGGACGCGTGGGACGCCTTGGGACGCTGTCACCCCGTCCCCGCCTTTTTACGCTCTGACCGCCCCTCGACCAGTCTGGGACGGCTCCGGTACGACCCTGGAATGGCACCTGGGACGGCCCAAAAATCGCTAAAATCCCCCGGTAAACACGGCCTTGGGACGCTGGGACGGCTAAAAAGCACCCCCCTGCGCGCACACCATCTTTCACCCCTTCTGGCCTCCATTGTGGCCCTTGGACTTTGGACTTGAGACTTGTCACGCTGTCACACCCTGTCACGCCTTGTCACGGGCAGCCGGCTATTCTCCACCTTCCCTCCCTCCCCTTCCGCCTGTTCCTGTATTCCGCGGTTCACTGACACTCTTGTCACGGGTCTGTCACGCTTTTGTCGCGGGTTTGTCACGGGTCAAAAATCGCTAGAAATTCCCAGTAAATAAGGCCTTGTCACGCTGTCACGGGTTAAATCACCCCCCCCCGCGCGCACACTACTACTGCCCTCCCCCGATGCTCGTCCTCCCGTCATCCGCGCTTGCCTTTCCCCCAGGTTCACCAACCCACTTGTCACACCTTGTCACACGCCACCCGTGTGACCTGGTTTTACCCCTTTATCCTTCAGCCTTTAATAACTCCCGATAGCTCATGCTCGCCCAAAACCGTGGTCCCCATAGCTCACGATAGCTCCCGCCCACCTCTGTCCGTAGTGGGACCTATCGGGACCTATCGTGAGCTATCGTGAGCTATCGTGAGCAAAATTGAAATTCCGCGCGGATCATCCCCTCTTTGTGGCCATTCAGTCCCGACCCCTATCCATCTGCGCCATCCGCGGTCCAAAAATCAAAGCTCCCATCGCACCCCAGTCATTCCAGGCCGCTCCGACCTGATCCAAAGCAATCCGAACATTAAAACAATTTTTTCCTGTAGTCCGGTGGTCCAGTAGTCCGGTGGTCCAGTAGTCGGGTGGTCCAGTAGTCCGGTGGTCCTGTAGTCCGGTGGTCCTGCAGTCCGGTGGTCCTGTAGTCCACAGAAATTGCAGTTAATTTCACCCGATTTTCATTTGATTTCACTTGGTTGCAGCTGATTTCATCCAATTTCGCCAAATTTCAGTTAATGTCGCCAAATTACAGTTCGAGGGTTCTTTTCACCCGTTCGCGCCAATTTCCCAAATTCGCGGATTCCCATCACGCATCACGTTTCACGTTTCATGTTTCACGTTTCACGCGCCACGTCTCCTATCTGCACCCATCTGCAGCCATCTGCAGGTATCTGCACCCCTTTCCCGGCCTGCGCATCGCCGTTCCGCCCGACCCTCGCCCCCTCTCTAGACTCTAGACTTTGGACGTTTGACTTGAGACCTGAGACTTGAGACCTGAGACTTGGGACTTGAGACTTGGGACCTGAGACTTGAGACTTGGGACGTTGGCCCCTCGACTGCTCTCAACCCCATCCGTGAAATCCGTGTCATCCGTGGTCAAATCTGACTTGGACTTCGGACTTTCGGGAGAACTGATACCCGGCCTCTCCAGGACTTCTTCATAGCGGCTTGCGCGGCCGGGAACAAACCCTTATCAAGAAACCGATGCGCTCAAACCGAAACGTTGGCCTGTTGTTGGCATCCCTGATCGCCGGCCACTGTGCCCTGGCCAGCTTGGCGCAGGAGCAAAAACCCGCCCCAACCTTGGCCGAACTGCAGCAGCGGCTTGCGGCCCAGATTTCGCAACCCGAATACTCGGCGGCTCTTTGCGGAGTAAAGGTCGTCTCGCTCGACACTGGCAAGACGCTATTCGAATACAATCCCCAAAAGCTGTTCAGCCCGGCGTCCAATTCCAAGCTCTATACTGTTGCCCTGGCCCTGGACCGCCTGGGTCCGGACTACCGCATCAAGACCTCGCTTTACGCCCGGACCGGGCCTAATCAGCGAGGCACACTCAAGGGAGACGTGCTCGTTTATGGCCGGGGCGACCCGACTTTCAACGCCCGGTTGAACGACGGGGACATCCTTAAGGCGCTGGACCCGCTGGCCGCCGCTCTGGCCCGCGCCGGCGTCGAGCGTATCACTGGCGATCTGGTCGGTGACCAAACCTTTTTTCGAGGGCCGGAATTCGGCTCAGGCTGGATGTGGGACGACCTCGAGAACTCCTCTGGCGCGGAGATTTCGGCGCTGACCATTAACGACAACATCCTGCCGATCACGGTGGAACCCGGCGAGAAGGTGGGTCTGCCCGCGCGGCTTGCCATCGCCTCCCGCCCAGGTTACCTGACGTTGAGCAATTGGACGGAGACGGTCGAGAAGGGTGCGAAACGGAACCTTCAGTTTTACCGGCCACTGAACGAGAACCTGATCTACGCCTCTGGCCAGATAGCGCTGGAGGACGCTGGCTACACCGAGAATCTTCCGGTGCATAATCCCGCCATGCTGTTTGTCACGCTATTCCGGGAAGCGTTGGCGCGCCACGGCATTAAGGTCGCCGGCAAGCTGCGGACCTTAAACTGGCTGGACCGGCAGGTTAAACCGTTCGATTTCGGGCAAATGGCCGAGCTGGGTTCCGTCGAGTCGCTGCCATTGCGTGACATTGCCCGCGAAGTGCTGAAACCATCGCAGAATCTCTACGCGGACCTGCTGTTGGCGCACGTGGGCGAAAGCGTCCGCTCCGTCACGAACCGAACGGAGGAGACCTCCGAGGAGCTCGGCATCCGCGAGCTAAACAAGTTCCTGGCCGAGGCAAGCGTAAAGGAGGGCGAGGTGTTTCTCGAGGAAGGCTCCGGGCTGTCGCGCGACAACCTGACCACGCCCAATGCGACTGTGGCGTTGCTCCAGTATATCACCCAGCGGAAGTACGCCGACCCATATATCTCGGCGCTACCCATTGCAGGAGTGGATGGCACGTTGCGAAACCGGATGAAGGGCACCCCGGCGGCCGGCAACGTTCGGGCAAAAACGGGCACCCTGCGCTGGACCAGCTCGCTCTCAGGCTATGTTACGACCGCGGCAGGCGAGCGCCTGGTATTCTCCCTGATGGTGAATCGTTTCCGTAGTTCGCCTTCCGGCGGCTCGGCGCGGGAGGGCCTCGACGCGATTGCGGCGATGCTGGCCGGGTTTACCGGAAGAAGCACAGAATAAGCGGCACGTAAATAGCTCCCGCCGCGTTGTTTACAAAACCTCCGCTCCCTTCGCGAGCATTCCGGTCCGGCCGCGCCTCCTGTTGCATTAATTTATCTTTCCATGGATTCAGACTTTGGGCTAGAGTTTGGTCCATGCCGGAAATCGTGGATTTTGTAAATCGCGGGTCGGCCTCGATCACACCAGCCGTGGTGGAAAAAATGCTTCGGCATTTGCCCCAATGGAAGCTGGAATTTACGCAAATCTATGAGCCGTTGTTCCCGCACCTGGTCGATCAATTGGAGTTTCTGGCCAACGCCGTCGAAGACACCGCCGAAGGAGCTTATAAAGATTTGCCTTACCTCGCGTTCACGCAGGCGGTGTTTGCGCTGATTTACTCCCACAAGAAAGTCGGCATAATCCCCGACACGGTGCTCAACCTGGGTCGCGCGGATGATTCGAGCGTGGTTCGCGCCGTCCTCATTCAAAACGAAAAGGCCTTCGCCATTTACGCCGCCTCCCAAAACCAGGAGTGGTCCCGCGTCACCAGCCAGCCCTAAGCAGGAGTTGATGGGTGAGAGTCGAGAGTGCGGGATACAAAGGACAGAAGTCAGAGCACAGAGGGCAGCGCTGGCGGGGAACAGCCCTCATCCACCACGGCATCATTTCATTGCCCCTGGAGCTCTCAATATTCGCATGAAAGTGCTCGGCTTGACCGGCGGCATCGGCATGGGAAAGTCCGCTTGTGCTGAACTCATTCAGCAGCGCGGTATTCCCGTTATCGACACCGACCTCCTCGCCCGCCAGGTCGTCGAACCCGGCCAGCCTCCGCTCGCGGAAATCCAGCGCCGGTTCGGGCCGGACCTCATTGCTCCCGATGGCCGCCTGCGCCGCGCCGAACTTGCGCGGCGGGTCTTCGCCGACCCCGCCGCCCGCGAAGAACTCGAGGGCATCCTCCATCCTCCGATCCGCAGGCTTTGGCGAGCCCAGGTTGAAACGTGGCGCGCCGAGGGCCGACCGTTGGCCATAGTAGTCATCCCGCTCCTCTTCGAAACCCGTGCCGAAGAGGAACTGGACGCCACCATTTGCGTCGCCTGCTCAGCCGTTACTCAGCGCCGGCGCCTGGTCGCGCGCGGCTGGCCTCCGGAACAAATCGACCAACGCATCCGGGCACAGTGGCCCGTCGAAAAGAAACTCGCGTTGGCCGACTACGTCATTTGGTCCGAAGCCGGTCTCGACATCCACGCCGCCCAACTCGACCGCATCCTCGCCGTCAACGAGGGCCGTTCTCCTTAGTCGCCGTTGTGAACCGCGAGCGCCTGCACCCAGGCGCCGATTTGCAAGCGGCTTGCCGCGCGCGTGCCTTGCGCCCCCATGGCCCCCTCTGCTAGATTGCCTCCACAATGGTCCTGACCCAGGAAGAACTGCGGAGTTTGGTCGAACTAAAGAACCGCTCCCCCCATGAACTTCTGGGGCTCCACGTCCTCAGTAACGGCTCCGGCCTGGTCGCCCGCGCCGTGGCGACTGGCGCCGCCAAGGTCGAAGTCGAGCCCGTGCTTGAGAAGGACAAGCCGGTGATCAAACTCAAGCGCATCCCCAAGACGGACCTTTTTGAAGGAACCACACCAGACGCCAATCGCGTGTACGCCTATGACCTCGTCATCACCGACCCCGCAGGAAACGTGCGCCGCACGCGTGACGCCTATTCCTTCCTCCCCACACTCGGCGAAGGGGACTTATACCTGTTCGGCAAAGGTGACGAACGCCGTATCTACGACAAACTCGGCGCCCAACTGCGCACCATCGACGGCGTCCCCGGCGCCAGCTTCGCTGTTTGGGCTCCCAATGCCCAACGGATTAGCGTGGTCGGCGATTTCAATCAGTGGGACGGACACTGCCATCAAATGCGCTCGCTGGGTTCCTCTGGTGTTTGGGAGATCTTCATTCCAGGAGTTCAGGAGGGCGCGCATTACAAGTACGAGGTTCGCAATCAGCACGGCAAGATCATCTTAAAGACGGACCCTTACGGGTTCTATTTCGAAACGCCTCCCAAAAACGCCTCGATCGTCTGGGGCAACGGCAAATTCAACTGGACCGATGAGAGCTGGCTTGCCGGCCGGCGCCAGCGCGACCCGCTGCGCGAGCCGCTAAGCATCTACGAAGTCCACATTGGGTCCTGGCGGAAAAAGTCCCTCGGCGAATCGCTCAGCTACCGGGAGCTGGCCGGCCCGCTCGTGCAGTACGTTAAAGAAATGGGCTTCACTCACGTCGAGTTCATGCCCGTGGCTGAGCACGCCTTTTATCCCTCCTGGGGTTACCAGGTGACCGGTTTCTATGCTCCCACCAGCCGCTACGGCGCGCCCGAGGATTTCCAATTCCTGGTCAACGCCCTGCACGAGGCCGGCATTGGCGTCATTATTGACTGGGTGCCCGCGCATTTCCCGCGCGACGACTGGGCGCTCGCGCGGTTTGACGGCTCGGCCCTCTACGAGCACGAGGACCCCCGGCGCGGCGCGCACCAGGATTGGGGCACCCTCATCTTCAATTTTGGCCGGCACGAGGTTAAGAATTTTCTCATCGCCAACGCGTTGTTCTGGTGCGAGCGCTTTCACATCGACGGCCTGCGCGTGGATGCCGTCGCCTCGATGCTTTATCTCGATTACTCGCGCAAGCAAGGCGAATGGCTGCCGAATCAGTACGGCGGCCGCGAAAACCTCGAAGCCATCGAGTTCCTGCGCGCTTTCAACCACATCACCTTCACTGAATTCCCGGGCGTCATGACCATCGCCGAGGAATCCACCGCCTGGCCCCTGGTGACCCGCCCGCCCTACCTGGGCGGACTCGGCTTCTCGTTCAAATGGAACATGGGTTGGATGCACGACACGCTGAACTATTTCGGCCGCGACCCCGTCCACCGCAAATACCACCAGAACGAGTTCACTTTCGCGATGCTTTATCACCATCACGAGAATTTCATTCTTCCGCTCTCGCATGATGAAGTCGTCCATGGCAAAGGCTCACTCCTCGCTCGCATGCCCGGCGACGATTGGCGCCGCTTCGCCAACCTTCGCGCGTTGCTTGGCTATCAATGGTGTTTTCCGGGCAAGATGGTTCTGTTCATGGGTTGCGAGTTCGGCCAAAGCGCGGAGTGGAATGCCAACAGTCAGCTCGATTGGTGGCTCCTCGAAGCCGGCCCCTACCACCACGGCCTGCAGCGCCTCATGCAGGATATCAACCGGCTCTACCTCGCCGAACCGGGCCTTTGGCAAGCCGATTATGACGTCAACGGATTCCACTGGCTCGATTGCTCCGACAGCGAGAACAGTATCGTGTCCTTTGTCCGTCAGACCGCCGACAGTCAAAACCCGCTCGCGGTCATCCTGAACCTTACTCCCGTTCCGCGATACCGTTACCGCCTGGGCCTGCCGCGCGCCGGCAAGTGGCGGGAGGTCTTCAACAGCGATGCCGCCATTTACGCCGGCGGCAACGTCGGCAACCTCGGCGGCGTCCTGGCCACAGACCACAAATGCCACCAGCAGCCGTGGTCCGCCGAAATCACCCTGCCCCCGCTCAGCATCGTCGTCTTCAAACCAGACAGCGTTCAGTGAGCAAGCGCGGGATCGTCTGCTACGATTTTCCCTTGATAGCTTCTCGGCTTTATCAGGTTGTCAGGTTTTCAGGTCCGCAAGTTTTCACGCTTTGACGTTTTAGCGTTTCACGCTCCGCGCTCCGACGCTTCAACGCCTTTCCCCCTCCCGCGAATCCGGCTCAAAAACAACTTGTTTGCGGCGCACCGTGAACCGGCTCTTGCCGGCCAGCGCTGCTGTCTCCAGCGCTTCCCAGCCGGTCAAACCGCACTCGACAAAACTGTGCCGATAGAAATGCCACGAATCTGTCGAAGATTTCCAAGGTCGGAGATCCAGTTTGAGTTTCCATTTGAGCAATGGCTGTACGAAGTCCCAGTCGCGGTCGTCGCAGAGGAGGCGCGGCAGGAATGCCGCCCGCTTTAGGTTTTCCGCGGTGGGCTGGTCCTGGATCACGATGTCCGGCTCGAGCAGGTCTTCGTCCGTGTGCAACAGCAGCAACGGCGGCTTAAACGTCGTGCGGATGAGCGTCTGGTTGGTCAGCACGCACAACGCATCGAGCAGCGTCGGCGAGGCGTTAGTCAATTCGGCTTTCGCGCGCCGGAACATGTAAAACTCGTCGGTAGCACCGGGCATGAAGATCAGCGCCTTCACCACGTCATTCGACTGAAACGCGCGCAGCATGACGGCCACGCAGTTCGTCCGATTGAGTTGAGTGACCCGGGCGCCCAGAGGCATCCGTCCCAGCACCTCAGGCCACGTTTCGCCGCGCAGTGTCAAGACGCCCAGCCCCAGGAGCGGAATCAACAGCAATTTGCAACTTGCGATCCTCAATCGTCAATTCCCTCTTTTCAAAACGAAAGTTGCACGATGCGTTCCTGAAGTTGCCCTGACCAGCGCCCGCAAAAGCCAAAGAGCCGCCAAAGTTCCTCCAGTCGCGGCAACGCGGTCCCGTGCCCATCCCGATTCTGACCACCCTCCCACTCCGCATCCAGGCGTTTGAGCTCGGCGACCAACGCTTCCTGCCGGGACTGGATCTGCTTCTGAAGCTCGGTGAGCTTCACGGTACATTCCTGGCCGCGCTCGAACATCTGGACCAGCAACAGCGGAGAAGTGGTCCGGTTTTTCTCGCCAATGAATGCGTCCGCCTGCCGGCACAACCGGGCGACTTCCATCGACACGTCCATCAACTCAGGCGGGATTCGCTGGACCTGTTGAGGTTTGGCGCCGAGCTCGAGTTCAAGCAGGTGTTGCAGCCGCTCCTTAGGGTCGCGTAGCCGCTGATAGGCGGAATTCAGCTCCGCGTACAGCTGCTGGGCCGCGCTCTTTTCCACTTCGCCCGCGGCATGCACGCGGTCCGGGTGGTTCTCGGAAGAGAAGGAGAGGAATTTTTGCTTGAGCGCGTCCGGGTCGAGCCACGGCCGGCGCGGTTGGTGCAGAAGCGCGAAGCAGTCGATCATCAATTATCGGCCATCAACCAACCTCAAGCGCTGAAGCTCTCCCCGCACGAGCAACTCGTCGCGGCGTTCGGGTTCTTCACCTTGAATCCGCCTTCCAAGGCGTCGATGAAATCCAGTTCGCTGCCCGTGACATAGAGCGCGCTTTTGGGATCCACCACGACGCGCACGCCGGCGGTTTCGACGAGGATGTCGCGGTTGGCCGGCCCGTCCTGCAGGTCCATTTTGTACTGGAGCCCTGAACAACCGCCCCCGACCACTGCGACGCGGAGAACTCCTGCCGGGCGGCCCTGTTTCGTTAACAGAGAGGTAACTTTTGTGGCAGCGTTGGACGTGAGTTTAATCAACCGTTCATCCCCGACGCGAAAGGCCGGGGCACCCGCTGGTTTGCTGGCAGTACTTGCGATCATGTTTGCACCCAGAGCAACGTAGGCGGGAAACAAGACACCGTCAATGTCCCGCGCTCAGCGCGGAGCCCGCTCAGCTTGCTCAGCCGCCTCGATTGTCGGAGCCAGGCCCAGAACGCGCCGAAGCCTGGTCGCAATCCAGGCCAGCTCATCGGGGTCGCGGCCCAGGAGCAGCCCGTTCTTCTTGCCGGTGCGTGCGTAAACCTTCAACTCCTGCAGCCGGCGGTTGTTCACCTCCATGCCACTGTCGCCCACGACGACCTCACGAAGGTCCGCCGAGTTCCATCGCCAGTTCCGTGACCGCACTGCCGAACGGAGCGTGACCTCCAGACGCCTCCCGTCCGCCTTCAATACCCATCGGCGCGTCCCCAAATGAAGCGCGAGCAGGAATAACCCCAGACCGACAAGCCAGAAAACCGACAGGAAAGCCAAAACGCCCAGAGCGTCGCCCGCTCGCCTGTGGCCCTTAACCGCGCCCATCACCGTCACGCTGGTGAAAACAACAAGGAACCCGCACCATAGCAGGCTGAACACCATCAACCCGCCGCCTTCCTTCCAAAAACCCTTCGAGGGCAGCTCCAGCTCAATCCTCCCGCCGGTTTCCAGGAGGCGCGCGTTCGAGGAGGCCGGTTGCTGCTCGACCCCGTAATTTCGGACCGCGCCGGCGCGCGCGCTTGCCTCGACGTGCTCGACCGTCACCTGCGAGCCCTTGAGCTGGATCAGTCCGGACAATTCCTCCGCAAGCGGGTCCAACCATTCTCGCGGATACCCGATGAGCAAAAGCATCTTTTTCTTATTCCGTAGCGAAGCCCCCAATGCGCCAAGTTCAGCCACCCCTGTCCCGCCCGAGGGGCCGCCTTGGTTCCCGCCCTTCGCGGCGGTCACTTGCAGGCATTCGATATCCGCCAGTTTAACCCGGCGAGACCAGCGGAGAATCGCGCCGATTTCCGTCACCTCCAGTCTTTCGCGGGTGACCACCAACCGCGTGCGTCCAAACAGGATGAACACCCCCATCGCAAACGGCACCAACGCGGCTAGCACGAAAACCAGCATGAACACTCCAAAAATCAAGTCGCCAGGATTCGCCTCGCCCGCGAGCGACCTGCGCACCAAATGTCCAACACGCCCGCCCGGAATCCCTGAGAACAGCACCGCAAACCCCATCGGCAGGAGTCCGACATACCGCAGCTTGCCGATGGGCCGCCGCGGCAGGTCATACGTGCTCCGCTCTGGCCAGCGCTCAACCTGGATCTCGCGAGGCAGCATGGCACGTCACACTCACAGCCCCAGTTTCTTGAACCGGCTCTTCACTTCTTTGAAGTGGAATTCCAACGAACACAGTTTCTCGAGTTCCCCAGGTTTGAAATGCCGGGCTACCTCCGGGTCGCTCTGCAGTTGCTCAACGAAATCGGCATCGTCCCGACCGGCGTGTTTCACCTCCCACGTCTTCATCGCGTTGCGCTGGACCAGTTCATACGCCTGTTCGCGGGTGAGCCCTTTCTTAATCAGCGCAAGTAGTACCGTCTGGGAATTCCACATGCCGAGCGACAGCTTGAGGTTGCGTTTCATGTTCTCGGGATAGACCACCAGGCCATCAACGAGTTTCGTGAGCGTGACCAGCATGTAGTCGAGCAACGTGCAGGAGTCGGGAAAGATGACGCGCTCAACCGAGCTATGACTGATATCCCGTTCGTGCCAGAGCGCGACATTTTCCAGCGCGGCAACGGCGTTTCCGCGCAACACTCGAGCCAGGCCGCTGAGCCGCTCGCCGGTGATCGGGTTGCGCTTGTGCGGCATCGCGCTCGAACCCTTTTGGCCTTTTGCGAAGAATTCTTCCGCTTCGAGCACCTCCGTCCGCTGCAGGTGCCGGAACTCGGTCGCCCAGCGTTCGATGCTCGCGCCCACCAGCGCCAGCGCGCCGATGAACTCCGCATGCAAATCGCGCTGGATCACTTGCGTGGCAATCGGCGCCGGCCGCAAGCCCAGCCGCCGGCAGACCGCCGCTTCGATTTTCGGCGACAGGTGGGCGCTGGTGCCGACCGCGCCAGAAAGTTTGCCGACCGCGACCGCCGCGCGCGCCGAGGACAACCGCTCCCCCGCACGGCCGAATTCATCATACATCAACGCCATCTTTAGCCCGAAGGTCGTCGGCTCGGCATGGATGCCATGACTGCGGCCGATCATCGGGGTGAACCGATGTTTCTTGGCCTTGGCGGCAATCACCTTTCGCAGCGCCTTCACATCCTCGAGCAGGATGTCGGCCGACTGAACCATCTGGACGGCGAAGGCGGTATCAATGATGTCGCTGCTGGTGAGGCCGAAATGCAGCCAACGGCTCGCCGGCGCCCCGATGTTTTCGCCCACATTGGTGGTGAAAGCGATGACGTCGTGATTCAGGGTCCGCTCCAGTTCTTTGCAGCGCTCCAGGCTGAACGCGGCGCGCGCCTTCATTTGAGCCAGGTCTTTACGGGGGACCAGGCCCTCGGCACAGAGCGCTTCACTGGCGAGCAGTTCAATCTGCAGCCAGATTTCGAGCTTGCGTTGTTCGCTCCAGATTTCCCGCATCACCGGGCGCGAGTAACGTTGAATCATGGCCGGAGTGTAGCCGGAACGTTGAAACCTTGAAACGTTAAAAAGTTAAAACGCTTGGACTGTCACTGTGCGACGGTGACACGAAGGTTGCTCGAATGCTGAGTCCTCGGGAAATCAACCGTTTTGGAACAACCGAACCTGTTTCGGTTTTAACTCTTCAACGTATTAACGTTTCACGTTTGACGCCGCCGCGCCTCACCGCCTCCCCATCTTCTCCCGCGCGACCTCGAGAATACGGCGTTCGCGCTCAGTCAGGCTTTGAATGCCCTGGGCGGAAATTTTATCGAGGATCGGATCGACTTCCTTGCTCAAAAACTCATCCGGCGGCAGATCGTCATCCGTGCTCCCGGTTTTGCCGCGGTTCCACCGCCCGGAACTTCCGGCACCGACTTTGACCAATCGGAGCGGCGGTTTTCCACCCGAGCGGCGCAGGCTCGGCCAGCGCCAATCCCAGTGCAGAGCATAACGCACGAAGATTATCCCCGTTGCCATCCCGCCCAGGTGCGCCGCGTCGGCGATGTTGCTGACTGGGAACAGCACGCCGAACAAGGCCAGCAACCCGCTGAAAAGGAGCAGGAATTTTGCCCTCATGCTCAATGGAATGACAAAGAAAAGCAGGAGCATCAAACGACGCTCCGGGTAAAGCATTGCAAAACCCGCCAGCAACCCGAAGGCGCCGGCCGAAGCGCCGACGGTAGGGGCGGCGAAATGCAGCATCCAATCATTCGTGCTGAAGTGCGTAGCCAGGCCGCCGGCGCCGGCTTGAACCAGGCCGCCGATCACACCGC
This sequence comes from Candidatus Acidiferrum sp., assembly GCA_035566435.1. GTDB lineage: Bacteria > Verrucomicrobiota > Verrucomicrobiia > Limisphaerales > UBA8199 > DATMRF01. The sequence continues at coordinate 119,559 of DATMRF010000141.1, forward strand.
TCGAGAAATAGAGCGTCAAAAAGCGTTTCCAGCCCAGCGCCTCCTCCAATTCTCGTCCGAAAATAAAAATCGCCCAACAATTAAACAGCAGGTGGAGCAGGCCCCCGTGCATGAATTGAAACGTGACCAACTGCCAAACGTAGCCGTGGCTGAGCCCTGCCCAGCTCAAAGCAAGGTAATCTCCGTGCGGGAATCGGGGCGGGTAGCCGTATCGCAGGCACTCGAATACAAAAGCGACAGCGTTCGCAACCAGAAGCATCAGGGTCGCCGAACGGCGCGCTTCAAACGGCGAGGTGCGCATGTAATAACGGTCCTCTAACATATCTCTGAGCCAACGTAGTCGCGCCAGACTGATTTTTCAAACCGGGTTTTGACAGGCGACCAGGGACAGCGCTTGATCTGCCGCCGCGGGTTCTTTAACGTCGAAACCAGTGGGCAGGCCTCGGCGGGACATACCGCCGGCCAGCGCCAAAGCCGGCAATCAGCGCCTGAACCAAACAAGCTCATGACAACTATATTGGACCAATTCACAGCCCGTGGCCGCCTCAGCTCGCGCGCACTCAGTCGAACGTCCGAGAGAACCTTGCTCTCTCTCCTGCTTCCTTTCTGCTCTCTTTCCCTGGTCCACGCCGCCAGCAACCCTACGCTACCGGAGGCCATACGGTTACGTGTCGGCTGGGAGTTGCAGGAAGTCGGGAAAGTCCCGGAAAGCGGCGAAGCGCTTTCCCGAACTGATTTCCACCCTGCGGGTTGGTATCGGGCCACTGTGCCCGGCACCGTTTTGACCAGCCTGGTCGATAACCGCGTTTACCCGGAGCCCCTGTATGGCGAAAACAACCGCCCGGACAAAATCCCCGATTCACTGTGCCGCACTTCCTATTGGTACCGCACCACCTTTACGCCCCCGGCTTCGTACTCCGGCAAACGAGTATGGCTGACCTTCGAAGGCATTAACTACATCGCCGACGTTTTTGTCAACGGCCACCCGTTAGCCACCATCAAAGGCGCGTTCACGCGGGGCATTTTCGATGTGACGTCTCTCGTCACCATCGCCGGACCCAACGCCCTGGCCGTTCACGTATTCCCACAGCCGCACCCGGGTGACACCCACGAGAAAACCATTGCCAAGGGCACCGGCCCGAACGGCGGCGTCACCGGACGCGACGGCCCCACTTTCCTTTGCAGCATCGGCTGGGATTGGATCCCCACCATCCGCGACCGCAACACGGGCATTTGGCAGGATGTCCGGCTCTCGGCCACCGGCCCGGTCGTTCTGCAGGACCCCTATGTCACTTCGAAACTGCCGTTGCCCCGCACCGATTCCGCGGACCTTACCGTGCAAATGACGGTGAGCAACGCGACGGACTCGGCGCAGGCGGGCGTTTTGAGCGGGAACATCGACGGAATCAATTTCAGCCGGAACATTTTGCTTCAGCCCCGGCAATTGATGCACGTTTCGTTTTCACCGGCCGACACGCGGACGCTGCACCTTCGCAAGCCGCGCCTCTGGTGGCCGAACGGCTTCGGACCCCAAAACCTTTACACGCTGCACCAGGCGTTTTCCATCAACGACGCGCTCTCCGACGCACGGGATGTAACCTTCGGCGTCCGCCAAATCGAATATGCGTCACCCACCTCGACCAATCTGACTCTATCCGTCAACGGTGTCCCGGTGGTCGCCAAAGGTGGCGATTGGGGGATCGACGAAGCGATGAAACGGATTCCGCGCGAGCCCCTCGAAGCGGCGGTGCGGATGCACCAAATCGCCAACTACACGATCATCCGCAACTGGGTCGGCCAGAGCACCAGCGCCGAGCTGTATGACCTCTGCGACCGATATGGCATCCTGCTCTGGGACGAATTCTTCGAGCCGCACCCGGCGGACGGGCCAATCCCGGACGACACAGAGCTGTACCTGGCCAATGTGCGTGACAAGATTCTGCGTTTTCGCAGTCACCCCAGCATTGCCCTCTGGTGCGCGCGCAATGAAGGCGACCCGCCACCGGCCATCGGCAGCGGCATCCAAAAGCTCATCAACGAGCTGGACCCCAGCCGCCTCTACCAGCCAAGCTCAACTTCCGGCCGCGGCGTGAATTCCGGCGGACCTTATCATTGGCGCACGCCGCGCGAGTTCTATACCTACACGGAGGCATTCAAGACCGAGATCGGTTCCATCTCGGTTCCAACCCTCGAGGCGGTCCAGGCGATGATGCCGTCCAAGGACTGGGAGGTCATCAATGACGATTGGGCCGAGCACGACTTCTGTGGCGGCGCTCAACAGGGCGACCGTTACCCGGAGATTCTCAGCAGCCGTTACGGTTATCCGGCCAACCTCGCCGATTTCGTGCGCAAAGCGCAGCTCATGAATTACGAATGCTTCCGCGCGATGTACGAAGGGCGTTTCGCGAAACTGTTCAAGCCGGAAACCGGCGTGATTACCTGGATGAGCCATCCCGCCCAGCCGAGCTTCGTCTGGCAGCTTTACAGCCACGACCTCGAACCGAATTCCTCCCTCTACGCCACTCGCAAAGCGTGTGAGCAGGTCCATATCCAGATGAACCAGAACAACTGGCATGTGATGGTCATCAACAACAGACCGCAACGGCTACCTGATGCGAGGCTCAAGATCATCGTCTATAACCTTGATGGAACCCTGCAGCACAGCCAGGCGCAGACGCTCACGGCGGCCGCAAGTGCGGCAACCGACGCCGGAACGCTCGCGTTCCCCGACAATTTGTCCGCCGTCCACTTCGTCAAACTCGAGCTGCGCGACGACCGGAACCGGTTGCTTTCGGAGAACCTTTACTGGCGCGCCACACCCGACCGCGAAGATGATTTTCAGGCCCTCAATTCGTTGCCGACAGTCGCACTCGAAATCCAGGCGCAGCGCCACGACACCGCCGGCAAGTGTTTGCTCGATGTCTCCGTACGCAATCCCACCAAATCCATCGCTCTGCTGGCCCATCTGCAGTTGCGCAAGGAGCGCTCCGGTGAACGCGTCCTGCCCGTGTTCTATAGTGAGAATTACTTGTCGCTGCTGCCCGGCGAGAGCAAATCGCTCACCATCGAAGCCGCCTCCAGCGGCCTGGATGGCGATGCGCCGGTGCTGGCGGTGGACGGCTGGAACGTCACAGTGAACCCCACGCAGACATCGGGCAAATCAGTCAGCATCGTCCCGAACACCAAAGCACAGGTCTCCGGCACGGGTGCAACGCTCCCGGCGAAACCGGCTGACACCGTCAGCATTAACTGCGGCGGCAGCCAGCTCGGCTTCTTCCGGTTCGGCGCGCCGACAACCGATGGCTTTGCGGGTGACCGCGATTTCAGGGGCGGCACGGTCGCTTCCACCAGCGACCCTATTGACACCTCCGTCGCCAATGCCGCGCCCGCGGCGGTGTACCAGACCGAGCGCTGGGGGCGGTGCACTTACACTATCCAGGTGAACAAGAGAAAAACTTACACGGTCCGACTTCACTTTGCCGAATTCAAGCTGGCTCCGGGCGAGCGCAAGTTCAACGTGGATATCAACGGCCGGCGCGTCCTCGCCGATTACGACATCGCCGCCGAGGCCGGAAAAAGTAAGGCCGTTGTGAAGGACTTCGCGTCCGTCGCTCCGGATGCCGATGGCAATATTGTCGTCGCGTTCACGCGTGGTTCCGCCGACGAACCCAAGATCTGCGGCATTCAGATCTCTGGCCATTGATCACCGCCCACTGATTACTGAATACTGATTACTGGCCTCACCGACTCTCGCTGGCGGCATCCGCACCGTCAGCTCCCCCCGTCTGCTCCCGGTACGCTAAGCGCATCAGGAGCGGCGCGCCGCGGACCAGCCAATACGCGATCAGCATTGGCCACCCCACCATGATCGCGCTCGGTAACAGGTTCTTCCAGTAGAAGTGCGGAAATACCGGGCAAATGCTCGTGATGGCGGTCGGCACCGCTGACAGGCTCTGATACAGGAACAGCAAACCGATAAACCTGACCGCTACGCCGAAAATATCTTTCGCTTTCATTTCGCGCGCGGGAGTGTAAGCCAATTCCACACGGCGCACAGCGAAAAGAGCGACTGATAGCCGGTCAGGGATGGCGTGGCCCAGCTCCTCTTAACCACAGATGAACGAAGCCGGACACAGACTGCCGAAATCTGTGTCCATCTGCGTTCATCTGTGGTTGGAATTCCTCGCCGCTGCTGAGCCGTTCCAGGCTGGCGTCAAGAGTAGTGTGTAAAAGCTGGGAGCGGGTGACGGGACCAATGTTTGTTCATGCGATCAAAGACGCTGTAGAGGATACGTTCACAACTGCTGCGGGTGGTAAAGGCGCACATGGTGCGGATACGCCGGC